>NZ_JTHE03000060.1 GCF_000817775.3 Lyngbya confervoides BDU141951
AAAAACTCTACTTTCCCAAAAATACACATCTTGAGTCGAAAGCAATTCATCTCAACATTTATTTACAAACACTCTCTAAAGCTGTGATCAATGAAGTGCTAGGCAGCACAACAGGCACTGATATTGAGTACATTGAATTGTTTGGCACACCAGGCGAATCCCTGGGTGGTCTCAGCATCATTGTGATTGAAAGCGATGCCGGGAGTAGCCTTGGGGCGATCGATTTCCGGTTGGATTTAGGACCTAATGCAAAGATCGGCGCAAACGGCTTTTTCCTGATTGGCACAGATACCGTGGTTGGCGCCTATGGTGTAACACCTAATCTGATCATTCCCCCCAATTCCATCGAGAACAGCAGTTACACCATTGCTCTGGCAGAAACTCGCAGTATTACGGATACCTGGGTTACTGGCGATGAAGTGGTCTTCGATGCCTTGGGCGTCACGGATGGCGGTGTAGAGGACACAGTCTTCTTTAATGCTCCAGTGATTGGCCCCGATGGCACCTTCCTGCCTGCGGGGGGGCGTCGTCGGGTAGACGGTGTTGATACAGATACGGCTGCAGATTGGGTGATTAGTGATTTCAACCTGGGTCCTGACAATACTCCCACCGCCGCAAATTCTGATAATGGTGGTGGAAATGGTGGTAATCTAACTCCCATTTACGAGATTCAGGGAGCAGGTCATACATCCCCATGGGTTGGCCAGTCCGTAACTACGACAGGTATCGTGACAGCGGTTGATCACAACGGTTTCTATTTACAAGATGCTACAGGCGACAGCAACATTGCCACCTCTGATGCCATTTTTGTCTTTACAGGTAGCACTCCTGGCGTAGGGATTGGGGATGCGTTAGAGGTCACAGGGCTCGTTTCTGAGTTCTTTCCAGGTGGGCAAGCAACAGGTAACCTTTCCACCACACAAATTAGCGGAAATCCAACGGTTACGGTGTTGTCATCAGGTCACTCTCTTCCGGCAACCACAATTATTGGATCAGGGGGTCGTATCGTTCCCAATGCAAACATTGATGATGATGCCTTTGCCAGCTTCGATCCTGAAACCGATGGCATCGACTACTTTGAATCTCTGGAAGCGATGCTTGTGACTGCTGAGGATTTGGTTGCGGTTTCTAGCACAAATAGATTTGGCGAAATCTTTGCGGTAGCCAATCAAGGGGCGTTTGCCACCGGAATTAGCGATCGCGGGACCCTAAACATTGCACCGGATGACTTTAATCCTGAGAGAATTCAAATCGACACAGACCCTGAGGTGTCTGGTTTTGAGGTGCCCGGAGTTAACACGGGGGACATCCTGGGAGATGTGACAGGGGTTATTGGCTACGACTTTGGCAACTTCCAGATTATTCCCACCCTAGACTTTCGCGCCAATGTCCAGTCTGTTGGGTTGCAGGCTGAGTCTACTAACCTGCTAGGAAGCGCTAATCAACTGACGGTTGCTAGCTATAACGTTCTCAACCTCGACCCCAACGACGACCCCAGTGAAACTCAGGCGGATGCTGATATCGCGAACGGGCGCTTTGAGGCGATCGCTCAGCACATTATCAGCAACTTGGGTATCCCTGACATCATTGGGTTGCAAGAAATTCAGGACAACAGTGGTGGAACAGATAACGGCATCACGGCTGCGGATGTGACGTTACAGACGCTGGTTGAGGTGATCGCTGCCGCCGGTGGCCCCCAATACGAATTTATCGATAATCCCTTCATCACGAACAACGCGAGTGGCGGTCAACCCGGTGCCAACATCCGCACGGCCTTCTTGTATAACCCCGGCCGTGTCAACCTGGTGCCTGGTTCCGTGCAAACCATTGGGAGCCAGACTGCTGGCGGAGCTTTTGCTGATGCTCGTTTGCCTCTGGTCGCCGACTTTACCTTCAACGGTGAAACCGTCACTATCCTTAACAACCACTTCTCCTCAAAGGGGGGGAGTGCTCCCATTTTTGGTGTGCAGCAACCTTTTGAGGTTCGTCAAGAAGACCTTACCGTCAACGGCAGCCTCAATGAGCGTCAAGCCCAGTCTGCTGAAATTCAAAGCTTTGTCTCTGGTCTGTTGACGACTGCCCCCCATGCGAATGTGGTTGTCCTAGGTGACCTGAATGAATTTGAGTTCGTGTCTCCAGTGACGGGTCTAGAGAGTGCGGGCCTGACCAACCTGACCCATACCCTGCCTGAAAACGAGCGATATACCTTTAATTTCCAGGGTAACTCCCAGTCTCTTGACCATATTTTGGTGAGCAATAGCCTCAGTGCTGGGGCTGAGTTTGACATTGTTCATGTCAATTCTGAATTTGTGGATACCAATACGCGAGCCTCCGATCATGATCCGCTCGTTGCTCGTTTTACGGTTGCCTCCCCACCATCCTCAACCTTCACCCTGGAGTTACTACACATTGCTGATCAGGAAGCCGCTGTGGCTGCCATCCAGGATGCTCCCCGCCTCTCGGCAGTGCTCAACGCCCTCAGAGGACAAGACCTGGGCAACGATGGTCTTGCAGACAACACCTTGACCCTGTCCTCCGGTGATGCGTTTATCCCTGGTCTGTTCTTCAATGCTTCGGCCCCCGTGTTTGGCTCTGCCGGGATTGCCGATATCCAGATTCAAAACGAACTGGGGATTCAGGCGATCGCCCTGGGCAATCACGAGTTTGACTTCGGGACTGGGGTGCTGGCTGGTCTAATTAGCGGCTCTGCCCCCGGTACCATTCTGGACGCAGACTTCGCCGGGGCAAACTTCCCCTACCTGTCCACCAACCTCAACTTTGCTCCCAACGACAACCTGGCGCCCTTGGAAGTCTCCGGTGGTCAGGCCCCGCAGGCCGGAACCGTGACCTCCTCCGTAATTATTGATGTGAACGGCGAGGATATTGGTGTGGTTGGGGCAACAACGCCCACCCTGGCAAGTATCTCCAGCCCCGGTACGGTTGGCATCACACCTACACCGTTCGCCACGAACCCCACTCCTGAGCAGCTGGATGCCCTGGCGGCTGAGATTCAGCTCGAAGTGGACGCCCTCGCAGAAAAAGGTCTGAATAAGATCGTCTTGCTGGCCCACATGCAGCAGCTCGATATCGAGCGGGAATTAGCGGCTCGTCTGGTGAATGTAGATATCATCGTGGGTGGTGGTTCTAACACTCGCCTGTTTGATGAGAATGACCGGGTGCGCGCGGGTGATAGCAACCAGGGCCAGTACCCCGAGTTCATTACCAACGGTGGCGGCACCCAGACCGCGCTGGTCAACACTGACGGCAGCTACAAGTATGTCGGTCGTCTGGTGCTCGACTTTGATAGCGAGGGCAACATTATCCCTGATAGCTATGATCCGAACGTTTCCGGCGCTTACGCTACGGACGATCAGGGGGTTGCTGACCTGAATGCGGAAGGTCTGGTTGACCCCGAAATTCAGCAGATTGTGGATGCAATCGAAGCTCAAATTCTGTCTGCGGAATCCAATGTCTTCGGGATTTCCAACGTCTTCCTCAACGGTAACCGCACCGGGACAACTGACCCCACTAATCCGGATGGCGTTCGGACTCAGGAAACCAACCTGGGCAACCTGACCGCTGACGCTAACCTGCAAGAAGCTCAGGCCCTTGACCCCACGGTTGTGGTTTCGATTAAGAACGGTGGGGGCATTCGAGCGTCCATCGGTCGCACAGTCGTTCCCGCAGGGGGCACTGAATTTGTCCGCCTGCCTAACGAAGCAGTGGTCGATAGCCAGGGTAACGTCATCAAGCCTGAGGGGGGGATCAGCCAGAACGACATTCAAACGGTGCTGGCTTTCAACAACGGATTGAGCCTGTTAACCCTGACCAAAACCGAACTCATCGCCCTGCTAGAGCATGGGGTTGGCAATATTGGGGCTGGCGCCTTCCCTCAAATTGCTGGGGTGAAGTTCTCCTACGACCCCGACTTTGCAGTAGGCGATCGCATCCTCAACGCTGGCCTCTTCGATGAGAACGACACCCTCATCGCTGAACTGGTGCGCAACGGTGAAATTGTCGGGGATGCGACGGAAGAGTTCCGTATTGTTACCCTCGACTTTCTGGCGGCACCTCGCTTTGATGAGAACGGTAACTACCTTGGTGGTGGTGACGGCTATCCGTTCCCCAACCTCAACACCGACCCCAACGTTGGAGAAGTTGGTGACCCAGCCGTCGTTGCTCGGGTCAACCTGGTTTCTCTGGTCGATGCAGGAACCCCGACTGGCGATGCGACCTTTGCCAACAACGGCACTGAACAGGATGCCCTGGCCGAGTATCTGTTCGACAACTTCCGAACCACGCCCTTTGATGACCTGGATACTGGCCGAAATCTGGACGATCGCATCCAAAACCTCAACTTCCGGGACGATGCCGTCTTACCGGATGAGGTCATTTCCGTGCTTGACATTGGGCTTTTTGATGCTAAAACCGACACGTTAATCACTCTGCTCACCGAGGGAACCATAATCAACAAGAGCGCGATCGCGGGCCGGGATGTGACGATTGCCGCCTTTATTCCAGTGGATAGCCCCTTCTTTGGCCAGGTGGGCAGTGTGCGTCTTGATCTCAATCAGGGTCAGCTCATTCAGCGAGAAAATACAGAACCCTATGCCCTGTTTGGGGATGCCCGCGGCAACCTGAGAGGTCGCACTAACTTTCTAACGACCGGTCCCAACACCGTTGAGTTGGATCTCTTTAGCCGGAAAGGATTGCGTGGCGACTTACTGGAAACCGTGAGCCGGACCTTTACCGTCGTTGATAACTTGGCGCCCGACATCACGGTAGGACTCTTCGATGCCGACTCCGATACCTTGATTCAAACCCTCAAAGAGGGAGATGTCATTGATGTGGATCCAGGCCAGAATCTCACCATTGCGGCTTCGGTAGACTCAGGCAGTACGTTCTTTGGTCAAGTAGAAAGTGTTTTCTTGAGCCTGAACGACGGCCAGTTTACTCGCATTGAGAATGTAGAGCCCTATGCTTTATTTGGCGATCGCTCTGGCAACTTTAGGGTGGGTGCTGGTCTTCCCTTCGGTGAAAATGAAATCACCTTTGACCTCTTTTCTCGCAATCGTCTCAGAGGCGAGCTTCTTGATACGATTACCCGCACCTTTTCCCTGGTCTAGAGTTGAACCGGGCATCTGTATGGGGGAGAGAAAGGGATAGGCAATGGCAGAAATCCTTCCGGTCAGGAACTTGTGAGCGTGTTACCCTCTGCCTGTCGGAAACGAGACTGGATTGCGAGGACTGACTCTCCCCAATCTTTATATAGATAAATCCGCTAGATCGGGAGACCTTCAAATAAAGCACGAGCTTCGGGATTGTCACGCCTAAAATACATCCTAAATTAGCACCAGGAATGTTTTACCGAATCTTAATCGACAATTGAACGGTTTGGGCGGATCATGACCTTCAGTTCTTTTTGCACGAAAAATAGCGGAATCGTCCTCCCATGAAATCTGACAGCCGAACCCCCCAAACAGTGGGTCATCAAAGAGTGGGTCACCCGCTTGCGAAACCTCTTATAGCGCTTGAACCGGGTGGCTCTGCCTTGATGGGGACAAAAACAGAGCTTGAGGATCGGCTTTTTCCGGCAATCTTGGATGATGACTCTCTTTTTCCCCTTTCCAGGAAGGTTCAGGCTGCAATCTCCCGGTCCCCTCAGCGCCGTAAGCGACATCGCGATCGCCCCGATGTACTCCCGGCAGATCCCTTACTGGGAAGCCTGAACTTGACGCCTGAGGGGACATCGGGGGAACAATTTCAGTCTGAGATTTCTGCTTCTGTGAAGGTCTCCGGAAAGCTATTTCTGCTGTCCTCGGGAGGGGGGAATACACTTCAGGTGGTGGATGCAACCAATCCCGCGAACGCCATATTGAAAGCGCGGGTTTCTCTGGAAGGATATACCAGTCAATCTGTGGCCGCCTTTGACCATTGGGTTGCAGTTGCTCTGTCTCCCGAGGACTACAGGGATAGCCCTGCTAAAGGCCGAGTCCGCTTCTACCGCCTCAGCAAAAATGGCACCCTCAAGTTGATTCAAGAGGTTGAGGTTGGCTATCTGCCCGATGGCATTGCTTTTAACGAGAAGGGGACTCAACTGGTCGTGGCGAACGAAGGAGAACCCAACCGCGATTACTCGCTGGATCCGATCGGCAGCATTGGCATTATTGATATCAAAGGGCGCACGGGCCGGGAACGATTTTCCTATACTGAACTGTCTTTTGAGGGGGTGACCCTGCCTGAGGGCCTTCGCATCTCTGGTCCGGCAGGGACCAGTCCGGCCGAGGATATTGAACCGGAATACGTATCCATCCGAGGCCAATATGCCTATGTGACGCTGCAGGAAAATAATGGAGTGGCCAAGGTGAACCTTGCCACCAAAAGGATTCAGCAGGTGTTTGCCCTGGGCAGCGTGGATTTCAGTCAACAGCTGCTGGATCTCACCGACAGAGATAATGGCATAAAACCCAAGCTGGGCCAGCCCTACGCAGGACTACGAATGCCCGATGGCATCGCGGCCTATCGCGTGAAAGGGAAGGAATATTTCATTACCGCCAATGAGGGAGACGGACGAGAGTACGGTGATTATACCGATGAAGAACGTCGTGATCGCTTGAAGACCCTGGCAGAGGATAGCACTCCTCCCTATACCGCCTTTGGCAGTCGCAGCATTACCATCTTTGATGCCCAGAGCGGATCGCCGCTCTGGGACAGCGGTAATACCCTCCAAACCCTCGCAATTGCAGCGGGAGTTTATGACGATGGTCGCAGTGACGATAAGGGCGTAGAACCGGAAGGGGTGGTTGTGGCTCAGGTGGGACGCCGATCCTACGCAATTGTTGGCATGGAGCGCACCACCCGCTCAATGCTGGCGGTCTTTGATGTCACCGATCCCGCCGCGACTCATCTGGTGACCAGTACTATCCTCGATGGCAGTCTTTCTCCGGAGGGCTTGCTGGTCATTGATGCTAAGGAGAGTTCCACGGGCCGATCCACCCTGGTGGTCTCGAATGAAGTCTCTAACACCCTGAATTTTATAGATCTGGAAGCTTTAATTGCCTCAGATCCCGTGGCCGGTGCCGGCACCTTTAGCCAAACCATGCTGAAGGATGTCGAGGGCGGGTCCTCACTGACCCTCAGTAGTCTCCTCACGACCGGGGAATTTACCAACGGGCTCACGCCTGGCAGCAGTGTTTATACTGCCCCCGGAATCTTAGATGGAATGGGGGCATTCCGCAATGAAGAGGGTACCTACACCCTGCTGGTCAATAGTGAACTCAGGGCCGCTCTGGGCTATGAGTACAGCGTCGAGGGGTTTGATGGCCCTGTGACTGGAGCGCGAATATCCAAGTTCATTGTCGATATTGATGAAGATGACAACGCCGCTAACGGCTACCAGTCTCGGATTCTCAGGGGTGGATTGGCCTACGATAAAGTCATCAGCCGCGATACAAATGGGTTTGATCGCTTTTGCTCCGCTGTCCTGGTGGAAGCCCACAGCTTTGGATCCGGTCGTGGATTTGCCGACCGCATCTATCTCACCGGCGAGGAAACCGACCAGGGCCCTGGAGGGGCTGTCTATGCTCTAGATGTTGCCACCGATGATCTTTACGAGGTGGCAGGATTCGGCCGCGCTGGGTTCGAAAATATTACCCTTATTGACACCGGCAATGTCAACACTGTGGCGGCTCTGCTTTTGGATGATTCCACAGCTCCTCTTTATTTATGGGTGGGCGAAAAAACGGCTGGAGGTTTCCTAGAGCGCAATGGTCTCGCTGCCGATCAGGGAACGCTCTATGCCTGGAAGCCTCCCGAGACTTTAGACCTAAGCTATGGTGAACCCAAACCTGACACCGCTGACCTGAATGCCCTGGATCTCTCTACGCCCATTGCCGGGAGTTGGGTGGCGCTAGGTTCTGGGACCGAGGTGGCTGCATTATCAGCAGTCGATCTACGCCAACGAGCCTTTGATCATGGAGCCCTAGAGCTCATCCGCCTAGAGGACGGGGCTATTAATCCCCTGAATGGTCAGCAGGTGGTCTTTAATACCACCGGCGGCAGTGGAGATGATTTATATGGGGGCGTTTATACGCTCGATTTTAGTAGTGCCTTCGCGGCCAACGGTAAACTAGCGACCACAGGGGCCACCACGCTCAAGGTCATTTATGATGGCGATCGCCTTGGAGATCCCACTGACGGGATTCGCAGCCCGGACAACCTGGCCTGGAGTGCCGATGGCTTGATCTATATCCAGGAAGACCGCAGCGCTCCCTTTGGAACTCAGGAAGCCTCCATTTGGAAATTAGATCCCAACCACTTTGAGCCTTTGACGGGGCAGGCTGTAACCGAACGCTGGGCTCAAATCGATCGATCCGCAGTGCCCATAGATTATGGTCAAACCGATCCGGTTCCCCTGGATATTGGCAACTGGGAATCCTCGGGGATTATCGATGTCTCCTCCCTCTATGGCACCGTTGCGGGGAGCTATTTCCTGGCAGATGTCCAGGCCCACAGTCTCAAAGATGGCAACTTGAACGGATCTTCCTATCTTGTGGAGGGGGGGCAGATTAATCTGATCCACCAAAACACCGGGATATAGAGCACAGGGAAAGCTGGGAACAGGGAAGGCCAATTGGCTGGGTTGAAGCGGACGCGAGCTAGAGGACGCTTGGATTCATGCCTGGAAGTTGTAAGATGCTACCTATCCCGTTTCCTGCGGAGTTAGTGTAGCCATGACTGTACCTCAGCAAGGCCTGTTCGTGAATCCCGGTCAAGGGCGGTCCTACTACTTTGGCCCAGACCTCTATATCTTTAAAGCCATTGGCGCAGAAACGGGACAGGCCTACGCCCTCTGTGAAGTTGTGGTCTCCCCTGGGGGCGGGGCACCCTTGCATCGTCATCAGCGAGAGGACGAAGCCTTTTATATCCAGGCTGGAGAAATCGAATTTCAGTTGGACGAGGCCACCTTGATTGCTCCAGCGGGAACTTTCCTGCATTCTCCTAAGGGACAGCGTCATAGCTTTGTGAACAAAACCGAGATCCCCGCTACACTGTTGATCTGGGTCACCCCGGCCGGATTCGAAAACTTTATGGCAGAGGTGGGAAGATCGGTTCAAGGTGCTGTGACCCCTGGAGCTGTCCTTCCCCCCGCAGATCTAGAAAAGGTTCTGGCGATCGCCCCCCAGTACGGGATTGAAATCCTGCTTCCCCCTCAAGAGGCATAGAACAGGCACTGCACCCCAGAAGTAGGGGAGTCCCAAACTTGTCAGGATATTTATCCGTCGAACATCGGATTGAACGGTTCAACGGTACCCTGCAGCCGTGGGTATTGCACTTGCCGAAGAACGCTTATGTTTGAAGAATTGTAAATTCAGGCGTTTATACTGGAAAGCAGCCTCACCTCAACCCCAGTGTTCATTCATGTACTCCCCTCCTCCGTTGCTGAGAAATGGTCTGGCCATGACCGTTCATATGGCTTGGAGTGCCTCCTGGAATTGGGAATCGACGGTTCGGGACTCTGAACCGCCCTACCAAGAGCAGATCTTTCGAGGGGCGAACGAGGTTCCCCTCTTTGGCTGGATGGCCATTCCGGAGTCTCCTCGTGGCACCATCATCGCGACCTACGGCATTACCGGCGCTCTGGAAAACCAATGGTATCTGAGAGTGCTGGGGCGCAAAGCCTTCGCCCAGGGCTTTGCCGTGATCCTATTTGATTGGCGCGCTCATGGGAAGACGGCGGAGCTTTCGCCTACCCTGACCTCTGATGGCCTCTATGAGGGGGACGACTTTGTTCACATTGCGGCACAGGCAAAGCGGCTAGGTTGCCCAGCCCCGATGTGGTTTACGGGATATTCCCTCGGCGGGCAATTGGCGTTATGGGGCATCAAAGCCGCCCAAAGCCTTGCGAGCTGGGCTCCAGACCTTGGGTTAGAGAGTTCCGAAATCGCGGGCGGCGCTGTGATATGCCCGAACCTAGAGTCCAATCGTTCCTTTTCCTACCTGGCGGCAGATGGCATCGGACGTTTCATAGAGAAAAAAATTGCCCAATCCCTCTGCCAGCTGGCCTGGCAAATCCATCGCTATCACCCGGAGGATATTGACCCGGAGGCGATCGCAAGGGTCGATAGTATCCATGGGTTTGATCGGGAACTGGTGATTGGGCGGCTCGGATTTTCTTCGGTTGAAGAGTATTACCACGCCACCAGTCCGCTTTACCTGCTGCCCCAGATCCAAAAGCCCACGTTGGTTCTGTATGCGGCGGACGATCCGATCTTTGATCCGGCCTTAGTGCCGGATATCCAGGAGGTGTGTGCTCAAAATCCAGCCATTGACCTGCGATTAACGCCCCATGGTGGACATGTGGGCTACCAGAGCGACAGATCTTGTCAGGCTTTCTGGGAAGATAGCGATCGCTGGTGGGCCTGGAACCGGATTTTAGACTGGTGCAACGCCCCTCTGGACCCCAGCGCCATTTGATTAAGAGCTCACGATGATTGAACCCTTCCGAATTCCGCTGGCGCCCCCAGACTACCCCTTTACCGGCCCTAGTCCTTACTCAATTCAGTTTGCATTTTTCTTCCGTCAGCCGCAACCCGCCCAGGCGATCAGTGATGCCTTGCAGCAAACATTGGCGCAATTTTATCCCGTCAAAGGGCAGCTTGTCTTAGAGGAGAACTGCTTCTACTTACAGCCTGGAGCCTCGATTCGCCTGGAGGTGATTGAGCATGAAGAGTGCCTTCCCAGGGTCTCCCTGCCCTCGGGGCTGGCCAACTTCTACCAGGAGGTCAAGGCCGAGGTTCACGCTCCCCTGGCCCAATTTTGTCTCCATCAGTACCCGGATGGATCATTGCTCGTTGCCAATATTGCCCACTGCTTGGTTGACGGATATAGCTTCTTTTACTTCATGTCCGCTTGGGCACGGGACTGTCGGGGTGAAGCCTATCGCCTCCCCTGCCATGACCGGGCGCGCCTGATTCCCGATTCCATTGATGATCAGGCTCCTCAGGAAGAGACAGCCTTTGATCAGCAGTTCACGCAGCAAACGGGGCTTTCGGTGCATCAGGAACGTCAGTTTCCAGGTATCCACGAAATTGTATGGGAAGAGAACCGGATTTCCGCGGAACAGTTGGATCATCTGAAAGCTCGCTGCCTTCCCGATCAACCCTCTGACAATGCGGTGCTTTGCGCTCACCTCTGGAAGCAGTATGGACAGATTTGGCAGGGTGGAGAGGCGCCGGAGACTCGGTTATCCCTGAGCTGTGCCCTGGATTTTCGGAGAATCTATCGCAAGGTGATTCCCCCAAACTATTTTGGCAATGCGATTAAGGGGACCCGCTGTCAACTCCCGCTCGATCACGTGCGAACTTTAAGCCTGAGGGATCTTGCGATGCAGATTCAATCCAGTATTCTGGGGCAGCGGCCCGGTGATATTGATCAACACCTGTTGGCATTGCATACATTCCGCGATCGCTATGGGGTCAAGAGAATGCCTTGCCTGCATGTTTCCAATCCGGAAACTGGGCTGCTGATCACCAATTTATCGCGCATACCATTAAAAGACTTAGATTTTGGCCTTGGGGCACCCTTTGCTATGGTCCCCCTCGTCTCCGCAGCGAGAGTAGGGGTGATTCTACCCAGTGACGGAGGTCTCACGGTGATGATGGCACACCCCCTATCCAGTTAGGGGACAGAAAAAGTATTGAAAATCGCCGGTCTTCTGGCAGGTGGTCTTCTTGCCATACGCGAATATGGTGTGCACCCTGCACTCCAGCCTCAGCGAACCACAGGCGTCCAGCCTCAAGGGGACTGGGTCCGTCGGATCAGCTTTTCTCGCCAGTTCTCCGACAGCAGCGGACAGTTAGCCAGGGCGAGGGTCGCCGCTCTGTCATGGAAATCATGGTGCATGATCTGATGAGCCCGAGCGATGGTCCACTCTGGGTAGGGGCGATGGATCAGCCGCATGGCCTGCCCTGGTGCCACTAGACCTTCCTGAAGCACGCGGAAGTACCAGCCTGATCGACCGTTGGCCAGAACCTGCTGAGCTAAATCTGGAATGCGCCAGCGGCGAGAAAGCTTCCAGCAAGGCTTCCGGGGTTGAGACACCTGAACTTTGGCCTCGCCGAGGCCGTAGGTGTCGCCCACGCAGACCTCGGACTCCGTTTGTCCCACAATGGTGAAATTTTCGCCAAAGGCACCGTAGGGCAGTTCCGGCCAGTGGAGGTGCGATTTCCAATAGTCATAATGGTGAGCACTGTAGGCCAGCACAGCCTTATCGACTCCACCATGATTTTTCAAGTCCGCCTGGCCATCTCCCTCTAGATTCGTCGCTCCCAGCCAGATCGGATCCACCACAGGACGTTTGAAGAAGCCGGTTCTCCAGAGGCGATCCATGGGGTCAGGGGCGTCATCCTGGCCCAGGGTTTTGGGTAAGCCCACCTGCATCGTGGCGACAGTGATGCGGGTTGAGGTCATGTCGGTACTCCTGCGCGGTGGCCACGCTGCGTTGTCACGCTACGGGACTGGGCGTCATCTTCCCCCATTGGGTTAGGCCTTTACCTAAACTGGGAACATCACGCTGTGTAATACAATACCCAATGTCCGCCTCTTGGGCATAATTGTCTCAAGTTACCCTATGACCTTTTACATTGCCCCCCGCTTTCTTCAGAAGCTGTCGGTTCACATTACCAAAAACTTCATTGACCTGCCCAAGGTAAAGGTACCGCTCATTTTGGGTATCCACGGACGCAAGGGGGAAGGAAAAACCTTTCAGTGTGAGCTGGTGTACCAGAAAATGGGCCTTGAGGTGGTGCATATTTCGGCTGGGGAGCTGGAAAGCCCTGATGCGGGCGATCCTTCGCGGCTAGTGCGCCTGCGCTATCGAGAGGCGGCAGAGTTGATTCGGGTGCGGGGCAAGATGGCGGTGCTGATGATCAACGACCTGGATGCTGGCGCTGGGCGAGTGGACTCGGGGACCCAATACACGGTCAATACCCAGATGGTGAACGCCACGCTGATGAATATTGCGGATAACCCCACCAACGTTCAGCTCCCTGGCAGTTACGACGAAACCCCGCTGCATCGAGTGCCGATCGTGGTGACGGGAAATGACTTTGCCACCCTGTATGCTCCCCTGGTGCGGGATGGGCGCATGGAAAAGTTTTACTGGGAGCCCAGCCGCGAGGACAAAATTGGCATTGTCGGCGGTATTTTCAGCGAAGATGGCCTGTCTTCCGAGGATGTGGTGACCTTGGTCGATCACTTTTTAGATCAGTCGGTCGATTTTTATGGGGCGTTGCGATCGCGCCTGTTTGATGAGCAAATTGAAGAGTTTATCCATCGAGTGGGGGTTGAAAAGGTGGGAGCGGCGGTGGTGAATACCAAGCATCCCCCTGCCTTTCGTCCTCCCAACTTCAGCCTGGGACACTTGCTTGAACAGGGTGAGCTGATGGTGAAGGAACAGCAGCGGCTGCAAAATATGCGCCTCGTGTGGGAATATAATCAAGCCCTCTATGAAAGCCGTTTTCAGGGGCAAGAGTCACCCGTCTTCTTTTCCTCCCCACATTCCAGGACTGAGGATCCTCCAGCGACAGTGGATTCCCAACCGGGCGATGACCTGCCAGGGCTGGCCAGCGGTGTCTCCTCCCCTGAAGTGGGGGCCTCTGCCCCGCAAAGCATCGCGACATCCCTAGATTCAGACCTGGCTCGACAGGTGCAGTCCTTGGTGGCCCAGGGCTATCCCATTGGAATTGAATATGTCGATCCTCGCCGCTTTCACACCGGAACCTGGAAAAGCTGTCACACCATTCCCGTTGAACAGGCCGGGGAGGCCCTGGCGCAGCTATCGGCTTGTCTCCAGGAACACCAGGGCAACTATGTCAGGATTTTTGGCATTGATTCGGCCAAACGCCGAGTTCTAGAGACGGTGGTTCAACGGCCCTAGCCCCTTCATCACTGTAGGAGGTTACGGGGCTTCAACGATGGGCTTTACAGGCTGGGGCTGCGCCAGCCGCGTAGGCTGGTGGAAGAGGGCGTATATCGCACGAGCGGTAAAGATCACCATGCCCATGGCACCGAGGGTGAACACCAGGTCACCTGGGATACGGAGCCAGACAGTCCACTGCATCCACGGCGATCCAATCACTGCAGCGCTGCGAGCGTACCAGGTGCCGTGGTTAACGGACTGCATGAGCTGATAGAAGCCGTTGGGAATTAGGCCGAAGACCATCATCATCACTAAGCCGCCGTTGAGGCTCCAGAAGGAGACGCGCAGCAGCGTTTCGTTCCAGGCGCGATCGGGGACGATTTCCCGCAGGGAAAACAGCATCAGGGCGATCGCCAGACAGCCATAGACCCCAAACAGCGCACTGTGGGCGTGAATGGGCGTGGTATTGAGGCCCTGGGCGTAGTAGAGCACAATGGGCGGATTGATCAAAAAGCCAAACACCCCTGCCCCCACGACGTTCCAAAAGCAGGTGGCTAGGAAGAAGCGCAGCGGCCACCGATAGAAGCTTTCTGCCTGCTCAGACATGCGCAGGGTTTTCACCACCTCAAAGCCAATCAGGGTCAAGGGCACCACTTCCAACGCCGAGGCGACGGCTCCCATGGCGGCAATAAAGGAGGGGGTCCCGGCAAAGTATAGGTGATGGAGCGTCCCAATCACGCCGCTGCCCAAATACAGAATGGTGGTCAGATAGGTCGCCTTCAGAGCCGAGGACTTTTTCAGGAACCCCAGTTCACTGCACAGATAGGCGATCGCCACAGTGGCAAACACTTCAAAAAAGCCTTCTACCCACAGATGAACGACCCACCAGCGCCAGTATTCGGCCAGGCTGAGGGGAGTGTGGTTGGTGTACATCAACCCGGAGGTGTAGAACAGGGGAATGGTAATAGCACTGTAGAAGAAAAAGTGATTGAGTCCGGTCTTGCTCCCCTCATTTTTAAGGGCAGGGCGCAGGGCGCGGAACATTAGCCATAGCCAAAACGCCATGCCGCCAATCAGCAGGATCTGCCAGAGGCGACCCAGTTCCACATATTCATAGCCCTGGTGCCCCCATAAAAAACTGTGGTCGCCCGTCAAAATGCCCTGCACGCTGGCCCAAGATCCCGCCAGAGATCCCACCACAACCACGGTGAGGGCAATCAGCAGGGCGCTATTGCCCCACACCTGTCCTTTGGGTTCTTGCTTGCCAAAGCGGGGGGCGAAGTAGAGGCCCGCCGCCAGCCAGCAGGTAGCAATCCAGAACACCGCCAGCTGCAGGTGCCAGGTGCGGGAGGCGGCATAGGGCAAATATTGCTGGAGGGGCACGCCGTAAAAGCCATCGCCCTCGACGGCGTAGTGGGCGGTCACCATGCCCATGAGGATCTGCACGCCAAACAGCGCCATCGCCACCCCAAAGAAGAGACTGCTGGCCTTTTGGCTGGGCGTTGCCCATCGCAGGGCCGGACGCTCATGCACCGTTTGCACCTCTTCCGCATCTTCCTGGGTCAAATAGACAAACAGGAAGGCCGCGATCGCGGCAATCAATACAATCACCGATACAATCGACCACACCAGAAACTGCCCCGGAGCTTCATTGCCGATTAAGTCATCGTGGGGCCAGTTTGCCGTATAGGAGAAGGGAGCATTGGGACGATTGGCCGATGCGGCCCAGGCCGTCCAGGCAAAGAACGATGTGACATCGTGAATGTCCTGATCGCTCTTGAACCAGCCCTCGGGAATGGAGTGAATCGCCGAACCGTGGGCCAGCAGAGTTTGATAATCGCTATACACCTGCTTGAGGCCCTGGGCCTGAGCTTGGGTCAGCCTCAGTGTGCCCGCGTCAGGATCGTAGCGATTGGGCTTAAACTGCTCCATTACCTGGGTTTTCAAAACCGCCTGTTCGGTGGGACTGAGGGCTGCGAGATCTGCCTGAGAAAAGCTGGGGTTGTTGGCATACAGGACACCAGCGGTGGCGAGGCCCCAACGGTGCAGGACATCCGCCGTCCAATCCGGGGCGAGGTAGCTACCGTGGCCCCAAATGCTGCCGATGTGTTGTCCCCCGCGCCCCAGGTAAGTCACCTGACCGTTTTCGAGATCGGTAGCCGTGAAGATCACCTCGTGCTGCGGGGTCTCGACGGTGGCCGGGTGGGGCGGTGCAAATTTAGAAATTGCGGCTCCCGCTCCCAGCAATACGCTGAAGGTGACGATGCAAATCAGCACGAGCCACAGTGGCAAACTAAAGGTTTTAAATCGGGAGCGGGCTTGTGCCGCGATTCCCAGGGTTGGATTGGCCATAGGTTAAGGCTCTCGATTGCAATACTCAAAACGAAAAAAAAATGACGGTGGGGCTGAGACAAGGCCCGTCGCCCTACCCGTGAACGGGCAATAGGGACACCATCGTGATCACGCTAAATATCAGCGCCGTTGTGGTTTCTAAGGCGGCGACTGCGCCGATCGGGGCCTGGCAAAATCGGGGCCGTTGCCACCCGATGCCCACAAACTTGAGCAAGGCGAGGGCAAACGCCAGGGCGGAGGCCGTGGGCAGTAAGCCGGCTTTCCAGAGCACGGCAATAGCCAGGGCCGCGATCGCGTGATAGGCGATCGCCCACTGCAGGCAAGCCTCTGGAGATACTCCCTTGGGGGGCTTGCGCAGCTTGAGGGTAAAAATCGTGCTGGAGAAATACAGACTACAGAGTACCCAGAGCCCCCCCACCATTGGCGTCAGGGTTCCAGTGGTGGCCACGTAAGCCAGGGGAGCAGATAAACAAACCGCCGCAAAGGTGATCACCTCGTTCATCATTGACCTTTGCCCCCGGCGCAGGACCGCCAGCGCATCACAGAGCAGGGCGATCGCCGCTGCGCCATAGATCCCCAACAGGGGTGACCAACCCCAGCCCTGCCAACCATACAGCCCCAGTGCGCTCAGACCCGCCAGTCCACCATAGATTCCACCCCAGGCTAAAAACCGAGGCTTCCAAGTCTTGCGCTGCTTAATTTGCAGCACTAGTGGATGTTCTGCTTGAAAACCCAAAAAGGCGCAGGCCAATGCCAGGGTCGTTGCCCCAGTCCAGGCCTGGGCCGCCGCCGCTCCGATCAGAAATGAAACTGATAGCACCACATAAACGCCGTGATCCGGAGAAATCACCGGGCGATACCAGGCCGTGGCAGAGGACTTGCCAGGGGCAAAAACAGAAGTCGTCATCGTACGATTTGAAATACTCTTGTGAATAGGTCTGTGAGGTCCCTCGTGGAGACTGGCCGATAACATTCAGCGGATCCCCCTCCCAAGTTAAGGAGGAGAGGTCAACGCTTTTCAGGCTATCTAAGCCCCCGGGCAGAATGCTTTGACTTAAGTCAAAACAGACCTTCAAAGATTCTTAAATTCTCTTGGGTTTCAGTCCCTGAAAAGGATGGGGGTGGGTCGAGGGCCGCTGTCTCCCTTCCAGGATCAGGGGAAATGGCCGGGGCGAGTGGGGCTCCCTAGCAAGCAGATGCAGCGTCAACCAGCCAGGAAGGTCAGCGCATTTTTTTGCCTGGGTCAAAATAGGATTCTGGTCGGGAGCGAGAACGACGCAAACTGTGCTAGCGGCTGCCTGGATTTCAGAACTCTGAGCTTGGCGCACCGGTGGTATGTCTGTCAGTTTTCAAAGTCCGGGCATCGTTTGTGAAAACAGCGCGTGGAAATCCTGCGAATAGGAGGCTTGACCAGGAGGCATCGCGATCAGATCGAAGGCCTTGTTTCTGGCCTCAGGGTGAAAGAGCGCTTGGACCACGACTTCCGCCACATCCGATCGAGGAATAGTCGTGGCGATCCCCTTGGGCGGGTTTGTCAGCAGAGTGTCATGTTTGCCAACAATTAATTCACGCTCCCCCCCGGCCTCATCAATCAATCCACCGGCTCGGACAATGGTGTAGTCAAGGCCTGAGTCAATTAGGTATTGTTCCGCCTTGCGTTTCCAAATCAAGATGTTCCCAAAGCGATTGAGTGGGTGCTGCTCGTTGGTTCCCCCCATGGACCCCACCAGAATAATCTGTTGAATACCCGCTTCCTTGGCGCAGTTGATTTGATTTACCTGGCCTTGATAATCCACTTCTTCGGGGCTGCCGCCAGGTTCAAAGGTACACAGTGCCGGGGTATCAGGTGATGTAGGCGGCGAGATCTGAGGTTTCGCGCTGGTCACAATGATCAAGGCATCGCACTGATCCATGGCAGGGGCAAGACTCCCCGGATCCGTAATGTCACCATACACAAACCCCTCAGTGGATCCAAACATCGACTGAACTTTTTCTCGATTCCGGGCAAATCCTATGACCGTGAGGCTCCGGTTTCCATCAGGCTGTTCACAATTTTGGAGCTTTTTAACCACAAGAGCGCCAGTCCGTCCCGTTGCGCCTGTCACAAGAACCTGGGTCATGATATTTCCGTCTGTGAGGTTTCAGTCCTTCATTAAATCATCAACCTCTCCCTCCGCTTCGGCTTTAATCCTTCCTTCACATTTTCCAAAGCGAGTTGTCGCCTGACACCGGGTACGATCTGAAGGGCAATTGCCCACTGATCCTGGCTACTGGATGAGGACCCATTGTATGCATCGATTCTTCAGCAGAGGGGTGACTCTGACCCTCCTGGTTTTGAGCATGGGGGGATGCGCCTGGGAATCCCAGGATCAGCGCGATCAGCGCGCACTGCGACGACTGTTTAGCATCCCTAAATCGGCTAAAATTGAGCGCTACGAGGGCTATCCCGACAGGGTGGGGTTTGGCCAGCGTGAGGGGCTAGAAATTCGAGCCTCCTATCTCCTCTCTGGCCCAGATCTAGACACCGTTCTCCAGCAACTTAACCGGAGCGACTGGGAACCGTTACCGATTCCGGCACAAATCCAGCGAACACTCTGGCCGCGTGCGGAAAATATGCCCCTCAAAGCAACCCGTGGGTATTTTTTCTGTGCCCATGCCGGTGACAATGTGTTGTACGCGAGGGAAACTCGGTCCTGCTCCAGGGTGCAAAACCCCAATGACCTCATTCTTGGCATTTTGGATACCGAGGCGCGATCGCTGCATGTTCTGGTTGCATCGGACTATTAAACTTGGGCAATGACACGGTTTCGACGAAGTCCGGGAAGAAAAGCCGCCTTTAGCTTCCGATTAAGTTAGTGACGCCTGCTGCCATGACCCCATATCCCAGGGCCTTGGGCAGATACAGGGACTTGGCAATCAAGGAACCGAGCAGGAGGCAATGAACCCCAAATCGAGGTCGTCCCTAAGAGGTTGTTTGAGAAGTGTCAAACCCATTGCATACGCCCCCTTTGCTGGTATGTTTGGAGGGCTTTAATCCCCCAAGTTTGGGGGACTTTGCATAAAAAACCAGGCTAGTTTACTAGCCTGGGGACTGGATTTGTTAGGAGAACAATTTGCTTGACGCAGTTGCCAAAATTGTTGATGCGAGTATGACATTGGCCTTGGGGTTAAACAGTCAAAAAAGCTACGCTTTTGAGATTTTATTGCGGACCAAAACCTGAATTTCCGGGAAATTGCCAGCTATTCGTATCATTGGCTACAAGATCGTTGCCCCTCCCTGGTCGCTGAGAAGCTTTCCTAAGGCGATCCGCAGACACCACCGCCCAGCGAGATCCCGAATGAGGGGGCCTCAAGCAGACGGGATCCAATCCCCTGTTCTGTACCGATCCGGATCCTGCCTTCCCTAGGGTAACAGGCGGTCTCGAAGGTATTTTGATGAAGTTAAGTTGACATTCCTGGGATTTTTCAGCGAACTATAATAGGATTCTCTGTATTAGCCAAAGACCTACGGTTTTTCTTGAAAATAAACTTTTAAGAGAGAAAAAATAGGCGTTAGGTCGACTTCAGCGCAGAAAAAGGGGGTGTCGCCTCAGCTCAAGCTGATGCTATCCCTGGGGTGAGGAGTTTCTGCGGCATGACCATGAGCATTGTTCCCCGGTTTGGCGGGTGTGCGCTAGACTGCCAAGTCCGTCATCGCTATATCGCTGACATTTAAAGATTAAATCTGAGCTTCCGCCAGAGATGGGCCTGGGAGTGCGGATGTCTTCGCTTACATGAGTGGGTCTCCTGCGGGTGAGATGCCTCAAGGGCGAGGATCCCTATCAACTTGCTCACTAGGAGACATAACACGATGCCTGTTCGAGTCACTTACCCTGGTGTTTACATTCAAGAAGTCCCGTCTGGTGTACGCACCATTACCGGCGTTTCAACCTCGGTGGCTGCCCTCATTGGCATGGTACAGCGGGGGCGGCTCGGGGTGCCGACCCGCGTCCTGAGTGTCACGGACTATGAGCGTCAGTTCGGCACCGATACCTCAATTAGCGAAATGACCGATCAAGTGCGCCAGTTTTTCCTGAATGGCGGTCAGGAAGCCTGGATTGTACGGATTGCCCAAAATGCGCTCACGGCTAGCGTGCAGCTCCGTGAGGAAACGGGGAACACCGTGGTGATGACGGCGAGTGCGAAAGAGGCTGGACCGGATGGTAATTTGATTCGCCTTGAGGTGGATTACAATACCCCATCCCCTGAACAAACGTTCAATCTCCGGGTCTTTCGTCCGGTGACCAATGCTCTGGGCGTCGTGCAAATTGAGACGGACGAAACCTTCTCAAACCTGAGTATGGATCCAGCGAGTGGGCGCTATGCGGCAACGATTCTGAATCAGCAATCCACGCTCATCGATGTCGAGATTGATCAAACGGTCCTTGACCCACTGCGGGGAGAGGGCTATGCCTTGTCTGGACTGCTGTTTGATAATAATGATGCAACGGCACTGGCCACCTTGAATAGTTTGCTAGGGCCAACGGCTAACAGCTTTCAGATCTCCGTTGATGGATCGCCCCTGGTTCCGGTGGTCATTTCTGCACCCCTCGCTGCCCTTCAGGATCTCGAAGATGCCATTGACGCTGCCCTAACTCCCTATGCTCGTCATGTCCGGGTCTCCTTTGTGGCAGCAGGATTGACTACAGCCCGCTATCTAGAAATCCGTAGTGTGGACAATGCCGATACGCCAACTGTGGGTGGATCTGTCCAAATTCAGCCATCAGCGACGAATGATGTGGCGGTTGCCCTGCAGATCGGCTCTGCCCAAGGCGGCATTGAGGTGAGTGGTTATGCTCCTGTGCGTCCAGCGCCTTCCGCCTTCTTTGCTCGCTTAGGCACGGGTGGAGGCGTTGGAGCCTTATCTGACTTTGCGGAAGCTAACGATTTAGGAACCTGGATCTTGAGTGATGCCAGCGGCGAGCCAGACCACATGGACACACCGACCTTTGTGCGACCGGGGAACCCCATGTACGACGGCACCGCCTATGACGTGGCGCTACCGGAAAATCCGGGAGTGGGATCGCTGCGGAATGTCCGCCAAAATTTGCAGCAGTTGGCCGACTCGATCAATGCCAATGCAACAACGGCTACCGGCCAAAGTCTTTGGAATGTCTCCGTTGCAGGCTATCGCCTGGTCCTGCGATCGCAGTTTGGCGGCAATAACCCAAACGTGGATATCAGCGCCACCCTCAGTAGTGATGGGGGCTATGACTTGGGGGCAGATGGACAGTTCTTTGATGGCACGCCTCCTCCCCCATCTTCCGCAAACGTCACCGCCTACAGCCTGGGCACCACGGGGAGTGGAGATTATCAAACAGGAGGGAGCAATGGTACGCCCGGCAACGTTCCCACCTTGCCAGACTATCGAGCTGCCTTTGTGCGCCTGAACCGCGATGTTGACATCTTCAACCTGATGATTTTGCCGCGGGCAACCGGACAATCCGATACGCAGCGCGAAACTATTTGGGGTGCCGCCAGCGCCTTTTGTCGAGATCGACGCGCCTTTCTGCTGGTGGATCCCAGGGAAACCTGGACAACTGCGAATCAGGTCGATAGCGAAATTGTCCAACTTCGGGTGGGAGTAGTCACCGACCATGCGGCGATTTACTGGCCTAGAATTCGGATTCCCACCGCATCCAGTGGACTGCGCACCATTGACCCATCGGGATCAATTGCGGGACTCATGGCCCGGACCGACTCTAATCGAGGCGTCTGGAAGGCCCCGGCCGGGCTGGAGGCGTCTTTTGTGAATGTGCGCTCCGTGGAACATAGGATGTCTGATCCCGAAAATGGTTTGATTAATCCCCAGGCGGTGAATGCCATTCGGCTGTTTCCGACTGGGATTGTGAGCTGGGGGGCACGAACCATGGTGGGCTTTGATAATTCGGGCAATGATGACTATAAATATGTCCCGATTCGTCGTATTGCCTTATTTATTGAGGAAAGCCTGTTCCGGGGGCTGAAATTTGCGGTATTTGAGCCCAATGATGAGCCGCTGTGGGCTCAGATTCGCCTAGCCGCAGGAGCATTTATGAATAATCTCTTCCGGCAGGGCGCGTTTCAAGGCCAGAAAGCCAGTGATGCTTACTTTGTGAAGGTAGACTCCGAAACCACCACCCAAAATGACATCAATCTAGGGATTGTGAATGTGGTAGTGGGGTTTGCGCCCTTACGACCCGCAGAGTTTGTTGTGATTACGATTCAGCAGATGGCTGGCCAGGTCCAGACCTAGATCGCGGCATGAAATCCACAGGAGTTTGATTATGCAGTTCTCGGTAAATACCAATCGGATTGACCCCTATAAAAATTTCAAGTTTCGGGTGAGCTGGGATGGACAGGTCGTCGCTGGGGTGAGTAAGGTGAGCGCTCTTAAGCGCACTACAGAAGTGGTGAGCCACCGGGAAGGCGGGGATATCAGCACGCCCCGTCACTCTCCGGCCTCGTCCAAGTTTGACCCCATCACCCTGGAGCGAGGCATTACCTTTGCGCCAGAGTTTGAAGCCTGGGCCAATTTGGTCTACAGCACCGAAGGCGATGGGGCGGTTTCCCTGGCCAACTTTCGCAAAGACATCTCCATCGAGATGCTCAATCTCCAGGGCACGGTGGTGAAGCGCTATAACGTTTTTCGCTGCTGGGTCTCGGAATATACGGCTCTGCCGGAATTGGATGCCAACGCCAACGCCAACGCCTTTGAAATGATTGTGGTGCAAAACGAAGGGTTCGAGCGGGATGCCGATGTGACGGAAGTGGCTGAAACCTAATTGAGAGTCTGGAGCAGTATCAATGCTGCAAGTGCAACTCAAACCCGGTGTGGCAGGAGGCCAATGGGCCTGCCTGAGACCGCTGTGTGGCCATGATGAAGCGGGGATACAGGGGACTGGCCTCGTGGATGCGACGCAATTTCTCGATCGCCTGTTGCTCAATAGTCCTGGAACCTGCGTGGGACCTGGAAAAATCGGGGATTTAGCCGTTTGTGACTGCGATCGCCTGTTTGCCGCCCTCTATACCCGCTATTTTGGCGATCGCATTGAAAGCACGCTCCCTTGTCAAGCTTGCCAGGAGTCTTTTGAACTTGGGTTTGACCTGGATTCGCTCCTGGCTCAGTTAGATGCGCCGACGGATTCTTCAGTTAATGGTCCTGATGCTGCGGGACTTTATCGCTTGCCGGATGGGCGTCGGTTTCGCTTACCCACGATTGCCGATCAGCACAGCGTCATTGGGTATCCGGTGGACCAGGCGGTAGCGACGCTACTGCAGCGCTGTTTGGTCGAGGGCGATCTCGGTCAGGATTTAGAGCCGCTGGAAACGGCGATGGACCAGGTGGGTGGGGTGTTGAATCTCGACATTGAAGCTACCTGCCCCCACTGCGATCGCCGCCAAACGGTGCAGTTCAATCTGCAATCCTATCTGCTTCAAATGCTGATCCAGGAGCAACGGTTTCTGCATCGGGAGATTCATCACATTGCGCGGGCCTATGGATGGAGCTATCAGGAGATTCTCACCTTACCCCGTGAAGATCGGCGAGCTTTTGTACGGCTCATTCAAAGTGAAGTTGAGCGGAGGCGATCTCGATGAGAAGCTATCTCCAGCGCGTAGCTCAATCCGCTCAACGGCCCCCTCGGAGCGTGCAGCCCTTTGTGCGCAGTGCCTCCCCCATTGCCGAACAGGACCAGCGTCTCGGCATGGCGGGCTATGAAGCCGCAGATTTGATTAGCCTTGCTGAGCCTACGGCTCCTCTGGAAGTGCCTCCAGAGGCCGTGCATCCATCCTCGCCAAACACCCCCGAGCGTCCCCCAGTGACTGCATCTACCGGTGATGGGATGGTACAGCGAAAACTAGCGAGTCCATCGGCGGAGGGGCTGTCTGCATCTCCTGCCATTCTTGGAGCGGCGATGGCCGAGGGGCGGTCGGAGGCGATCGCACCTGCGCACCCGTCTGCAGCTCCGGCCCCTGACGTCGTTTCCCAAAACTTTTTGAGTGTGCCGACTCCTGTCGCTCGACCCTTCCCAGAGATGGGGCAACCCCCCTCTGGGGCTCCCCCCTGGGAAAGGCCAGAGCAGCTTCCCTCGCCGCTGTTGCCGAGTCCATTGCCAGGGCAAGCGTTCCCTGTGCAGCCAGATTCTGTATCAGACCGCGATCGCCAAGTCTTACCTCCGCCGGAAGTCCCTCAGCCCTCAATGTCTGCTTTTTTACCTGAGGTGCCTCAGCCAATTGAGCGGCTGCAGCCGGAGCCTCCGAGCGGATTGGTGAATTCAGCGCCCCTGTCTGCTGAGCCGATTGTGCGGGAGTCGGTGACCGTTCTGCCGCATCCGGTACGGCAACCGGATGCAGACGCGCTCCCCGTTCTGGAACCCAATCTAGGGATCAAACTGGAGAGCGCAACGAGGGAAGGGCGATCATCGCAGTCTGACCTCCCCTTGGGAGGCCCCCCTGTTCCAGCGGCACCCCAGGTCGTGATTGGGCGCGTCAATGTAGAGGTGGTCACGCCTCCAGCCTCGCCGTCTGCGGCTGCGAAACCCGGTCCCCAAACCGCCGAGTCGGTGTCGGTGATTGGTCCCCTGAGCGGTCGTCTCCCCACCAATCTCCGCTTGAGTTTGAGGGGGCGCTAGCCATGACCCTAATCAATCTCTACGGAGTCACCAATACGCTGCTGAATCTGCTGGCCCTGAACGTGAGTGTTTTGGTGAATCAGGAGCGCAATGAAATGGTGCCGATTCCCCGCCCAGACCTGACGGTGACAGCGATGGCTCCTGAGCGGGTGGAGAACCCGAATAACACGCTCAGCCTATTTCTGTACCACGTTGCGGAGGATGCCTATTACAAGAACGCCCTGGGTCCCGGTAGCGATATCCCCAACGTGGCTCGCACCCCGATGGCGCTGTGTCTGTATTACATCCTGACCACGCACCATGAGGTGGACCCTCAGTTTGATGCCCAGACCCAGCAAAACCTGATGGGCTATGCCCTGAAAACGTTTCATGATTTTCCAGTGATCACGGATCAAACCGAGATTGGCGGAATGCCAGTGCTGGAGAACGGCCTACAGGGTCGGGAAAACACCATCCAGGTGATTCTGCGTCCGGTTTCGGCTGAGGATGCGATCGCCTTCTGGAGTTCCGAAGACACCCGCACAGCCCGCCTGTCGGCCTACTACGAAGTGCGGGTGATCATGCTGGAGCCGGAGCCGCCGCGAACGCTGCCCGGTGTGGTTCTTAGCCTCGGCACCTTCCTGGTGCAGTTGGGGTCTCCGCATCTGGAGACCACCCAAAGCCTGATTCATTTCCAGCTCCCGGCCCGAAATGGGGGAACGGTTCAACCCCTGGAGGCGACTCCGGCTCAGGTGACGCTCAACAACCCCCTCAGCCCAACAGCCACACAAAATCAGCTCCAGCTTCGGGGCACAAACCTCGCCGTGGGTCAATCCCGGTCCCTGGTTTTGCAATATCGCCTCTGGGACAGTCTGCTACCGCTCCTCGCCGATGGAACGCGGGAGCCAGTGGTTCTGGATCTGAGTCAGAATCCGGCCTGGCAGGCGGAGTTTGCGTCTGACCGGATTACCCTCACCCTGGAGGCGGTTCTGGTGCATCGCCGCCCTGACAATACCCTGGTCAACTTGCCCATCCTGCCGGGGATTTATGGCCTTAATCTGCGGGCGATTTTGAACGAGCAAGTGATTCAGGGCGAGCTGAAACAGGTCCGGGCCACCAGCAATGAAGTGAACTTTGCGATCGCCCCTCGCATTGAGACGGTCTCAGCGCCAAATCCTGACGGCACGATTGATATCCATCTTGACCCGGACCTGAATTTGGTGGATGGTCTGTTGCCCGCAGATTCGGTGCAGATGGTGGTGGCGGGTCAGGTCTATAGCCGCGTCCCCGTGGACCCTCCCCCTGAGCCGCGCCAGTTCTTTGTCCGGCGCGATTTGCCCCATGTTCCTCCCCTGAACTTTATTCGCATCAATCCCCATTTCCCGGTGGTGGTGCCCGAAGCGATCGCCCATCCGTTCCGGCTGATCGTCAATGGTGCCGAATCGGTTCCCGTTTGGATTGAGTTAACTCCCTAGGTGCTGATTTATGAATGCCGCCCAGATTTACGCTTCACAGCTCAATGGCCAGACGCCTCGTCCGCTGGAGTCCGGCGGGTCGCTGCTGGAGCGGGTGCTGCTGCGGGTGCGGATCCTGGCACAGCGACGGAGTGCTTGGCTGGCAAAACTCTGGGCGGATTTACCTGCCACGGAGGGACATGGATACCTACAGACTTGCCTGAGCGATAGCGATCAACCCGATGCCGAACAACGCTGGATCCGGCAGGCGGAAGCGGTGCAGCCGTTAACCCAGACGCTGCAACAGCTTGAGACAGCCTTGGCCGGGGCGGTCGGGGCTCCCCTCCAGCAGCTTGCCAAAATCTTTAGCCTGACTCAGCCGGAGCTGGACCTGTTCCAGACCTGTTTGGCGCTGAAGATTGACCCCAGCCTGGGGCCAGTCTTCGCGCACCTGCAACTGCACCCCAACCGTCCCTATGCCACCGATACGCTGGCCGCGCGGCTGTTTGGCCATGGCTATCGGCCCATCTGGCAGCCCGATAGTCCCCTGGCCATTTGGCAGTTGCTGCATCCCTTGGAAGCGGCCCCGGGCGATCCGCTCCCCCTGGAGGCCGACCCAGGGATTGTTGCCTGGCTGCAGGGAGAGCTGCGGTTGGATGCGGACTTGGTACCCCGAATCCAGGGTGTGCCTGTCCGCCCCCCCTTGGAGCGTTGGCCAGTGGCGGCAACCGCCCGTCATCTAGAGCGTGTCTTGCAGCAGGAAGCGGCGGTTCGCCTCTGCGTCACGGGACCGCAGGGCAGCGGGCGGCGCAGCTTTGCCGCAGCCGTGGCCCAATGCTTTGGCCTGGACATGCTCAGCGTGAATACCGAGGCGATCGCCGCTGAGGACTGGCTGGATCTGTACGTGCGGGTCCAGCGGCTAGCGATTCTGGGGAATTTAGCTCTAGTCTGGTGGGGGCCAGGGCTGACTCACCGCTGGCCGGACCACCTGACCCCAGCACCTCTCCAGTTTCTGGCCTGTGAGGCCACTGAGTCGATCCCGGATTGTGCGCGAGTTCTGGACGAGCGTCTGGTCCTGGCACCCCTGACCCAAGCCGAACGCCGTCAGCTTTGGCAGCGGGCCATTCCAGAAACAGCGGCCTGGCCTGCTGCCGAGGTTGACCTGCTGGTGTCGCGCTATCGCCTGACGCCGGGAGATATTGCCGCGATTGGGCGGCGCAGCCCCATCGGCAGCCAGGAGGTGATCGCCCTGGCTCGGAACTGCACCCGCCACCAATTAGGACAGTTCGGGCGACGGCTGGACTGTCCCTTCACCTGGGATGATTTGGTGCTGCCGGATTCCGTGGCCCAGGAACTAGCAGATTTTGCCTTCGAGGCTCAAACCCGAGATGCATTTTGGGAATCAACCCCGGCCCAGCGCCTGTTTCCTAGAGGCACCGGACTGGTGGGGTTATTTAGTGGCCCGCCGGGAACTGGTAAAACCATGGCCGCCCAGGTGATCGCGGCGGATTTGAACCTGGATCTGTTTCGGATTGATCTGGCTACGGTGGTGAGTAAATACATCGGTGAGACTGCCAAGCATCTGCGGCAGATCTTTACCCGAGCCGAGCGGATGAATGCGGTTCTGCTGTTTGATGAGGCGGATGCGCTGTTCAGCAAGCGTACTGAGGTTAAGGATTCCCACGATCGCTACGCCAACGCCGACACCAGCTATCTGCTCCAGCTACTGGAGGAGTATCGCGGCATTGCCATCCTGGCCACGAACAAGAAGCAAAACGTGGATACTGCCTTTACGCGCCGGATTCGCTACATCATTGATTTTCCGCGCCCGGATACTGCCCAGCGGCAGCGGATTTGGCAGCAGGTGCTGAACGAACTCTGTGGCTTGCAGACGGGGCAGCGGCTGGCAAGTGGAATCACGGCGATCGCGGCGTCGGTGGACCTGTCTGGGGCACAGATTAAAAATTCGGTGTTGGCTTCGATTTTCATTGCCCGCCGCAGTCGGGCCGAACTGGCAATGGCGCACCTGCTCCTGGGGGTAGAGCGAGAGCTGCGTAAGGAAGGCCGTGCCCTAGGCAGTCGTGAACGCGGGAGGTTGATGGAAGATGGTTAATGCTCAAGGGCCAAACTCTGGCGTAACCCAGCCGGGTCAGATTCAGATTGACCAGTTGAACCTGCGGATTCCGGGGGCGGATCAGGCGATCGGTCATCGGGTGGCCGCAGGGGTGGCACAGGATTTGGCCGAGCAAATTCCGGCTGATCTCCAGCGGCAGATTGGGGCGATGAACTTGCGAGTCTCGGTCGCCCTAGGTACCAGCGAGATGGAAATGAGTCGGGCGATCGCGGGGGCAATTGCGACGGCCTTGCAGCGAGGGGATGCAGCAGGCGTGAGAGCTGCAGGGGGGCGATCGTCATGACCTATACCGTTCTCAGATCCAAACCTGCAAGGGCAATGTCTCGGAAGCCACGACCGAAGCCTTGTCAACGGTCTGTGCTGCGCCGAACTCATTTGTCAGAACAACTCACCCCCCTGTCTTCTGTGGGATTACAGGCCAAGCTGAAGATTAGTCAGCCCAGCGATCGCTACGAACAGGAAGCCGATCGAGTCGCTGATCAAGTCATGCGGATGCCAGATAGGGCAGTGCCAGGGGAGAGTGCCAACGCCAATTTCAAGTCTCATGCAGCACCGCTGCAGATTCAAAGACTCTGCTCCGAATGTGAAGAAGAGATGCTGCAACCAAAACGGTTTGGTGGAAGCGGCATTGCTCCAGTCTCAGATTCTGCCCATTGGGTACCGGGGGCGGGACATGCTCTACCGCGATCGCTCCGCTCCTTCTATGAGCCAAGATTTGGTCGGGCCTTGAATCAGGTCCAAATCCATACGGGTTCCCCTGCGGCGCAACTTGCTCAATCAATCCAGGCCAGAGCTTTCACGTTGGGCAATCACATTGTTTTTAACTCTGGCGAATATCGGCCCCAAACCCATCGGGGCCGAACATTGCTGGCCCATGAGCTAACCCACGTTATTCAGCAACAGGATGGGCTTCAACAAATTAATCGCCAGCCCTTTGCCCAACAAACCGGACCTGGGCTTCCCATTCTTCCTGATCCAGATTTCGAATGCAACTTCAACGTTGCGGCCCTTCTTGCAAGTATTCTCAGGGGCGATCGCAGCGCTGCTCGCAAAGTCATTGATTGCTGTGTGGATGTTCCTGCCCTTGGGAGAGGCTGTAGTAGCCAGGTTATCAAAGCCGCTTGTGAACTCCTGCCGAACCTATGTGGTGGCGGCGGTGGACGTGGCAGCGGCGTTCGTTGCCCCCTGGGGTTTACGCCCGCCAATTCCGATGACTTCAAAGGCAAATGTTGTCGTAAGGGAACTGTGCTGGAGAGCGATCGCAATTGCTGTTTTGTCCACCAAATTACGGTGAATGCTCCCTTCCCTCGCTGTTGTCCACCGGATCAGATGCCTGATGGCGCCAAGCGTGACTGTATCGAGCTACCGCCGGTGCCAACCCCAAATGTGCCCATTCCTGGCCCGGTGATCCCCACGCCACCGGTGGGGCCGCCCGTTCCTGTACAACTATCGCCGATGACCCTGTTTTTCTTCTTCGACAGCACGATCCGGCGTCCTGAAAGCAACGAGAGCTTTGAGCGGGTACTTTCAACGCTTCAGATGATTCCCCGCCTGCGGGTTCACCTGATGGGTCATGCGTCCTTGGAAGGCTCAGCCACCTATAACCTGCAACTGGGACAGCGAAGGGCTGATGCGGTCCGAGATGAGCTCGTTCTTAAGGGCATTGAGCGGTCCCGAATGGCGACTTTTTCGGCAGGAGAAGCGACGCCTGCGGTCCCCGAACCGAATATTGAAGGGCGATCGCTCCTCCCCAACGTTGAAGAGATCCGCACTCAGAACCGTCGGGTGGAGGTGATTTTTATCGATCCAGAGGGAGAGTTTGCGCCGACTGTCCCACCTGTCACCCTCAGACAGCCGGAACTGCGTTTGCCGACCCCGCGCTTAACCCCCTCATTGGGTATTCCATAGATAGTGACTCAAAGCCCAATGGAGAAATAAGGAGACCCGTAATGACGTTTACCTTCGCCAAACCTAAGACTAAGCCGGTAGCAGTCCGAAAAGGATCTGTGAGCAAGAAGCTTAGGCCAAAACAGCGAATTGACGATCGCAATGTGGGATCGGACTTGTCGGCGTTGACGAGGGCGATCGCTCCAGTCCTCCAACCCAAACTAAAAATTGGGGAACCCAATGATCAGTATGAGCAGGAGGTGGATCGGGTGGCGGATCAAATCATGCGAATACCGGAAACGCAGGTGCAAACACAGTTGGGGTCAATAGAGGAAAAGGAGAAAAAGGATATCCAAGCAAAATTTGAGAGAATTACAGTCCAGCGAACAACTGCCGAAGAAAGAGAAAAGAAAACAATACAGACCAAGCTTTCGAGGGCAACAATTCAACGTATGTGTACGGAGTGCAACGCAGCAGAGGAAAAGATACTTCAAGCCAAAAGTGAGGGCAGTCTTGTTTCTGCTGAAGAGCATAATGTTCAAAGTGGCATCAATCGCCTGCGCAAAAGTGGCGGTTCGACTTTACCCGCTGCTACCCGAACTTTTATGGAGTCAAGATTCGGTTATGATTTTTCCAATATAAAGATTCATACTGGCCCACAAGCCAATGACCTGTCCCGGAGAGTTAATGCTCGTGCCTTTACCGTAGGACACGATATTTTCTTCACTCAAGGTGAGTTTCATCCTACTACGCCTGCTAGTATGCGACTTCTGGCGCATGAGTTAACTCATACTATACAGCAGACAAGCAGCAGTTTTAGACTTCAAAGGCCGATCATCCAAAGAAAAAAACTTAAGCGCGCCACAAAGAAAAATAATGAAAATGAGCTACGAAAGTCGGCATGGAATCCATTTTTTGTGCATTATGACTTTAAGATGGGTAACGAGAGAGAAAAAAAGATTATTCTCGAAGAAATGGTGAGGGTGTACGGGGGAGAGTTCGCCACAGAGTTTAAAAAGTGGGTGTCGAAACCGAACGCAGTGCCAGGTTTGATACAGCGAGATGATCGAGATGGCCCGAAACTATATTGGTTGCCTCATAAGATTAAAGAACGAGGATTTATATTACATAGGGTTGACCCAGGCGTAAGAGAAAGATTGGAACATTGGGTGCATCCACATTCAACGTACCTTCAATTTTCTAGAAGTTCGTCCACAGGACCTGATAAGGGTGAGAGTCCAGTTCCTCATGCTGAGCCTAATTGCATCGATTCTTCGGCAGATCCCGAAAGCGTTTTCGGACCGAACTTAGGATGCGAAGAAACAGATGTTGGGCCGCCGGATGGTTGGTCTAAGGGCTTGGCCTGCTTGTATGCCAATGGTGCAATCGAATTTATTGATTTTGCATTGAATGAGAAGAGTGACGTCACGGAATACTATATTCCAAATTCTGAAGGTGATTACATTCAGTTTCCACTATGTGGAGACGAGGAGTGGGTGGTCGATCCTGAAATGATAGATTTCGAGCCAGGCGAGATTTTTCCGTCATTAAGTCAAGAGGGAGAAGAGGAATAGGTGACTGACTTTCGGTTATTCCTAGGTTTTATTTCTGAACTGTGGTCTGAATTATTCAGCCTACACCGACAGCAAGCCAAATTTTCATCGCCAATAGATAGATAACTATGCCTGATACCGGACTAAAACGCAGCCCTAAATTCCTCAAAGGAGCCCTTGTCCAAATGGTCGAGGACATCTTGGGCATCATTCCCAATGTGATTCCCTTCCAGTACAACCCGGAGAAGCTAAGCCATAGCCTGACGCCCTGGAATCCCTTTGAAGTCGATCAAACTCAGCGAGGTGCGCAAGCACCCACCGTGCAGCCCTTTGCGCCCAAAGAAACCTTTAATTTCACCCTGGAAATTGATGCAACTGATGACTTAGAAGATAGTAACTCCGTTGCGACTCTAGTCGGGGTCGCCGATCGCCTAGCGGCCCTCAAGAAACTCACCCTCCCCAGCGCCGGATTAATTGGCGATCTCGTGGCCAGTGCCCAAGCCCTAGCCGGAGGCGCGAATACTCAGGCAGTTCGCCCTACAGTTCCGGTGGTGCTGTTCATCTGGGGACCGGGCCGAATCCTTCCCGTGCGGGTAACCAGCTACTCGGTAGATGAAACGCTCTTTTCCCCAGCCCTCTATCCCATCCAAGCCACAGTCACCCTGGGGTTAGAAGTCCTCACCCCGGATGTGTTCAAATGCCAGACCGGAATTGCCGTAGAACTTGCCACGGCGGCCTATAACTTGACCCAACTTCAGCAGGATGCCCTGGCGATCGCCCATGTGGCCAACAACATCGACGCCGTGCGCGGCCTTTTACCCTTTTAGTGATGGATTATTGAGGAGAAAACCATGGCCATCTTTGACCCCAAAAGTCGCTATGTACTCAACGCTGAACTGTACGAAGTCCAGGACAGTCGTGGGCGCACCGTTATGGCGCTTTCGGTCCCAACTCCCCCCACCCAGGTTCTCCTGGGAGAACATCTGCGCCGCGAGGGTCAGCGGTTAGATCATCTTGCAAACTACTACCTGCAAGACCCGAATGGCTATTGGCGACTGGCCGAGTTTAACGATGTGATGTTGCCCGATGCCCTGGCTGAAGTCAACACATTGAGGATACCCACGGTGCTGTAATGGGATTTGGTGCGATCATCGCCGCTGGCGACAAGAACGAACTACTGTCGGACCCACTGCTGGAATGCATTACCGAAGTCCGGGTTGAGCAGCATCTCGACAACCCGACTCAGTATGCCATCCGCTTTCAGGAGGACATTGTGGATGGGGAACCAAGGATGATGACCGCGCCGGAACTGCAATGCGAAAAAATGCTGGCGATCGCGGTTAAAGCCAACGACACCCTCAAATGTCTGGTGCGCGGCCCGATTACCGATGTTAAATGCTCCGTGACTCGCGGGGGGCCGGGGTCCTGGTATGAAGTTCACGGTCAAGATCGGCGGGTTGAGCTAGATCGGCAATGTGTGCGCAAAGCTTGGACCGGACGGGCCTCGGAAGCCGCCGACGCGATTCTGAGCGAACGATTTGAGACGGACATCGAGCAAACCAATATTATCTATGGCTCTCCCCGCTCCGGCGGCAGTCAAGCTACTCAAACGCTAAATCAGCGCAGTACCAATGCCGCCTTTATTCGCGCTATTGCCCGTCGCAATAATTTTCATTGCTGGCTGGCGTATGAGTGTAAACTGGACCCGTTCAGTTTGACGGGGCGATCGCTGAAAATTACAGAAACTGCCCATCTCAAACCTTCGCCGCCCCGACCCAGTGGGGCACTGGGGGCACTCTCTGCCCTACCGCTCAAACTCGTACCCACCGTGATGGTGGCGCTGCGAGTGAATGTTGAAGAAGATCAATGTCGCAACGTTACCCGCTTTGATTTAGGCATTAACGCCGAGCAGCCGAATCAGTTTAGCGGCACAACGATTAACGAAGCCGATCTGAAAGAAGACCGGACCAGTACCACAGACCCGCAGCCTGCGATTCGTCCCGGTGGACTGACGCTGTCCAACTGCTCAGCCCAACGCGATCTGTGCGTGACCACGGCCGGAAATCAAACCGAGATGCAGAACCAGGCGGAGTCGGCGCTGACGGAGGCGGGATGGTACGTCAATGCCACTGCCAGCACAACGGCGTTCATGCTGGGAGATGTGCTGCTGCCCCATGATGTGATTGAAGTGGAAGGGCTGGGGAAAGCCCATAGCGGCCCTTATCAAGTGCAATCGGTGACCCATGTGATCAATGCCGCCGATCACTATATGGATTTGAGACTACGCCGGAACGCGATTGGAGGATGAGGCATGGATTCTGACTACATGAGGGACATGGCTGAGGGCCAGGAAGGGCGATTCTTTGGTAAGTATCGGGGCGTCGTCAAAGACAACCAAGACCCAACCCTGCGGGGGCGCTTAGAAGTGCTGGTGCCCACCGTCATGGATGAAGAACCGATTTGGGCCATGCCCTGCGTTCCCTACGCGGGAGACAATATGGGGACCTACACCATACCAGAACCAGGGACAGGGGTCTGGATTGAGTTTGAAGCGGGCGATCCGTCCTACCCCATTTGGGTGGGCTGTTTCTGGGGCGACGGTGAAGCCCCCAAGACTTATCAAAACACCCCGGCCACCCCACCCCTGAAAATTATTCGCAGTCAAAAGGGCCTGATAGTCACCCTAGACGATCAGCAGCAGGTGATTGCTGTCAGCGATAAAAACGGCACCAATCTGATTACGATTGAAGTCCTGCCGGGAAAAGTCACCGTTCAAGGGGGAACCAAGGTGGTTGTGGAAGCCCCTCTGATTGAACTGGTGGAGAACGCCACCCATCCCGTCGTGTTTGGCGATCAGCTCCTGTCCTATCTGAATCAGCTGGTATCGCTCTATCAAAGCCATACCCATCCTGGCGAGCTAGCGCTCGGTGTCTTGCCGGTGACCCCTGCTCCTCCCGTTCCCCCCTTGCCTCCCCCCACCCCGGTCCTGCTTTCCACCCGCGTCAAAACTGGTTAACGGAGAATACCCATGCCTCTTAAAGCCGGAAGTTTCGATAGTTTCAGCGACAGCATGGCCCAGGAGATTGAGCAGGCCTTTCGGGACCAGTGGCCGCTGTTTATGGGCGAGGATCTCCCGGTGCCGGATGAAAGTCCGCAGTCGCGGCTGCTGTTTGTGGCGATCGCCCGTGGGATCATCACCCATCTGGTAAATCATCCCGAGGCGTTTCAGGTCATGGTGACCCTGGCAGGGGGAACAACGGCCTCAGGAACAGTAGAAGCCATTTCAGCCGAAGACGTAGAACCAGGCACACCATGAACGCTACCACCCGTTTCAACTTTCCGCTCACCGTCAACCGCGCCCTGGGACGGCTCGGCCAGGAGCCCGATTACGAAGCCTATATCCGACAGCTCATCCGACAGGTGTTGCTGACGAATCAGGGTGAGCGGATCAATCGTCCGACATTTGGGGCCGGAGTGCGGCGTCTAATTTTTGCCCCCAACAGTCCGGCCACCGCTTCACTGGCGCAAACGTTAGTCTATCAGGCCCTCACCACCTGGCTGGGGACGCTGATTCGCACGGATTCGGTGCAGGTAGACAGCGACAATGAACGATTAAACATTGCCATCGCCTACACGATTCTGGCCAAGCGAGAGCAGCGATTTTTGAACCTGGAGGTGACCCTCTAATGGCAGGTGAAGACCGACTCACGGCCCTTTTAGCCCAGGCTAAAGATCCGGCGGGAACGCTCGGCGTCACTGGAATTGATTTTATTCAGGTGCTGGATCCAGCCGTGCAGACGCAACTGCGGGTGTTTTTCTTCCTGAACCCGGACGAGCTGGATGATCCGATCATCGCCACAGCAGATCTGCCGGTAGACATTCCTTCTGCCTCGGTGGAGATTCAGAGTCTGTCCGGAGGCTTGCGGATTCCAGTGGTGCAGGCCACCTATCAATCCATCTTGGTGGGCGGGCGATCGCGCACGGTCCTGGACCTGACCACGGCAGCGCCGGGCGATTTTTCACTTTATCAGCTCACATTGAACACGACTGCGCCGCCCCATCTGCCGGACCCTCGGATTGACCGCTTTTTCAACGGGTTGGAATTTAGCTTTAAGCAGGGCTGTCCCAGTCCCCTGGACTGCAAGCCCCCCGATCTCGACTGTCCGCCGGAAGCGCGCGTGGATTTTCCGGTGGATTACCTAGCGCGGGACTTTGTCAGCTTGCGCAATGCCCTGCTCGACTACGCATCCCAGCGCTATCCCAACTGGCATGAAACGATTGAGGCCGATCTGGGGGTGATGCTCACGGAGGTGATGGCGGCTCTAGGCGATGAGCTGTCCTACATTCAGGACCGCTATGCCCGCGAAGCCCATTGGGAAACCCTGACCCAGCGGCGATCGCTGCGGCACCACGCGCGGCTGATTGACTACCCCATTGATGAGGGTCGCAGCGCCAGCACCGTTCTGGAGATGCAGGTCAGTCCCGATGCCGGTGCTAGCAACTCCGGCGGCGTGTTTGTGGTGGCAGGGAGCTTAGTTTGGGCTCCCGGCGATCGCCCGATTCCCTTTGAAATTGGTCCAGGTTTAGCGGCCAGGACAATGGGACCGCCGGAACAATACTGGGTGCATGCCGCCTGGAACGCCATGCCCGTCCATGTGCCCGATGCCAGTCAGCCCTGTCTGCCCGTGGGCAGCACCGAGCTGTTTCTGGTGGGTCACTTTCCCCTGGATGAACACCTGCCCACGCCGCCCGCTAACGCGGCTGAACGGCTGCGCTTTTGGGAGGGGCGCTGGATGCTGCTACAGACGCAGCCCCAGGATCCCTCCCTCCCCCAGCGGCGTCATTGGGTCCAGATTCAGGAGGTGGAGCCAACTACCGACCCGCTGTGCCTGGATGCGGCGGATCAGCCGCTGCTGATTACGCGGCTGCGCTGGGCCACTGAGCAAGCCCTCCCCTTTGAAGTCTGTCTACCAGACCTGTCAGTTCACGGCAATATCCTCAACGCCACCGCCGGGGAAACCCGGAGCGAATATTTTGCGACGCGACTGCCCGAGACCCCTCTGCCCGCCGATGTCCAACTCGCACTAGAGCGTCAGGGGCCGTTGGATGAGATTCGCTGCCAGCGCAGTTTGCTGTACCGCTACAGTCTTCAGCAGGCTGAAACGCGGGGTCTGGGCTGGCTGGGAGAAGGGGCTGTGGCCCAGCCAGAACTGGAACTTCAGGAGGTGGATCCGACGACCCTGGATCCGCGATCGCCCCCTGATTTTTGGCATTGGCAATCGACGCTGCTGGATAGCACTGGATTGCAGGATCACGTCACCCTGGAGCATGGCACCTGGCGACGCGTGATCGGCTTCCAGCGCCTGGGTGAAACCATTGTTCATAACGACTACGCCAGCGGTGCCGGGTTTACTCTGCGGTTTGGGGATGGGGAATTTGGGCGGATTCCGGACGCTGGAACCGTGTTTCGAGTTCGCTACCGCACGGGACCCGGCGTCCAGGCCAATCTTCCCGCCGATGCTGTGACCCAGCTTGCCCATCCGGTGAATGGGACGGTGTCCTTCGCCCTCCTGAATCCCGATGGCACCCCTGCGGCCCTGGATTTAGCCACCACTGCGATCACCAACCCGTTTGCGATCACCAACGGGCGCGATCCGCAACCCGCCGAGGAAGTGAAGCAGTTGGCCCCAGAAGCCTTTCGCGCCCTCACTTTCCGGGCGGTGCGCCCTGAGGACTACGCAGAAATCGCCGAGCGCCTGCCCTGGGTGCAGCGGGCTGGTGCCCGTTTCCGCTGGACGGGGAGCTGGCTGAGTACCTTTGTCACCGTGGACCCCCTGAATGCCTTTGAACTTAGCCCGGAGCGTCGCCGAGAGCTGGCTCAGCTCATGGACTGCGTGCGTCAGGTGGGCCGGGAGGTGTTCGTGCGCAACCCCCGCTATCTAAATCTGGATCTGGAAATTTGCTTCTGCGTTGAGCCCTTCGCCTATCTGGGGCAGGTGCAGGCCCGCGTTAGAGATGCGCTCCTGGGGGCGCCGCCGCCGGGATTTTTCCATCCCGATCGGTTCACCTTTGGCACGCCCCTGAAGCGATCGGCCCTGGAAGCGGCAATTCAAGCGGTGCCGGGCGTCAAAGGCGTGGAGCAAATGCGTCTACGAATTCGAGGCGTGACGGACTGGCGCAGCTTTGACGAACTAATTCTCACCGTTGGCGCGGATCAAATTCTGCAACTGCGCAACGATCCTCGGTTCCCCGAACAAGGCTCCCTGCGCTTGATTCCGCGACAAGCTCCGACCCCGAAGGAGGACCCATGAACCCCTGCTGTCCCTGCGATACGCTGATCCATCCCGGCAAACCGATGATTCCCGCAGGCTTGACGGACCTGCCACGTCAGTTGGCCACCTTTGCCGACTTCCGACAGGTGATGCTGCGCGAGATTCCCACCCAGGCGGCCCTGAGCCAATGGCGATCGCGGGAAGGGGAGGATCTAGGACTGATGCTGCTGGAAATGTGGGCCTATGTCCTGGATCTGCTCAGCTTTTACGATCGGCAGATTGCCCATGAAACCTACCTCCGCACTGCGGTTCGCAGCGCCTCGCTCTATCAACTGGTGCAGATGATTGGCTACCAGCCCCGCCCCGCCCTAGCGGCTGCGGTGGTCTTGGGGGCGATCGCCACCGGGAACCAAGCCGTGACCCTGCCGCCCCGCACCGGATTCCGCTCCGATGCCTTTGGCGACGAGCCACCGCAGATTTTTGAAACCGAGCAGGAGCAGCTCATTCATCCGCTCACCAACGAATGGCAGGTGGCCCCCACCCGCGATCGCAACTTTCCGGGGGAACTGCTCCTAGAGCAGACCAGCCTATCCCCGGATCAACTTGTGCTGCTGAGCTGGGGCAATCAGCATCATGGGGGACGGGTGCAGCAGGTCGAGGCGATCGCGGCCCTGGATGGCAATACCTATCTCCAGGTCAGAATCACGCCGCCCCCAGCCATTGACACCAACGTTCAGCTCAGCAATCTGCAACTGCTCACCCCGACTGTGAGCGCCCGGTTGAATCTGTCGCGGGTCCCACCGCCCTCAATGACGCCCCCTAGCCTTGGGAGTTTTGAATTCGACCAGAGTAATTCCGTTGCCCAAGCGCAGCTTGCAGT
>NZ_JTHE03000061.1 GCF_000817775.3 Lyngbya confervoides BDU141951
TTCATCCAAATCAGAATGATTGCAGTGTAAGACTTTCAAGCTCTTTTGGCATCAAGCACCATTTTCCGATCTATGTGCTATGTCAGCAACCGTCAGATGTCTAACCAGACCCTTCGAGAACGATTCCGTCTCGCCCCTTCCAAAGCTGCAACCGTTTCCTTGATCATTGGTGCCACCAAAGATGCTGGGTTGATTAAAGCGGATGAGTCGGAATCAGCTTCAACTCGCTATGCTCGCTATCTACCCTTCTGGGCTTAGAGTGCTTTAACGCAAATTCAAATGGAGTCCTCAAATATCTTAAACCCCTTATAAATCAAGGCAAAAAGTGTTTTAACGCAAAAATGGACAACACTTTTAAGGCTCATTATGATCGTAAAGCTTAGGTATAGACATGAAAGCAATAGAAACAACAGGCAGCATGGACGAAAATGGACAATTGACTCTCGACAGCGCTTTAGATGTCACCTCGCCTCAGCGAGTACGGTTGATTATTCTCCTGACAGAAGAAGACTCCGCTCCCGACGAAACCCCAACCCAAGAGGTCATCGAAGGAATTCAGCAGGGATTCAAAGAAGCCCTGAGTGGGCAAACCCTGCCCCTGGCATCCATGTGGGAGGGCATTGATGCCGAGTGAACCTCCTGCTGTTGAAATTTCCCTTACAGTTCGATTTCAAAGCGATCTTCGCAAACTTGCTAAACGCTACCGCTCCATTCGCTCAGATTTAGCCCCTCTGATTTGAACAACTGCAAGCAGGTCAAACTCCAGGCGATCGCATCACCGGGACTCAATATCAGGTTTTCAAAGTTCGTCTCAAAAACAGCGACATCCAAAAGGGCAAAAGTGCTGGCTATCATCTCATTGACTACCTAAAATCCCAAGAGAGGGTCATTCTCATTACAATTTACTCAAAATCAGATATGTCGGACGTGAGCAACAGTGTTATCCACGCAGCGATCGCCCAATATGAGCAACATCCTCAAATTGACCCTTAAATATTCCTGCTCGCCTTTTGCATGAACGAAGCCGAAACCCGCGCCGAACTCATTGACCCCGCCCTGCGCACCGCTGGCTGGGGCATCGTCGATCGCAGCCGCATCCGGCGAGAAGTCATCGCCCCCGGTCGCTTGCTGGGCAACGGACGCCGCGCCCCCGCCCAATTTGCCGACTACGTCTTAGAATATCGCGGCCATAAACTCGCCGTCCTCGAAGCCAAAAAACGCAGCGAACCCGATACCCTCGGTGTTGCCCAAGCCAAAGACTATGCCGCCAAACTCGAAACCCGCTTCGCCTACTCCAGCAACGGCGACGGCATTTATCAAATCGACATGCGTACGGGTAAAGAAGGCCATATCAGCCACTACCCCAGCCCCCAAGACCTCTGGACTGCCACCTTTAGCGAAGACAATGAGTGGCGCGATCGCTTTGCCGAAATTCCCTTCGAAGATCGCAGCGGCACCTGGGAAGCCCGTTACTACCAGCACAACGCCATTCAGCACGTCCTAGAAGCGCTCTGTGCAGGGCGCGATCGCATCTTGCTCACCATGGCCACCGGCACCGGCAAAACCTTCGTGGCCTTCCAACTCACCTGGAAACTGTTTCAAAGCCGCTGGAACCTCAGCCAAAAACCCACCCATCGCCCCCGCATCCTGTTTTTGGCCGATCGCAACATCCTCGCCGACCAAGCCTTTAACGCCTTTGCCTCCTTCCCAGAGGACGCCCTCGTTCGCATTGACCCCAAAGCCATTCAAAAACGGGGACGAGTTCCTAAAAACGGCAGCGTCTTCTTCACCATCTTTCAAACCTTCATGACCGGGAAAGATGCGCAAGGCAACCCGGCCCCCAAATTCGGCGACTATCCCCCCGACTTTTTTGACTTCATCATCATTGACGAATGCCATCGCGGTGGAGCCAAGGACGAAAGCTCCTGGCGGGGAATATTAGACTACTTTGCCCCAGCCGTTCAATTGGGTCTCACCGCCACCCCCAAACGCGAAAATAACGCCGATACCTATGCCTACTTTGGCGATCCGGTCTATACCTATGCCCTCAAATCCGGCATTAACGATGGATTTCTCACCCCGTTTAAAGTGTGCCAGTTTGAAACCTCCCTGGATGAATACCTCTATAGCCCCGACGACGACCTCATTGAGGGGGACATTGACCCAGACAAGGTTTATACCGAGTCAGACTTTAACCGCATCATTGAAATCGAAGAACGGGAACGGTTTCGCGTCCAGCAATTCATGGCGCAGATTGACCAAAACCAGAAAACCCTGGTCTTTTGTGCCAATCAAGACCATGCCTTAGCCATTCGGAATCTGGTTAACCAAATCAAAATCAGCCCCGACCCCAATTATTGTGTCCGCGTCACCGCGGATGAGGGCGAACGCGGCGAACAATTCCTGCGAGCCTTCCAAGATAACGAGAAAACCACCCCCACCATTCTCACCACCTCCAAAAAACTCTCCACCGGCGTCGATGCCCGTAACGTTCGCAATATCGTTTTACTGCGCGTCGTTGGCTCCATGATCGAGTTTAAGCAAATTGTCGGGCGCGGCACCCGCACCTTTGAGGGCAAAGACTACTTTACAATTTACGACTTCGTAAAAGCCTACGAACACTTTAACGATCGCGAGTGGGATGGGGAACCCGCTGCACCCGTCCCCATGCGCCCTAGCCGAACCAGTGAAGCGCCTGGAGGGTATGGGACGAGTGTGCATGGGATCGAGCAGGGATCCTCCTCCAATCCAGATCCAAAACCTCGGAAAATTATCATCCAGTTAGCTGATGGTAAAGAACGCACCCTGCACAGTTCAATGCAAACATCGTTCTGGAGTGCAGACGGTAAACCCATTTCTGCGGCCAAATTTGTAGAACGACTCTTTGGAGAGATCCCAGATTTGTTCAAAGATGAAGAGGAGTTGCGACAACTTTGGAGTCAGCCTGACACCCGCAACGCGCTGCTCGATGGGTTAGCAGAACGTGGCTATGGCGATGATCAACTCAAGGAAATCACTCGCTTGATTCAAGCCGAAAACAGTGACTTGTATGATGTTTTGGCCTATATCGCCTACGCCAAACATCCCCTGACTCGCCAGGAGCGGGTGATCGCCCAGAAAACTTTAATATTTGCCAAATATGACGGCAAGCAGCGTGATTTTTTGGACTTCGTCTTGCAGCAATATGTCCAGACCGGCGTTGGGGAACTCGACCCAGCAAAATTACCAAAGCTTTTAGAACTGAAATATCATGCGCTCCACGACGCGCTCCAAACGCTGGGAAACAGTGCGACGATTCGCTCACTTTTTGTAGAATTCCAACAATATCTGTATCAGACGGATCGCGTAGCCTAAAGCAGTTTGGGGAGGGAGCGATCGCGCCTGCACACAAGATGGAATCAGACTCTCCCCCCCCAAAGGATCTATTCAGCAGCAGTGTGGCCCTGAGTCATCCGCTAATATTGAGATTCCCCCTAGCCAGTCACAAAGCCCAAGCCCATGAACCTGCAAGGCACCTTGCGCAAAATGACAACCCAACTCAACGCAGAGGTTGACTATGCCTTGCCCATCGGCGATCGCGCCCTTCCCCTCAATCCCCTGATCGGCCAGCCCCTCGAACTTGAATTTTCAGGCCGGATTTATTGCCAGCATTGCGGCCGCAAGACGCCCAAAAGCTACTCCCAAGGCTATTGCTACCCCTGCATGAAAAAACTAGCCGCCTGTGATCTGTGCATCCTCAAGCCCGAGCAGTGCCACTATCACCTAGGCACCTGCCGCGAGCCGGAGTGGGGCGAAACCCACTGCATGATCGATCATGTGGTGTACCTGGCGAACACCTCCGCCCTCAAAGTCGGAATCACCCGAAGCTCTCAAATCCCCACCCGCTGGATTGATCAGGGCGCCACCGAGGCATTGCCCATTTATCAGGTGAAATCGCGCCATCTTTCTGGACTCATCGAAGTCCAAATCGCCAAATTAATGAGCGACAAAACAAACTGGCGCACCCTGTTAAAGGGAAACGGTGCTTCCCTTGATCTGAAGGCAAAGGCCCAGGAAGTTGAGGTCCAGATTGGCGAATTCATCCAAACGCTTCGGGAAGCCTACGGGGAGGATGCCGTGCAACCCCTAGAGGCCGAGATCACCACCATTCAATATCCCGTTCACCAATTCCCCCCTAAAATCACTGCTCACACCTTTGACAAAACCCCGCTGGTAAGGGGCCATTTAAGGGGAATCAAGGGCCAATATCTGCTGCTCGATACCGGAGTCATGAATATCCGAAAATTCACCGGATACGAAGTTGCGGCCCGACCGGGTTAGGTCCAACGTGCCGAGAAACGGGACTGGCGCGATTCGAACGCGCGACCTACCGCTTAGGAGGCGGTCGCTCTATCCTGCTGAGCTACAGCCCCAAGAATATCGCCACTCCATCATACCGAAAGACTCTCATTCTGGTTAGGATCCACCGCGAACCATGACCTGGCGAGAAGCTGACCAGAGTTGATTGTCCGGTAGCAATCCTGCCAGACAAACCTGGAGATACCCTTGCCCTTGCAACACAACCTTAACGCCTGAGGCCTGCACCACCTCCCCAGGGGGACTGGTGCAAAGGGGGGATCGATCCGAGAGACCATCCACTAGGGGCTGTGGCTGGGACATTGAGCTAGATCTGCGGAGCAAAAGGTAGGGACCCCGCCAGCGCCGCGCTTCTTTGGGCACCACAAAGTAGGCTGTTTTAGAACCATCCGGGTAAACCAGCTCAAACAGTCCATCCTCGGGTCCTGGCAGCGTCACCACAGTCGACAGCTGACTTGCCGAGTGAACGTCATCGGCAATAAAGTCAACGGCTCGATTCAGCTCCTGCTGCCGTTCAAATTCTGCATCTTGCTTATTTTCAGCCTCCAGGATTAACAGCAAGGTTCCCCAGGCCATTGAGACAAAGATGCCCAGAATCGCCGAGGCGGTCAAAAGCTCAGTCAGGGTAAACCCCTTACAGGGATTCCCACAGCACAATCGCGGTTGCATCGCCCCCTCCCCCGTCTCTAAGAAGATAGACAATCACTAGCCAGCGGCGAATCCAGTCTGCCCTGGTATTCCCCAGTCCGTCGCAGCCCAATGCCCACGGACATCACCAGGCAAAGGGGCCGAACCCTGGAATTGGGGACCGAAAGCACAATGGTGCCACTGTTGGCGGGATCGCGATTGCGCCCTTTGTAGTCAAAACTGATATGCCAGGGGCCAGAGCTGCGATTGTGCCGAAGCTCAACCTCCTTCAGGCGGCGATCGCCGGTGATCAGGCAAGACCCGGTAATGGTGGAGTCAACCCCAGGATTGACGGTAACGGTGCAGGTCTGACTTCTGCGGATGGCTTCGTTTTGCGCTTCGCGCAGCGCCCCTTGCAAACTCAGCAGCGCCCCCTCCAAACGCACCTGATTCAAATGATGGCGAAGACTGGGGGAAGCCATGGCCGCCAGAACACCCACCACCACCACGATGACCGCCATTTCTGTCAGCGTAAAGCCCTGATCAGGATCTAAGCCACGAGCAGGGACCCAGCCGCAGTCCCTTCGCCCTGGAACTGAGAAAGGAGAACGGCTGCGATGCTCAGGGACAGAAAAAGGCAACATCCGGAATGACCTCAGAATAGCGGGTACTCACTAGTTCACCGTCCTCTTCAGCATCATCGCCATCGACGTTGCGAAAAACCCGATGTTCAATTTTGAGCAGGTTGCCATCGGGGGTCGCAATTCGGCGCAGATAGTAGGGACGCTGGCCTAACATACTGGCGCGATCGCCCACCTCGGGCAGACTGCCGACCAGCATCGCCAGATAGGCTCGATCTCCGTCCGAGTCTGTGCCGCAATTATCCGTGCGATAGCCATCACGATCCTCGTTCAGCTCCAGCTCATTGGCCCAATAGCGAATTTCTTCTAAATCCTCCTGAATCCAATTGGAGGCCTCACTGATTTCTTCCGAGCGTACCTTAATGGCGGTGGCGGAAATCAAGGCCTGCATTGCTGTGGCCAGAAAGGCCGAAATGAGCAAAATTGAGATGAGGACCTCCACCAAGGAGAAGCCTCCTAGCTTCCGATCAGGGCGGCGGAGAGCCAGTCTCAGACATGATCTTGGGGGCAATGCAGGGATCATTTTGTCCAGAATCAGCACAAATGATGAAATTTAAGGACATTGTATCGGTTTTATCGGGGATCCTGAGACTCGATCCAGAAGATTTAATTTACGGGAATCCTAAGGTTATGATCCACACGGAGCAGCTCGCGTCCCCTGGCCGCTGGTGAGCGATATTCCCCATATCCACGCCCCCTATCCGCCCCTTCCATGCCCCAGCGCAAGAAAAAATCAGTCTTTCAGGTTATTAAGCTTTCAGCGAGACGCATCTGGGGCTTCCAACGGATTCTAGATGCCCTGGTTGCCACCGGATTGCTGCTGCTGTGCACGGTATACTTTGAGGCCCGGATCAATCAGGCCTATTTAATTTTGGCGGGCCTCACCCTGCTGTTAACGCCCCCCTTGATGAAGCTGGTCGGCGTGTATGATGCCCTCAATACCGACCGCCCTCAAACGCGCTTTCCCCAAATTTTAATGGGTTGGACCCTAGTGGCCACCCTGCTGATGTTTCTGGGGTTCTTTACCCAAACTTCGATTGTCTTTTCCAGACAGCTAATTTTTACTTGGCTGCTGATGACCCCCATCGCTCTGGGCGTTAATCACCAGTTCATTCACTATCTGCTCAGACACCTGCAGGCATCAGGCCACTACAGCAGAAAGGCAGTCATTGCCGGCACGGGTAATCTGAGTGCCATGCTGGCCGGACAACTGCGCAGCTCCCCGGAACTGGGGCTGGAGCTTTGTGGTTTTTTCTCCGACACCCGTTTTCCGAACCAGCCCACCCCGGCAGAATTTAAGCCCGCCCTGGGCACCTTGGAAGAACTGCCCATCTACGTGCGTCGCTATCGCGTGGATGTGGTGTATCTTACCCTCCCCCTGCATCAGGAATCTCAAGTGTCCAAACTGCTGAGGGACCTTCAGGACACCACGGCCTGCGTGTACTTCGTGCCCAATATCACCATGTTCACGCTCATGCAGGCCAAAACTTACGATATCAACGGTATTCCCCTGATTTCAGTCTGGGAAATCCCCTTTTCTGACCTTCAGTACTTTCTAAAGCGCATCTTCGATATTCTGATAGCGACAGCAGCCCTGATAATCCTCAGTCCCTTGATGGTGGCGATCGCGGTGGCGGTGAAGATCACCTCGCCTGGCCCCATCCTGTTTAAGCAAAAGCGCTACGGCATCAGCGGGCAAGAGATTAAGGTCTATAAGTTTCGGTCCATGACGGTGCTAGAAAATGATAGCGAGGTTAAGCAGGCCACGAAGGACGACCGACGAATTACCCCGGTGGGCCGCTTCCTGCGTAAAACCTCCCTGGACGAGCTGCCCCAGTTTTTTAACGTGCTCCAGGGACGCATGAGTATTGTGGGTCCTCGACCCCATGCGGTGGCCCACAACGAATATTACCGTCAGCGCATCCAGGGCTACATGCTGCGCCATCTGGTTAAGCCCGGCATTACCGGTCTGGCCCAGGTGAATGGCTATCGCGGCGAAACCGAAACCCTGGACAAAATGCAAGCCAGAATTGACTATGACCTCAAGTATTTGCGCCAGTGGTCCCTTTGGCTGGATATGGTGATCATCTTCAAGACGGTACTGGTGGTTTTGAAGCGGCAAAATGCCTATTAAGGCCGATTCTTGCAGCAATAAAGCCCACCGAACACCGCCCTAGCCCTTAAGCTGCGCCTCAAGCTGCTGCTGACTCCAAAGGTGACGGTACAGTCCAGGAGTTTGCAGCAGCTGTCGATGGGTACCGGACTGCACAAGTTTCCCGTGATCCATCACCAAAATCTGATCGGCGATCGCGGCGGCGGAGAGCTGGTGGGAAATAAAAATCACGGTTTTGCGGCGATCGGTGTGGGCAAGCTGCTCCAGAATAAAGGTGGCCGTCTGGTTATCAACGCTGGCCAGGGCATCGTCCAAAATGAGAATGGGTGCATCGGTCATGAGTGCCCGTGCCAGGGCCGATCGCTGGCGCTGCCCTCCCGATAAGGTAATCCCCCGCTCTCCCACCGGTGTCTCGTACTGTTTGGGAAAGTTTAAAATCTCTTCGTGGATTTTGGCCTGTTGGGCGGCCCCCTGAACCGCAGCCAAGTCGGCCACCGGGTCGCCATAGCGAATGTTGTTTTTGATGCTGGCGCTGAACAAAAAGCTGTCCTGAGGAACATAGGCAATGGCGGTGCGCAGCGCCTCTAAGGGCAGTTGGGTCACGTCATAATCGTCAATCCAGAGCTGACCCGGCGGCACATCTAACAGCCGTGGGATACAGTTAGCCAGGGTTGTTTTCCCCGATCCCACCGGCCCAACAATGGCCACCATCTGTCCCGGTTTAATCTGAAAGGAGACCTGTTTCAGGGCCTCTTGATCTGCGCCGGGATAGCGGAGGGAGAGATCCTGAGCGCGAATTGCGCCCTGCAGATCTAGGGAGTTGGCAGCAACCACGGCATTTTTATCGGAAATGGCCGGTTGCACCGACAAAATTGCCTCAATGCGGTCGAGACTCACGATGCCCCGTTGGTAGGCTGTAATGGTAAATCCTAAAATAGCCGTGGGAAAAATCAAGCGTTCCACGTAGAGCAAGAGCGCCACAAAGTCACCCACGCTGATAGTCCCGCTGGCAATGGCGCGGCTCCCCAAACTCAGCAGCACCAGCAGGCTAATGCTAGCCACCCCCCCCAAAAAGGGAAAGAGCGTATTTTGGGTCAGAGCCAGCTTCAGATTGGCCTGGAGCAGGCTATGGTTAAATTCGCCAAAGGCTCGATGCTCGTTTTCTTCCTGGGCATAGATTTTGATCAGCGAGATGCCGCTCATATCTTCCTGAATCAAATCGCTTAAGTTCGACAGCGAGGTTTGCACCGCACTCTGCTCATCGCGCAGTCGCTGGCTGAACACCTTCACCACCAGCATAATGAAGGGATAAACCGCAATGGAAAGCAGCGACAGGACAGGATCAATTCCCAGCATCAGCGGCAGGGTAATGACATAGGCAAAGGCGGTGTTGGCAATACTCAGCACAGCAAACCCCACCAGACGACGGATGTTATCCACATCGCTGGTGGCTCGATTGATCAAATCCCCTGGCGTGTTCACCGCGAAGTAGGCAGGCTCTAGCTGCAGCAGGTGATCAAAAATCCGTTGCTTGAGGTCAAATTCCACCTGCCGCCCCGCCCCAAAGAGCAACACCCGCGATCCCATGCGAATGGCCCACATCAGGGTGGACAGGGCCAGCAACACCAGCACATCCTGCTGAACTTCGCTAAATTCAAAGCTGGTTTGGAACTGATCGATGGCACCGCTAATCAGCAGCGGCAGGTAGGCACTGATGCCGTTCACAATGAACAAGGCCCCAATCCCCAAGGTCACCTTTTTCCAGTGGGGCTTGAGGTAGGACAGTAGCTTCTGCAAAGAGGAGGGTTGCTTGGAATCCGAAGGGGTCATTGAATTATGCTTGCAGCCAGTCACGATTATGCAGCCCACCATCAAAGGCCAGGTTCTACCGCCAGAACCACTACATGTGAGTTGATCCTAAAGCAATTGTGTGACAAACCGTTAACCGACAGGGGCATCTGGGGGCGAGGACAGCAGCTCCACCACACCGCTCCCACCGTTGATTCTGACCCGTTGGCCGTTGTGGAGACGCTGAATAGCATGTTCAACATCCATCACCGCTGGAATGCCATATTCTCGCGCCAGAATAGCGCCGTGGGAGAGTTTCCCCCCTACTTCGGCAATAATGCCGCCCGCCTGCGCAAAAATGGGTGCCCAGCCTGCATCGGTAAAGGGAACCACCAGCACCATCTCCCGACTGATGTGGGTCGGCATATCCTGGAGGGAAGGAATGATCTGGATGATGCCCTCCACCTCGCCCGCACTGGCCCCGATTCCCACCAGTTTGGTGTGGGTGCCGTTTTCCGCAAAGCTCACGTTGGTCAGGGGAGGCGCGGCGCCGTAGAGAACCGTAGGCACGGTTTTCAACGCGGTCCACTGGACCAAGGCTTGCTGGCGCGAGGCAATCAGGGCTGACCATGAATCCGCTTGCCTGGCGGGTGCGCCAAGCTGAGCTTCAATTTCAGGCCAGGTCAGCAGGAAGATATCCTCTCGCTGGGTTAAATGGCCCGCCGCCACCCACTCATCGGCGATCGCCAGCAGGGTCCAGCGCAGATGGGCCAGCAGGCGGTTATAGATCTGGGCGGCCTGTCCCTTCAAATTGAGATAGCGCTGCAGCGAACCGGCTTTGCGTCGCGGCGGATCGGGGTTTGCCGCTGGCGTCTCGCCCTGTACCAGAACCTTGAGGGTTTTGGCGATAACCTGGGGGTCTTCGCGCCAGGTGGGCACGGAAATATCCGTGGCCACTTCGCTAAGGTAGCCAAATTCCTGCAAAAAAGCCTCAAATTCAATTTGAAGAGTCGGATGGGTGCCACAGCACTCCAGAATTTCCTCCACCTCCCAGGTCTCCCCCTGCGGAGGGGCAATCTGCCGCAGCTGCTGGGCCAGATGGTGGAGCTGCTGCAGGGCAGCCACCTCCGGTAAAACCGATTGATCGAGTTCGGCCATCTGCCGCTGGGCGATCTTCTGCCGCAGGGCCACGGTTAGCGGCACTAAAATTTGGAAATAGGTCACCCGGTCCAGGGTCTCCAGAATGGTCTGAATCCGCGCTAGCTGCTGGGGGGCCGGGAGTTCAACCGGAGATTGCGCCTCCAGTTGCGCGAGCACCGGCTGAAAGGATTGGTTTGCTTGTTTTTTAAAGGTTCTCGGTAGAGCAAAGCTGCGCCGCACCAGCCGCAGCAGCCCCGGCAGCGATCGCAGCACCGCCAGGCCGCGCGGTGGGGTCATGGGAGCGCCCCGCGTCAGAAACTCCAGGCTCTCTGGGGGCAGCCCCATGCGCAGGAAAATTTTGCCTAACAGACTGGCGTTAAAGTAGGCTCGTCCATAGTGAAGATCGGCCGTGCGTTGAAAGTCGAGATCGGCGCTGCGAGAAGATCCCAACACAATCTGAAAGATGCGGCCCCACACAGAACAGGTCAGGGGCTGATTAATGGACCAGGTGAGGGGGGGAATAATCCCTGGAATCACCTCCGCCGCAATTTTACGGGTCCAAATGGGCAGCAGGGTGGTAATCGGTCTGGCCTGCAAAACCCAAAGTGTTTGACCATCGTAGGTCCATTCCACATCCTGAGGCACTCCCTGAAAGGTGGCCTCAATGCGTCGGGCCAGATCCGCCACAGCCGTCACTAGGGAAAGGGGGAGGTCTCCCGGCTCTCCCTCCACCTGTTCGGGCAGGGGGGGCTGACCGGGCGGGACTTGATCAAAGCAAACGGCGTAGGTTTCCGGCGTTTTTTGGCCAGACACCACTGAACTGGCAAAGCCGGGCAGACCTTCAATCACCACTTTATTATTCCAGCTCTCCAGGGGATCGCGGCTAAAGGCTACTCCTGAAAAGACACTCTGAATTTGCGGCTGCACTAGCACCGCCATGGCAGCTTCTTGAATTTGATGGCGATCGCGATATTCCACCGCTGCGGGGTGATCAAAGGAATCTTGACAGGTGGCAATCGCATTCAGGAGCATGGCGGAGGAGGTGATATCCAGCACCGTTTCATACTGTCCTGCCGCAGAGGCCTCCTGGGTATCTTCTCCCACCGCTGAGGACCGGGCCACTAGCGGATGCTGGGGATCGGGCTCAAAGCGTTGAGCAAACTGTGCCGGATCATCCCCAGCGAGCAGCACCCAGCCGGGGGGAACAGAATATCCAGCCTGTTTGAGCTGAGATAAATTGGCAGCCTTTGATCCAACAGTGGCCGGGTTAAGGGGCTGATCTAGTGAAAGGATAGGGCCGGAACCTTTGAGAAACTTAAACATGGCACCATGACGTGCAGAGTGAGCAGGCAAATCCAGATCATCCTGGATGCGGGTGTAAATCCAGCCCAGCAGCCCTGCCAAAATCATGGCCGCTAGGGTTTGGTTGAGATCCTGGGTTTGGATGGCAATGATCAATGGCAATAAAAACAGTACCAGCAGTTTGGATCGCTGGCGATTGCCCACAATAATGAAAAAGACGGCGCTAAAGAGAAACAGCGAAAAGGCAATGCGCCAGTTGTAGGCAATGACGCCCCAGACCACGTTAGTAGTCCCGGCCCCCCGGCCAATAAAGTAGCGCCCCAGGACCAAAAAGCACAGCGCCAGCAGATGAATAGCTGGGCTTTGCGGGAAAAGCTGCTGGGCAATCCAAACCGCCGCCACGCCTTTGAGAGCTTCGGAAATCACCGCCAAAACCCCGACGACCGTTCCCCCGTGGTAGAACGCCGCCGAAACCCCAACATTTCCGGTGCCCAACTGGGCCAGGTTTTTACCTGAAACCAGCTGGGTCAGAACCCGCACGATGGGCAAGGCCCCCAGAATAAAGGCCAGGGCAACGACCTGAATAAATTGAATCAACCCCATACCACTGAATTGAACACCACGCTGATTCAGGATCATGGCATTATTTTCTGGGAAAGATGGTCGATTCGCGACAACTCTTAAGGTTATGGCAGTCTCTAGTTAGCGCTGTTGACGTTCCCAGGCCGTAATTGGCTGTAGTCGATTTCCCAGGGTTGAAATATTCATATTTGGCCAAGGGGAAGGATAATCCGTTGTCAGGAAAAGCGACCTCTGAAGAAAATAGGGTTCACCGCTACCGTTCACATCATCAGAGGTCGAATCTGGATTGTTTATATAAAATCGCTGTGCCCAAACTCGGCCAAAGAATTGAGGACTAAAGCCAGATCCTTGCAGTTCAACTCTGCCATCGGGCACGTAAGCAATAAATGGAATGGAAGGACTCTGTGACGCGCCCAGCGTTAGCTGAGCATCATTGCCTAGCAGATAAAACTGAAGTGATGATAGATCCTCTTGATCATTGTTATTCACAACTGGATGAGTTGCCACAGCACTTGTTACCACAGAAACATTTCCGCAAGATACAAGAATTAACTGCGCACCAATTTGAATGTTAATTTTTCCCCCGTTAATATCAATTCCCTCTGTCGTAACGATCGTGATGGTATTCCCACTTTTGATCGTTAATTGCTCGTTAGCATCTAGATCAATGGATGGAGGGGGAGGAAATGTCCCAGAAGAAGGAGGACAGTGACTTGAATTATTTTGATCAGAGCTTAATCTCAATTGATAAGTGTACTGGTCTCGACCTGATTCTTCGTCCTGATTACGAGGTAAGGTTATTGATTCTTGAATCGCACTAGTCAGCACAATATCGTTAGGTTGTTGAGGTAAAGGTGGAATTACGTAATCACATGGTGCAGCAGATCCAACACCGACATTGTTAGGCGTGTCCGCAGGAATCACAGGAAGACGAACCGTTAACTCAGTGACTCCTCCAGTGGGCTGAGAACTGGCATTTAAAGGACGGTTATCGGTTCCCTGTATTTGCAAGATACCTTCTTGACGATCAGGATCAAACTGATAACTCATCAGACGAAAGCGTCCTTCCAAACTCTGTGCCCCTCCCGCTGCCGAACGAGTAATATCATTCCAAGCCGTGTAGTTTGGCGACGTGATTGATGAGCTAAGCGGGAATAGATTCGCATTGAGATAGCTGCTACAGCTAGGTCTGGCATTAATTCGGGTAGCTAATTGACTCCAGTCCAACAAACAATCATTCGAGTTACAGGTGGATGGTACCGAGGCAAACTCACGATATTCGTTAAGAAACGATTGAAATTTAGCAATTCCAGTTTCTGCAGCAGCCAAGCTATCCGAAGTCGATCGCTGAGAGATCGATGCAACTTTGCCCTGATTGGAACGAATAATCATTGTCATGGCAATAATCATCATGACAACGCCCACACCGATGGCAATGGGCAAGGCAAATCCTTGATCTAACGTAGAGGGCAGGGACAAAGCATGCTTACTAAAGCGATCGCGTTTGAAACACTGGAGCATGGAAATCAACTCACGTCAAAAGCAGTTCGATAGACCCGCAAATTTTGCCCAATCGGAGGGATACGGTCAGTCTTTGTTCTGCCTATTCTAGCCTTCTCACTCCTGTCCTAGATCCCCGCGAGGGCTTCCTGAACAATTAGCTAGGCTTGCCATAGGCGGGCAAAACCCTGGACCAATCCCCAAGTTGTCCTGAGTTAAGCTGCTGCCGAGCAATGGCCGTCATACGCTGCACCAGCTTGAGCGAGTTGTCTTCAGAAAACTCAAATTGGCAGTGGGGCAGCGGCGTTTCGTAGATTTTGAGGAATGCCTCCCAATGGAGGATCGAGATATTGCGGTCGGCAACCAGGGGTGTTGGATAGAGTCTGGCATCCTCGACTTGATAAACCCCGCCATAAACATGATGGCGCTGGGCTGGAATCGAGACGGCGATCGCCCCTGGCTCCGCAGAAATGGCTGCGGCCAACGCCAGGGTTGAATAACCATAGAGTGGCACCTGCAACATCTGGGCCAGGGTTCTGGCGGTCACCACCCCAATGCGCGATCCGGTATAGCTTCCCGGCCCAGTCAGAACAGCGATCGCGGCCATCTCTTCCCAGCTCAGGGGAGAGACAAATTGCTGCAGCTGCGTATGCAGATCGGTAGACAGGTCTCGGCCCAGGGGCAAAGACTGAGAACGAGTCTGCCCAGTCCCAGAATCCAGGGCCAGGTTGAGCCGCGCCCCGGTGGTATCCAGGGCCAGAATCCACTGCTGATTCTGGGGCATACCCTAGCCCACCACAAAGTTAACCAACTTGCCAGGCACCACAATCACCTTGCGGAGGGTCTTCCCCGCCAGATAGCGCTGACCAATGTCAGAGGCGATCGCCGCCTGCTCCATCTCCGCCTTCGTCGCCTGGGCCGGAACTTGAATGGTGCCCCGAGTTTTACCCATCACCTGAATCACCAGCGTAATTTCATCCACCTCCAGAGCAGTCGGATCCACCTCTGGCCAGCGCTGCTGATGGATTAAGGTTGTGTGCCCCTGCTGGTGCCACAGTTCCTCAGCAATATGGGGGGCAAAGGGGGCCATCAACAATAGAAGCGTATCCACACCCTCAGCATAAACGGCAGAATCCTTACAGGCCGCATCGGAAAGGGCATTGCTTAACTTCATCAGCTCAGAGACCGCCGTATTGAACTGATAGTCGCCGCTTAAATCCTCGCTAATTTCCTGAATGGCCACATGGATGGATCGGCGCAGATCCTGTTCCGGCTTCGACAGCGATGCCGCCGGCGCCTGCACCTGCCCGGCCACCCGCCGGTGCCCAAACTCCGCTGCGATCCGCCAGACTCGATTCAAAAAGCGAGCCTGTCCCTCCACATCCGCTGCATCCCATTCCAAATCCTTCTCTGGGGGAGCCTTAAATAAGGTAAACAGCCGGGCGGTGTCTGCCCCATATTTCTCAGTCACCCCTTCCGGCGGAATGCCGTTGTACTTAGATTTAGACATTTTCTCAAAGAACACCTCCAGCGCCTCCCCCGTATCGGGATCGGTGGGATGGTCGAGGTCGGCAATCTGATCCGGCGCCACGTATCTGCCAGTTTTGGGATTCTTGTAGGCGGTGGCCTGCACCATGCCCTGGGTCAGGAGGCGCTTAAACGGTTCATCAAAATTAATTAACCCGCGATCGCGCAGCACCTTAGTAAAGAAGCGGGAATAGAGCAGGTGTAAAATCGCATGTTCAATCCCACCGACGTATTGATCCACCGGGAGCCAATCATTCACCAGGTCCGAATCAAACACCTGCTGATCATTGCGGGCATCGGGATAGCGCAGAAAATACCAGGAAGAATCAATAAAGGTATCCATCGTATCGGTTTCCCGCTTGGCCGGGGTACCGCAGCTAGGACAATCCACATTCACCCAGTCTTCGAGCTGAGACAGGGGCGAAGCGCCTTTTCCAGAAAACTGAACGTTCTCCGGAAGCTGCACCGGTAACGCAGCATCCGGCACGGGCACCGCTCCGCAGTCCGGGCAGTGGATCACAGGAATCGGCACCCCCCAATAGCGCTGGCGCGAAATTAGCCAGTCCCGCAGACGATACTGAACCCGCTGCCGACCGCTGCCTTTCTGCTCCAAGGCCTCAATGATGGCCTGCTTTGCCGCCTCCGAGGAGAGACCGTCAAACTCACCCGAATGAACCAACCATCCCGGATCCGTGTAGGCGGTCTCCAAGTTCTCAGCAGGCGCATTCGCCTCCGGCACAATCACCACCTGAATGGGCAGCTGATAGTCCTGCGCAAATTTAAAGTCGCGGGTATCGTGGGCAGGAACGCCCATCACCGCCCCGGTGCCGTATTCATAGAGCACATAGTCCGCAATCCAAACGGGCACCTCCTTCCCCGTCAAAGGATGGCGAACCTTGGCTCCCGTGGGAACCCCCTTCTTCGGTTTATCCTCCGCTGTGCGCTCTAGCTCACTTTCCGAAGCCACCGTCTGCATAAAAGCCTTGACCACCTCTTGCTGGTCTGGAGTGGTGATTTTGGCCGTTAAGGGATGTTCTGGCGCTAAAACCACATAGGAAACCCCAAACAGGGTATCAGGACGGGTGGTAAAAACCCCGATCTTCTCATCGACTCCCACGATCTCAAATTCAATGTAGGCTCCGACGGATTTACCAATCCAGTTAGCTTGCATCGTCTTGACCCGATCTGGCCAACCCTCAAGCTGATCGAGATCCTGGAGAAGTTCTTCGGCGTAGTCAGTGATTTTCAGGAACCACTGCCGCAGCAGCTTCCGCTCCACCTTGGCTCCGGATCGCCAGGATCGCCCTTCGCTATCCACCTGTTCATTGGCCAATACCGTCTGATCCACCGGGTCCCAGTTCACGGCAGCTTCCTTCTGATAGGCCAGCCCCGCTGCGTAGAACTGCAAAAAAATCCACTGGGTCCAGCGGTAGTAATCGGGAGAACAGGTGGCCACTTCCTTATTCCAGTCAATGGAAAGCCCCAGAGGTTCCAGCTGGGCCTTCATCTGCTCAATATTTTTATAAGTCCATTGCGCGGGATGGATACCCCGTTCAATGGCTGCATTTTCAGCGGGTAGCCCAAAGGCGTCCCATCCCATGGGTTGGAGCACCCGGAACCCCTGCATTCGCTTTTGCCGGGCAATCACATCAGTGATCACATAGTTGCGCGTATGGCCCACATGCAGGCTTCCCGACGGATAGGGAAACATGGAAAGGGCATAAAACTTAGGCTGAGTTTTGTCCTGTGGGGTCTGGTCGAGACCTTGTTGTGCCCAAACTTTTCGCCATTTAGGTTCAATCTCATTGGGACTGTAGCGCGACTCCACTGAAAACAACTCCTGAAGGGATTTTTAATTGCCACCCCATTCTAGAGAATTTCGGCACCGCCCAAGCGCCTTTTCGATGGGTTGGGGTAATATAGTCCATGAGCGTTTTTTAATCGCTCATATTTAAGCCTGGAGAGGTGGCAGAGTTGGTCGATTGCGTCTGACTTGAAATCAGATGAGCCCGCAAGGGTTCCGGGGGTTCGAATCCCTTCCTCTCCGTTCCTTTACCCTGTCCCTCCCGTTCCTCCGCAATGAACCTAGGGGAGGCACTGAGGGGAGTCTCCAAATTCAATGGCAAGGGTAGCCCCCAACCCTCTCGATTCCGATGGGGAGATCTGGGGCAATAAACAGCTCGCCAGACAGGTAAAATCAACGCGGTAGCCATCGATGTTTACACCTTGCTGTGTTTCCTCTCCCTCCTCCCGCGAGTCAGGACGATTTACGAGCCTCGCGATCGCTCCAGCTCCAGCACACCAGTGTTCAGCAGTGGATCAGCTTTGGCGGCTTGGCCCTGGCTGACCTGGCCGCCCTGGCCTTAGCCTGGCATTTCGCTGCTCGCCTGAATCAGCTCTACAGCCCCATCCCCCAGCAGCTCATCTGGTGGGTCTGGCTGGGCTTACCCAGCTTATTCTGGCTATTTGCCGGCATCACCCTGATGCTGTTCACCCTAGGTGGGCTTTACAATCGCGCCCGCGCCTGGAAAGACTTTGTCCGCGCTGCGCAGGTGGTGAGCCTAGCCTATGGGGTATCCCTGGTGGCAAGCTACATCTACGATCCCAAGGTAGATGTGCCGCGATCGCTCTTTTTCAGCGCTTGGCTCTTTAGCATCATCTTGATCATTGGGTTTCGGCTCGTGGCCATGCTGCTGCTGCAGCAGTTCGAACAGCGCCAGGCCCCGGTAAACGTGTTTATCATTGCCCCCGCCGATCGCCTAGTGCATTTATCTAAGCTCCTGCAGCAGCGATCGCACTACACCATTGCCGGAGCAGCCCTGGCATCCACCGCCAATACGGAGGTCACTCTCCAGCGCATTGTGCAGTCCCAGGCTCAGGAAGTCATCGTTGAAAACCTGCCCCATACCGACCTGGCCTCCCACCTCTATTGGCAGCTACGACGCTACGGCATCTCCCTGCGCTTAATCCCCTCCAGCGTTGAAATCCTGCACCGACGCGGCATTCCAGAAATTTTTGCAGGCATGCCCACCCTACGATCGGCTCCGCCAATGCTGCTGGGGCTAGATTACCGGATGAAACGAGCCATTGATATCATCGCAGCCAGTCTGGGCTTGCTGGTGTTGGCGCCGGTCTTTACGGGGCTGGCGATCGCCATTAAGCTCACCTCTACGGGGCCAATCTTTTATCGGCAGGAGCGGGTGGGGCTCCATGGCAGGGTCTTTCCCATGTGGAAGTTTCGCACCATGGTTGCCAATGCCGATCAGCTGCAAGCGCAGTTAGAGGCCCACAACGAATCCCAGGATGGGATTTTATTTAAGATGAAGCAGGACCCACGCCGCACCAGGCTGGGCAGCTTTTTACGCCGCACGAGCTTGGATGAACTCCCGCAATTGATTAACGTGGTTTGCGGCCAGATGAGCCTGGTGGGGCCGCGTCCCCTGCCCATTCGAGACGTGGAGCGGTTTAACTCCTGGCACCATATTCGCCACCAGGTCCTGCCGGGGATTACCGGACTGTGGCAGATTTCCGGGCGATCGCACATTGACAGCTTTGACCAGGCGGCTCGGCTGGATCTGTACTACATCGATAACTGGAGTCTGAATCTGGATTTCGAAATTCTCGTAGAGACTTTTCGGATTGTGCTGTTTGCCAATGGCGCTTACTGAGTCTAAGCCTCAAGGCAACATTCTCCGATCAAGCAGCAACAACCAATCGGCAACAACCAATTGCTCCCGGCGACGCACTCCCCCATAACCTGAAGGGAACCCGCAATTATGGGGACGCTTCAGCGGGAGCAATCGATCGCCATAGAGCTTCTCGCTCCGGCTGCAACAGCCCATCGAGTTGGGCATCGTACTGGGGACTAGGCAAGAAGTCGGCAAAGAATAGCGTCATGGCCAAATTCTCCACAATGGGCACGTAGTCAACGGGGGCAGGGCCGTCAATGTGACGGCTCAAAACACCAAACCCGGTGCGCTCGCGCCGATACTCACGCACCGGCGCCAGCTGCTTAATCCACTGGTCCAGGGACTGCGCCTGGTTCATGCTGTTGGCGATGGCCGCCACCTGCGACGGCAGCGGCGGTGCCTGGGTTGCCCCTAACAGGGCCTGCTCAATCCAGGCCGTTCGCCGATTGGGGTCTTGCCAGGCCTTGAGAATGGGCGCGGCTGAGGAAGCGGGCTGATTCTGGATCACCTTCAACAGATCTAAGCCCAGACCGTTGCCGCCCTGCTGCCAGTGAAGGCGCGCTTGATCTAAATTGCCTTGCCACCAGTCCAGCGTTCCCAAACACCGATGCACATAGGCAATGAGCGCAGGGTGCTGGGTTTGCCGCAGGATTTCCTGATAGCGATGGCGAGTCAGGGCCTGAACCTGAGGAACCAGACTCTGGAGCTGCGGCGATCGCCACACCGGGCTCGTGAGCCAGATCGGATTGCGCAGCAGCTCTAGGGAAAAGGCCTGAACTGCTAAATCCGACTTGCCTTGCTGCAACAGACTCAGTCCCAAACTATTGAACGCCAGTCGTTTTCCCGGCAGGAGCTGCGTTGCCTGGACAAAGGTTTGCACCGCCTCAGGTTGACCGGTCAGCAACTGCAGCCAGCCCAGATTACTGTAGGCAAATTCCTGATGGGGAGAAACCTGAAGACTCTTTTGAAAGTAGGCTTGACTGGCCTGGATTAGCCGCTGCTGATCCTCTGGATTAGGAGCCTGCAGCCCAGCATGACCCAAGTTCCAGGCCAGTTGATGCAGGTAGTAAGGTTCCCAGGGGGCAAGCTGATGCGATCGCTCCAGCTTCGCTTGAAATTCCGCGACATCCTGGGCCTGTAAGGCTGCAAATCCGAGACTAGAAAGCTGCCAGGCCCGTAAAACCGGGGTGATCCACAGCCCCATGGCAATCAGCAGTCCCACCAGCCCCCAAGGGAGCATTCGGCGAATCGGGGGGGACGGCGAGATTGCCCCTGGCTGGGGAAAGGTCTGTCGCAGGAGGGCCAGCAGGCAGCCTCCATAGACGATCAAGACTCCGACAATGGCAACAATATCCAGTTGATAATCCGTCAGACAAACCCCGCCATAGCCCGCCAATCCCGCCAGAACGCTACCCGCTAGAATGCGATCGCGTCCCACCAACTGCGGCGATCGCCAGAGCCGTACGCCCCAGTAGATCAGCCAGCCTGTCAGACCCAGACCCAGCGCGATGCCCCAGGCCCCAAACTCTGCCCAGATCTGAGCCGGAGTGCTGTGGAGTTGGTAGACCCATTCAGCTTCCTGACCCGCCCAAGCAGGCCGATAGGCTTGGTAAAGCAGCGGCACCGATCCAGGCCCCGCCCCGAAAATTGGATGGTCCAGCCCCATTTTCCAGCCAGTCACATGGGTAATCCAGCGAAAGGCCGTCTCCCCCCCAGATTGCCCCAGAGCCGAAAAGCTTAGAAGCGATCGCAGTCGGTTGTTGCTGAGGAGAGTTCCTCCCAGCACCAGCCCCAAAGCCAGCCCCATTAGGCCTCGCATCGCGATTGAGACCTTGCGGCTACTGAGAACTGCACTCAGGCCCAAGATCCCGGCCATGGCCAACCCCAGCCATCCACCTCGGGAACTCGTGGTATACAGGGCGACTAGACCCAGCCCAACCCCTAGCCCCCAAATCAGCCGCTGCCCAAGGGTTTTGGCGGTTATCGAGAGTCCCACAAGCAGCGGCAGGCTCAGAACCAGATAGCCCGCCCCGTAGTTCTGGTGACCAATGGGAGCCCAGTTGCGTAATTCTAAGACCGAAAAGTTAAAGGGAATCTCGAGTCCCAGCGATCGCAACTCCTGCAACCGGGCTTGCTCCGGGAGAAGAGTCTGCCAGGTCCACAATCCCAAACTCGTCAGGATAAAGGCGCCACTGAGCGCCCCCTGCCATTGCAAAAGCTTGACCGGAGTGCGATGCAGAGTCAGATGCTGATTCAGGCCATACAGGGCGCCAACGCTCCCGAGCATCGCCCAGCCGTACCAAACAGAACTCTGCGGTGCCGGACTGGCGAGGTGGGAAAGCCCCCACCCCGCTATCCCCAATCCCACACCCAGGTCTAGCCCAAATCCCAGGCCTGTCCAGGTTGGGTGCATCCCAAGAGATCGGATGAGCCAGACCCAGGGCAGCATCAGACCCACCTGCACAATGAACACCCAGGGCCAGGAAACTTGTAAACTGCTGCTGTCGGCCAAAAGCGTCAACAGCCCATACAGTCCTACTCCCAACAGCGCGATGGCACTCGGTCGGGAATGGGACTTGGAGACGGGGACAGAGGGATAGGACTCCATGCAACGGTACGGCCCTCAGGCTTGGATGGTTCTCTGTGATTATGCCCCGATGCTCCAAGCTCTGAAATACAGCGGCTTGAGTTTTAGCCGCTTGCGCTTTAGCCGCTTGCGCTTTAAACGCTCGCAGGTGACCGGGTTGAAACCGTTCTTAAAATCGCGCCGGAGGCCAGCTTCCGGATCCAGTCCATGGTAATCGTGCAGTCCGAGGCACAGGTTCCCAACGCCTCCCCTGCTAAGTCGTAAAAGCCCAAGCGGTCTGGAATGGGCAGTTCCTCGCCGCTGGGTAACATCAAGGTCTTCACCTGGGAACGATGGAAGGTCCGCAGAGTGCGAAAAATGCCGTATTCTCCCCTTTGTGACCCAATGCACACGGCCACACAGGCTTCATCTCGCCAGGGCATCAGCTTAGATTTGAGGTGTGGAAACACAGCGGTGGTGCGATTTGCCCTAAAAAAAGGAGCGCGTGTGGGTCGGGGCCAGTTTTCCTGTACCGTGGCAGGGTGATTTAAGCATTGATCACACAGCTGATCAATGCCGCAGGCAACCTGTCCGTACTGACCCAAGTGCCGCAGGTCCAGGCGCACGGTATGTAGCCCCGCCGCCGCCAGGGGCGCGAGCCGATCCAAAATGAACTGATCCTTGTCCAAATACATCAAGGTGCCGTGGAGACTTTCCTGAACGGGGAAGGATCGATCGCCGTAGTCCTCTGTTTGGAGCGTTGCTTGAATCAGAGGCTGAGAATCCTGGGGCGGCGAACCCACCTGAGTCGCAAGGAGCGATCGCGGCGAATAAAACAGCAGGATTGGCCCGGCCCCTAAGACTTCACAATTCACTGGCAAGGACTGGCAATAGTGAATGAGCTTCTGCTCCGGGAGCTCAATGGAGAGCACGATCCGATCCAGCGACGGCCCCAAGGCCTCACACCAAGTCAACAGCCCAATCCAATTATGATTGCCATGCTCAGCAATAAACTGCAGCGGCAGGGTCGGACAATGGGCCTTCACCCACAGCGCCGCGCCCACATCCGCCACTCGAACAGCGGAAAAACAGCTCAAATCCCACTGACTCAAGCGATCGCCCACCTGCTGGATCTGCGACTCCGTCATGAGGATGTCCCACACCAAAACCGGCCGCAGGTTAAGCTGCTGGGCCGCCTGGGCGAGGGCTTGGGCCTGCGAGACGGTCAAGGTTCCCTGACGCGCTAGCAGCATCGGTTCAAGCAGAACCTCTTCCAACTGGGGAGATCGGGCCGCTTGTTGCAAATCTTCGTGCGAAGCCGCGTAGGTGTTAAACAGCATTAGCGCACCAAAGCAGAGGATCGGGAGGCCGCAATCCGAGCCACATTGTAAGGGGCAATGGCAGCGGCTTCGGGAAAATGGGTCTTGGGAATGGCCACCACATTATCCTGGCGCATAAAGTCAACGGCCTCACCTCGCAAGGTTTGCAGGGCGCTCACTGGCCAGGTAATCGGTGGCCCTTGCACCGGAATCAGTTCAATGGTGTCGCCCACGTTGAGACCGGTGGCCAACCGCATCACAATGACATCGGATTGCGTATCAATGACTAAGCCTAGATACTCATAGTCCCCCACATTAATTGGGGTGGCTTGGTGATACACCGTCGCTCCATCAGCAGGAGCCTGGAGCGAACCTGTGGCGTAGTCTCGATAGGGAGCCGCCTTCAGTTCTGCAGCGGCTTGCTCGTAGAGAGCGGGAGTCAGCCGCCCCTCCGCCTGGGCATCAATCAGCTGGCGATAGACCTTACAGGTGGTGGCCACGTAAAAGGAGGATTTCATCCGTCCCTCAATTTTTAAAGCGCAAATCCGCTGATCAAAGAAGGCTGAAATTGTGCCAATCCCCCAGAGATCCTTGGAGGATAAAAGCGTGGTGGGCATTGCCCGAGGAGGGAAATCTGCTGCTGCAGTGCTCATCGCGGCTTCGGTGCTCACCTGGTAGGGCAATCGGCACGACTGTACGCAGCCGCCCCGGTTGGAGTCCCGCCCCTTTATAAAATTAGAAATGGTGCAGTGACCGGAGTAGGCCATACACATCGCTCCGTGCACAAACATCTCCACATCAATGCCCGCCTGCCGCTGAATAGATCCGCCCGCCTCCACCGAAAGTTCTCGGCCCACCACAATCCGATGCACACCCATCTGTTTCCAGAATTGTGCTGCGTAGGTATTTAAGCAGGAAGCCTGGGTCGAAAGGTGAATTTCCAAATTAGAAGCGGCCTGAATGGCGCGAATCACTCCCAAATCCGAGACAATCACAGCATCAACGCCAAGATGCTCTAAAAATTGACAATAGTCATCAAAGTCTGCAAAATCGTCATCATGGAAAAAGGCGTTGAGCGTCACATAAACCTTGGCGCCCTGGGAATGGGCATAGCGAACGCCCATCATCAGCTCATCATCGGTCAAGTTATCGGCCCTGGCCCGCAGACCGTAGCGTTGACCTCCCACGTAGACCGCATCAGCTCCATAGGCGATCGCAACGTAAAGACGCTCCAGGTTTTTGGCAGGGGCAAGGAGTTCGGGCTTCCACATGGACGGTGTCCTCAGGCGATGAGCGTCTGCTTTTAGGGTAGAACAGCCTTTTATCTTAAAGATTGAGTTCATCCTAACGCAACTGTCCACCCACCTAAAATCACGCCTAGAGCGCAACGGCCAGATTGACACTTTTAAAAGTGTCACTAGCCCTGTCAAGGCAGTAGGGGACGATCGATATATTAATGGCGTGAGGAGTAAGTGAATCAAAAAAGATATCGGAGTCGAAACACGGCCAGACGCCCGAATTCTTTTTTCAAAAAAGAGAACCTAAATTTAGGTTCTCTTTTTTGTTTGCCCTTATTTGCGGGAGCTGTTTGCGGGAGCTTGGTTGCAGCACCAAGGCCGTTACATTTATTCATAAAGTTTGTTTACATTGATCCTGGATTTGATCACGATCGCGCCCCAAGGGGCACGCTAATTTCACAAGAGCATTGACAGAGCATTGTTTTTCTCCTTGAATTTGAGCGCCCCCGGCCTACAGGCCGGGGGTTTTTGCTAGCCCTAGAGGGCAAAGGGAGAAAATCGTCACGCGCTCTGTCGAAGTGAATTTGGGTATGCCACAATGCAAGAGTAAGCCCTTCACTCGCTAGGAGAACTGAGATGAAACCCATTCGCCAAGGTGACGTCATTCTCATTCCCTTGTCCCAAACCACTCATTTCCAGAAACGGCCCTTGAATCATCTCACCCTCGCCGAAGGAGAGGTCACAGGCCATCGACACCGAATTAGCCAGGGTAGCGCGGAACTCTATGAACGCGAAGGCACCCTGTATTTGCGCGTGCTTTCGCCGACTGCACAGCTGACCCATGAAGAGCACGATCAGGTGACTATTCCCCAGGGGGATTGGGCGGTGCGCATCCAGCGCGAATACGAACCCGATGGATGGCGCTATGTCGCGGATTGAGACGTTAACGGCTCACCAAGAGGATCAGCTAGCGGCCTATCGTGAACGCTGGTGGCAGATCCTTACCTCCACTCAAAATCTAGATCTGGAAGCGGCTAGAGAATCGGTCAGCAAAGCCTACAGGGCCTCTGGCTTGCCTCAGCCGCAAATAATTTTTTGTCAAGGTCCTCAGGATTTCCTCGACTACGTGAACAGGCGTCCCCTGTCAGAACGCTTGCTGTCCTGGGGTCCCCCTCTGCTTCAACTGCCCATTGTTCGGGACCTTTCCATTCAATGCCAGGATCAGCTCACTCCGGCAGTCCTGATTGCCTTGCAAGAGGCGTTAGGGACCCTACGCCTGACGGAGTTGACCCTGGCGCTTTACAGCGCGGTGCTTGACCCCTTCGTTGCTCAGCTGCCTGAATTTATCGATCGGTCGCTGGTGGAGGGGACACAATCCTCGCGCTGGTTGGAGCAGATCGCTGATACATATTGGCAACAGCAGCAGCAGTTTTGGCGCCAGGAGATTAGCCGTCAGCCCGGCGGAGACTGGCTGATCCAAAGGGGTGAGGAACTCGGACGCTGGATGCAGCCCCTGGGGCACTGGTGGGATCAAGAGGTGATGCAACCGCTGCGTCACGATCCCCTGCTTCAGGAGCTAGAAGCTTCTCTAAAGCAAATGCTTGGGTTCTTGAGTCTATTGGGTTTTGGCGTCGATGCCTTGGGGGCTGCCACTAACGGATTTGCCCCAGCCCTGATTGATTATTGCAATGAGGTTCTCGGCTGTTCTCTTTCTCAGGAACCATGGCAGGCTTTACGCTCCCTCTATATCAACTGTGGCACAGTCTTGACCTTTCAGCGAGTGAGCTTTATCTTCGAGCGCCCCACTCAGCTCTGCTTTGATGAGGAAGGACGGCTGCATGGTGAAGGCGAACCGGCCCTGGCCTTTAACGATGGCTATGCCCGCTATTGCTTTCGCGGCGTCAACTTACCGCCACGCTACGGCCCCATTCATCCGAATCTTTGGCGAGCAGACTGGATTCTCACTGAACAAAATGCAGAACTGCGGCGGGTGCTCATTCAGGGCATTGGCTACAGTCGCCTCTGTCAGGAACTAGACGCTGAGATTCTCGATCGCTGGCGAGAATATTCCCTGCTGCGCATTGATCATCCTGTGGATATTGAGCCAATTTTCCTGCTAAAAATGACTTGTCCCAGCACTGGATATATTCACGCCACTCGCGTCCCGCCAGACCTGCGATCCGCGCGGGAGGCTATCCGATGGGTCAATTGGGACATCGACCCCGAAGACTTTAGTGTGGAGTCTTAATGCCATCGCTCTATCCTCCCCTCGAACCCTACAACACAGGCTATCTCCAGGTCAGCGATCTGCATACCCTGTACTACGAACAGGTGGGCAACCCCCAGGGAAAACCTGCCATTTTTTTGCATGGTGGCCCTGGGGGAGGCATTGACCCCAGCTATCGACAATACTTTGACCCTGGCCCATGGCGGCTAGTGCTCATGGATCAGCGCGGCTGCGGCAACAGTACCCCCCACGCGGAACTGCGGGAAAATACCACCTGGGATCTGGTTGCGGACATTGAGCGGCTGCGCGCCCACCTGCATATCGATCGCTGGGCAGTTTTTGGGGGCAGTTGGGGGAGCACCCTAGCCCTAGCCTATGCCCAAACCCATCCAAGCGCCTGCTTGGGCCTGATTTTGCGAGGCATCTTTATGCTGCGCCCCCAAGAGCTGCAATGGTTCTATCAGTCTGGGGCCAGCTACCTTTTCCCCGATGCCTGGGAATCCTATCTGGCCCCAATTCCCCCAGAGGAACGGGATGATTTAATATCCGCCTACTATCGTCGCCTGACCTCGGAGGATCCTCAGGTGCGTCACAGCGCAGCTCGGGCCTGGTCCCTGTGGGAGGCTAGTACCAGCAAGCTTTTGGTCGATCCCGCCCTTCAGAATAAATTTGGGGAAGCGGACTTTGCAGCAGCCTTTGCCCGCATCGAATGTCACTATTTTGTCCACGGCGGCTTTTTTACTGAAGAGAATCAGCTTCTCCAAAATATTGGCAAAATTCGCCACCTTCCTGCCGTCATTGTCCAGGGACGCTACGATGTGGTTTGCCCGATGATCTCGGCCTGGGAGTTGCACAGGGCCTGGCCCGAAGCAGAATTCATCGTGGTGCCCGATGCGGGGCATTCTATGAGTGAACCGGGGATTGCGTCAGCCTTGGTGCAGGCCACCGACCATTTTGCCCGGCACTAAGGCTGATCAAGCTGACGTAGAATGGACTCGACCTGGGCAACCCGAGAGAGCTGATTGCGGCGCTGAAAGACAGCTAGGGCAGCACGAAAATCAGCCATTGCCTGGGGCGATTGCTGGGTATGGTGATAGGCTACCGCACGATTAAACAGGGCTATGCCCTGATCTGGATCAAGTTCCAGAGCCTTGGAATAATAGGCGATCGCCTGGGACTGTTCCCCTGCTTGAAAAGCCTGGTTTCCCTTGTTAATCCAGCTTTCGGCACTCAAGGCAGTCACGGGATTCAGGACCGCTTCATTGCCAGGCTGACCAATGTTAGGAACCTGCACCACCGTGCGGCAGGACTGATCTCCTGGCAGCTGACAATGCTGCTTCACGAGGGGCTCATTGGCAATCTGAGGCAATTGGGTCGTATTCACCTCAACCGGAAGAGGCTGGAGCGATAAGGGCTGCTGCCGGGGTGAAGACACGGCAATGACGGGCTTGACGAGCGGCGGCGTCTGCTGACCAATGGCGCCTCCCCCCATCGGCGATGTCTGGTATAGATTGATGGGAATGCCCAGATTCAGCCAGGCACCCGCAGTCATGCTGCCATCGGCTTCTCCTTCCTTCCGTCCGTGAATGGCAATGAGCTGACCCGCCTCATTAAAGACAGGTCCCCCACTCATCCCCGCCCGGGTGGGGTTAGTATAGGCAACGCCATAGCCATCTCGCATCCCCCGATTGAGAATAGTCGTGATGTTGCCATCGGTAATGGTGTAGGTGGGGATGGGAATATTAAACCCAGGCTTGGGAAAACCCGTCACATAGACCTTCTCTGTGGGGGTTAGACTGGCCGCATCACCGATTTGGGCAAGGGCATAGGTTTCAGAGCTTTCAAAGGTCACCTCTGCTAGGTCAATGTTGGGCAGCTTGCGAAGGTGAGTTACCAGATGTTGCAAGTTATCTGCGGTGGTGACGGTGTATCGATCTTGGGCGTCAATTACATGCCCCGCAGTGAGCACCCGGTAGGTATTCCCCTGGCGGGCGACCAAAACTCCCGAACCAAAGTTATCCATATTGCGCACCCCGCGAATGAACACGGTCACCTGCTCCGCCATGCGATTCACCTGAGCCCCAGTTAGCCCCAGGGCCGGCGAGGAGGGCCAGAGGAGCGGAGCGGCGATCGCAGATCCCAATAGCACGGTGGGAATAGATCGGTAGGCAGGAAAGCTAAAGTTCATGGTCTTCAATAAGGGCCACAAAGGCCGGGTCCGGAACACTGGGGCTACAAAGGCCAGCGATTGGAATTGGGGTCAGCGCTGGGAGGACCCGCTGGATCGGCTGGAGCCTTGACCGATCCAGCGGGGGCTAGATCCCCTTCCGTCGCCTCCAGAGGCGCTTTTTCATCCAGAAGATACTCCATATCAATCACCGTCTTAGAACCGCTGCGGGTAATATGGCTCGATAGATCAAACAGGCTGCGAAGCACCTGATTGGGATCATCCTTCGGTTCTAGGGTCAACAAAAGCCCATCATTCAAGCAGTCACCATATTCTTTGGAAACGCAGATGATGGGATAGTTATTCAAAGCGCCCGTGGAAATAAACTGAAGCAAATTTTGGGCAGAAAACTGCTGAAATCGATTTGAAACCGTATTGCATCGCACTTCGGGGGTCCATTGTTGACCAAACACAAGGCTGCGCCATTCAATTAATGGAATCATCCCTCTGGAGGTGTGGGCCACGGTAAATAGCCGCCCCCGGCTCTTCATACATTCATACACCGTTCGGGAGGCTTCCGTGGCCCCCGGATCGGAGGAAGAACTGCCGGGCGTAGACGAGCGCACTGGATCCAGGCTGTTTTTAGCACCTGTCTCTGGGATACCTATCTCTGGGGCACCTGTCTCTGGGGCACCTGTCTCCGTCGCTCCCTCCTCTCCCAGGGATGGAGGCTCCGAACTTGGGACGGTCGGGGAAGAAGCGGCCGGTTGCTCCTGGGAATTGCGAGGAGGGGTTGGGCCAGCAAACACCTGGGTTGCACCAAAGATGCTATTCAGAACCAGGGAAAGGCCAATGACAGAATTCAAGGAAAGATAACGCATGGCTCTTCAGGAAATCCAAACAACAGAGCAGAGGATAAGCGATACGATCCTAGCGCCATTCGCGATGGGATCGCCCAGGGTCCTGGAGACTAGCCTCAGCCTAGAACTTTACGTAAACTCTACCCCCTCCAAATGCTGCCAGTATTGATCCAGGTCACCTGACCCCGCCTCCAATCACCAGCCCTGGGGGGGTCTTCCGCCTCAGGGCCTGGAACCGCGTCCCCCCCACCATTAACCGATGGATCAGCAGGGCAATACATTTACGAGAAAGCATGGTAGCCTTGACCCCAAACCTATTAAAACTGGTGTGGTGAACAGGTTCGGTAAATATTTATTGCTGTCCGTAGCCAGCAGTCTGGGGCTGGGCTGGGCAGAACTCAACACGGCTGGCGCCCAGTCGCTAGCCCAAGTTCCAGACCCGTTAACAGCTATTTCTCTCATCCAGTCGGAGGCGGGGGATGATCCTTCCATAGCCGACTCCGCCCCTGAGTCCTCAACTCCGGCGATCGCCCCTGAGGCTGTGGATTCTCCCTCCCCCGCTGTCGAGCAGGCCCTGGTGCCCCTGGCGCAAATACTAGATCCACCGCTAGACCCACCGCCGCCCGATGAGGCAGATACTCCAGGGAGTCGTCCGCGACTGAAAACGCAGCCGGACTCTGGTGAAAATCCACTGTATCGGCCCCGGGCGGATATTCTATTGGACCAGACACCGCGCTACAGTCCAGGGATTTCTCTATTAACCCCAACGGCCTTCGGGAAACGCTGGCGTCAGTATTCAGTCGGAATTGGATTTCAAGAGCGAACGCGATTTACAAACCAGGCAGACGGGGCCGTGGGCATCGGCCTGGGGGCTGGCGATCCCCAAAAGTTTGTGGGGCTTGATGTGGGCATTACCTTTACGGATCTGTCGGACCCTCTGGATCGAGGCATTGTGAGCTTTAAACTACATCGCCAGATTCAGAATAACCTGGCGATCGCAGTGGGGGTCAACGATGCGATTAGTTGGGGCAATGGCGACATTGACGGCCCGAGTCCCTACGGGGTCGTCTCGAAAATATTTGTTCTCAAGGAGAATCCCGAAGCCTTCTTAAGCCGAATTGCGGTCTCAGCGGGAGCGGGCACCGGGCGATACCGGTCCGAATTTAATATTTTTAACGATAACGACAACCCTAACGTCTTCGGTAGCGTCGCGTTTCGGGTTCTCGATCCGGTGAATCTGATTACGGAATGGTCTGGTCAGGATTTGTCCATGGGCCTATCGGTGCGACCCATTCCCAAAATCCCGCTGGTCATTACGCCAGCGGTTACAGATATCACAGGAAATGCGGGCGATGGATGGCGGTTCATTCTAGGGGTGGGCTACTCCTCCCAGTTTTAAACTTACAAACGACCCCAGGACTGTCTACCCGTGACCTGGGGATCAACATGTTCAGACAAGAGTCTCACGAAATCATGATTCAACTGGCGCACAGGTCACTTCTGGTTCAAGGGTTAGCAGGGCTTTTGAGTTTAGGGAGTCTCGGGATGCCCATCGCCCTGGCTCAAGAGACCCCCCCCAGCCTGCCAGAGCCTCCCCCAAGTTCCCCCCCCACCAATCAATCAGATCTCACCAATTTATCGGACGTCACTGTGATCTCAGAACCTCAAAACGAGGGCACCGATCCCATTGATCTCGAGAATAGCAATGACTTTTGGGGGCGGATTGAGGACAGTTTTACGGCGGCCTACGTGGAACGATTTGGCCCCTTTTATGGCGTCACAGCCACCATTGATGAAGCCTCTCAAGAACTCGGAGAACTGGGGCAAGCCACCGGCACAAATCCAGGCCTGGTTTATGTCATTAAAACGGCAAGAGGCCTACGCTTAGTCCTGGTAACGTCAAATCAGGAGGATCAGGCGATCGGTCAGAATCTTCAGCCCCTAGCCCTAACCGCCACCAGAACGTTCCCTAAGATTGATCCCCTGGCCAACCGCCCTGAGGAAGAGGAGGCGCAATTTTCTGGCAGTGTTTTCTTTAAAACCGTGCCCCAGGCCACTCCAGCCAAAGTAGATCGGGCCGCAAAGAATTTTCGCCGACGCGTCAGTGACCCACTCGATCTCAACTCCACTCGCTATTTAGAGCCAGCGCAGCAACTCTACGACTGGATCATTCAGCCCTTGGACCCCATCTTGAAGGCCAAGGAGATTGATACCTTAATCTTTGTTCTAGATGAGGGACTGCGCACAATTCCGGTGGCCGCCCTCCACGATGGAACCGGGTTTTTAGTGGAGCGCTACAACTTATCACTAATTCCCAGCTTTAATCTCACCGATACCCGATATCAATCCATTCAGGGCAAGCAGATGTTAGGCATGGGCATTACAGAGTCCGTTCAGGGGCTCTCCCCTCTGCCCTCGGTCGCTATCGAGGTGCCAGCCCTAACCACCCAAATTTGGCAAGGACAGTCCTACCTGAACCGTCAAGCCACCCTAGATCGCCTTAAGCAGCTGACGCGCCAGAAGGAGTACGACATTATTCATCTGGCAACCCACGCCGAATTTAATTCGGGTGAGTTCAGTCGATCCTTTATTCAACTGTGGGACCAGCGGGTGAGCTTTTCAGATCTGCGTACGCTCTCGGCGGAGGCAAATTGGGGCCAAAATCCCACGGTGGAACTGCTGGTGCTAAGTGCCTGTCAAACCGCCCTGGGAAGCCAGGATGCAGAGCTCGGATTTACGGGTTTGGCCCTGCAAACCGGTGTCAAGTCCGTGTTGGGAAGTCTATGGTACGTCAGCGACGAGGGCACCTTAGCCCTCATGGGAGAGTTTTACGATCATTTGGAGAGTGCCTCCATTAAATCTGCAGCCCTCCGCCAGGCACAACTGGCCATGCTGCGAGGAGAAACGGTGGTCCAGGCAGGACGTCTCAAACTCTCGAATGGGTTAGAGTTAGCCCTGCCCAGTCGCAGTGGAAGTTCAGCTCCCCTCAACTATCGCCACCCTTACTATTGGTCCCCGTTTACGCTGGTGGGCAACTGGAACTAGCGGCAAGGGGCCAGACTTACAGATCGTGCGCCCTTGGCCGGCCCAGGAGACTCTCCCTTGGAAGCACTGCTCAGATGCGATCGGTCAGCATGGGGGCGATGACAGCGGAGATCTCCTCCTGGAGGCTCAGCGAACGGGGACCCGATGTCACGTTGAATCCGCTCAGGACGAGCGTGAGGGCAATTGCGTGGGCAAAGATGCTAAAACGGTTCTGTGAAGAATGCATAGATAAACGCTCCCATCCCCAAACTGGAGAACAGCCCAGCGGCATAGCCTCACTGTGCCAGCCTCAGCCGTCCTGGACGGTGATGTTCAGACGCTCTAGCCGGTGATTTAGGTCACCCTGGGTATGGCTCCGGCATTGGATCACGGGATTTCTCGCGGATGATTCGGCGTGACTGTTTTCGTTCCAACTGGCCGCTGTGCAGAGGATTGATGGAGCCCCCAGAAGATCACCAAGATTATGGTTCAAGCCCACCAGTCTTTACAGATCCGGATCAATTCCCTCCGGGATACCCTGCGCACAGGTCAGGTGGAAATGGCGAATTGGCGGGGCGGCACCCTAGCAGTGTCGGCAGTCCCAGGATCGGGAAAATCCTATGGGATCTCTGTGGCGGCGGCGATCGCCATTGTGCAGCGAATTCACCAAAGGGCCATTCCCCTGCAGAGTCAGGCCCCTCCGGAACTCCTGCTGGTCACCTTTACCCGATCCGCAGCCCTGCACCTCAAGCGGCAAATACGTCGCCACCTGGCCGAACTACAGCAACCAATCACCGGCTTTACCGTCCAGACCCTCCATGGCATGGCCCTGGGAATTGCAGCTCAACACCCCCTCCAGTCAGGGCTGAATTTGGAACAGCTCACCCTGGTTTCGCCCTACCGGAGTCACCGACTCATCCAGACCGTGATTGATCGCTGGATCCAGGCGCATCCTCAGACCTTTCAAGACCTTATCGAACAAGGAGGATGGACCGGAGAAGAAGCCGAACGTCTGCGGCGACAGTCCGTGCTCAGAACGGATATTCTGCCAGCTCTGGCCACTCTGGTGGTCCGGGAAGCCAAGAGCTCGGGCCTGAGCCCGGCGGATCTGATGGCCCTATCCACCCAAGGGCGAGAAAACTCCGCCATCCTGGCTACTGCCGCGGCCCTGTATGAAAACTACCAAAGCGAACTGTTGGCGCAACGCTGCATTGATTACGAAGACATGATTTTAGGCGCACTGCGATCGCTGCAAGACCCTAGCGTGCGAGAGCAGTGGCAACGGCGAATTTTTGCCGTGTTTGAAGATGAAGCCCAGGACTCTTCTCCGCTCCAGGCAAAACTGGTGGAAAGTTTAGCCGCAACCCCCCAAGACCCGCAAACCTTAAATTTAATTCGCGTCGGCGATCCCAACCAGGCGATTAACTCCACCTTCACCCCGGCCAATCCGGCATTATTTCGAGACTTTTGCCACCATCAAACCCTGCAGGGAAAGTTTGCGCCCCTGCACCATGCTGGCCGCAGCAGCCTCGCGATTATCCGCTACGTCAACCGCTATATGGATTGGGCTTTACAACAATCTCCAGCCACCACCGATCCACCCTTTATCCGCCAGCACATCCAACCGGTCCCGCCGGAAGACCCCCAACCCCAGGCGAATCCTTTGCCCATCGGCGTCGGCATCGAGCAGTATCATCCACTAGATATTTTCCAGACCGCTGAGGGGATTGCCCAGCGGACCCTTGCCCTCATTCATGACCAGCCAGACTTAACCTTTGCGGTACTGGTGCGTGAAAACAGGCAGGCGCAGTTTCTGGCTGAGGTACTGAGTCAACCCGCAATCTATGGCCTCAAAACGGATGTAACCTCGGCCAATCTGCAAATTCTAGATGCCGGGTTGCAGGCGCGACTCACCACTGTCCCCCAGGATTTATTGACGCTCTTAAAGTTTATCGCTCGGCCCCATTCTTCAATGCATTTAAACGCGGTTCTGCGGCTGTTGAGCGATCGCCAGATCATTGCACCCCTCGCCATAGATCAGCACTCAGCCTATCCCGAGCAGTTTTTATACCCAATGGCAGAAGAGGATCTTCCCGAAACCAGGTCAGCGCGATCGCTATGTGTCAAGCTGCTGCGATCGCGCTGGGAACTGCCGCTCTACCAGCTGCTATCCTTTCTGGGGCTAGCCCTTCAATATGAGCCGGAGGAACTGGCCACAGCCGATAAGCTGGTGCAGCACCTCCTGCGCCTCAATCAGGGCAAAAACTCTCTGAGCCAGTGGATTCAGAGCCTGGAGGAACTCCTGCGTACTGAACGCTTTGATGGCGTCGAGTTAGATCCCGATCAGCAAGACTTCTGCCGCGATCGCCAGATCACCATCATGACCATGCACAAGGCTAAGGGCCTCGATTGGGATGTGGTTTTTTTGCCCTTCCTGCACGAATCCCTTTTGTTTGGACCGCTCATGCCTCTGGCCCAGGCTCGATTTTTAGGAGAGGGGTCTTTACCGGAGGTGGCCCGGCAGCAACTCCGGGCCGCCGTTCAGGGGCAGCCCATTCCCAATGCAGCCGCGGCCTGGGATCAGGCCCAACAGCTCAAAACGGCGGAGGACTATCGTTTACTGTACGTGGCCATGACTCGCCCACGCCGATTGCTCTGGCTTTCTGCCTGCGACCAGGCGCCCCATCGCTGGAGTCACTATTCCTGGCAACGACAGGATCCGCTGGTCCGCCAACGCCCCTGTCGCTTTTTAAACGAGATTTCCCCCCTCTAATCGTCAGGGCTGGGATGAGGCTTCTGGCTGGGAGAACGCCCTAAAATTCGATCAATATGAAATCCAATGCGCTCCTCAGCTTTTTTCCCAAAGGGAGCCTCAATCACATTGTCCAGGCGCGAAATGAGCTGTGAAAGCAGCTGTTCCAGGGCCAACTGAGTTTGGGGCCGGGTCCGGGGATGCCGCAGCTGATGACGAACTGCGCTAATGACATCATTGAGAGCATAGATATTTTGCTGATCTTGAACAGCAATCGGATGCAAGCTATGGGTAATAAGTTTGACAAGATACGCCGTTGCACCGGCCTGGAGAAGATCTTGTCTAGTGATAGTTTTAACCCGACTCATAACTTGATTCGATGCAAGCATTGTGGTGAAACGAGAAGCGAAATGAAAAAGAATCCCCTTAAAAGCGCGGTCAAACGCACCGCAGCTTCCCGAGGAAAAGGATGAAATAGCTTAAGGACTTGACATTGATATTGTCATCATGCCCTTGCTTTACGGGGGAAAAGACAGTTAGCCTGCAAGATGGGTGGATACACGGAACTAAAGCCAGGATTGGATTTCAATGACTCACACCAGTGTCGTTTGGTTTCGCAACGATTTACGAGTTCACGACCATGCTCCACTGCACCATGCCGGCCAACAGGCCACCAGGTTAATTTGTCTCTACTGCCTTGACCCGCGGCAGTTCGGGAAAACTCAGTGGGGGTTTCCCAAAACCGGAGCCTTTCGCGCCCAATTTTTGCTGGAAAGCCTGCAGGATTTGCGCCAATCGCTCCAGAGCCTTGGATCTAATCTATGGATCTATCGCGGATGTCCCGAGGAGGTCATTCCAAATCTGGTCGCGCAAACTGGGGCCACCCAGGTGCTATTCCATCGCGAGGTCACCGATGAAGAAGTGCGGGTTGAACGGGCGCTGCAACGGGCGCTCCAACCTCTCAAGGTGGGCTATTTGAGATTTTGGGGCAGTACGCTCTACCATCCCCAGGATTTACCCCTTAAGATTCGGGACATTCCTGAAGTATTCACGCAATTTCGCCAGCAAGTTGAGCGGCATTCCAGAATTGCCGAGATGTTACCGCCCCCAACCCAGCTTCCCGCTGGACCCGACCTAGCCCCTGGCCCCATCCCGGATCTGACAGACCTAGGCCTGACACCACCGCCGGTGGATCCGCGATCGCAGTTTATCTTCAAGGGGGGAGAAACTGCGGGAAAGGCCCGAATGCAGGACTATATCTGGACGTTAGATCGGCTGCGGGTCTACAAACAGACCCGCAATGGCATGTTGAACCCCCACGATGCCTCCCGATTTTCGCCCTGGCTTGCCCTGGGCTGCCTTTCTCCCCGGTCCGTTTTTCAGCAAATCCAGCAGTACGAACAAGAGCGCATCCAAAACGATTCAACCTATTGGCTCTACTTCGAACTGCTCTGGCGGGACTACTTTCGATTTATCTGTGCGAAACACGGCAATCAAATCTTTCAAATTGAGGGGCTGCGCGGCTTGAAGATCCCCTGGAAACAAGACCGCCAGCTGTTTCAGGCCTGGGCAGCGGGAAAAACAGGCTATCCTCTCATCGATGCCAACATGCGTGAACTGGCTGCCACAGGGTTTATGTCCAATCGCGGTCGCCAAAATGTGGCGAGCTTCCTGACCAAAAATTTGGGCCTTAATTGGCAACTGGGGGCAGAGTGGTTCGAATCTCTCCTCATCGACTATGACGTCTGCAGCAACTGGGGCAACTGGAACTACACAGCGGGAGTGGGCAATGATGCCCGTGGCTTTCGCTTTTTTAATGTTTTCAAACAGGCTCAGGACTACGATCCTCAAGGCGACTACGTTAAGCACTGGATCCCAGAATTAGCCCAGGTGCCCGCGGCCAAGGTCCACGCGCTGAGCAAACTCCAACCCGTGGATCAGCAGCGGTTTGGCGTGCAAGTGGGCAAGGACTATCCCGAGCCCCTAGTGGACCTGTGGCAGTCCGCTAAGGCCAATGAAAAGGTTTACGAGCAGGCCAGAAGATCCGAATCCCGACGATCTTCTCGGGGACAGGGCGTTCCTCGAAGCCAGTCGGCCTCACGCAGCCGCTAGCGATCCAGCGGGTTGACTTCCAGGGGAAAGCAGACCCGAAAAGTCGTTCCAGGCCCTGCTGGAGTTTTGCAACCCTGCTCTAGGGGGCGCGTCGCTGGGCTAAAGGCCTCAATGTGCGCGTTCATTTTTTCTAGTAAGTCTCGCACAATGGCTAAACCAAGACCACTGCCCGGAATCCCTGTCTGTGCCTGCACGCCTCGATATTGCCCATCAAAAATACGCCATAGATCACCCGTAGGAATGCCAGGGCCATTATCGGTGAGGTAGACCACCTGCTGCTGACTCTGGCCCTCTGGACAGGATTCCATCAACAGTTCTAGGAGAATCGTGCCTCCTGCGGGCGTATATTTCAGCGCATTATCGATGAGGTTGCTAAAAACTTCTTCCAAAGCATGCGGATCGCCTGGAACCGGAGGAAGCGAATCGGCCAGGGAGGTCAAAAGCTGCTGCTGCTGCTCATCCAGTCGGCCCGTTACGGCCTCCACAATGGGCGTTAAAATGTCATGCAGCCAGCAGGGCTGGATCAAAAGCGCGCCGCCAGAGAGGATACCGGAGGCGGGCAGGGTAGAGGGGGGCAAGGTGGGCACCTCGGAGGCCGGGAGAAATGGGGCATCCGAGCTGACCGTGGCGGGATAGAGAGTCGCCATGGTTTCATGGCCAACCTCCAGCGTGTCACTAAATTGCTGCAACAGGGCCTCTAGGCGATCGCTCTGCTGCACAATGCTCTGGGCAAAGGCATGATTAGGATCCTGGGCAGACAGCCGCCGCGTCATCAGTTTCCCCAGGGTTCTCAGGGCGGTGAGCGGATTGCGAAACTGGTGCAGCAGGGTACGCAGACGGTTGTGCTCTTCGGAAAAAATCGTCTGCTGTCGGTAGTTAGATTGGGTCAGCCACTGGGAACGCTGGTCAAGAACACAGGCCAGGGAAAGGCTTTGGGCCACCTGCTCTAGTTGAGACTCTTCCCAACTTTGCCATCCCTGTCCCGGACGGGAAACCATCAAAATACCGAGGAAGGAACTGTCCTGCATCAGGGGAAGAATGAGGGGCTCTGTATCGCTGTAGAGGGAGCCTGAAGAATCGGCCTCTGCCGCGACCTCGGGAGATCCCCTAAACGGAACGTTGACCTGCGAGGCTTCCAGATCAACGGATTCAACCGATGGCATGATTGAGGCTGAAGGACTCAGCGCAAAGGGAACGGTGTCCGACGGGACCGCCGCTGCGGTGGGAATTTGCCACTGAATTTCGTCGGGCCAACGGGTCTGCTCATCGGGATAGAGGACCAGGGGCTTAAGGCAAACCTCCCCGCCAGACTTAAATTGTTCAGCTAGATAGATGGCAATCTGCTGTACTCCCAATCCTTGAAGTAGGAGTGCAATTTGCGAACGGCATAGGGCAATAAATTCTGCGCTGGCAGGCAAAAGCATGGAGGGGCAACGGTGAGGAGGCGTGAAGGGCATCACCTTCACATCACCCTTATCCTACCCTGCTCACTCTTCCTTGTCCGTCACACCCTGGACGGATCACCGGGAGACGGGCGCGGTCTCAGGCCCGGCAGAGAATCTAGGAATTCCAGGGGTCGTGCCATCTGTTTCGCAAAGCCCAAAAGGCCCCGATCGCGATGCTCATAGAGAAGTTGACGCTGGGGACCATAGACAAAGGTGCCGCCCCGTTGGGTCAGCAGGGAGGCATCGGGCACATAGGTTTGCCAGTGACTGAGAACTTCGCCCATGTTGCGCAAGCGCAGGGTTGCGAGCTCAAAGGGGCGCTGAAATCCCGTTCCTCCGGCGCGGGCAAACAAACGTCCTTTCAAGGGGGGCAGGGGACTCGCTTGAATAACCGCCTCATCGGCAATGAGCTGGGGAGCGCTGCGATCGCCGGTATAGCCCCGCAGCACCTCCTTGATTGTCCCAGGGCTCCCCACCCCGGCACACATGAGCATTAAATTCACCCCAGCAGCCTGAGCCGCAGAGAGCCCAGGCAGTTTCAGCCTCAAGCCGGGATAAAGACCCACCTGCTGATGCAGTTCAGCCTGGGGGTCAAGATAAAGCCAGTCCGCAGGAAACCCGGTGAACTCGCAAAATCTTTGCCCCGCCTGGCGATTGCCAATTCCAACCGCACGAACCTGCAGATGCAGGGCCTGAATTTTTTCCGACTCTCGCTGCAGCCAGAAGGCATATTCAAGGCTGTCAAAATCCCCCAGTTGCGGCCACAGCACAATCATCAGCGGCTGAGGAGACCTGCAGTCAAAGCACAGGGGATAGCACTGACCATCGCTGACGCGCTGGCGCTGGGCCTGGTGAAAAGTCTCAAAGGCAGTCATGATCCTGGGGCAATCATCGGGGGATTAAGAAGAAGATTCGGTGAGTAAATTGGCATAGTTTGGATCATAAAGCCGCAGGTAGTTCCAATGATTTTCCAAGACTGCCGTCACGTAGTTGCGCGTCTCACTGAAGGGAATGGCTTCAATAAATTCATCCGGGTCCAGCCCCTGATACTCCTTAATCCACGCTTCCACATTCCCGGGACCGGCATTGTAGCTGGCGATGGCCAGCATGGCGTTATTGCCGTAGCTACGATGGGTGTAGTCTAGATACCAAGTGCCGTAACGAATATTATCGTCGGGAATCTCTAAATTAACGGGATCCTCTTGGAGTTGACTGGCGATCCACTGACCCGTTTCCGGCATCACCTGCATCAACCCCACCGCCCCGGCAACGGAACGAATCTGAGGCTGAAACCTTGACTCTTGGCGCATCAGCCCCAGGGCCAGGAGGGGATTCAGGTTCACCTGCTTTGCCCAGCTTGCGGTTTCAGGATAATAGGCTAGGGGATAGATGGCGCTCCAAAAGCCTGGATGAGCACGCCACTGCTCATAGGTTTGGGTCTGTTCGGGCTCGTCTTCTAGGCGATCATCCAAGTTATTCAGCATGAAAATGCCGTCTAGGTATTCCCCAACGCCATTGCGAATCAGACCATCGGTTTGCTGCTGGGCAAAGGAGGGCTGCTCCCGCGATTGGAACTCCACCAGCCAGCGTTTCCAGGCTTGACGATAGAGCCCCAGCGTATACAGCGCCCGCAGGGCTTGAGACCCGGTAGCCAGGGGCAGTTGTTGCTGCGGCCAATTGGGTTGCGGGGCCAAGGTCCGCACGGTTTGAAAATCCCCCACGGGCCACCCAGACAGACTCGCAGCCCGCCAGGCGTAGTAAGAATCGGGGTGATACTGCCAGAGAGCCTGAAACGCCTCCTGCTGACGCTCTGGCTGATTTAGTTTTTGGGACCATTTGCCGGTCCAAAAGGCAGCCTTAGGGGCGATCGCAGTTTTTCGGGCCGTTTGCGCAATGCGCCAGCTATTCTCGCGGGCGGCAGCATAGTTTCCAGCCTTGGCCTGAGCCTGGGCTCGTTCCCAGAGCAAATCAGCCGCGGATGGGGTCTGGCCGTAGGTTTTCAGCAGGGTCCGCTCTGTGGCCTGGGCCGACTGGTTGATCTGCTTTTGCAGTTTGGCCTTAGCCAGGAGCGCTTCTGCGGCAAGGGAAGGACGCTTTAGATCTTCGGCAAGCTGCAGCGCCTGGTCTAAATAGGGCAGGCGCTGATCGGGCGGATCCACCAAGCTTCCCAGTTGCAGATAGGCCCGGATTGTTTCCTTGGCCTGGGGATAGGCCTGGATTAACCGCTTATACTGGGCGATCGCCAACTCTTTTTCCCCGCCAATTTGTAGGCCCCGCCCGGATCGGTAGAGGGTTAGGGCAGATTGAGGTGCCCGAGCATAGGCTTCTCCAGCTTCTTTGTAGGCCAGCTTTTCCCAATAGGCAAACCCAATGGCGTGCCAATCCTCCGCCTGGAGAGTTTTGCCATGCTGCTGCGTCAAACGCTCCAGGTAGGTTTTGAGATTAGCAAGATGGAGGCCATGGCGGGCAAGGTGGAGCAGCAACTCCTTGCTGTTCGGGTCACGCTTGAGCTGCGCTTGGGCGATGGCCACCGAGAGCGGATGACTCGGAAAGGTTTGCCGAGCCTGGGTCCAAAGCTGAGGATTATTCTGTCCCAGACTGTAAAGAGCCTCCACCACAGCAGGGTCCTGGGGATAGTCCTGAAGGATCTGCTCCCACGTCCTTCGGGCAGCGTCGGCATTCCCCACCTGGGTGAGAGCTTTCGCCCGCAGCACTAAGATTTCGCTGGCCAGGAGCGGATAGTGGGTTTCCAGTCCGTCCAGAAGATCAAGGGCTGCGGCCCCCTGCTCCGCCTCAACCCAATCCGCAGCCAGCATCAAGCGGGCCTGGTGCGTTTCCTGGCTCCGGTTGGCCTGAGCTAACTCACTCAAGTGAGACCGACGCTGATCAGCGGGCACCAGGGCAAGCTGCTGAATGAACGCGGAGGGCGACTCCAGCGGCGGCGTGGAAAGGGTGGGCGGGGACTGAGAGGGGTCAGCGGGCTGGAGCGCAGACTGACGCAGCGCCAGCCAGACACCGCCGACTAGGGCTGCGGCCCCCACAAGCATGGCGAGGGGTATGGGGGCCTTTATTTTTAACTGATTTAACCATTTTGTGGCGCCCATGACTTTGACTCAGGGGTAAACTTACTCGGAGTCTAGCGCGTCTATTAAAGCTTGACCCATAGCCTGGCAGCCAACCGCCTGGGTTCCCTCACCAAGAATATCCCCCGTCCGATAGCCACGATCTAGCACCTGCAGCACCGCCTGCTCAATTCGGTGGGCTGCCTCGGGCTGGTTCAATCCATAGCGAAGCATCATGGCCGCGCTGAGCACCTGAGCCAAAGGATTGGCCTTATCCTGGCCCGCAATGTCCGGGGCCGAACCGTGCACAGGCTCAAACAGCCCCGGCCCCGACGCCCCCAGGCTGGCCGACGGCAGCATCCCAATACTGCCCGTAAGCATGGCGGCAATGTCGGAGAGAATATCCCCAAACAGGTTGCCGGTCACAATGGTGTCAAATTGAGTGGGGCAGCGCACCAGCTGCATGGCCGCATTGTCAACATACAGGTGGGTCAGATCCACCTCTGGATAATCTGGGGCCAAGGCATTCAAGCGATCGCGCCAGAGCTGAGACACCTCTAGCACATTTGCCTTGTCCACAGAGCAAAGGCGCTTGCTGCGCTTCTGGGCTGTTTCAAAGGCAACTCGGCCAATGCGATCTACTTCTGCAGCGCTGTAGGTCATGGAGTTTACCCCTCGCAGGGTGCCATCCTCGGCCTCAAAAATGCCGCGCGGTTGACCAAAATAAATCCCGCCGGTCAACTCCCGAACCACCATAATATCCACCCCGGCAACAATCTCAGGTTTGAGGGAGGATGCCCCCGCCAGTTGCGGCAAAATCGTGGCTGGCCGCAGATTGGCAAAGAGTCCTAATCCAGCACGCAGGCCCAGAAGTCCAGTTTCAGGCCGCAGATGACGCGGAAGATTGTCCCACTGATAGCCCCCAATGGCGGCTAGAAGAACCGCATCGCTTCTGCGACAGGTCTCCAGGGTGGATTCGGGCAGAGGGGTGCCAGTGGCATCAATTGCAGCACCCCCTATGGGAGCTGAGGTAAACTCAAAGGCAAGCTTCATCTGCTGCCCAACCCTTTTCAGAACCGCGACAGCAACATCCATAATTTCCGGGCCGATTCCGTCGCCAGGAAGCAGAGTGATATGGAAGGAGGTAGACATGAATGGACACAAACCGATGAAATAGGTGAGCGAACACAGCCGCACTGGCTGGAGAAGCCTACCTATCATAATGGAAATGGGGGGCACTGCCGCGGTTGAGCCTGGTTCATGCATTGCCCGAATTGAAGGAGAGTTCATGCTCAGAAAAATAACCCGAGGCCTTCTAGGGCGGATGTTTTTAGGCACTGTGACCCTTACGCTACTGCTCTATATTTTGCGAGGCATTGGGCTGCTGTCGATGATGCCTGGATTTATTTTGCTGGGATTTGTGGGGTTGAGCTTTGTCCTGGGCCTGGTACTGAGTATGCGCCGCTAACGATGTCTGAACCGAGGGAAGGTGAGGACAGAATTGCCCTGGACAGCCCTGAGGGGAGGCAGATTGGAACAAATCGCTGGAAAAATGTAAAGCCATGGGGAAAACATGGGGTTGTCGGGGGGCTTTAGGGTAGGATGAACCCAAAATTACGGCTTTAAAATTTCCTTGAGTTAGATGACGAGTTCTACCCCTCCGTTTCCAGACCCCTGGGAGTCTGATCCCTCAGAGGCCCAACCCCCTTCTGTTCCCAACAATGCGGAGGCCGCGGCCTCCCCAGAAGAGGCCGCGGAAGATTGGTTAGAAAACCTCCGCGACCAGGAGAATGCCGAGATTGAAGACGATTTTGGCCTAGGGGAGCTTGAGGAGATGCTAGCCCACCAGTCCGAAGGCTCCGACTCACCTTCCCCAAGGGCTCAATCCTCTCCAGGGTCAGACCCGCAGCCAGGCACGCTGCCGGAAGGTTCCCTCCCGGAAGGCTCACTACCAGAAATTGACGCCCTTGCCGCCTTTGGACTCAATCCAGAGGACCTGCGATCGCCAACGGCCTCACCATCGGTTCCAGAGCCTCCCCTGACATCGCCTGCTGTCCCACCTACAGATGTCGCATCCGGGGGTGCGCAACCGGATGGGGCAAGTCCCCAGACCCTGGAAGCGAGCGTTCCTGAATCCGTGATAGATCAAGCAATGGGCAGCCCAGGGGGCGACCTATCTCCTCGTGATCCCGCTGGGGCATCGGATCAAGATTCCCGGGATACCCCGCCCGAGTTAGCGGCCAATTTAGCGGAGGAGGCCGACGCCCCTGTCCCGGTTGCGCCACAACCAGAATTAACACCCGCCTTAGCGGGTGCGGGATCAGCCGCCAGATCTGCCCCCTCCAGTGAAACCCAAAGTTCCCGAGGAGATTCCAGGTCAACTTATCGGCGTTTTTTAGGAAACCGCCGCCAGATTTCCGCTTTTTTGATTATTCTGGGCGCCATGGGAGGGATTCTAAGCCATGGTCTGACCCAGGGAACCTTGCCGGGGACCGACTGGTTCGGGGCTACCCCTTCGACGCAAGGGCCTGCCGACGCAAAGGCGCCGATGATCGTCCCCCGGACCCCGGACCCCGAGGAGCCACCAAAGCGAACAACCGCCGCCGCCGATCAAGCCCCACCAGAGACAAGCGGTGGCGGAGATCTCACGGGCCAGTCCCCCGGCGATCGCGCCCCCACCCCAAGCCGCCGGGGAGAAACAGAAACAGCCGAACGCCTCCCCCAGCTAGAGGATGAACCCGCGAGCCCGTCATCGCTAGACATTTCCGATGTTCCACCGGAACACTGGGCCTATGCCTCTATCCAAGCCATGCACAAGCAAGGAATCGTCCCCAACTTTCCCGACGGACGATTCCAACCCGATAAGCCCGTTACCCGCGCCGAACTGGCCGCCTCGCTGCAACTGGCGTTTAAAGGAGAAACTGGGCCTGACCCCATTGCCTTCCAGGATATTCCCGACGACTATTGGGCCAGGGGGCCGGTGACCTATGCCGTCAATGCAGGGTTTATGCAAGGCTATTCCGCAGACAGCTTTCGCCCGAACGAACAGATCCCGCGCTACCAAGTGCTGGTCACCCTAGCCAGTGGCCTGAATCTAGAAATTCCAGAGGATCCCTCAGCGGTTTTAGCTAATTATTCAGATTTTCAAGAGACCCCCCGCTGGGCCTGGGGTCAGGTGGCGGCAGCCGCAGCCGCTGGTTTAGTAGCCATTAATCCCGCCGAAGCGGGTCAGCTCTCTCCCAATCGACCCGCCACTCGAGCTGAGGCCAATGCCATGCTCTATCAAGGGCTGAGCCGAGCTGGAAAGTTAAACTAGCAGGCCTAGGGACAGCTACTCTCAAGGGCAGCTGTTGCGGAAATTTTCTCCTGATCCCCCTCTTGGGCATGGGCACAGTGACCCTCTCGGGGAAGCGAGACAAAGATATACAGGAGCAAAATGAGGCCAAAGGCAAGGTTTCCCATCAGTTCTGGGTAGCGCCTTGTTTCTTTGAACCGAGAAACAAACAGAAACATATCTTTCATACGCAGTTGGCGTGTGAGGAAGGAGTGATAACGGATTCAGAGAATCTAAACCCCAGATAAGCTAGGATCTTGAGAGAAGGATGTAACTATAGAGTCTAGCGTTCCCAGACCAAGACAGAAAATTCTACGGTACGAGAAAATATCAATCTCCCAGATTGGATCCCTATACGGTCAGGAAAGAACACAATAGGATAGAGTACTAGTCGTTTGGATTAAAGTGAGGCCATGTCATTTTCGGCAAATTCCAACGTTCAATCGGAGATGGGAGAACTGCGGCGTCTGCGCACGCTTCTGCCGCCAGAGCTGCAGAGCTGGGTTACCGTTGAAGCCTCCACGGCCGTCAACCCGCCTTTGATTGTCAGCGAGGATTTGGGTGGGGATCAAGTTGAAATTCAAATTGACCTGGTGAAGTGGGAAAAGTTTGCCAAGGACCAGCGGAATCTCTTGCTCTGGCATGAAGTGGGCCGGATTCAAAATGACACGATTCCCCGAGACGGTTGGGAGATGGCAGCGCTTGCCATTGGTCTAGGCGGAGCCGTGGGAGAACTATGGGTGCAAGATGGCTTTTTGCTTCTACTGGCCCTGGGGCTCTGTGGATTCTCAGGATGGCGCCTATACCAGAAGAACAATTCCCAGAAAACCCTTCAGGACGCCGTCGATGCGGACGAGAAGGCGATCGCCCTGGCAACCCGATTTGGCTATACCTTACCCAATGCTTACAAGAGCTTGGGTAGCGCCCTCAAGATTCTCATCGAGGATTGTCCCAGCAAGCGTCAGCGCAAAAAATACGAGTCTCGACTGCAGGCATTGAAAACCAGTGCGACTCAGGCGAAGCAGCGCAGTAAAGCCAAACGTGAGCAGCGAGATGTGATGGCATCCTGATTGAGGTCTGGATGCACTGTGAAGTTGCAATCGCTCAATATATTAGGGATACGGCGTTTTAGAGCGCTTACCGTGCGCTAAGATGCTCACGCTGGGGATTGGCCTCTAGATCGTCTAGATGCGGCCCCAGGGGGATAATGCCGCTTGGATTGAGGGGAAATAGGTTGCCATAATAGTCTTGCTTAATGGCATCCAGGTGACAGGTTTCCTTCACGCCCGGTAATTGGTAGAGATCACGGAGGTAGCCTGACAGGTGGAGGTAATCGCGAATCCGGCGCAGATTGCACTTAAACAGAGCATAGTAAACGGCATCAAAACGAATCAAGGTGGTAAACAGCCGCACATCTGCCAGGGTCAGGTCAGAACCGCACAGGAAGCGTTGATGACCTAAGACCCCTTCAATGTGATCCAGGGTTGCAAACAGCGATTGACAAGCGGCGGTGTAGGCGTGCTGGGTTTGGGCAAAGCCACATTGATAGACGCCATTATTCACGGTCGTATAGATTTTCTGATTCCAGGTATCAATCTCTGACCTTAGCCCCTCAGGATAGAGATCTAGATCGGGAACAGCAGCCAGGTGATTAAACTGCTCGTTGAGAATCACAAGAATCTCGGCGCTCTCATTGTTAATGATCTTGTTCTGGGCTGAATCCCAGAGCACAGGAACTGTCGCGCGGCCTTGATAACCAGGGGCGACGCGTTGATAGAGCGATCGCAGGGGCCCGGTGCCGTTGGCAAAGACCCAGCCGCCTTCTGCCGGGGCCGGATGAACCAGGTCCAGGGGAATGGAAGTTTCCAGACCCTTGAGCGCGCGCACTACCAAGGTGCGATGCGCCCAGGGGCATCCCCACCCCACAATGAGTCGGTACTGCCCAGGCTGCGGTGGAGAATCTGGAGGCAGCGAGTTTAAAAACTCGCTTTTGGGACGCTGATAGGCGCCCTGGGCATCGCGGGGAGCCATCTGGGACATCATCACCTGCCAGAGGCGATGCCAGGTCCAACGACCGGCTCGAATAATCGACTTGGGCGGAAGTCCCATCTCAGACCTCAAGATTGCCAGAGAACACCCACTCGGCAGGACCCGTCATATAGACCGGATCCCCCGCAGCGGCCCACTCGATTTCCAACGGTCCTCCCGGCAACTCCACCGTTGCTTTGCGATGGCATTTTTGGTTGAGAACCCCAGCCACCAAAGAAGCGCAGGCCCCGGTCCCACAGGCAAGGGTCATTCCTGCCCCTCGCTCCCAAACACTCATCTTTAAATAATCGGGCCGCACGATCTCAATGAACTCGGTGTTGGTTCGCTGGGGAAATGCCGGGTGATGCTCAAAGGCAGGACCAAGATCGGCTAGAGGAATATCCGCCAGCCGGTCCACAAAGGTGATGCAGTGGGGATTGCCCATGCTCACGCAGGTCACCTGCCAGGTGCCATTGCCGACCTCTAAAGGCTGATCGATGACGGGTTGATGGGGATTGCCTAAATGGGTGGGAATGTCCTGGCCCTGAAGGCGAGGATGACCCATGTTGACCCGAACCTGACCGTCACGCAGCACCACTGGTTCAATCGTGCCCGCCAGGGTCTGAATTCGATAGGACAGATCGCCCTCCTCCCTGTGCTCCAGGTGAGCGATAAATTTTGCCAGGCAGCGAATGCCGTTGCCACACATCTCTGGCTCTGACCCATCAGCGTTAAAAATTCGCATTGTGTGGGAGTGCCCTGCCTGTCCCGGCAGCAAAAAGATGATTCCATCAGCACCAATCCCAAAATGGCGATCGCAGAGCTTTTCAGCTTGCGTGGGCGTCAAGACGGGATCTGACTGATGCCGATTATCAATCAGCACAAAATCATTTCCCAGTCCTTGATATTTACTAAATTGAATCTGCATCTTGGGTTTGAATAGAATCTAAATCGGAAAAAGTTAGAGATCCGGGCTAAACATTGTGTAGGCTGTCCTTACTGTATATTAAGCGCATACTCCTAGAGCAAATCGATTTTACGCATGACCAATGAAGCGTCCATGGGCCTTCCCAGCTTTCGACAAATCCAAACCCTCATTAAGGATCAAACGGAAGTTGAAATTAAAGTGCTGACCAATGACCTGCTGGTGGGCAAGGTGCGTTGGCAAGATGATCAATGCCTGTGTCTTCTAGATCACTACGACCAGCCCACCATCATCTGGAAGCAGGCCATGGTATTCCTCAAGCCCAAGCCCTAGAGGGCTTGTCAGTCTTGTTTGGCATCTCATGCTAAATTATGAGGCTAGTCGTCATCACCATCATTCCTAGTCTTTTAGAGTCAGTGAATCTCCTCCAGGAACCTTCCGTCCTATTTATTTGCAGCGAGAGTCACCGCAGGAGCAAAGGGTCATGAAGGATAAACCTCAGCGTCCATCCCGCAAACCTATCGGAGCCTATCTCGTTGAAGCCGGGCTACTGACGGAAGCCCAGGTTGGCGTGGTCCTCGCCGATCAAGCCTCCACCGCCATGACCTTTGGCGATATTGTCGTGACGCGAGGATGGGTGAAATCTAAAACCGTTGAATATTTAATGCGCAAAGTGATCATCCCGGAACGATCCGGGATGATTCAAGATCCTGATCTGAAAGCCTCTCTGTCGCGGCAGCCACCCCGTGGTCGCGCCAAACGACCTGCTTCTCCTCGAAAGCCTCCCATCGCCGAAACCGACGGCGGCGTTAATTGGATTGGTTAATTCCCTGGGGGTGTCTTACCCCCATTCAAGCCTGAAAACTCCCTGCGATGGTCCTTCTGCTGCCATGGGTGGGCCTACCACCGCCCATCACTCTCCAAGGTAGATTCCCAGGCCCCGCGCCGTTTTAATCAAAGTACCATCGGGATCAACGCAGTGATACTGGGCGATCGCGTTGGCAATGGGTTCGCTTTTGACCATGCGATTTTGCCAGGTCACCAATTGGTCGTACTGTTCTGCAGCAATTAGATCCACAGCAGCCACCCCAAAGGCGGAGGCAGTGAGCCGATCTAGCGGCGAGGGAATTCCGCCCCGCTGGATGTGCCCTAGAACCGTCACGCGAGTTTCAGCAATATTGCGGCTGCAAATTTGATCGGCCAAATATTGCCCCACACCGCCAAGGCGACATTGACCAGCGGTGTTGGTGCTGGTGATATGTTCGCCATCCACGTTGGGAACCGACTCAGCCACAATAATCAAGGCATAGTTTTTGCCTCGTCTTTGCCACTCCTTAAGCTTTTGGCATAGGCGTTCAATGGAATAGGGAATCTCCGGGATCAAGATAATATCAGCGCCGCCAGCGATGCCAGCGCTAATGGCAATGTGGCCAGCATCGCGGCCCATGACCTCTAGAATCATCACCCGACTGTGGCTAGCCGCGGTGAAGTGAAGCCGATCTAAGGCCTCTGTAGCAATATTCACCGCCGTATCAAAGCCAATGGATCGCTCTGTGATCCCCACATCGTTATCAATGGTTTTGGGAATCCCCACCAAGTTCCAGTTCCCCTGCTGCGCCAGCTTGCGCAAAATGGCCATACTCCCATCTCCGCCAATCCCAATCAGGGCATTGAGCCCCAGTTGGTGGTAGGCATTGATAATTTCCTCGGAGCGATCGCGCAGGGTACCATCCTCCATGGGAAAGGCAAAGGGATTACCCGTATTGGTAGTACCCAGGTAGGTGCCCCCGGCTGTCAGCCAGCTATCGACGGTTTTGATATCCAGAGAAAGAACCTTGGCAGGATTTGCTAACAGGCCGAGGGTTGCCTGTTGAATCCCCAACACCTCCCAGCCGTAGGTGCCCACGGCGCGGCGCACCACCGCCCGGACCACCGCATTGAGTCCGGCGCAGTCCCCGCCACTGGTAAGAATCCCAATTCGCTTATGTTCAGCCATGTTAATGAAAGCCTGTCTTCCAGTCAATTGCAGATTGAGGGTGACCAGGATGCCGCGATAGGACGAGCAGCGATGAACCTCAAGAGGGGAACAACAATCGTGTTGCGTTGCTTACCCCCATCTACCATAAGGGTCAGAGCCGAAAATTTCGCTCCCCTTAACGATTCTTTTGGGATGTGGTTCCCTTGCCCCAAAGGGCCTGAACAATCTTGATTTCGTCCTCAGAAACGCGATCGCCCAGGGTCTCCTTCAACTGGCTGAGGGAGGGAGTCCCCAGCTGTTCCCTCACATTCAAAATGACCGCCATTGTCTGAGATCCCACAATCTGGCGTAAATCCACCGACACATCTTGAACAATTAATTCTGAGAAATGGGTGATCACCGTGCTGCGCTTGAGTCCTCGAGTCGATGCGATTTCGGGCAGCGTTAAGCCTTGGCGATGGAGGCGTAGAGTTTCTGCAAGGGTTGCGGAAAGATTGTCTCGGGCCGGCAGGGGCGGGGCGAGCGGGGCGGTCTCCTCCGACAAGTCCTGACTACGACAGTAGTCTTGAATTATTTCGGTAAAGGCCGCACCATACTTTTGCAGCTTCTGACGTCCAACCCCGGTAATGGCTATAAAGGCCTCCGGCGTCTGGGGAAGAGTCTGGGCCATCTGCTTAAGACTCGCATCGGAGAAAACCATATAGGGCGCGACCCCCTGGGCATCGGCCAGGGTTTTACGCAGCTTGCGCAGACGTTGAAACAGATCCTCCCTGGGAACCTCCAAGGGTGCCGCCGGGGGAGAGAGAGAGGGTTTGGGCTTGGGAACCGCAATTCTCACCGGACGCTGCTTCCGCAGGACCTCCCAGCTTTGGGGCGTCAGTTGCAAGGTCGGATAGCCATCGGTGGTTTCCGTTAACAGCCCTTGATGCAGCAGAGTACGCCCCAGCATTCGCCATTCTTCCACACTCCGATCCCGGCCAATCCCATAGGTAGAAAGCCGATCGTGGCCCCGAGATTTCACCTTCTGGTTGCGCGATCCCCGCAGCACATCAATAATGTGTCCCATGCCAAAGCGCTGTTCACAGCGCGCAACACAGGAAAGAAACTTCTGGGCTTCAATGGTCCAGTCTTCCGTGGGCTTGGGGTGCAAACAGTTATCACAGCGATCGCAATTGCCGGGAAAGGCTTCGCCAAAGTAACTCAGCTGAATGGTCCGACGGCAGGCTGTGCCTTCGACATAGTCCAGCATCTGGCGCAACTGCTGCCGAGCAACCCGCTGCTCACGCTCCAGGGGACGACCGGTTTGGGGATCAATTTTTTGTTCGATCAGCCAGTCCAGGGTGCGAATATCCTTCGGAGCAAAATAGAGAATGCACTCGGCAGGTTCTCCATCCCGTCCAGCTCGCCCTGCTTCCTGGTAATACCCCTCCAGATTGCGTGGCAGGTTGTAGTGAATCACGAATCGAACATCCGGCTTATTGATGCCCATGCCAAAGGCAATCGTGGCCACCATTACCTGCACATCGTCTCGAATAAACTGGGTTTGGTGCGTGCTGCGTTTCTCGTCGCTCAGTCCCGCATGATAGGGTAGCGCGCGAATTCCATCTTGCTGGAGGCGCTGACTGAGTTCATCCACTTCCCGACGACTCAGGCAGTAAATAATGCCAGCTCCATCATTGTCCTTAATGTAGCGATACAGCCGGGCATAGGTCTGTCGATCCTTCGGCTGCACCTCGTAGTAAAGATTTTCGCGGTTAAAGCTAGCCACATGAACCAGAGGATCGCGCAGCTGCAACTGCTGCTGAATATCAGCGCGCACCCGCTGGGTGGCCGTCGCGGTAAGGGCCATCACCGGAATCTGGGGATAGCGATGTCGGATTTCCGCCAAGCGCCGATATTCGGGGCGAAAATCATGGCCCCATTCGGAGACGCAGTGGGCTTCATCCACCGCCAGGGTGGAAATTCCTGCCCGCTGCTGCACTGCATCTAAAAACCTTAGAAATCCCTCATGGAAGAGCCGTTCCGGCGCAATATACACCAGCTTCACCCCACCCTCCAGGATTTCGGACTCCCGCGCCCGCACCTCCTGGGGATCTAGACTGCTGTTGAGATAGGTGGCCGGAATGTCATTATTGCGTAGCGCGTCCACTTGATCGTGCATCAGCGCAATCAGGGGAGAGATCACCAAGGTGATCCCCGCTTTCAGCAAGGCTGGCAATTGGAAGCAAAGAGATTTTCCGCCCCCGGTGGGCATGATGACCAAAACATCCCGCTGCTGCAGCGCGGCGGCAACCACGTGCTCTTGGCCAGGACGAAAGCGGTCGTAGCCAAAAAAATGCTTGAGGGCAGCGTCCAGGGACTCGAACCCAGGAATCGAGAGCGGAGCGGAGGAGGACATACCAACCAAGGGCAAACAATGGGCCAATTTTCGCAAATGAAGCGAGAGCCTGGCAATTGTCCGGACGGGATCCCCGTAAGGCAATTGCTACATTGAAGTTGTTCTAACTCTCCGGTAGAGTCATCATTGGGAGATTCTGTGGGTGCTTTTGTGACGCAAACCTATCACGCCAAGATTTATATTACCCTGCGTCCCTCGGTCCTGGACCCTGCTGGGACCGCGGTGCAGTCTGGATTAAGCCATATGGGCTACCGCAATATTGATCACGTTCGCATTGGCAAATACGTCGAGCTGGAGATCCAGGCTGCGGACGAGGCCGAGGCTACCCGCCAGATCGATCGGGTCTGTGCCCAGCTGTTGGCCAATCCGGTGATTGAAAATTACCGATTTGACCTCAAGCCTCAGGCCGTAAGCCTTGGAGGAACACCGTGAAGTTTGGGATCGTTGTATTTCCAGGGTCAAACTGCGATCGCGACGTGGCCATGGTGACCGGAGATTTACTCCAGCAGCCAACCCGGATGGTTTGGCATGAGGAAACCGATATTAGCGATATCGATGTCATGGTCATTCCGGGCGGATTCAGCTACGGAGATTATTTACGCTGTGGCGCGATCGCGCGCTTTTCTCCAGTCATGCAGGCCACCCGCGACCATGCAGCCCAGGGCAAAAAAGTGCTGGGAATTTGCAACGGGTTTCAGGTCCTCACAGAGTCTGGGCTTTTGCCAGGGGCCCTAGTGCGCAATCGAGACCTGCACTTTATTTGTGATCAGGTGCCGGTGCGAATTGAGCACAGCAATCGGGCCTGGACTTCCCAATACCAGGCGGGTAGTGTGATCACTCTGCCGATTGCCCACGGAGAAGGCTGTTACTTTGCCACTCCCGAAACCCTCGCCAGCCTGGAAGCCAACCAGCAAATTTTGTTTCGCTATTGCAGCTCGACGGGCGACATCACCGCAGAGAGTAATCCCAACGGATCCCAACAGAATATTGCGGGCATCTGTAATGAAGCGGGCAATATTCTTGGGATGATGCCCCACCCGGAGCGCGCCTCCGATGCGGCCCTGGGCTTTGTAGATGGCCTCGGTCTATTTCAGGGGTTGTTGTAAGTTGCCAGGCCTAACGGACCCGATCCAGCCCTGGACAGTCCTGGCACAAATTGACCCGAGATCCATCCAAGGGCCCCCCTGTCAGAGGAGCCGCCCTTTGCAGATCCCTCTAGTCCGCCTGACTCGGCTGCAGACAGTCCCTGGCGTAGTTGGCCACCTGATCCACTTCGTCCTGGGTTAACCTCTGGAGATATTCTGCCACCTGCGATTGATCAAAACAGCTAAAGGCTTGCACCAGGCGCTGACGGACTTGCCAGTCCTCATGTTGCAGAAAGGGAACCAGGAGGGGGATCGCTTCGGGCTGTTGCAGTTCCCCTAGGGAACTGATGGCAGCAAGCTGCACCAGCGGTTCGGGAGAGGCCAATGCCGTTTTGAGCAGTTCGAACCCCTCCGGCGCTCCGAGTTCTCCCAGGCAGGCGATGATGCTCATCTGAATCAGCCAGTCTGAGGTGCCCTCGTAGGCTCGCTTCAAGTCGGGAAAAGCTTCCCTAATCTGCAGAGCACCAATGGCATCCGCCGCGGCTGCCCGCACGTCGGCTTCGGGATCATTGTGAAGCCGGTCCAAAAGCAGCGTGCGGGCTTGCGAGACGTTGGCGATCCCAACCGTATCCATCTGGCTCACAGCCGCGTAGCGAACTCGAACCTGCGCATCTTTGATCAACGGGATCAAAAGCGGCCAGGCAGTTTCGGCATCTAGGGTTCGCAGCTCATTTAAACCGTGAATGCGATCGCCAAAATCTTCTGAGGTCAAGAGCTTCTGAATAGAGTCAGGGGATGAAGTCATGATAGGAGCCTGGAGCTATAGAGTTGAGACAAACAGGATCAAACGAAAGAAACTGACCTTAGATCAATCTACAACAGGGACGGCCAGGTAACGAAATGTTAATCTAGAACCATGATCTCACCGTCCATTCCTAAATTTATCCCTGAAGCGGAATGTCTCCCAGGGAGATTTTGCACAGGTTAACCTGTGCCATTTGGGTGCAGTCAGTGCCGGTCATGGTGTCGAACTCGGAGCCTTCTATGGATTCTCATCCCCCTCAATTGGACGCAAGCCCAGATTCCCCCGCCGCGGCGCCGAAGGATAGTTACGTGAAGCTGGCCATGCGTAACATGGTCAAGAAGTCGGGGAAGTCGATGTTTCACTTTTCCCTGACGACGCTGAGTTTGCTGGGAATTTTAATCGGCTTAGCCTACCTGACGCGCTAGCACCGCAGGTTTAGGGAAGACTCAATACACAGGGTAGGCGATGGATTTTTCGGTGGAGGTGGAGGTGCAGTCCGGCTGGTCAAGTCGAGATCCCAGCGAGGCTGCGGTGATAAGCCGGGAGATCGCCCCTCTGACCTGGACCCAGTGGTTTCAAGCCTGGATCAAACACCTCAATCCGCAACTTTCACCCATTCAGTCCTACTGCCTGGGACTCCGGCTGACCAGCGATCGCGACATTCAGGCATTGAATGCGACCTATCGACAGCAAAATCGGCCCACGGACGTTCTGGCCTTTGCGTTCCTGGAAGGGGAAGCGGTGCCAGATCAGGTTTGGCAAAGTCAGCCGATGGAGCTTGGAGATATCGTCATTTCCGTGGAAACTGCAATGCGACAAGCCCAAACGCATCGGCACCCTGCCCATCAGGAAATTGCCTGGTTAGCAACCCATGGCCTGCTGCATTTACTGGGATGGGACCATCCGACCGACGAGGCCCTCCAGCACATGGTTCACCTGCAAACTTGCCTGCTGCTGGAGGTAGGGCTGCTAAGCTAGGGACGTCAGGGGGCCAGATTTTCCCCACTCCCGGCGTTCGGCCCAAACTGTATCCAACAGCACATAATTCTTCATGTTGAAACCACTAAGTTGTGAATAATTCAAGGAAAAGCATTCAGCGCCTGGGCCGGTGTGCTATGACATTCGTATATTTTTCTGCGTAGGTTGCAGCTCATTTATTCCCTTTTTCTAACGAAAATTCTTTGTATTTGTTTGTATTTGTGCAGGTAGAGGCCCTGGGGAAATCTGTAGGATTTCCAGTAGGGCATATAACAATATAAAAAAATGACTGAAAAGCTAATTGCTTCTCCCCCGCCAGTTCTAAAGCGCCCCAGTCGACCCTATCGAGAACCTCGGGAGCGTGCCTATAAGGTCGCCCATAATCTACTGGTCAGTTTTCGCTACGCCGGGGCAGGCCTGGTGTATGCGTTTTTCACCCAGCGAAACTTTCGAATTCACGCCCTCGTGGGAACCCTGGCCATGTCCCTGGGTCTGCTGTTGGAAGTGAGCAATGTGGAGCTGGCGGTCATCGCCCTGACCTCTGCCCTGGTCATGGCCATGGAGCTAATCAACACCGCTCTAGAGGCCGTGGTGGATCTCACGGTGGGCAGTGATTTTCACGAACTCGCGAAGATTGCAAAGGACTGTGCAGCGGCAGCGGTCTTGATGCTGGCGATCGCGGCGTTAACCATTGCGGGATTCTTACTGTTGCCCCCCCTCTTGAACGACCTGTAACGCATCCGCCTCCCTCGATCATCCAGGTAGCAAGTGCCCCCAGGGTGCAATGCTAAAATCACCAACAGCCTCAGTAAGATCCCTGGATGTCTGGCTATTTCTTGATTTTAGCGATTATTTTTCTCGGCGGAGCCTTGGCCACCCTCGGCGATCGCCTGGGATCTCGGGTTGGAAAAGCGCGACTGCGGCTGTTTAATCTACGGCCTAAGCAAACCGCTACCCTGATGACCATTGTCACCGGGGGAATTATTTCCACCTTAACCCTGGGCATTCTGCTGGGCACCAATCGCCAACTGCGAGATGGCTTAATCCGAATTGATGAAATTCGGCAGCGCAGTCGTCAGGCACAGGCGGAACTCAGGGAAGCCCAGGCTCAAAAGCGCGCTGCCCAAGCAGAGCAGCAAAAGGCCGAGGAAAGTTTAAATAAGGTGGTCAACCGATTGCGGGTGGTTAATCAATCTCTGCAGGCTTCGGTTCTCAAGCAAAAGCGGACTGAGGCCCAGTTCAGACAGCTGCAATCTAGGTTTGACAATGCCCAAAGCATCCTAAAGAAAACCCAGACCCAAACCCAACAATTACGCCAGCAAATTACGAGACTGGGATCTACAGCCCGCCAGCTTCGCGCTGAGCAAGACAAGTTAATTCAGCAGCGCAATCAAGCCCAAGCCAACTTGGCTCGGGCCGAGTCACGTCGGTCAAAACTGGAGGCCTCCGTTCGGCAAGCCCAGGTGAGGTTGAAAGAGGTGGAAGTCCAAAAGCTTGCCCTGGAAGAGGCGATCGCCACAGCCCAGCAGGAATTGGCACTGGCAAAACAGCAGGAAGAAGCCTCTCAACAAGCCCTTGAACAGGTTGAACGACAGTTAGAGCAGGCCAATCGGCAGCGGCAGGCACTCCAGGCGGATATTCAAGTTCTGGCAGGCGATCGCCAGCGGCTAGAGGCGAACGTCCGGATTCTGACCCGTGGACTACGGCAGGGAAATATTGCCATTCGTTCAGGCCAGATTTTAGCCAGTGCGGTGATCTCCAATGTCGAAACACGCCAGGAAGCCCTTGAAGAATTAAACCGGCTTCTCTACAGCGCCCGAATTCAGGCCATTGTGCGGACCAACAGTCCAGATGCAACCCCCTCAGAGCCCATTGTGCGGATGATTCGTGAAGATGCAGAGCAGGTATTAAGTCGCATTAGTGATGGGTCTTCTTACCTGGTCCGGCTGCTCTCGGTCAATAATTATTTACAGGGCGAAGCTCGCATCAACGTTCTCCTCCTCTCCCAGGTTTTACCCAATCGTCTCCTGTTCCAGGAGGGCGAAACCGTATCCTCCATTTCCCTGGTCCCGGCAAAGCTGAGCGAAGAAGAAATCATTGCGAAGGTGGAGTCGCTTTTTGTCCTGGCTCAGCAACGAGCGGTGGAAGCAGGCATTCCCAGAGATCCCCTCACAGGCAAAGTTGGGGGTGAGTTTAGCACGCTCAAGCTGTTTAAATTCACCACAGCCCTTAAATCGCTAAACCTCTCCCGTCCGGTTCAGGTTTACACCATTACCCAATCTGATGTCTATACCGCTGGTCCCTTAGACTTGGTCTTGGTGGCGGTGGAAGATGGCCAGGTTATTTTGAGCAGCAACTGACCGCATTCTCCTGAGGCAAGACACCTTTTCCGTTCCTCGAAGTCAATTCGTGGGGGCCAGCCTGGCCAATCTCAAGCGGCCCATCACCCAACCTTCAGCAGAGCGTGATGCTAGTTTTGCAAGGCTTGTCAACTTTTTTTGCATTGACGTTAACCAGTTCTTTAAGAAAAGTAAAGATTGATACAACTAGCCGGAATTAAATCAGGGAAGCTGTGATCCGTTAAATGAACTGCACCCTCTCAGCGCGCCCTTCATGAATTTTGTTTCATTTTTGATCAAACCGGCGATGATTGGTCTTTTGGCTGGAGTTGGCCATGGGGTCATCTCCCACCGCGCCAATCTCCCGATGTCACTTCCCGATCAAGTCATGAGCGTAATTGCCCCTGAGACGCTTCCCACCGAACTCTAAACCGAGGCGAAGTGTAATTTTTTTGTTAACTGTAGCCGAGAATACAAAAAATAGATGAAGATAAGGTGAGCGTTTATCAAGGGCATGCTCATGAACACAAATTCATCTAACCCGGTTGCTGCCGGCTCCCTCACCGACCGACTGATGGCCATTTCCTTAGCAACCCTGTCCATGTTTGTGGTAGGTTACTCGGCCACTCGGGTTGTGCTCAACGCACTGTCGACGGATACTTCAGCCACAGCAGAATCGATCACACCCCATCAGGCTGAGATGTGGAAAGTCTTTGGTCAGCGGTTCTAGCGGATCTCGCTGGCTAATCCAGAGTTTTGTGGCTGCCGGGTTTACATCCTGACGGTTCACATCCTGTCCCCAGCCGCAGCCATCAGACTAGGTTGGGGACCATGAATTGAGCCAGGCTCCCTGCAGCAGGGCACAACCGGCCTCTGCACAACCGACCTCTGCACAATCAATCACTGACTCAGCCTGAGACCTTGAGATCTAGGCGAGCATGCCTTGGGCTTTCATGTAGCTTAATAACCAACTCACAGCGGTGGCGCGGCGGGTGAGTCGCGGTTGAAGCTGATCCACGGTATAGCCTTTGAATCCCAAATAGGTTTTAAGAAGCTGCTTATTCTCCTGTGGAATTGAGCGCGTCAGATGCACAGTGGCCGGACGGCTGCCTATAAAATCAGGAGGAGTCGGAAATTTTTCCGCCCAGTAGGCCTCGACGTGGCTTATATCCCATTGCCCGTCCTGATGCTGATACCCTAAAGACTGCCAGAGCAGCTGGTTCACTGCGAGGTCACTCACCTGATCCTCTAAAATTTGCCAAAGGGTTTGCTGGGTCAACGGCAGAACCTCTAGGCTGGAGTCGGAACTAGTCATGGAGTTTGCAAAGCATTGAACGATGCGAATCTCAGGAGATTTCAAGAAAATTAACTCAACGGGTGTTTTGGATCACTGACCGATTTGGGTATTCTCTTTACCATAACGGTGTATGTTTCAAAGTCGCCCTCATTTATGAAGACTTTGCAATTATCTAACTGCTTAAGCAATCCCCACCTTGGGAGATGAGTGGCCGAGCCGGAACAGGTTCGGCCGCTTGTTCTTTAACTCCCCCTATCGCTGCGGTTGCGTCGTCCGTTGCAAGAGATATAGGGAGGCCAAAATTCCCACATATTCTCCCACCGCTAAATGTATGCAGACCAGAATCACGATCAAGTCTAGGGGGCCAATGCGAATTTCAAACACGTTTCCAAGCTGAGAGAGAGATTTCAGCAGGAGCAGCCCCCCACTTCCTTCTCCAGCCGTAAGCGTGAGCAGCATTCCCGTTAAATCAATCCCCAGCCCTAATCGCAGCAGATCCAGGGTTGAATTTTTAGAGGGTGCCGTATCAACTGAGTTTGTCTGTAAGCGACGCCCCCAATTGATATAACGGTAGCTCCAGTAGGCACTGGCCGCCAACAACACGACACTACAGGCGATGAGAAAAAGACCCACTCCCGTGTTGGGATCAACGGTAGGAACGGGAGCTGGGGCTGTCCCGGTGCCGCCAGAGGGATTAGTGGCCGGGGTGCGAGGCACCTGCCGGGCAAAAAAAGTTGGCAAGAATCCCACCAGCGCTAAGATCCCCGACAAAATGGTTAAAACCACTTTAATCCATAGGCTGAATCGCCCCCACAGGATAAATCCGGTTCCAAGCTTTCGGAGGGTGACGGTAACGGATTGAATTTCTCCAGCTTCGGCCATAGGTCAATTCTTCGGGAGACGGTACTGAGCAACAATTTTTTTGGCGTAGTCTGGAACGTGGGCGTCAAGCTTTTCAGGATAATTACGACGCACATAGAGATAATTGCGCGTAAAGTGAGAATCTATGGAGAACCTTGCATATTCCAGACCCTTGGGTCCGAAACGCTCAATGAAGATGCCCATGAGCTTGGCCGCCCACAGGGGAAGAGTGACGCCTTGATCGTAGGCCGGGATGCTTTGCTGGACTGCCTGTTTGCGATCGCCCTGGGCCGTGACCGGCTGGGTGTGAATTTGATCTTGCACTAAATCCAGCATGGCTTGGCCCGTCGGGTTGCGAACCACAATCCACTGCCAGCCATAGGGGGCACCCATGTACCCCACCACGAGATCGGCAAGGGAGTTGACATAGTCAAAACAGCTCATACAGGAGGGAGCAAAGACATCCTTGAGCTGGTTTGTTTTGAGACCAAAGAAGGGGACTTTCTCCTCGGACCCATCCTCATGCTTAAAGTGCACCTGGAAGTCCTGCATAAATTCGTAATACACCACTGTGTCGGGCGAACGACTGGTGGTATCGAGGAATTTTTGCAGCCCGGAGCGCGAAACATTGTCGACACAAGGGGTTCCAAGCACGTACAGCCGTTCTAATCCCAGCTTTTTCTCCACGGATCTAAGGGCCTGGATTTGACAGCCAACGCCAATGACCAGCAGACGCTTCAGACCTGAGGCTTCAATCTCTTCTAAGATATTCAAATTTGGGGACAGCGTGGGCTTATTCACCCTGGCAGCAAGGATTTCCTCTGGCGATCGCGCAATGAGGGGCTTGGGCTCAAAGCGATCGTCCTGAGTGTTCTGGACACAGACCACGCCCTCCACCCAGCCGCGGTTGAGCATCTCAATGGCGATGGTGCTGACAATCCCCGTCCACTGCGCCCCTGGAATCGGATCCGTCTTCCGAGCCGCCATCATGGACTGATGCACCCCAAAATAGAGATCGTCCTCTTGATTGAGATCTCGGCTGCGCCCGTGGGCAGCCTCCTCTAGCGCAGGAATTTGCTGATTGAGGAACGCACAGGCCTCCTTGACATAGTGAATGTAGTGGGTATCACACAACCCGCACTCACTACAGAGTTCTTTGGCAGGACGGCGACTCTTGGGGTTAAGCGCTCTCGCTTTTTTATGGGCAGCAACCATGGGCAGACTGTTGGGATGAAACCTGTTCCTCACGATAGCGTATCCCCGTCGCCCTGTGGAAAGGGAAAGACAATGATGGCCATTAATGGCGGATCGAAACGCCCCTCTGTGGTCGCGAGGAGAGGAACTATGGCGGGGATTTATAGCCTTCTCTCCCCCATCAGATCACAAAAAACGCCGCCCGCAGGCAGCGCTGGATTGCTAAGATACGCTAGTGTCAGTCATTGACCGCCACCGCGTAATCTGTCATCAATAAACACCGGTGGTTAAGCCGCGTACACGCTGACCTTCTTGCCATTTTTACCGCGGCGCTCAAACTGGACGACACCATCAATTAGGGCAAACAGCGTATCATCATTGCCGCGCCCCACGTTGTTACCCGGATGAATCTTGGTACCGCGCTGCCGAACGATGATGTTTCCGGCCAGAACCACCTCACCGCCGTACCGCTTAACACCTAAACGTTTGGCGTTCGAGTCGCGTCCGTTCCGAGTACTACCAGTTCCCTTCTTATGAGCCATGACAACCTCAAGCTAAATCAATAACGTCTCTGTTTAACAGTCTAAAAAACCCCTTGGCCCTTGGGCAGGAGCCTAACCTGGCCTACTCTGCCTTCTTAGCCGCAGCCGCCTTACCCGTGTTGATTTTATCAATCATCACGCGCGTTAGATCCTGACGATGTCCCTGCTTTTTGCGGGTCTTCTTCTTCGGCTGCATTTTGTAAACCACAACCTTCCGCCCCCGATGGTGCTGCATGACCGTTGCTTCCACAGTAGCCCCTTGCACAAGGGGCTGGCCGAGGGTCACCTTGCCGTCTTCATTCACCAGCAGCACTTGGTCGAGGGTGACTTTGTCCTCTGCCTCTGCACTGAGACGCTCAATGTCGTAATACCGTCCGGGTTCTACCCGGAGTTGCTTCCCACCCGTTTCGATAATTGCGTATGTCATAGCGTGGAATGTCCTTTCAATCAATTCGCCGTACAGGTTCCTGAGAGTCTTAAGGGGCAAGCGCCCAAGAGGACTCAGGATTTTTGCCTATCTGAACCTGATCCGAGCGGAGTCAAGCCATCTATAGCTTTGTGGCTTCTGAATTTTTGAGATAACAAAGTTAAAACTCAGCTGATTCAAAACACCAGCTTACCAGTATCATAAATAAGCTGAGTCTCTGTCAAGTTTTGGGGCACCCATTTTACTGAGATCTGCTCCTGACCAGAGGCATCCCCCCGTGGATTTGCCTGCAAGCAGATTTGTCTGAAAGCAGGATCTAAGAGGCCAGTCAACTGTTCTATTGGGAAGGTGTTTATAAATTCTCTATGTCCTGTATAATGAGTGAGCTTGAGGGCGGATGGCGAAATTGGTAGACGCACCACACTCAAAATGTGGCGACTTCGGTCGTGAGAGTTCGAGTCTCTCTCCGCCCATGCAATCGGTACTTAACCCGCAAAGCTGGCCCTTTGAGCTGGAGGATTTACCCAACTCAGCCCGTTTAGTGGGTGGCGGCGTTCGAGATGCCCTCTTAGGCCACTCTTCAGGCTATCTGGATCTAGACTTTGTCGTTAAAGATAGTCCGGTTTCAATCGCCCAGGCCATCGCCCGCCGTTACCAGGCTGGCTATGTTCTGTTGGATGCAGAGCGTCAGATTGCGCGCGTGGTTTTTCCCAAGACCACCGCTGACTTTGCGCTGCAGGTGGGCAAGTCCCTGGAAGAGGATTTGCACCGCCGGGACTTTACCATTAACGCCATCGCCTACCGTCCCCATGATGGCAAAATCATGGATCCCCTGAACGGCTATGCCGATCTGCAACGCGGAACCATTCGGATGATTTCCGAAGCCAACCTGCGTGATGATCCGCTGCGGTTGATGCGAGCCTACCGCCAAGCCGCCCAGCTTAATTTCACCCTGGATCCAGAGACGCAAAATGCCATTCGAGAATTTGCCCCCCTCCTCTCTCAGGTTGCCGCAGAGCGCATCAAGGTGGAGCTAGGCTACTTGCTGAGCAGCAGTGCAGGGACGCCCTGGCTGTCGCAGCTCTACAAAGATGGCCTCCTAGAGCACTGCTTTCCAAACCTCTCGACGGAAAGCATCGCAAGACTGGCCGCCATTGATGAGGCGGAGGGGATGTTGAGTCGTCAATATCCCGATTTGGCCTCTAAATTGCATCAGCGGCTCAGCGATCGCGCTCAAGGTGCAGAGGCCCTGCGGCGCACAGTTCTCTCCACGGTCAAGCTGCTGGCCTTGGTGGCCCTCGACCCGGACACCGCTGAGGCTACGCTGCTGAAGCTAAAATATAGCCGCAATGAAATTCGCTTAATTTGTACCGTCATTCGCGGCATTCAAGCCTTTGCACAGCAGACGTCCCAAATTTTGGGGTCAAAGACTCAGCAATATCAGTTCTTCCAGCTCATGGGCAAATTCTTTCCGGCCTTTGTGGTGGTCAACCTGGCCATGGGCGGTTGTTTAGCGCAGCTTCAGCCCCTGATTCACGCCTATGGAGATCCCTCTAGTCCGGTGGCCCACCCCCAACCCCTCCTTTCCGGCTATGAGTTAATTCAGGCCCTGCACCTATCTCCAGGCCCCAATATCGGGAAGCTGCTCACGGCGATCGCCTATGCCCAAGCCGAAGGCCAGGTCCACAGCAAAGCCGAGGCCATCGCCTATGCTCGCCGTCAGCTCTAGGCAACTCCGAAGCGCAGCCGCCCCGAACGGGCGTCAGGAGCGGCGACCTCAGGGGCTATGAAGCTCTCTGTAGTGCGGCAGCGCCTGATCTTTTTGACGGCCCGGCACCGGCTGGGGTTGGTCTTTGCCGCCACCACCCTGAGCATCTTTCTGATCGATCGGTTGGCCGGAAGACTATTGAGCACCCTCTGGCAACGGATGGAGAGCGGCAACAGCAACCCTCTGGACATTGGCTTTGCCCCAGAGGTTTGGCTATCTGTGATTGGCCTCACCCTGGGAACCCTGGTCATTGTGATCTCCATTGCCGCCCAAACCATCCCGAAGGTGGCGGATCTCTACATGCAAGACTGGGTCAGCCTGTTCTACATCTGGTTTGTGATCGGGGGCAGTGCCCATGCGGTGTACCTCAAGGTGCTTCAGGACAACAGCGTTATTCTCCCCGCCAGTTTGATCCTCAACCTGTTTATCCTGCTGCCGCTGGCCATTATTCTGGCCTTTCCCTATATTTTTTATGTCCTCAGGAACATTCAGCCTGATACGGTCATTCAAATTATTTTTCGGCGGCATAGCAGCCTAATGCGGCAGCTCACCCGCCCCAGTTTTCAGACGGCCCTAGCAAAGGATCCCTATCGCACAGCTCTCCATCAGTCCCTGTTAGAGTCTTTGACTCAGCTTGAAAGTATCTTTGGCTATGTCACTTTCAAAGAGCCCAAGGCTAGAGTCATTCAGGTCATTGGGATGCTGCTGCAGGAATACGTCTGGATGAAGCCGGCCCTCGGCAGTCGTTTTTTCCAGATTAGTTCAGCCATTCGCCAAGATCTCGCCTTCCAAACCATGGCCGATCAGTTCCAGGCCATTGAAGAAAATCATATTTTCTATGAGCAAAAATGCTACCGGGTGTTGGGGAACGCCTACCTGAGGCTATTGGAAGACCAGGAGTTTGATTTAGCCTCCTTGTGCGGTACCCAGCTGATTCAGGTGGGGGCCACGGCCCTTCAGGCCAACGATGAGGGACTGCTCGACATTACCATCACTCGCATCAATACCTTGATGCGGTTTGCCCTTAAGCATGGCTTAACCCACAACGAGGCACGTCATCTTTACAACCTTGTCTTTCACTACCGCGAACTCATTGAGTCACTCATTGAATTCGAACGCCGCCAGAAAGCCCAGCGCTGCGTTTACTATCTTCGCACCTACGCCAATGAAATTTATCAGCAGGGCCAATCAACGCCGCAGGTCCTGTTCATTGTGGATGTGGTCGCGGCAGAAATGCGAACGCTGCTGATCAAAACCCATCAGGCTCGCTGGCCCTTAGAGATTCAGCGATCGCTCCTGAGCGAGATGCTGCAAGTGGATAACCCACCAGAACTCGACCCCACCAGCATCGAGCCGCGGCATAAAAATAGCGGCGTGCGGATGCTGCAAATCAGCTTGGCCCTCTATTACCTCAAGGTTCAACAGCCGGAGTTTGTGGCACTGATCATTGAGGATATCCTGGATGACATGCAGATCTTGGGGACCCAGGGCTTTCAGGCCATGATGCAGCGCACCTGCGATCGCCTCCAGGCCACCCAGCCCACCTATTGGGAAGAAACCGATCGGGGGAACCGCAATTTGTTCTACACAGATGATACCGATCAAATTCCCCATTTTCTGGAGCATTTAGATCGCCAAATTCGCCGCCATTCCCTGCCGCGATCGCCTTAAGGGCGAACCGCGGCACGTAAACTGGTGACGGCCTCGCGCACCCCTTGCCCAGCTTCCGCAATCTCTTCAGCCGTGGTAAAGCGACCCATGCCAAAGCGCAGGGTTGCCTGAGCCAGCCGTGCTGGTCGCCCCAGAGCCCTGAGGACAGGGGAGGGTGCCGACTTTCCGGAGGAACAGGCTGACCCCGAGGAGACGGCGATGGCCTTTTGTACCGCCAGGATCAGGGCCGATCCATCCACGCCAGCAAAACTCACGCTCAGGCAACCTGGCAGGCAGCGAGTGGGATGACCATTTCGGTAAACCCCTCCCAGGGTCTGAAGATCTTGCCAGAGGGCGTTTCGAAGCTGGATCAGCCGCGCCTGTTCCCTGGCTTGCTCTGCCAGCCCCAGATCAATGGCTGTCGCGAGTCCCATAATCTGGTGGGTAGCCAGGGTTCCCGATCGCACCCCCCGTTCTTGCTCACCGCCGTGGAGTTGGGGTGCTAGTCGCACTGAGCGCCTGAGATACAGCGCCCCTATTCCCTTAGGGCCGTAGAGCTTATGTCCCGTGATTGAGAGCAGATCAATCTTTTGAGCCACCACATCTAGAGGCACCTTGGCAATGGCCTGCGCCGCATCGGTGTGGAACAAAATGCCGCGCTCCCGGCAAATTGCACCAATCTCCGCAAGGGGCTGGAGTACCCCAATTTCGTTGTTGGCCGCCATCACCGACACCAGAACGGTATCCGGACGGAGCGATCGCTCAAGCTCCCCCATATCCAGCAATCCCTGGGAATCCACCCCAAGGTAGGTCACCTCAAACCCCAGAGTCTCCAGATAGCGACAGGGGGCCAGCACGGCACTATGCTCTGTCTGCACCGTGACCAAATGTCGTCCCTTTGCCAGGTATCGCTCCGCCACTCCCTTAATCGCCAAATTATTGGACTCCGTGGCGCCGCTGGTAAAAATAATTTCCTCTGGCTGGGCATGCAGCGCTTTAGCAATCGTGCGCCTGGCTTGCTTCACTGCCGCCGCCGCCTGCCAGCCCTGGGCATGGCTCAAGCTGGCCGGGTTACCGGGATAGGTGTGCAGGTAAGGCAGCATGGCGGCAATGACCCGTTCATCAACAGGGGTTGTGGCCATGCCGTCGAGGTAAATGGGCCAGGGGCGGTCGGCAGATCGGCTCATGACTCCGGTTGATTCACCTGCCGCACACCAATCACGCCTTGGGCAATCCGAGCACCAGCATTTCCCGTGGGCTGGCCACCGTCGTCTTCATCGGCATGAATAATCACGCCGCGCCCTAGAATTGGATTTTTAGTTCCGTTGATGGAAATATTGTCCACCGTAATTTCTTGGCGCGCATTGCCCTGGGCATCTGCGGTTAAATTGCCCAAATCTCCGGCGTGACGATTGGTTTTGTTGGGCAGGGCATGATCTTGATTTTCAGGGTTGTAATGCCCGCCCATGGAGTTCCCATCTGGGGTACTGATATCCCCAAATTCGTGAATATGCCAGCCGTGAACCGTATTGGGCTTAAGCCCCTGCACATTAACCACCACTTGCACCGCCTCACCCGCCTGGACAAAGTCCACCGTTCCGGAGACGTCGTTTCCCTGGGTAGGGGTCAACACCGCGATCGCACGGTCAATCGGATCTGTTCCCGGACTTCCCGAATCTCCAGAGGGCGCAGAACCACCGTCACAGCTTGTTAGGAATACAACCCCCAGCAGGACAGGAAACAGTCCCCATACTCGTCGGTTCATCACAGATTTTTCCTCTCTTGAGCACCCTTCTACCTTATCGGCTTTCATGATGCAGACAGGAAAAAGCAGGATAAATTTAACGGGCTTTTCGCTTGCGAAATTTCTGCATTTCCACAAATTCCTGGGAGAGGGGTTCTCCTAAGCCTCGCTCAATTTCCATCACCTTGGTGGAGATAAAATCCAGGGTTTTTTGGCTTAGCCAGCCTCGCATCACGGCAATTTCACCAAACTTCATCCCGGTGGAGACTTGGTCGCTCAAGATGACGTCAACCTGCGCCTCGGTCAGCAAACCCGCATCAATGAGATAGCTGCCAATTCGTTTGGAGTGGGGATCGTACCTGAGCATAAATGAGGAAGGGTTGTTTGAGGTCAGCATACCCAATTCATCCTGAGAATCGAACCTCGGTTGCCGATCTAAATTGTTGAGTTTTCGGGCGGCGTTTCCAGCGCGATCGCCCCGAGCATCCCCTTTCGAAAGTCGTTGAGAACTTGCTGGGCGGTCCGCTCCACATCGCCCCGATGATTCAACTGGGCAAGTTCAGCCAGATATTCATCCCCACTTTGATCTGTCAAGGCCAGATCATAGCGACTGGCCAAAACATGACAGGGCACGTAGTGAGTCACCACTTCGTTGTAGGCCTCAATCTGCTGCAGTTGCTCAATCAGCTGTGCACAAACCCGCTGATTGTCGTAGGCCGCCTGGCCAATATCATCACACATCGCCAAACGATAGGCGGCGCTTTGGTCCGTGAGTTTGGCCGGCAAGACCCCCGGCGCATCTAAAAGTTCGAGTTCCTGCGAAACGCGCACCCAGCGCAGTTGGCGCGTCACCCCAGGGCGGCGTGCGCTTTCTACAATCCGTCGCTTGAGCAAGCGGTTAATCAAGGCGGACTTCCCCACGTTGGGAAAACCGATCACCACCGCCCGCACCGGACGGGGCAACATGCCGCGATCGCGTCGTCGCTGGTTCAGCTGCTTTCCCGCCGCCTGGGAGGCTTGCATCACGTTTTGTAATCCCTTCCCGGCCTGAGCATTGGTAAAAAAGGGGGTTTCCCCTATGGCTTTAAAGTACTCTCGCCAGTGATCGCGGGCCGCCGCAGAAATTAAATCCATGCGGTTGAGCACAAGAATCCGCGGTTTCTCGCCGATCCAGTGGAGAACCTTGGGGTGTCGACTGGCCAGGGGAATCCGAGCGTCCCGCACCTCAAACACCAAGTCCACGCGTTTGAGTTGATCGAGCAGGGCGCGTTCGGCCTTCGCAATATGGCCGGGATACCATTGAATGGGAGGCGTAGACACCATGGGACCTCACGAGATCAGATCAGCAAGGACTCCACAGAGCAGCGCATTTTGCGCGTCGGTGCCCACCGTAATTCGCAGCTTATCCTCTAAATCCGGTAGAGCAAAGTAGCGCACGTAAATGTCCCTTGCCTTGAGATCTAGCATAAGCTGCTCAGCGTCAACGGGTGGGCGCACCAGCAAAAAGTTCGTCACTGAAGGCCAAACCTGACAGCCGAGGCGCTGGAGCTGCTGCGCTAGCCACTGCCGCGATCGCCGCACCTTCTCGACATTGCGGCCCAGATGATCTTGATCCTGGATTGCGGCAGTGCCCAACAAAGTGGCGATCGCATCCAAGCTATAGCTATCCTTGACCTGATTGAGGGCCTGGATGACCGGGGGCTGAGCAATGGCATATCCCAATCGCAGACCCGCCAGGGAATAGCCCTTTGACAAGGTGCGTAGCAGCACAACCCGTTCCGAGGCTCGCACCAGGGCTAGGGCCGAGGAGGGGGCAAAATCCCCATAGGCTTCATCAATCACCAGCAGTCCTGAAACTCGCTGTGCCAACTGTTCTAAATCCGCCAGGGCAATCGCGGTGCCCGAGGGGCTGGCTGGAGCCGCCACCAGGGTGACTTTTCCCCGCGCTTGAAGCAGGGCCTGAACGGGAAGGTCGAAGGTTTTGGGGAAGGGTACTGCCTGCTTTTGAGCACCCTGGAGGTCGGCCAGGGTGGGATAGAGGGCATAGGTGGGCCAGGGATAGACCAGGCGATCGCCCGCATCCACAAAGGCAGCCATGATTAAACTCAAGAGGTGATCGCTCCCATTGCCCACGATCACCCAATCAGGGTCAACCTGATGCAGGTGTCCTGCAGCCTCTCGAAAGATCTGAGCACTGGCATCCGGATAGCGCCGCAGATGTTCGGCATCCAGATGATGCAAAGCCTCAAGCACCCTCGGAGAGGGAGGATAGGGATTTTCGTTGGTGTTGAGTTTTAGGACAGGACTGCCAGGGGGCGGCTGCGATCCGGGGCGATAGCCTGACACGGATCGCAGGTGCGATCGCACCAACTGAGAGATGAGGGAGGAGGAAGACATGCTGGCAAAAGATAGGCTGGCGGTGCCAAGTATACTGACTCCTGGGGCGCGATCGCCACAGGGCCGAAGTTTTGGGACCCCTTGATCATTTCTGTCTCATTGGGGAGGCCCGTGGATCGAGACCTCACACCATCGTTCCCGGCGATTTAGCCCTCGCCTACCCCCGCTGCCCGGAAACATAGGCCTGGGTGAGAGGATGTTGGGGAGCTTCAAAAATATCCTGGGTGGGTCCCACCTCAATGAGCTGCCCCACACCCTGATGCTGCCAGAAGACTGCAACGCGATCAGCCACTCGGCTAGCCTGAGCAAGATTATGGGTGACAATCACAATGGTGTACTGCCCCCGCAGGCGGCGAATTAAATCTTCAATGACTTCACTGGCAATTGGGTCAAGGGCACTACAGGGTTCGTCCATCAGCAGCACCTGAGGCTTGAGGACCAAGGCTCGCGCTAAGCACAGTCGCTGCTGCTGCCCCCCGGAGAGCGCCTGGGCTGGAGACTGGAGTCGATCCTTCACCTCGGCCCAAAGTCCCACATCCTCCAGAGCCTGCTGGATTTGACGCCGCTGCTGCTGGCGATCGCGCAGACCATGCTCTCGTAGCGGAAACGCCAGATTTCGATAGATGGACAGAGGAAAGGGGCTAGGGCGCTGAAACAGCATCCCCACGCGCCGCCGCAGTTGCCATAGGGGAATATCTTGAATGCGGTCCTCCCCCAAATAGACTTGACCGGCGAGGTGGGTCCCAACATCAAGTTCAATGAGGCGATTGAGACAGTTTAGAAGGCTAGTCTTGCCACAGCCCGAGGGACCGATGATGGCATTTACCTGGCCCGCAGCAAAATGAAGGGTCACAGCGCGAAAGGCAGGCGTTTTCCCGTAGAACAAACACAGATTTTCCGTGCGCATCCCTGGCGCGGACTGGGCAGAGGCCGACATCGGGGCAGAGGCCGCCGCAGATTTTGACCCAGTCGACCAGCGGGGAAACAGCTTGAACATATCGTCCATCCTCAGCAACTATCGCGACCTTAGGGAATATCGTTGAAACCAGTGACTCAGACCGGCCACCAGACTATTGGTGAACAGCAAAATGCCAATCAGAATACAGGCCGTCCCATAGGCGTTGGGCTCTCCCCCGGCCACATTCATGGCCAAATCGTAGATGTGAATCGAGAGCGATCGCCCGGAGTCCCAGATTGAGGTGGGGAGGCGATCCACATACCCGCTGGTGAAAATGAGCGCCGCTGTTTCCGCGATCGCCCGACCAAATCCCAGGAGCGATCCCACCGCAATGCCCGGCATTGCAGCCGGGAACAGAAGAGTCCGAAAGGTGGACCAGCGCGAGAGTCCCAGGGCAGCGGCGGCTCGGCGATCCCGCTGGGGAATCGCCTGTAAACTTTGCTGCACAGCGCGAATAAAGATGGGTAAAACCATACAGGCCAATGTTAGCGCCCCAGACAGGAGGGACAGCCCCAACCCCAGCACTTGCGTGAACACAGCATTCCCAAACAGGCCAAAGACGATGGATGGAACCCCTGCCAAAATGTCCAGACTCAGCTCCACCGTGGCCCGAAACCGGGGAAACTGCTGACCAAACTCGGCAAGCAAAGTGGCCGTTGCCAAGCCCAGGGGAAGAGCCAGCCCTAGAGACAGGGCCAAAATCCAGAGGGTAGACACCAGGATCGGAAAAATACCGCCTGAACGCCCAGAATCCACGGGCGCTTCACTGATGAACCGCCAGGAAATTTGCGGCAGCCCATGCCATAGCAAATCTCCCAAAATCCACAGCAGCGCTCCGACGACAGCCAGGGCCATCATCCAAAGAATCAGGGTCGGCAAACGCTCTGGAGACATCACTCCTGCCTCCCTAAGCGGGACGGGTCACCCTCTACCCCTGACCAGCCCCCCCGAGTCCACGAAAAGCTGATCACCCTCAAGGAAAACGTCAGTCCCACCAATCCCAACAGGAGCAGCCCCGTCACAAACAGAGCCGCACGATGATGCCCGCTGGCATAGGCCATCTCCAGGGCAATGTTGGCCGTCAGGGTGCGCACTGAACTGTACAGTGAATCCGGGATCTGAACCACATTGCCACAGACCATCAGAACCGCCATGGTTTCACCCAGGGCACGCCCCAAGCCCAGACCGATAGCTGTCATTAATCCAGGTCGAGCGGCGGGCAAGCAAACGGTCCAGAGGGTTGCCCAACGACCGATGCCCATGGATTGAGAACTACGCCAGTATTGGGGCGGAATTTGCCGCAGTTGACTGTCCGCAATCAGGGCCAAGGTAGGTAAGATCATCAGGGCCAAGATAACAATCCCTGCCAGTAAACTGGGGCCGGGCGGATGCACACGGGCAATGAGGGGCACCAGAACCACCAGCCCCCAAAACCCATAGACGACCGAAGGAATCCCAGCGAGGAGTTCGAGCATACGACGGTAAATTAGGGCAATGAAGGAAGGGGCGTAGTAGCAGGCAAAGATGGCTGCGCCCAAGCCAAAGGGTACAGCAATGGCCAAGGCCCCAAGGGTGACCGCAAAGGATCCCACCACCATCGGTATCAGGTTGTAGTCTTCCAGAGTTGGTGACCAGTCCGGGTCCTGGAACAGAGTCGCGATGCCTGGGTCGAGAAAAAAGGGCCAGGACTCTTTGACTAAAAACAGGAGAATAAATCCCACCAGGCTTGCCGAGAGCAGGGCAGCCCCCTGGAGCAGGATCAACCAGACGCGATCGCCTGGAGCCAGATGATTCAGGGTTTTCAGCACCCTAAGACTCCGGCGGGACAAAAAACTGACGTTTCACCGTCGCCGCCATCGGGGGAGAGGTCGCAAATTCGATAAATTCCCGCGCCTGCGGCGTAGGCGTGCCCTTCGTCACCAAGTTGAGGGTGCGGGACAGGGGAAAACTTCCATCTTGCACCGTTTGCAAGGTCGCAGGAACCCCCTCTAGGGGCAAGAGTTTGATGGGTTCTCCGCGATCAATTTCCACGGTGGCTGCCCCAATGGAAACATAGCCGATGGCATGGGGATTGGCCGCCACAGTTTTCAGCCCCTGTTGATTATCGCCAATGACAACATCGGCCTTAATATCCTTGGGTCCAAACTGAAAATAGCTCTCAAAGAGCTCCAGGGTTGAACGGCCTTGCGCCTTATTGACCACGGTAATCGGGGCATCTTGGCCGCCAAGTTGACGCCAATTGGTGATTTGCCGACGAAAAATCTCTCGAATCTGCTGATCGCTCAAGGTCTTGACCGGGTTGCGGCTGTGCACAATGAGTCCAATTCCATCTCGAGCCACCGCAAAGGATGCTAAGTCCGTTTCGGCCTCCGTCAGATCACGGGAAACCAGCCCAATATCGGCCACCCCCGAACGAACATCGGCAATCCCGCGAGAGGATCCTCCGGTCTGAACATCCACCCGCACCTGGGGATGCTGCGCTTCATACTGCTTGCCAATTTCGGCCACCAGCGGCGCCCCTGTGCTGGAACCGGTCAGAGTTAAGGTTTGCGGTTGCTCCGCGGCCGGGGATTGGGGCGATCGCCCACAGGAGGAGGCGATCCAGCACAGGGGCAACAGAAACGCCATTGAGGTGAAGCGTGCAGAGGAGGGGGGGGAGCGCCACCGGAAAAGCCGGAGAGGGCAGGAAGTCATCAACAAGTGTTCCTACAACTGGAATAGCGATTGACTACGACTATAGAGCGATCGCCCCTGGAAATTGCTTAATCCAAGATTAAAAGCCTCTGATTAAAAGCTCCTGATCTTCAGCCACTTTCCTTAAGCACAGACACTGACATCCGACTAGACTCCGTACCTTGCCGAAAGGTCGATCGCCGCATCGCTTCCACAAATCGACTCACTCGAATGGGATCAATGGGCTGGGAAATTTGTCCATTCCGCTTTAGGGAGCTTGAAACAATCACCCCATCCGCAGCAGCCATGAGGTGAGGAATATTTTCCCAGTCTGCTCCACTGCCAATCAAAACCGGCACCCCTGCCGCCGCCTTCGAGGCCAACTCTAAATCCTCTGTGGTGGGAGGACTACCGGTCCCCCAGCCCGACAAAATCACCGCATCTGCCAAACCTCGCTCAATGGTCTCTTGAACCGCAGTGGTCAGATTAGGGGTACCCAGAGGACGGGCATGCTTCACCAGGACATCCGCAAAAATCTTCACGTCACAGCCCAACTGCTGCCGGTAGCGGAGCAAATCATGGGCGCAGCCCTCAATAATGCCCTGATCAGTAGCCATGACCCCCGTTAACACGTTCACGCGAATAAACTGAGCATCCACGTTGGCCGCGATCGCCAGGGCGCTTTTAGCATCGTTGCGCAGCACGTTAATTCCCATGGGCAAGGGCACTAGTCCCTTAATCCGTTGGGCCACCAAACTCATGGCGCTCACCACGGCAGGATCCACCCGATCCTTACAAAAGGGCGCATCGAAAAAATTCTCAATCAGAATAGCATTGACGCCGCCAGCGGCAAGGGCTGTAGCCTCCTGCTCCGCACGGTCAATCACTGCCTTTAAAGACCCGCTCCAGCGGGGCGAAGCAGGCAGGGGCTGCAGGTGCACCACGCCAATCACGGGATTAGGAACTTGAAAAATGTTTTGTAACTCCACAGGTCTAGAGTCGAACTCGGTATCGCGGGCGAAGCCATGAGGGTCAACTGCCGGGCAACTCAACCGATCTAGCTCTCATCCATTGAAAAGATAAAATCAGGTTGACTGTCCAGCTTGTCTAGCATATCAGCTCTACAGACCTCTCTTATATTCCTCGTCAGCCCTTGACCATGCAACCTCACTCTCCAACGCCCCCGGGCCTGATTGCCGCCGTTGGACTGGGCAGTAATCTTGGAGATTCTCTCAACATCTTGCAGGGCGCGATCGCCACCCTGAATAATCACGCCCACCTATGGGTGCTGGCCCAATCTCACTGGTATCGCACTCCGGCCCTTGGGCCTCCGCAGCCTGACTACATTAACGGCTGCATCCTTTTGCGCTGCTGCTGCCCAGCCTTAAATCTCCTCTCAATTTTGCACCAGGTAGAACATCACTACGGGCGCGTTCGGCAACAGCATTGGGGACCGAGAACTCTGGATCTCGATTTATTGTTCTTTGGCCATCAAATCATTCAAACCCCGCAGATCAGCGTTCCCCATCCCCATCTCCAGGATCGGGCCTTTGTGCTGCAGCCACTACTGGACATCTATCCCGATTTTCAACATCCAGTCCTGAAACAGACGGTTCGGGCCTTGGCCCACGCGGTTTCCCTGGATGGGATTGAGCGAATCTCAACCCAGTCAACCGTGCCTGGATTCGAGGCTCCACCACCCAAAAGCCCATAGCACACAAAAAATAATATATCAACCTACTTGCATTTTTCTTAACACGATGTTACATTAATTTACATCAAGCAACGTTCAAGTCGGCCACTGACCTTTAGGATTGATTCTTCTTCAGTCTTTGTAGTTCTTGGCAGATGTTCATTGCAGGTCTCAGATGAATCATTAGGAGGCAGGATATGTTTGCCACAACCTTGTTAATTGCCGTTGTCGTCGCGGGTTTTGTTGCCGCCATCACCCTTGGATCCCAGGCTTATTTTCGCGGTGAAATGACCAAGCCAATCCATGAGCGCAATTGGAACTCAAAGTCCTTTGATCAACTTGCCGAAACTATCACCGGTGAAAAAATTGAGGGTATGACGCGAGAGCCAGGCTTCATCGTTTCCGACGCCTACGCAAGTTCTGCGATCGCCGAATAGCCTGAAATTCTATTCATTATCTCCTGTGTGCATTTCGCCGCAGCGCAAGACGCTGCGGCTTTTTTTACTCTGGCCTAGGGGAATCCAGCCCAGGGCGACCACGGCATAGGAGGGCACCCCCCTTGTGGAGACCAGATGTCAAAACGCTGCATCATTATTGGAAGTGGACTGACGGGTTTAACCCTTGCCAAGCAATTGAAGCCCAGCCCTTGGTGCGTGCAGGTCCTGGACAAGGGCTTTGGACCTGGCGGACGCTTGGCCTCTCGTCCCTTAACGCATCCAGCCGGAACGGCAGGGCAGTGCGACTATGGCGCACAATTTTTTCGCGCCACCCACCCTCAGTTCCAACGGTGGGTGCAGACCATGGAGGAACAGCAAGCCGTCGCGGTGTGGGGATCTGCGTTCCTTGATAGTCAGGGTCAGCAGCGATCATTTTCAACGCCTTGCTATCGCGGGGTTCCCCATCAGCGATGGCTCGCTCTGGCCCTGGCCCAGGATCTCACGCTGTATCAACAAACTCGTGTTGATCAGATCCACTGGCAATCAGAGAGCTGGCAAATCCAGGCAAGCAGCGGGGCGAGCTTTCAGGCAGATTGCCTGGCGATCACTCCGCCCTTACCCCAGACCCTAGATCTGTTGAGGACTTCCTCTATTCCCATCGCGCCTGAGGTCCAGACTCAGCTCGCGGCAGTAACCTACGATGCCTGCCTGACCGTAATGGCCCTGCTTGACCAGCCCAGCCTGATTCCGCCACCGGGAGGACTCTTTGTGCGAGATTCTCCACTGCAATGGATTGCTTGCAATCAGCAAAAGGGCATTTCTGTCTCCACCCCAGCTTTGACGATCCACGCCACTCCTGAGTTTAGTCAGGATCACTGGGACAGCGCCCCCGAAACTGTGGTGAGCCAATTGATCCAGGCGGCCCAACCCTGGATAGCGGGGTCAGTTCTGGCAACACGCTACCATCGCTGGAAATATAGCCACCCCAAGACAGTCGTGGGCCAACGGGCGATCGCCCTGCCCTGTCCTGGGCCTTTGATCCTAGCGGGAGATGCCTTTAGCCTGACCCCAGATCCAGATCCGTCACTTCAGTTAGAACAGGCATACCTGTCAGGGTTAGCGGCGGCGGACCTGGTGCGGCAGTTCGATTAAGGAGATGGGCCAGTGCAAGAGATACCAGATTCAGGCTAGATCTGGCGCCTAGGCCGTTTTTTTCTCCAGGATCGCTGGGACGGCTGCCTCTGCCGGATTCACCGGGGACTGACGCTGCAGGTAGGTCTCCAACTGGGACTGAATTTGCGATCGCACCTGCTGGCGATATTCCAAAAAGTGCTCACCCAGCGCGCAAATGGAGAGGTAATGCTGCCAATGTCCCGGTTTTCGCCGGAAGATATGGGCCAAATAAAGCCAGAATTTCCAGCGCGTCTTTCGCACGATCCCCTGTCTCCAGCAGACGATGACCAGGGCGCGCAGGGTCGACCAGTTAGGCCGACGCAACTCGGAGCGATGGCGTGGCTCTCCCATTGCCAGAAACTGTCGATAGGTGCGATCTAAATAGTTCAGCGGGTCGTAGAGTTCCCAAAAGGCGCGCACATATTCCTGGGCAATCGTTTCCACCGGACGGGTGGGAATGAAATTCATCAGGGTGGTTTGATTAATGTTGGCATTGCCGGCCACAATGCGTCCCTCTTTCTCCAGCCTAGCCCAGAGCGCCGTATTGGGCAGTGCCTGAAGCATACTGAACATGGCCAGCGTAATGTTGTTGTCCTCCACAAAGCGAATAATGCGATCGCCCGCACCGGCCTTCTCGTTGTCAAAGCCAATGATAAACCCTGCGGTCACCCGCAGCCCGTAGCTCATAATCTTGGCCACAGAGTCATCTAGAGAGGTGCGCGTGTTTTGAAATTTTTGAGTGAGGTCTAAGCTGCTGGTATCTGGGGTTTCAATGCCGAGGAAGACCGCGTTGAAGTTACAACCCACCATCAAGTCCATCAGCTCTGAATCGGCGGCGAGATCCACGGAGGCTTCCGTATTGAAATGAAACGGATACTGATGTTCCTCCATCCAGGGCTTCAGTGCCCGGAGCATTAACTTCACATTGCGCTTATTGCCAATGAAGTTATCGTCGACCAGAAAAATACTGCGACGCCACCCCAAATCGTAGAGACGCTGAAGTTCGCCTAACAACTGCTCCGGCGTTTTTGTGCGGGGCTTACGCCCATAGAGCACAATAATGTCGCAAAACTCACACTGAAACGGGCAGCCCCGCGAAAACTGCACTGACATATTATCGTAGGCATCCATCTCCAGCAGGTCGTAGCGAGGAATCGGCGTCAGCGTCACATCGGGTTTTTCCGCCGAGCGAAACAGACCAGAGGCGTCACCCCGCGCCAGCGCCTCTAAAAAGAGAGGCAAGGTGACCTCGCCCTCGTCCAGCACCAAGTAGTCGGCCCCAGACGCCTCTGCCTCCTCCGGCAAGGAGGTGGGATAGGGCCCCCCCACCGCAACGGGAATCTGACGCCGTTTGGCCTCTTGAACCTGAGCCTTGAAGTCGGCACTTTGCACAATCATCGCCGAAACAATTACCAGTTCCGCCCAGTCCCACTCCGCCTCGGAAACCGCCCTCACGTTGCGATCGACCAATTTAAATTCCCAATCCTGGGGCAAAATTGCAGCAACGGTGATCAAACCAAGGGGAGGAAGGAGCGCTTTACGATCCACCAGCTGCAGGGCCTGCTCGAAGGACCAAAAACTTTGAGGAAACTCTGGATAAATCAGGAGTACGCGCACTAGACTTAAATCCTCACTCCAATCTCAATTGATTTCAACCATACAAGATTATTGCTTTCTTGACCGGAAAATCCTAGGCCTAGTTTCCTGACTGGTTTCCCTGGACACTGCAGAGGGCAAAGCATGGGTAAATTCGTGGAACCAGCCGCGTCGCCAGAAGAAAAATACCAAACCAGCGGCGATGGTAATCATGAGGACCCAGACGGCAGGGTACCCCCAATACCAGTTCAGTTCCGGCATATTCAGCGGCGAGACCTGGGAATTAAAGTTCATGCCATAGACCCCTGCAATGAAGCTCAAAGGAATGAAAATGGTGGAGATTACGGTCAAGGTTTTCATCACCTCATTCATTTTGTTGTTCACCGACGACAGGTACACCTCCATCAAACTAGAGGTTAGATCCCGATAGGTTTCCACCATATCCAGAAGCTGAATCGTGTGGTCGTAGCAGTCGCGAAAATAAATCTGGGCCTCATCGCTAATAAAATCGGTGCCATCTCGAAACAGCAGGGTCAGGGCATCGCGCTGGGGCCAAATGGTGCGCCGCAGCACCAAAAGTTCCCGCTTCATCTGGTGGATTTTGGCCAGGGTTTGGGGGGTGGGGCGGTCGACCACTTCCTCCTCTAGGGCTTCAATGCGCTCACCAAACTGCTCAAGCACAGGAAAGTATCCATCGATAATGGCATCCAAAAGCGCGTAGGCCAAGTAATCCGTTCCCATTCGACGGATCACGCCTTTGTTGCGGCGAATCCGCATTCTGACAGCATTAAAGCAGTCATGTTCCGCATATTCCTGCACCGTCAGCAGCGATCGCGGTTCCAGGATGAAGCTCACCTGTTCGATCACATAGTCTTCCTGCTGGGGACGCAGGGTAACCATCCGCGTCACAATTAACAGCTGATCTTCGTAGTCTTCGACCTTAGGACGCTGGGGGACGTTCACGACATCCTCAAGCACGAGGGGATGCAGATCAAAGACTTCGCCAATGCTTTTGAGGGTAGTTTCGCTGCCCAATCCCTGGACATCAATCCAGGAGACAGACTCACTTTCTAGAAAAGGCCGACAGTCTTCTGGCACCTGTAGGGTATGTCGCGTGGAGCGCTCTGGGGTGTAATCGGTGAGGTAAATCTGGGATGGAGCCGCATTTTCTCTGATTCTCAGCGTTCCGGGGGCGCTGCCCGGTTTGTCAAAAAAGTATTCCAGGTTATCGGCTTGGGCGTCAAAGATATCTTGTACAGTCATAGGCCGCTTAGGACAGAAAATTTCCCCCACCCTAACCATTTCTGGGGCAAACCGATTCTTCCTTTCGGCACAGCGCGGACTTTGACAATTGCCCCATTGTTTATCAAGGCTTATCAAAAATTCAGGACTGGGAGGATAGAGGGGGAACCGAGTTCGCTAAAATCAGGGCTGGGATCACATCTGGCGATCGCCGTCAGGTCACCCTACCCAGTCGGAACTGAAGCAATGTATACCCATCGGCAACCCATGACAGTGGAGGAGTTTCTCCAAGCCTACCAATCCGGTCAGCGAGACTTTTCCGAAGTCGACTTGTCCCAGGCGCAGCTCGCAGGACAAAACTTGAAAGGGGTAAATTTCAATTACGCAGACCTCTCCCAGGCTAACCTGCAGGGGGCCAACCTGCGGGGCGCGGATCTGAGCTTTGCGATCTTGCAAGGGGCCGATCTCAGTCAGGCCGACCTGCGAGGCAGCTTGATCATCGGCACCAATTTCCGGAACGCCAATTTAGAGGGGACGAACTTTGCCCAGGCCGATTATGATCTCTCCCAAACGATTTTTCCCGAGGGATTCAACCCGCTTTCCCTTTGATAGGTCTGTTTATTGAGTCCAATTATTGAGTCCAATTATTGAGTCCAAAAGTTTTCTCCATCGATCAGGTGCATGTACTATCTCGGGATTGATTTTGGCACCTCTGGAGCCAGATCTGCGGTGATTGACGAAACGGATCAACTCTGCTGGCAGCAAAGCATTCCTTTCCCCTCGCCCATGGCTTCTGGCCCAGCCCAGCGATGGCGAACCACCCTGTTCCAATTGATCCAGGCGATTCCGCCAAGGTACAAAGCTGCGATCGCCCGAATTGCCATCAACGGCACCTCCGCCACGGTCCTGCTCTGTGACGAAACCGGGACGCCCCTCACCGAACCGCTGATGTACAGCGATCGCTGTCCCCCCGATTCTTTGGCCCCCTTAGCAAACATTGCGCCTGCTGGACATTTAGTTCTCAGCCCAAGCTCAAGCCTGGCTAAACTTTTATCCTGGCGTTCCCATCCGCTTTTTCCCCAAGCCCGGTTCTTGCTGCATCAAGCCGATTGGATCGCCGCTCAGCTGCACGGACGGTGGGGAATCAGCGACTATCACAACTGCCTGAAGCTAGGCTATGACCCCGCCCAGCGCGCCTATCCCAACTGGTTTGACCATGATTTTATTGCCCCGTTGCGATCGCTCCTGCCCCAGGCCCTTACCCCAGGTACCGTTGTGGGACCACCGCAGGCGACCCTTGCCCGCCATCTGGGACTGCCCTCCCAGACCGAGATTTGTGCAGGCACCACCGATAGTATTGCCGCTTTTCTAGCCAGTCCCGCCCAAGGTCCAGGAGAGGCCGTCACCTCCCTTGGCTCAACGCTGGTAATCAAGCTGCTCAGTCAAACTCGCATTGATCAGTTTGAATCCGGCATCTACAGTCACTGGTTTGGATCGGCCTGGCTGGTCGGCGGCGCCTCCAACACCGGTGGAGCCGTTCTGGCCCATTTTTTTACCCCCACCGAACTGACTACCCTCAGTCTCCAGATTGACCCCCAACAAAACCTGGACCTAAACTACTACCCACTCCTGAAGCCTGGGGAGCGCTTTCCCATTCAAGATCCTGACCTGGAACCTCGTCTGCCCTCGCCTGAGGCCGATCCCGTCACCGTCCTTCAGGGATTGCTACAAAGCATGGCCCGAATTGAAGCTGAGGGCTATGGAAAATTGCAGGCCCTAGGAGCCAATCCACTCTTGCGAGTCTATACCGCCGGGGGGGGAGCCCAAAATGCAGCCTGGACAGTCCTGCGTCAACAGGCCCTGGGTGTCCCGGTGCTAGCCGCACCCCAAACCGAGGCGGCCTACGGTACAGCGCGGTTAGCGCGGGGCTACTTTTCCCAGCAAGCCAGTTCTTTCCCGGAGTCCTTGAGCAAAATGGACTAGCATAGGGGGGATGGTCTTCACGCCAGACCCTAGCCCCCATGAATCGCACCTTGATGCTATCGGAGCAGGATAGAAGGCGCTTGCTGCCCCAGGTAAAGCACTATCCGGCCAGACAATGCTACCGGGTTGCACCAGAAGGAATTCTTTGTGGCGACAGCTTAAAACTTGCTGGTCGATTCCCCAAAGAATTCGTCGATCTCCTCATCCTCGACCCCCCCTATAACCTCAATAAGAGCTTTCGAGGCCAGCATTTCAAAAAAGTTCAGGTTCAGGCCTACTCACGCTGGCTCAACCGGGTTCTCAAAACGCTTAAGCCCACGCTTAAATCCACGGCTTCCATTTATATCTGCGGCGATTGGTTCACCTCAGTTTCCATCCATAGTGTCGCCAGTCAGCATTTTCTGGTTCACAATCGCATCACCTGGGAGCGGGAGAAAGGCCGCGGGGCCAAACGAAATTGGAAAAATGCCAGTGAAGACATCTGGTTTTGCACCTGCTCGCAGGACTACACCTTTAACGTGGAGGATGTGAAGATCCGACGGCGAGTCATGGCACCCTACAAATTCCAAAATGGCCAGCCTAAGGACTGGAGCAATACCCCGCAGGGCAAATTCCGAGACACCCATCCCTCTAACCTCTGGACCGACATCACGGTTCCCTTTTGGTCCATGCCGGAAAACACGGAGCATCCCACCCAAAAAAGCGAAAAACTAGTGGCCAAACTGATTCTGGCTAGCTCTAATCCCGGAGACTTTGTCTTTGACCCCTTTATGGGCAGCGGGACCACCTTGGCTGTGGCCCACAAGCTCAAGCGTCGGTATTTGGGACTCGATTTAAATCGGGAATATTGTCTCTTGGCAGCTCGTCGGCTGGAGTTAGCCCAAAGCGATCCCCACATTCAAGGCTGGGTCGATCAGATTTTCTGGGAGCGCAATACCCATCCCCAAGACCCCTAGGTCTAGGATTCCTCTGAGTCTCCGACCTGGGGAGAGGCTACTTGCTATCCTCGTGGAGCTGAACGAGGGGGTGCAGGTGGTGATTGAGCTGAAACACCTGAGGCAACACCTCCTTGATAAACATCTCTGCGGCCTTGGATCGATAGCGGCTGGGGTTGAGAACCAGAGACAGGGGACGTTTGACCACAACGTTTTCAATGGTCACCCGCTTGAACACATTGAACTCTAAATCTTTTTCGACCGCTAAAATTGACAAAAAGGCGGCCCCTAGTCCCGCTTGGACGGCATTTTTGATGGCTTCAATGGAGTTGAGTTCCATCTCAATCTTCATTAATCGGGGGTCAATATTGCTGCGGCCTAGAACTTGATCGATGACCTTACGGATGGTGGATTGGGCATCGAGGGCAATGAACTTGAGTTTGTAGAGATCGTCGCACTGAATGGTTCCAGATTGGGCCATGGGGTGAAAGACAGGAACGATGAGGGCCATTTCATCCTCGGCATAGGGCTTGACCTCCAGGGTCGATTGCAGATCCAGAGGAACTTCTCCCCCAATAATGGCCATGTCAACCTGTCCATTGACCACGCTCCAGCAGGTCCGCCGGGTGGAGTGCACCTGGAGGTGCACGGCAACATCGGGATAGCTCTGTCGGAAAAGGCCAATGAGCTGGGGCAGCAGGTAGGTGCCGGTGGTCTGACTGGCCCCAATTATCAGGGAACCGCCCTGAAGGTTTTGGAGATCTTCAATGGCCCGGCAGGTTTCCTGACACAGGGCCAAAATGCGATCGCCGTAGTTCAGGAGGAGATGCCCTGCTTCGGTCAGCTGCGCTCGCCGTCCGCCCCGATCAAAGAGGGGCACATCTAGCTGCCGCTCTAAGTTCTGAACCTGAAGGCTCACGGCGGGTTGGGAAACGTAAAGACTATCCGCCGCACGCTTAAAGCTACCCTCGGTTGCGATTGCCTTGAGGATACGCAATTGATCCAGGGTAAACGGAAGGTCAGACATAGCTGTAGACCTGCAACACAATATGTTTAGTAAACCTCAAAATGGTCGCCCATTGAAAATCGGCCCCCTAAACTAGCGCCCTTGCGCCAGAAACTTCAGGCTGATATCGAGCCAGGTCGCCTGGGTAATGGGCGCGCTGGTGGAGATGAAATCTACCCCCGTCTGGGCAACGGTGCGAATGTTTTCCAAGGTCACGTTGCCGGAGGCTTCAATTTTAGTTTGGGGCGATCTGATGCGAATGAGCTGCACCGCCTTCCGCATCAGATCGGGGGTCATGTTGTCCAGCATGATAATATCTGCCCCGTGGCTGACGGCCTCCTGCACCTGATCCAGGGTCTCGGTCTCCACCTCTAAGCTCAGGGGATAGGGGGCAGATTGCCGCACCTGAGCGATCGCAGGTCCAAGGCCCCCAGCAGCTGCGATATGGTTATCTTTAAGCATGAGGGCATCATCCAGGCCAAAGCGATGATTTTTGCCGCCCCCCACCTGGATGGCGTATTTTTCCAGAACTCGCAGCCCAGGCGTGGTTTTACGAGTATCCACTAGCTGGGCCGACAGATCCGCAATTTTAGCCTGGTAGGCCTGGGTTAAGGTGGCAATGCCGCTCAAGCGCATGAGCAGATTCAAAGCAACCCGCTCCGCGCTCAGCAGCACAGATACGGGTCCGGTGACGGTGGCAAGGCGATCGCCAGCCCTATGGTAGCCTCCCTCGCTCACCACATTCTCGGCAATGATCTGGGGATCCAGCAGCTCAAAGACCCGCAGCGCAATCGGCAACCCCGCAATGACGCCCGACTGCTTCAGTCGCACCTCCGCCACACCCAGGGGGGACGCCCCCGGGGAAAACAGAGCCTGGGTCGTGCGATCGCCTCGCCCCAGGTCCTCCCTGAGCCACTGGGTTAGCCAGGGATCCAGGATAAAATTGGGGGGCAAAATAGGACGATCCATCAGGGTAGGGCCTTCTCGCTAGGCGACTGAGACTGCGATTGAAGCACCTGCTGGGTTTTCTCACGATCTAGCTTAAACACCACCGTGGCTAAGGGGGGAAGGCACAGATCAATGGAGGAAGGTCGAAAATGAAAGGACCACTCCTCAGACCATTTCCCTCCCATGTTCCCCATGTTGCTGCCGCCATACTTCCCAGCATCGCTATTCAACAGCTCCGTGTAGAACCCCGCCTCAGGGACGCCTACTCGATAATGACTATGGGCCTGGGGGGTAAAGTTACAGACCACCAGCAGAAATTCCTCGGAGTCTTTAACCTTTCGGAGGAAGGAAATGACGCTGTGGCGATTATCGCTACAGTCAATCCATTCAAATCCAGCCTCTGAAAAATCCTCAGCAAACAAAGCACGCTCCTGCCTATAGAGCTGGTTTAAATCTCCCACTAACTGTTTCAGCTGACGATGGCGATCATACTGGAGCAAATCCCAGTCCAGGTCTCCCCAGACGTTCCATTCATTCCACTGACCAAATTCCATCCCCATGAACAGTGTTTTCTTCCCAGGATGGGTAAACATGTAGCTGTACAAACAGCGGAGGTTGGCAAATTTCTGCCAGTCATCCCCCGGCATCTTCCCAATCATGTGGCTTTTCCCATGCACCACCTCATCGTGGGAAAGCGCCAGCATGAAGTTTTCCGTGAAGGCATACATGATGCTGAAGGTGACGTTATTTTGGTGGTACTGCCGAAACCAGGGATCGGTGTGGAAATAGTCCAGCATATCGTGCATCCAGCCCATATTCCATTTTAAGTTGAAGCCCAACCCCCCCACATAGGTGGGCCAGGAGACCATGGGCCAGGCCGTGGACTCCTCTGCAATGGAAAGCACCCCAGGGAAATGACTAAATAAAACATTATTCATATTCCTCAGGAAGTCTGCTGCCTCAATGTTTTCATTGCCTCCGTACTCGTTGGCCACCCACTCCCCCTCTTTGCGGTTATAGTCGAGATAGAGCATAGAGGCCACCGCATCAACTCGGATGCCGTCAATGTGATACTTGTCAGCCCAAAACAGGACGTTGGCCACCAAAAAGTTTCGCACCTCATGGCGACCATAGTTAAAGACCAACGTCCCCCACTCCTTGTGTTCACCCTGACGCGGATCTTGATGTTCGTACAGATGGCTGCCATCAAAAAAGGCCAGACCATGGCCATCCTTGGGAAAATGTCCAGGCACCCAGTCCACAATCACCCCAATCTGGTGTTGATGACACTGGTCAATAAAATACATCAGATCCTCCGGGGAACCATAGCGGGAGGTGCTGGCATAATATCCGGTCACCTGATAGCCCCAGGATCCGTCAAAGGGATGTTCGGCCACCGGCAGCAGCTCAATGTGGGTAAATCCCAGCTGCTTCACATAGGGAATTAATTGGTCAGCGAGCTCTCGATAGGTCAAAAATCGCGCTTCTGGCTTGAGCTCTGAAACCGTCACCCCACTCCCGTACCCTCCCTGGGCCTGCAGGGGGGGCTGATCAGCAGACCCATGCATCCAGGATCCCAGGTGAACCTCGTAAACCGAAATGGGCTGGGTCAGGGGATCTCTCTGACGACGACGCTCCAGCCATTCCGCATCAGACCAATTGTAGGCCTCTAAATCCGCAACGATGGAGGCCGTTTTGGGGCGAGGCTCCTGTTGAAAACCATAGGGGTCTGATTTTTCGTAGATATGCCCTGCATAGTTTTTGATTTCGTATTTATAGGGTTCGCCCACCCGAACCCCAGGAATAAACAAATCCCAAATCCCCGTTTCGCCTTTGCGCATCTGGTGCTGTCGTCCATCCCAGTAGTTGAAGTCGCCCAAAACGGAGACATTTCTGGCGTTGGGTGCCCAAACCGCAAAATAGGTTCCCTTGACTCCATTCATCTGCGTGGGATGGGCCCCCAGCTTTTCGTAAATCCGGTGGTGGTTTCCCTCAGCAAACAAATAGCGGTCGTAGTCCGTAATCAACGGAGACTTGAAGGCATAGGGGTCGTAGGTCACCACTTCGTGATTGCCCGATTGCAGACGCAGCTGATAGTTCGGCATCTGATCCCCCTCGATGAAGCATTCAAAAAAATGGGGATGATGGACAGGCTGCATGGGGTATTCTTTGCGTTGCTCGGGACAAATAACCGCGGCAGAAGCGGTATTTGGCAGGTAGGCTCGCACAACCCATTGAGATTGGCCGTCCATCTCAATTAAATGAGGCCCCAGCAGCTCAAACGGATCATGATGGTGATTTTGAACAATCTGATTAACTTGGTCAGCAGTAACGGTGTGGGGCATGAATTTTATGGCGCTAATGGGATGAAGAAGCCCGTAGGTTCTGGTTCTACCAATTCCCGTGGGCTGGACGGGGCAGCGTAGCGGCACGAGGGACCTGCGGAACTTCCTTTACTTTAGGAACTTAGGAGAATGCGATCAACAAATTTCCCGATTAGCTGATTGGCTTCTGGAGTCTCTCGCAAAGTTGCCAGGATTTGTTGGGTCTGGGCCGCACTTTCTAAATAGCGATCGCAGTACCGCTCCAGGCGCGATCTGAGATCCTGGGGATTTACCTCGGGATGAAACTGAAATCCATAAATCGGCTTACCCACCACCTTAATGGCATGGTAAGGGCAGCGTTCTGAATAGGCTAGATTGATCAAGCCAGGCGGCAGGAGACTAGCCCGCTCCTGGTGGCCCGAAATAGCCCAAAAGGGCTGGGGAAGATCTTGAAGCAATGGATCTAGTTTCGCAGCCCCAGTGAGGAACAAAGGGTACACCCCCATTTCCATATTGGGGCGATCGCGAATTACGGTTCCCCCTAGCGCAACCACCAGCAGTTGAAACCCGAAACAAGAGGCAAACACAGGCACTGCATATTCCACTGCGTACGCAAGCAGCGCTAGTGCCGGATTGATAAATTGGTATATTTCCGGCTTCAGGACCGAGGCATCGCTCGAACCACCCACAAACAGAGCATCGTAGCCCACCAGGAGATCCGCGGAAAAATGGGGAGTCGCAAAGGCATCCAACACCGTGATCTGGTGCGCCAAAAGCTGGCCGTAGAGAACAAACTCCTGAAATTCCTCAGCCCGAGTTTCTGGATCTTCTCGCACCTGCAACAGTAAGATCTTTAAATCTCGACGAGTTTTCCCCTTCTCTTTTTTCACGCTGCGCACCGTTTTCCCGAAGAAACCCAAGGGTTATCCTATAAGATTCGGTCCGCCTTTGCTGGGACCATGGGCGATCTCCCCAAAGTCATCCCGCGGAGCGCAAGGGACTTTCAAAACACGATGTTAAGATTTAGAAATGCTTTTTGGAATGAACAGACTTGATGGATCATGACAACGCTGGGGAAGTGGACACCCAGATCTCAATCTGTGCCTTTCTTGACCCCAGATCCACGATTCAAGATCAGCTCCATGAGCAGCTCCAGGAAAGTCAATACCACTTAGTCTGCACCTCAACGATCGAGGCATTTATCGACTCGATTATCCGTCTGCATCATCTTGTCGACTGCCTGGTCATCCAGATCACAGCGGCGCTGCCCCAACTGATTGATCTGCTGCGCGCCAACGATATTCTGCTCCCGGCATTGCTGATTACCGATGGGGAATCTGAAAACACCCTGGTCGGATCTCAAGACTCTAACCTCCCTCCAAGGCTGTTTTTCTATCATCCTGCGGAAATAAAGCTGCCAGCCGCCCAACTCTCTCAGGTGGCCTACGCAGTCTACCAATCAGCGGCCAACTTTTTGCGGCTCACCACAGTGGCTCGCGTCGATGATGGGTCTAATTTCAAAGCCTGGTTTTCAGCCCCCAACCTGCGAGAAAAAATTGCCCAGCAACAGCAGAAGTTATCCGATAAGCTCAAAGAACGTCTAGGGTATCTGGGTATTTATTACAAACGAGATTCACAACAGTTCCTGCGCAATCTAGACCCTGATGCACGCAAAGCGCTCATTACTGAGTTAAAAGCTGACTATCGCAAAATCGTCCTCAGCTATTTCCACGAAAGCAATCAGGTCAATTCCCTTTTGGATGAGTTTGTGACTAAGGCCTTCTTTGCCGATGTTTCCGTTTCGTGGATCCTCGAATTACATATGGAACTCATGGATAACTTTGCCAAACAGCTCAAGCTAGAAGGACGCAGCGATGATGTGCTTTTAGATTACCGCCTGACCTTAATTGATACCATTGCCCATCTGTGCGAAATGTATCGTCGCTGTATTCCCCGAGACGCCTGAACAGCGCAGGGGATAATTAAATATGCCTCTCCAGGCCCCCTGCCCAGGTGCTTTACCGCCTAACGCGCTTTACCTCAGTCCGGCCCCTCTTCACGGTAGATTCCCATGAGTTCTCCTCAAAAAACCTACGTGCTCAAGCTCTACGTTGCTGGTAATACCCCCAATTCCATTAGAGCCTTAAAAACCCTCAATGATATCCTGGAAAAGGATTTTCAAGGCGTTTACGCCCTGAAAGTGATTGATGTACTCAAAAATCCTCAGCTAGCTGAAGAAGACAAAATTCTGGCTACCCCGACCCTGGCCAAGATTCTGCCCCCCCCCGTACGTAAAATTATCGGGGATTTGTCGGATCGCGAACGTGTTTTAATTGGTCTTGACCTGCTCTACGAAGAACTTAACTTTGATGGAGAGTTTGAAGTCTAGCCCCCGGCCCTTTGCCGCGCCTGTTCAGGTCACCCCCTTATAAAAGACTGATAAAAGACTGAAGTTTGTGAAACAATGGCAGATTTAAACAACGACAATCAAGATCACAAAAACTCTCCAGAGCGAGTCGCGGTTCGCAAAATTCAGACGCTGATCGAGGGGTTTGACGATATCAGTCACGGTGGACTGCCCAAAAAGCGCACAACGCTACTCAGCGGCACCTCGGGCACGGGTAAAACCCTGATGGCAGTCCAGTTTCTGTATCGAGGGATTATTGATTTTGACGAGCCCGGAATTTTTATCACCTTTGAGGAATCACCCACCGATATTAAGCAAAATGCCCTCAGCTTTGGCTGGGATCTCGATGCCCTTATCGACCAGGGAAAGCTGTTTATCTTGGACGCCTCCCCCGATCCAGAGGGGCAAGATATTGTTGGAAGTTTTGATCTCTCAGCACTCATCGAGCGCATCCAGTACGCCATCCAGAAATACAAAGCCAAGCGGGTGGCCATTGACTCTGTGACGGCAGTCTTTCAGCAGTACGATGCAGCCCCAGTGGTCCGTCGAGAAATTTTTCGCCTGACGGCTCGCCTCAAACGCCTGGATGTTACCACCATTATGACCACGGAGCGCATTGAAGAATATGGACAAATTGCTCGCTTCGGGGTCGAGGAATTTGTCTCTGATAATGTGGTGATTTTGCGCAATGTCCTGGAAGGAGAGCGCCGCCGTCGCACCATTGAAATTTTAAAGCTGCGCGGCACCAGCCATATGAAGGGGGAATACCCCTTTACCATCACGGAGGATGGGATCAATATTTTCCCGCTTGGGGCAATGCGCTTAACCCAACGGTCATCCAATGTGCGGGTTTCCTCAGGCGTGCCTGCCCTCGATACCCTGTGCGGCGGCGGATTCTTCAAAGACTCCATTATCCTGGCCACCGGCGCCACCGGAACAGGTAAAACGCTGCTGGTGAGTAAGTTTATTGAAGAGGCCTGTAGCCAGGGGGAGCGAGCTATTTTATTTGCCTATGAGGAATCTCGTGCCCAGCTATCTCGCAATGCCTATTCCTGGGGCATTGATTTAGAGGAGATGGAGCAAAAAGGGCTGCTCAAAATTATTTGCGCCTATCCCGAATCCGCTGGACTCGAGGATCATTTGCAAATTATCAAATCTGAAATTATGGAGTTCAAGCCTGCTCGAATTTCCATTGATTCCCTCTCGGCACTGGCTCGCGGTGTCAGCAATAATGCCTTTCGTCAATTTGTAATTGGGGTCACGGGCTTTGCCAAGCAGGAAGAAATTACCGGCTTTTTTACCAACACCACCGATCATTTTCTGGGTTCAAGCTCTATTACAGAGTCCCACATTTCTACCATTACCGATACGATTATTCTGCTGCAGTACGTTGAAATTCGCGGAGAGATGTCGCGCGCCATCAACGTGTTTAAAATGCGCGGATCCTGGCACGATAAAGGAATTCGAGAATATACCATTAGCCGCAACGGCCCCGACATCAAAGACTCATTCCACAATTTTGAAGGCATCATCAGCGGCACCCCTCGACGCTCCGCCATTGATGAAAAGCGTGATCTCTCGCGGATTGTTCAGGATGTCCAAGATCTAGAGAGCTAGCGATCAAGGACTCGGGGGGCATTGCCGCAGCAGCTCAATTGGTAAGCCATCGGCGTCGGTAATAAAGGCAATTTCGTAGGTGCAATTGCCAATGGTTTGCAGTTCAGGCCGCAACAGCACCGTAATGCCAATGCCCTGGGCAACCACCGCCGGGATAAATTTGTCTAACCAGTCCGCTAAGGGTTGGTCAGCTTCCAGGTGCGCGGTGAGGTCAAACGACAGGTGATAGTAGCCCACATAATGTTCATTATGAAATGCATCTACGGGAGCCTGGGGTTCGGGAATCTGCAGCAACTCCAGACGACCACCGGGACCGCTGAGCCAGCAGGCAAGGGTAATGTCGGCGGTAAAACGCTCCTCCATCGAGAATCCCAGCAATTCGTAGAAGGCGATCGCCCGGTAAATGTTGGCGGTGCGGATAGAAACGTGATGCAGAGGCATAGCGGTTTGACCCTGGACAAGAGTGAAGAATGGGGGAGGAGGATCGCCCACCGGTTTACCCCTAGCCATCCACAGCCTTCCTGGACCAGAGAACGGAGGCGGGGCATCGGTTCCTAAGCAGTATAAAGAACAATGGCGGCGACGGTTGGATGATGTCGAGTTCAGTCCATAATGGCTCTAACCTTTGTTTGCGAGGAACATTGTCTTGAATTTACAGGGATCTCAGTTTGACTATTGGCCCGCTCCCGATCTCTCCCAAGCCGCCTTTGTGGCCGAGAGCGCAACGGTAATGGGAAAGGTGACCCTTCAAGAAGGGGCCAGCATCTGGTATAGCGCTGTGGTGCGTGGAGACATTGAAGCCATTCACATTGGTGCCCACACCAACATTCAGGACGGCGCAATTGTTCATGGCGATGTGGGACTGCCAACGGTCCTGGGCGATTACGTGACGGTGGGACACCGCGCCGTGATTCACTCTGCCCAGATCGAAGCTGGCTGCTTAATTGGAATTGGCGCCATTATTTTGAACGGGGTTAGGATTGGGGCAGGCAGTATTATTGGGGCTGGAGCCGTGGTGTCAAAGTCTGTTCCGCCGCGATCGCTCTGGGTAGGGATTCCGGCAAAGCCCATCCGTGAGGTGAGCGAGGCCGAAGCCGCAGATTTAATTGAACATGCCCGAAAATATGAAAAACTAGCTCTGGTTCACAGCAACCGCGGGACCGATATCGGCTTTGCCTAGGCTGCAGTCGCTATAATACATCAGTGAAAATTATCGTAGTCTAGGTTACAAATATAAACTTTTATGAATTAAATTTTGTAACCATCCATCGCCTACTATAGAGATTAGGAACTAGCAAGAAAGCATTAACCATGCATGGAATGTGGGAATTCCACGCAGCTTCCTGGGCCAGAGTTCTAACGTATACAAGGTTTTGTGCAGGCCGATCCTTCTGGATTTTCCTTTCACAATCTAACATTAATGGGTTCCCGGCAAGGACGTTGTCCTTGCTTTTTTTTACCTGGGGCAGGGTTTCGGCAACGCGAGAACCATAACCTCACGGCCCCTGACCGTGAGAGCCCCCCGCGATTAGGTTATGCGCCACCCCCAGGGCAGCGGCAGCCGGTGTCCTCCGCTCGGGCGAGACCCTAGATAAAAAATGTAGCCCCCTGACCCAATTCCTGGGCAGGAGGCTAGTTTTTAAATTCAATTTTAAAGGGTGAGGCTAGCCTTAAATTTTAGGCATCTTACCCGGCAGCTTAAAAGCAGCGCTGCCGATCTCTTATCAGGTTATTAATATAAGCTTTAAATGTGAGGAACTTGTGAGGCATGGCCTCAGCTGAGACTGTTTCGGCACCACCGCAAACGAAACCCATCCCCTTACAACGATCGGAGCAGATTGGCTTGCGCACGCTGATAGGCCAGGTCCTGGTCAAAGCGATGGGTTTCTAAATGCTCTAGTGCTGTGTCGTCCGTGGGAATGACCTCATCAGGCTGAATCCCCTTTTTATGGATATCTTGGCCGGAGGGTGTCGAGTATTTGGCCACCGTAATCACCATGCCAGCCCCATCTCCCAGTTTCTCCAGAGATTGCACGACACCTTTGCCAAAGGTTTTTTCTCCAATTAAAACGGCACGTTGATTATCTTGAAGCGCTCCCGCTAGCACCTCACTGGCACTGGCAGACTCTTCATCGACCAAAACCTGGAGAGGCTTTTGGGTCAGCGCGGTTTGATTCCCGTTGTATACCTCAGTGCCTCCCCGTACCGTTGTCAGCGACATAATTCGGCCCTGGCGAATCCACTGCTGAGCGATGGCAATCCCAGACTCAAGGACGCCCCCCGGATTACCGCGCAGATCCAGAATGTAGCCCACAACCTGCTGCTGCTCAAGATCGGTGATGGCCTTTTTCATAGCAGCAGGGGACTTGGTGGTAAATACCGGCAGCCGAATGTAGCCCACTTTCCCCTTCGGAGTGGGGCGGGCTTGGTAAGTCAGAGGATTGAGGTTAATCTGTTCGCGCACCAGGGTATAGGTCTCTTGTTGATCCTGACGCCGAACCACCATGGTCAGTTTGCTACCCACAGGGCCAATGAGGTAGGGAGCAGCATTTCTGGGATCAATATCGGCGGTTTTGGTGCCGTTGAGACTCACAATCACATCTCTCGGCCTAATGCCAGCGTTGTCGGCGGGGGATTCCCGAAACGGTTCTACAACCATCCACTCTCGGGTTTGGGGGTTCACACTGACCGTCACGCCAACACCGATAAACTCACCGGAAACATTATTGACCAAGTCATTCAGAGCCTGGGGGGGTAAAAAACGGGTGTACTCATCCTCCAGCAGATTGACCATCTCATTGACGGCCTGGTAGGCCTGTCCTTGGGAGGTATAGGTGCGACTGAGATAATCTTGGCGAACCGCCCGCCAATCATGGCCATTAAAGGAGCGATCCACGTATTCCCGGTTCACCAGCTGCCAGGCCTCGTCTACCACGGCTTTGGGCGCGTCACTGAGCAACGCAATGGACTTGGCAACGCGGGTCAGGGCCATTGAGGGCAGCACCAGCACGAGGGCCATCAGGACAGATTTAAAGTTGGTTTGGATCATCGGGGCTCCTCCCCAAGCGGCTATGACTCTTGCTTGCAGGGGCTTCAAGGCAGAAGACGCCCCTTGCAGAATGCACCCAAACCATAGCGCATCTGGAGCAAATTTGATCCCGACCGGGACAGTGGATAGACCGGTACCCTGGATCGCTTAGGGAGCCTTCATGTGCGATCGCGGATTATAGGTTCGCAGCTGAGCCAACTTTTCGTAGCACTCCTTTTCCTGGGCACTCAGATTTTTAGGCGGGACAATTTGCAGCTTCACCAGCTGATCCCCTTGTCCTCCCTTAGCCTTAGGCCAGCCTTTGTTGCGCAAACGCAGCGACTGACCGGACTTGACCCCGGCAGGGATCTTCATTTTGACCAAGCCAGTGGGGGTCGGAACCTCCACCGTTGCTCCCAAAACTGCTTCGTCCGGCGTAATGGGCAGATCACAAATGAGAAAATCGCCCTCCAGGGAAAAGAACTCGTGGGGCTTGAGGGTCACCTTGAGATAGAGATCGCCGCGCTGCTGGGTAAGGGGGTTCACCTGTCCCTTGCCCCGAACCCGAATGCGACTGCCGGTCTTGGCTCCAGCAGGAATACGCACATTCACGGTTTCACTGCCACCAATCAACAGTCGCTTTTCCGTACCCTTCAGCGCCTCTTCAAAGCTAAGGGTAAGCGTGGATTCTGTATCGGCTGACGGCCCCGGAACGCCCCCTGCAAAGTCACCAAATCCCCCAAATCCGCCCGGTGTTGCCGAGGTCGTTCGGTAGCGAAATCCACCCGGCATGCCGCCGCTAAAGCCACTGCTGGCGCCCGTTCCCCCAAAGCCACCCCCAAAGCGCCCCAACAGCTCGTTAATAAATTCGTCAAAGCTGCCGTACTGGCCAAAGTCGAAGTCCATGTTGCCCATGTCAACGCCTGGCTGCCCCGCCTGCTGCCAATATTGGCCAAACTGATCGTATTTTTTGCGCTTATCCGGATCGGATAGCACCTCGTAGGCTTCGTTAATTTCCTTGAACCGTGCCTCAGCCGCACTGTCTCCTGGATTTAAATCAGGGTGGTACTGACGGGCCAGCTTGCGAAAGGTTTTTTTAATCTCGCCTTCGCTAGCAGTTTTACTAACCCCTAGAATGTTGTAGTAGTCTTTGTAGTCAGTAACAGGCATAGTCTTTTTGCAATGAGGGCGATGCATTTAGGATGAACCAGCAGAGCGCAAAGGATTGCAGTCCAAGGCGCTTTCCCGCATCCTACTGTATAGATTTAGAGAAAGAAACTCGAAAACGTTAGGGAAAACCGATGGCTCTCCCTAACGTCGTCGCTCAGAGTTTGTGATTTAGACCGAAAACATGTCTAGCTGAGTTTGAGACGGTGGACCTTCTCATCGGTCTTTGACTTGGGTAAGGTGAGCTTCAAAATGCCATCTTGGTAGTCCGCCGAGGCCTCTTGATTCACAACCTTAGCTGTTAAGGGAATGACCCGATGGTACTTGCCGTAACGAAACTCAGAGCGATGGACCCCCTCTTCCTCGGATTCGGACTCCTGCTTACGCTCGCCGCTGACAATCACAGCCTCATCCGTCACCTGAATATCTAGGTCCTTTGCCTCAAAGCCCGGTAGCTCCAGCTGAATTTGGAACGCTTCATCGGTTTCCTTCATTTCAAGGGCGGGAAGGATTCCAAACCCGTTCCCACCGCGATCGCGGGTGGGATAAAAGGAGTCAAACAGTCGGTTCATTTCCCGATGGAGTGATTCTACTTCACCCAATGGATCCCAACGTACGATTGCCATAGTTGTTAACCTCCTTAACACTGGCCAGGGACGCTTTCTTTGGGGTAGAATCCCTGTCCTCTCTGTTTTGACTATAACAAGCTCAAACGTTTGCCCAGGTTCGGTTTCCGTCCATTTCTCAGGGGCGATCGCCGTACAGATTCCGCCCTGGAATCGACCTTTCAGCTGAGCTAGCAAGGAGAGACCCTTGAGCTTTAGGATAGAAAGGCTATTCACACTCCCCCCGCCATGTCCCAACTGCATAGCCCCTTGGGCGATCCCTCTCCAGATACCCTCGACGCCCAGCAATACGAAGGCCTGAGCCCGGAGCAGTATCAGGAAAAAATGCGGCGTCGCAAGGAAGTTCAGGACAGGCGCCTGGCTGAACGGACCCAGGAAAAGGGTCTGGTGATTATTCACACCGGCAATGGAAAGGGGAAAACCACGGCGGCCCTGGGCATGGTGATGCGATCGCTGGGGCATGGCCATCGCGTGGCGATCGTACAGTTTATCAAGGGGGCTTGGGAACCCGCGGAAAAAGCCATTCTGGAAAAATTCTCTGATCAGCTTGTCTTCCACGCCATGGGCGAAGGCTTCACCTGGGAAACCCAGGATCGCGATCGCGACATTGCCAAGGCTCAGGCCGCTTGGGGCAAGGCTTTGGAGTATATTCAAGATTCGGCCTACCGTCTGGTCTTACTCGATGAAGTGAATGTCGCCCTGAAGCTGGGCTATCTTACCCCCGATCAGGTGCAGGCAGGACTGGATCAAAAACCAGACAGAAGTCATGTCATTCTCACCGGTCGCGGTGCGCCTGCCCCCCTTATAGAAACCGCCGATCTGGTCACGGAAATGAAATTAGTTAAGCATCCGTTTCGCGAGCAAGGCATTAAGGCCCAAGCTGGCATTGAGTTTTAACTGGCATTGAGTTTTAAGCTGATATCGTAATCGTTTGATTTAATCGTGTGATCTAATCGTTAGCCTAATCGGCGGAAAGCCGCCTCTAAGCGAAGCGTGAGTGTCGGGATGAACGCCGAGGCAACGGAGGGGAACGGAGTCGCCCTACTCTTTTCGCTCTTTTCTAGGGAGTCCATCTTCTTCCCTAACCTATAATTCGTAATCGTGGACACTCAGTCGTGGGTCTCACGGCTGATGGAGTCGCCTGTGGACGGGTTCTGTCGGGGGCTTTGCCTAGACAAGACCGAACCAAGCAGGTAGTCGCTGGAGCGATCCAGTGAAGCCCGCGCTGTACCAAAGGTTAGCGGCGGGAGAACGTCACGAACAGATCTTCTCGCGGTCTAAAAAACTTCCCATGAACTCTTTCCCATGAACTCTTCTTCTTCCTTACCCTGGTTTTCCCAGCGTCCTCTCCGCAGTTACCTAGCAGACTTTGTGCTGGTGGGTCTGGTAAGCGGTCCCTTAGCAGCGCCGTTTCTAGCTTCCACTAGCCTGCCGCTGCTTCCCCAGATCGCCAACCTTATCTACACTATGGGCCAGTGGGTTTGTCCACAACCGGAGATGGGCCTGATGCTGTGGCCTCCCCACCTGATGGCGGTGTGCATGCGTTGCTATGGAACCTTGATGGGCCTGATGATCATGCGCTATCTCGTTTCCCGATCGGGGGGGCAAGAGTTCTTCTGGCTGCATCGCTCTGGTCCCTTAGGATTGGTCATCTGTGGAGCTTTGTGCCTGGTCTATCCCGCAGAACTCTATGCCCAAATTTGGGGCTGGTGGGACTATCATAATCCTGTCGTCACTTTGTTTGGCCTGATTGCAGGACTCGGCCTAGGAGCATACATCATGCCTTTACTGCATCCTGTACCTAAAACCCACAATATTCCCGGATGACTCTCAATCTCCTCTTGATGCGCCATGGAAAATCAGATTGGAGCGATGATGTCCAGCGCGACCATGATCGCCCCCTAGCTCCCCGTGGCATCAAAGCCGCCCAATTTATGGGGCAGACTCTGGCCAGGGCAGAACAGCTGCCGGAACTCATTATCAGCTCTACGGCAGTGCGTGCCCGCACAACCGCAGAGGAGTTCATTGCAGCCCTTGGGATTGCGCTACCCATGCAAACCTGCGACCAGTTCTATGATTCGACGCCAGAGCAAGTTCTTCAGGTGATTCGCAAGCTCAATGGCCCCGATTGGGTGATGGTGGTGGGACACGAGCCCACCTGGTCCAGGTTGACAAGCCTGCTCATGGGAGGAGGCACTTTGATCTTTCCCACGGCCGCGATCGCTCGGATTGAGTTTGACTGTGAGCTTTGGTCGCAAGTTCGTCCCCGACAGGGCGCACTCAAGTGGCTGTTGCAGCCTAAGTTTTTAATGAGCGTCACCCAGTGAATCTATCCTGAAAAAGCGATCGCGGCCCGGATCTGATCCCTAGGCAGATTCAATGGTTCCGATCTGGTTATCGTCCTGTCATTGTCCTGGCATTGCCTGCTGTTTCCCCCAAGATTCATCCACTTCAGTTCTGGTTTCCTCCGACCCTACGAAACCTCGTCGGGCTGCTGATCATACTGGGCCTGGCCGGGGCCATTGCGCTTGCGCCTGATTTCGAGGTCATCAACCCCTACGGATGGCCTCAGTTTTGGGCATTTATTCAGGCAAGCGGGCACCCCGATCTTTCCCCGGCCTTCCTCACCCTCACCCTGCAGGCCACCTGGACCACCTTGAGCTATGCACTGGTGGGCACCGCCATGAGCCTGGGACTGGGTGTCCTGGGCGCCAGTCTGACCTCGGACGTCATCATCAGCACCCTGGCGCCCAGCCTGGCGCACTGGGGGATTCAGCGCTGGGGACGCGCGATCCTGGCCCTGCCGAGATCGCTGCATGAAGTCATCTGGGGCCTGCTTTTGATCAACCTGCTTGGACTCGATCCGCTGGTGGGTCTCCTGGCGATCGCCATTCCCTACGGCGCAATTGTGGCCAAGATCTTTGCCGAAATTTTAGATGACACTCCCCAATCCGCGCTTCAGTCGATTCTTCAAAGCGGTGCCCCTCCAGCCCTTGCCCTGATCTATGGGCTTCTCCCCCAGGCCAGCCTAAGCCTGCTGTCCTACAGCTTTTATCGATTTGAATGTTCCCTGCGATCGGCTGCAATTCTAGGCGTTATTGGCGCTGGCGGGCTGGGGTATCAGATGATGCTCAGCCTCCAATCGTTACGCTATGCCCAAATCTGGACCCTCTTTTATGCTATCGTGCTGCTCAATGGCATGGTAGACCTGCTGAGTGCCCACTGTCGCCACCGGATCAGGGCACCCCCACGTATGCACCTCAAGGATCCCTTAAGGCTGATCGTGCCTCCAACCCAGGCCCCCCAGGCCCCTTCACCCGGTCTCGGGGCCTGGGGCAGCCTCATCCTAACGGCGGTGATCCTGGCCCTGACGGGAGCAGCCTGGGTCTCCCTGGCCCCTGATCTCTCTTTGCTGGGGAAGCCGCCAACGGTCCACCTGGGGGCGCAGATGACAGCCCGGCTTTTTCCAGTGCAGTTGCCTCCAGAGCTGGTTCGCGCCCTACCCTGGGGAGTGGTTCAAACCCTGTCCATGGGCAGCTTAGCGATCGCCATTGCCACCCTTGGCGCCTTTGGACTTTCCTGGTCAGCCGCACGGTCCTGGGGCAAGTCCGATCTGCCCCGCGTCCTTTCTCCCACTCGTCGTCTGCGAATTTTAGTCTCCCACGGTATTCTGCTTTTCATGCGGGCCATCCCTTCTCCGATTTGGGCCCTTGTCTTGCTGTACCTATTGCGCCCTGGCATTACCGTCGGTGCAATCGCCCTGGGACTTCACAACGCAGGCGTCATGGGGCGCCTGTTTGCAGAGGAAATCGAAAACTGCGCCGCAGCCCCAATGCAAGCCCTGCAAAATGCAGGCGTTCCCCTGATGAGTAGTCTGGTCTATGGGCTGTTCAGTCGCATCGGCAGCCGCTTTGCCCAATACGGATTTTACCGGTTAGAGGTTTGCATTCGCGAAAGCTTTGTCCTGGGTTTGGTGGGGGCAGGCGGGCTGGGTGTGTTGCTCAGGGAAGAGTTGAGCAACTATAGTTTTCAGCCTGTGCTGCTCTTACTGCTATGCTTCTCAGGCCTCACCCTTGCCATTGAGTGGATCAGTCGTGGGGTCAAATCCAATCCAGTGGAATAAACTGGTTAGATTCCATCTGGAGACATCCACCCCTGGAAATCATCTCCACAAGCAACCTTGTTTGAGTGGATGGAAACTTGTCACCAGGCCTACAACGATGCGTTGCGAGAGATACAGGACTGGTGCCATAGCCGGAAGTGTAGGATTGACCGATGCTCGATTGAGCAAGAATATATCCTGCCCGCGGACTGGAAATTTCCCAGTGAAGTGTAACCGTTGCCTGCTCTGCCACAGGCTAAGCAGGCCTTTCCCAAACTGGGTGAGGCTCCCGTCTCAGGGGCTGCAGCCAACCATCAAACAACTGCACAAGGCCTGGGAAGGGTTTCAGAGCCGGGGATTTGGATTCCCCCGATTCAAAAAGTACAGGCTGAGTAGATGTCACTCCAGATTAGCCGCACCAAAGGTCGCATTGAACTTCCTGCACCAAATGGCGACCGACCCGTAATCCGCGAGGTTGACGCTAGCAGGCACTGTATATTTTTGCGGTCCTCGGGTTCCTCGGAGGGGACCGATCACCACGTAATCCGCTTCTTGTAAAGGAAAGGTCGGGGGGTCAAGCTGGGCTAACAAATCCGAGGACCGATGCAGAACCACCTGTAAATCTGGGCCCTTAGCCGTCTTAAAATCCTGCCCCAGAAGAACATGCACCTGTTCGTTGATCTGGGCAAGCTGAACTTGGCCAGAGGTGGGGCGCTCCGCGTCGGCAAATTGTCCCGCTCTCAAGACTGTGGCTGTTTCAGGGCTCAACAGATCTGTTGGCGACGGATCCCCCTGTGACGATTCAAAAGGTCCACTGCCTCCCTCACTCCCGCAGGCTGACAGTGCCAAGATTAAAAGCAGGATGGATGCGGTTAACCCCTTAGACATGGAGACAAATCCTTGATCGATGCTGCATACTCGCTCCGCAATCTTAAAGCTAAATTCTAAATCCTCGCTTTATTTCAACCAAAAGTCACAAAGTTACAGTCAAAAGGGCCCAGCCCCCAGGTTTATGACTATTCCTCACCTGCACAACCAGCCCTTTCTCACCCAGGGAGATCGCCACGGCAGCCATCTCTGTTTGCTGCTCCATGGGCTAGGAGGTGGGGTCTACGAAATGCAACCCTTAGCGCGATCGCTCCAGGAACAGGGATATTCCACCTGCGCTCTTCTCTACCCAGGGCATGATCGGCAAGCAGACAAAATGCCAAATTCCCGGTGGGAAGAGTGGTATGGATCAGTTGCGCACACCTACCAAACCTTAGCGTCCCAATATCAGTCCGTGAGCATCCTTGGGTTTTCCACCGGATGTCTGCTAGCGCTCAACCTGGTTTTGAATCTTCCCCAGAACCAGATCAGCAGCTTGGTCCTGATGGCGCCCTATTTGCTCATTCGCCGACGCTGGTATTACCTGCTACCCCCGGAGGTCTACCTCTATTCTCTGGGCTATCTCATGTCTGATCTACCCCGGTTAACCTTGCCGATTCGAGACCCACAGATGCGCCAAGCAGCACTGAACGCGGCCTTCTTCCAAACCTTTAACCTCGCCGCGGTGCGCAGCACCAACCAGCTCATTGATCGCCTCAAGCCTCGACTGGGTGAGATTGCCACCCCTACACTCATTTTTCAATCTCATGCCGATAGCGTGGTTCATCCCAACGGAGCACAGCAGCTTTACGATCGACTCGGCAGCGATTGTAAGACCCTGCACTGGCTGCATCAATCCGATCACATTCTTCCCCTAGACCTGGAACGAGAGCAGATTTTTCAGATTGTGCATCAGTTTTTGCCTAATTTCTCGCCGCTTAACCCCTGATCTGAAAGCTGGTGGCTAGGGCGACAGCCAAGGCATCGGCTGCATCATCGGGGCGGGGAATGGTCTCGAGTTCCAGCTCACGGGCAACCGCTTGCTGCACGTCCAGCTTATCGGCATTGCCGTAGCCAGTCAGGGCTTGCTTTACCTGCGCTGGGGTGAATTCAACCACGGGTAGCTTACGCTGGTTAAGCACTAGAAGAATTACCCCGCGGGCCTGGGCCACCAAAATTGTATTGCCCATGCGATAAAAAAAGAGCTTTTCAATGCCCACTAGCGTGGGCTGGATCTGGTCAATGAGGGCATGCAAATCGTCGTAAATTGTTTGCAGGCGATCGCCCACGGGGGTCTTGGGCTGGGTTTGAATAATTCCAAAATCTAAAAGCTGGGGGCGATCGCCCTTGGGGGTATGGTACAGCTGGAGCCCGCCAAACCCCAGGGAGGCTAGCCCCGGATCAATCCCAAGAATACGCTGCATGAAACGAAGATCGCTATACTAAATGAACCTTAGCGCGATCCCATTCCATTTCAGTCTATGTTTCCTTTTGACAGTCTGTTTTCGACCCAGGGGGTCATGGTCATGCTTTTGGTGGCTTACGCAGGCGCCATGTGGATGTTTCTCTCCAGCGCCCCCAAGGTTTTTACCCTCATGGTGTCCGATATTAAGGTCGCCCAGGAGTTCTACGAACAGGATCTGCAACTTCCGGTTGCCGACATTCCCCTGCACTACTACCACAACTACGAGCAGACCCTGGGCCTCTCGAGTCTCGATCCCATTTATATGCCCACCACCTTGAATAATCCTGGCAATGCCGCGCTAGGCAGCCAAGCAGATGGGCTGTGGTACCAGCTTAAGAAAAATGTCCAGCTTCACGTTATCCCCGGAGCTAGCGTTGGCAAACGCAATCAGCAGCGCCACGTTTGCTTTGATCGCGAATGTCTGGAGCAAATTTTGCGGCGAGTCCAGTCACGCTACGTCAAATTTAAGGTCCGCCAGGAGAAACCCATGAACTTCCTGGTCAAAACCTACGATGGTCGCGTCATTGAAATGACTGAGGTTGAAACGGCTTAGGGACCATAGGTCAATGCAGGGACGAGCGCATCCCGGGAAAGGGTTTATTGCAAACCGTTGACTTTTACCAAGACCGGTCCGGTTTTACGATAGGCTCACTCCTACACAGTGCAGCCCAAAGGATTAAGGGAAACATGGTGACCATCAGCTGGACCGCTGCTAAGGACTACGAAGATATCCTCTACCACAAGGCCGATGGGATTGCAAAAATCACCATCAATCGTCCCCATAAGCGAAATGCCTTTCGACCCCAAACGGTTTTTGAGATGTACGAGGCCTTCGTGGATGCCCGCGAGGACCCTGAGATTGGTGTAGTCCTGTTGACCGGCGCTGGCCCCCATCACGACGGGAAGTATGCCTTCTGTGCCGGGGGCGATCAAAGCATCCGCGACTATGCTGGCTACGTGGGATCCGATGGCATTCCCCGCCTGAACGTATTGGATCTTCAGCGACTGATTCGTTCCCTCCCCAAGGTGGTCATTGCGCTGGTGGCAGGCTACGCCATTGGGGGCGGTCACGTCCTTCACGTTATCTGTGATTTGACCATTGCAGCGGACAACGCCATTTTTGGACAAACCGGTCCCAAGGTGGGCAGCTTTGATGGGGGGTTAGGATCCAGCTACCTAGCCCGGCTAGTAGGCCCCAAAAAGGCTAAGGAAATTTGGTTTCTCTGTCGCCAGTACAGCGCTCAGGAAGCCCTGAACATGGGGCTCGTCAATACAGTGGTGCCCGTCGATCAGCTGGAAGCAGAAGGCGTACGGTGGGCACAGGAAATTCTGCAGAAAAGTCCCCTGGCCATCCGCTGTTTGAAGTCGGCCTTCAATGCAGACTGTGATGGTCAAGCCGGCATTCAGGAGCTAGCGGGCAATGCGACCTTACTTTACTACATGAACGAAGAGAGCAACGAGGGGAAACAAGCCTTTTTGGAGAAACGGCCTCCCAATTTCCGCCAATTTCCCTGGCGACCCTAAGGGTCGGTCAAAGGATCAGGAAAATCTTTGGGCAATGAGCCCGGCTACTTTGGTCGCAGTCACGGGTGCCAGCAGCACACCATTGCGATAGTGACCGGTGGCCAAGAGCACATTGTCCAGAGGAGAGAGCCACTCTATAATTGGCGCGGTCCGATCAACGGGGCGAGGCCTGAGTCCTGACCAGGTTTCAACGACCTCTGATGCAGCCAGGGATGGGCAAAGGGCGATGGCCTGATCCTGAACGGCCCTCAAAAGCTGGACATCGGGCACAGGAGCCTGAGGAGAATTGTCTGGGGCGCAGTCCGCAGCAGGAAACTCCACAGTGGCGCCAACCCAAAGTTCTTGGTCCGTGAGGGGAACCAAGTGGACATCATTGCCGGTAATCACGGGGCAGGGCAGCGGCCAGGCAGAAGATAGAAGGCGCAGCCGTAGAGCCTGACCTAAGACAGGGCGAAGGGGAATGGGGTGAGCGAGCTGGGCGGTCAGCGGAGTCGATCCGAGGCCAGCCGCCAGGATCACCAGATCTAAGGGCACCTCCAGGGACTCTGTTCGTAGGGCCGTGACGGTGGCTTGATGCGTAACGAGTTGATGAATGGTACTTTCGTAGTAAAACTGAACACCATTGTCCTGGGCAGCCTGCCGACAGGCCTGGGTGAAGGCCACTGGGTTAATCTGGCGATCGCTGGGGGAATAAATTGCGCCCACACAGGCAGATCCGCTCTGCAAGCATCGGGCCTGATCTAAAAACGGATAGCGGGCCAGCAGATCGGCCCGAGTCCAGCGCTCTAGCTCGAACCCCTTCCGGATCCGGGCCGCTTGGGTCTTCTCCCACCGGGCCCACTGATCAACATCAAATAGCAGCTGCACAATGCCAGCCCGATTGTAGGGAAGCTCGGTTTGGGTCTGAGTCTGCAGGCAATCAACCCACTCATCAAAAAGGCGAATGCTTTCTAAACGCAACCGGACATGCCGACCCTTCAGCTTGCCGCTGATCACGGCCATCAAAACGCCCAGCGCAGCTCCGGTTGATCCAAAGGACTGGGGCGATCGCGCCTCCCAGACCTGAATGGTGTAGGCAGGATTTTGACTCAAGTGGTAGGCGATGGCAGCCCCAACGACGCCCCCCCCCACAATTCCAATACGCATGGGTTTAATCGCGTTGTTCAGAATTAAAAAAGTGTGAGTTTTCCAGGGGCCAAAAACTCACACTTTCGTCATAATGTCGAGATAATGTCGAGATTTTTTGAGGACTAGACGGAAACGGTGCCCCGTCCAGTAGTCCTCAAAAACTAGGCGGTCTAGCCCTCTGCTGCTGATTCCTCAGCGTTGAGGTTAACCTCTGGCTCTCCCTGATCACCACCAAAGTCAAAGGCTTCCTCGGGAATAACCGAGAGAAATCGATCTAAATCCCGCATCGCCGAGTCGTACTGACGCTGAGCATCATAGATATTTTTGGCAGCAGCAGCGGCATCAATGCCGATAAAATCTTCAAACACGGCCCTGGTGGAAGCTTGAGCGGATTTTTGATCATCGGGCAGTAGATGAGAAGCGGTATACTTCATTTGCTGTAACATCTCTCCCAGAGGTCCCCGCATCAAGGCCTGGGCTTCCTGCCAATCCTGCTCGTTGATTTCCTTGTAAAGCTCGGACATTCGCTCCTTCGCGGACAAAATGTTAGGAACATAAAGCTGAATTTGTTCAATTTGTTCAGGGGCGTAGGTTGTCGGTAGCGCTACCCTAGAAGGCCCTCCACAGCTCACTAAAACAAACGCCAAAAGGACCAAAACAGCAGACAGCCAGGAACGTAATTTGAACATAGGTCTGTAGATTCTCAAACAATGGACGAGCGTTGATTCTTTCCTAGTGTCTCACTATTGGGATTCAGCGCAAGCCGAATTCTTTACAAACTACACAACTTGATACGGTAAAGCGGATTGAAGCACCAGCAGCTCATCCCGATGAGCACTAATTTGTAGCTGAGTGCGAGGCGTCTGTGAGGCGTCGGGGGAGGGAGCGACAATTTGAACGACCACCTGCTCAACCCGCTCAGCACCACGCCAGTAAAAAAAACCGGCCAAGGGCGAGAGCAAAACCAGGCCTAAAAACCTTAACCCCACCCAAGGCATTGAGAGGGAAAGGACTATGCTGAAAGCCATCAGACCACAGGCCACTAAAGAGACTAATAGGAGGGCTAAACCCAAACTCGGCCGCACCAACCCTTCAAAAATTGCGGTGGATTCCTCTGGTTTGACCTGGGTCAACGTATAGGCCCGAGATTTCAAGAGAGTTTCCACCCGAGATAGAACCTCCTCTCCTGGGGCATCTGTGACCCATTCCATCTGCTCGGTTCTGTCTTTAATCGAGGCCCGCACAAAGAAGAAAAGTCCGATCATCAACAGAATAGTGAGAAACAGAGTGGAGGGAATAACAGTCTGACTGGTCATAGGGATGGACAATATGAGTTCAAATACTAAGGGGCTGACATTCTATCTATTATCAATTTTTTCCAGATCCTCGTGAAGTCCCCATCCGCTGAGCCCGAAAGTTGTGATTAAGATCACAGCAGCAATTGGATCCCGATCACCTGGGAAGAGGGGGAGGCGCCCTAAAGTAACCCCATGCCCTTGCAAAGGCGATCGCGGAATCCATCCCTTTGTTCGCTTCAACCCAAGCCCAGGAAGCCCTTTAGGTGAATCAATACTTTTCTTTCTGGGAACTCTAAGGATGTCACTCCAGTCGAATTGAGACACGGCGCAGGTAACTTTCTATGCCAGACATGCCCAAAACTTTTGACGATCACGCTTTAGAATCTGCCCCCCTAGTCCAAGCGGACGAGGCGGCGGATTCCCTGTCTTCATCTCGCACTGGAGAAGATTATGAGGATCTCGATGGGGATCTCGATATCGAGATGGATTTGCAATCTGAGCAAAAGCAATCGGCACGCCCTCGCGGCACCACTGATTTAGTCCGGCTCTACCTTCAAGAGATTGGGCGGGTGAGTCTTCTGACCCGAGCCCAAGAAGTCTCCGAGGCTCAGAAAGTTCAGCGCTATATGAACTTGCTGGAGTCTCGTGAGCAGGCCAAAGCCCAGGACAATCCTGCCTTGACACACTATCTTGACCTCTTGGAAACCCGCGATCGCCTCACCGCCACCTTAGGCCATCGTCCCTCTTTAGAGCGCTGGGCCAAAGAGGCCCAGGTGGATCCAGCGAGGCTCAAACCCATGATTACCAAGGGGAAACAGGCCTGGGCTGCGGTGGTTGAACTAGAGGTGGCAGAGCTCGATCGCATTGTCAAAGAGGGTGCCCGCGCGAAGGAGCATATGATTCAGGCAAACCTGCGCCTGGTGGTATCGGTGGCTAAAAAATATCAAAATCGGGGATTGGAGCTACTGGACCTCATTCAAGAAGGAACCCTAGGTCTGGAGCGGGCCGTGGAGAAGTTTGATCCCACCAAGGGATATCGATTCAGCACCTACGCCTACTGGTGGATTCGCCAGGGCATCACCCGCGCAATCGCCACCCAGAGCCGCACGATACGTCTGCCGGTCCACGTTACCGAGAAACTCAACAAAATTAAAAAAGCGCAGCGAAAGCTTTCCCAGGCCATGGGACGGACCCCCACCATCGATGACCTGGCCAAGGAACTCAAGATGACTGCGCCACAAATTCGGGAGCTGCTGATGAAGGTGCCTCGCTCCGTTTCCTTAGAAACGAAGGTGGGGAAAGACAAGGATACGGAGCTAGGCGAGCTACTGGAAACCGAAGCCATGTCGCCCGAGGAGTCGATGATGCGAGAGTCGTTGCAAAATGATCTCTACGACATCATGACGGAGTTAACCAGCCGAGAACAGGACGTGATTCGCATGCGCTTTGGACTGGGAGACGGCAACACTCACTCTCTGGCAGAGATTGGCAAGGTGCTGCATCTATCTCGTGAGCGCGTGCGGCAGATTGAATGTAAGGCGCTGCAAAAACTCCGCCAACCTAAGCGCCGCAATCGGGTCCGCGATTATCTGGAGTCCTTTGCCTGAGCCTCCGGTTGACCTCTGGCATAGCCCCTCCCCCTCTTCTACCCAGCGATGAGTATCAACGAGGACCATTGCCACGATGAATCCTGGGGTGATATGGTTGATCTGCTTGATTTTTGGGGGCGTGGCGGAATGGTAGACGCTACGGACTTAAGGTAAGTTGAGCCTTGCGTGAGGAATTGCGTAAGTGAATGCTCTCAAATTCAGGGAAACCTAAGTTTAGGCCATCACAGCCTAAGTAGGGCAATCCTGAGCCAAGTCATCGGAGGTTAAGCATTTGGCGCTTACTTTCATGAAAGGTGCAGAGACTCGACGGGAGCTACCCCACCGCCCCAACGGGCGAGGGTAAAGGGAGAGTCCAATTCTCAAGGCCTCAGGGCCGTTGCGAAAGCAGCAGGAGGATGAAAATCCGTTGACCGTTAAGGTCGTGAGGGTTCAAGTCCCTCCGCCCCCATTTTACAAAAGGCTGGATCACGGTTGTGATCCAGCCTTTTGTTGTCTATTCCGCTGTGCCGTTCTGCCTCAGTTTTAGACCTGGAAAAACCAGGTGGGCACCTTCTTGACAATCTTAAGTTTCCAGGTGCGAGCCTGGTTTACCGCGATCGCACAATTTCAGGTTCCCTTAGGAACAAAACATAGATCAAAAAACATTATTGGCAGTCACCAACACCGTAGAATAGGCTTTCAAATTCTAACAATATTCCCCACCGCTGCCCAGTGCAGTCCTCCTGCAGCAGGCCCCGCCGACCGACGCTGTACTTTGTCCTCGCGCTTTACACTAAAATTTGGGTGGTTCTCTGTCCTCACAAGGAGCACTCTGTGACATCCCCTCTCCCTTCATCCTCTCCATCGGGTCCTGCAGATCACTCAACGGTGATCGATCTTGCCACCCAGATCTCATCGAAGCTCATGATTCAATCCCAGGACTGGCACCGGCTCAAGTCCAATCGAAAGGCCAGAGCCCTAGAGCATTGTGCAGCAGCCCTTGTCTTCTTGCTAAAGGATCAGCCCCAAGAGGCTCTATTGCGCCTTCAGCAAGCTGTGGGCTGGCTCGATCGATCCCTGAGCGCTCCACCCTGCCCTACCCATGGCGCCAAGCCCCAGGCCCCCAGGATCAACAAATGAAAATAGCTTAGTAGAACGTAACGCTGCGCAGCAGCGGGAAATGGATCACTCACAGGCTCAACCCTAGCCCTGTCCTGGAAATGGCCAATATGATTTTTGAAAGAAAAGTTGAAAAAAGTTGAGTTTATGATTAAGATAAGTTATATAAATTCACATTTCTAATGTTCTTGGAAGGATACATATGGCAGGTTTTTTGGGACTAGGGGGTTCATCTGAGTCTTATTTCCTGGAGCCAGATGATGCTAAAAGCATGGGCGACATTGAGTACATGCGTACCCCCAAGAAGGTAAAGCGCACCTTTGCAAAATCAAAGGGGTGGGGTGTGATCGACGCCTCTGAGAAAACCGTCTCCGCCTATGATCAGCGTGGCGCAACGTCGGCGGCTTCTTCTCAAAGTGGCAGCTACACCCAAAGTACCCCCACCTATCAGGCCTCTGAGTCAATGAGTCAGAGTAGCCCCTCGACCCCCACACCCACCCGTCGTCCGGTGGACACCAGTATGGATATGTTCCGCAACATGGCGAAGAAGATTCGTTAGGATTCTGGACTCGTGTGGTGAATTATTAAAGCGCTTGCAGAAAGAGAAGGGAATGTTCCCTTCTCTTTTTTTATGGACACTCAGGTTTTATGGACACTCAGGGTTAAAGACCTCTGATTCCTGGCCAACCCACCATTCGCCAAGCCCCATGAGGGCTTGATGCAGTTCCTCAAGCTCACAAATATAGTCCTCCGGGGAAAGTTCAGACTTACGCTCCTGCAGCTTCCTGAGCCGGAGCTGTAGGAGCAGCCAAGGCTTAGAGAGACCGTCATTTTCTTCAATATAGCGGGCAAGCTGCTGACTATCCATTGGGGATCCATGGCGTGAATGATCTCACCTTAACAGGAAATTCCCCTGTGTGTCTGGCAAACCCGTTGTTCCCCAAGGGGGCTTAGAGGGGATCAATAGGTTTCTGACGTCGCCTACGGCAGCGTTCGGAGCAATATTTTACCTCTTCCCAACAATCGGCCCATTTTTTGCGCCAGCTAAAGGGACGACCACAAACCTGACATTGTTTTTCCGGCAGATTTGACTTGGTAAATTTCTTGGGCTTCATGGGCGGATTAAGCAAGGCGAAGGTGAGCAAGGCTGTCCTTTAAAGTATCCACCAGTAAGCTGGGGCTGACGCTGAGCTGACTGTAGCGCTGAGCTGCAAAGCAGCCTGCCTGAGCATGCCACCAAACAGCCGTTGCGGCAAGCTGGGTGATCCAGCCGGAGGACGCTGCCGGTTGAGGATGCTGCGCTAGCAGCCCTCCCATCAAGCCGGTCAGGACATCCCCGCTTCCCCCGCGGGCCAGGGCTGGCGTACTTTCAGGATTGATCCAGAGACAGCCATCGGGACCTGCAATGAAGGTTTTTGCCCCCTTGAGCACAAGTACGACATGCAGTTGAGAGGCAAGATCCCTAACGCAGTTCATTAGATCTCCATTCCTCTCTGCCTCCCTTGGGAAAAGTCGCTTAAACTCACCACCATGGGGCGTCAATAGGGTGGGAGAGGATCGAGCCTGGAGCGTGGCCTCAACCGGCATCTGGGCAAGCTGGTTCAACGCATCGGCATCCAGCACCAGCGGTTTATCCACAGCCAGCAGTGCCGGCACAATGGGAGAGTCTCCTAGACCGGGTCCCAGAGCAATGGCATCAATGCGCTCCCAGTGAATGTCCGACGGCAGCGCGGCGATCGCTCCGGTGTCAGTTTCTGGACAGGCAATCACCACCGCCTCTGGGATTTGGGAGACGACCCAGAGCCGAAGTGATTGCGGAACCGCAACGTAGAGCATGCCGACTCCACTGGCCTGCGCAGATCGGGCACAGAGCAAGGCCGCCCCCGGATATTGCTGGGATCCACAAATGAGCAGCAGCGATCCCACCTGGTACTTGTGGGCTGCAGGGGGACGATCCCAGGGGAGCAGTTGGCGAACCAAGGAGGGCGTAATGAGCTGAATCGGGGCGGATTGACTGAGAATGGCCGCCTGATCCAGGGCTGGAATATCAAAGGGGATCAGCTCTGCCTGTCCCAGGTAGGGGAGCGCGGCAGTTTGAAAAAAGGCTCGCTTCCAAAGTCCAAGGCAATAGCTGTGGCGGGCAGCGATCGCCGTTCCCAACACGGCTCCAGAATCAGTGTGAAGGCCCGAGGGCAGGTCAATGCTCACCACGGGCACAGAGGATTGATTGATCACCGCCACGAGATCCGCAAGTGCGCCGCTCACAGGCCGCGTCAAGCCAAAACCAAAGAGACCATCCACGATAAAATCCGCAGCGAGCCAATCCTGGGAATTCTGACAAAAGGAGAGACCTAAATGCTGCGCATAGCGGGCGTGATCAGCTGTCAGGGGCTTCAAGGTGGAGACCGGCTGATGCATCTGGACCTGGTAGCCCCGGTGATGCAGTTCGCGGGCCACCACTAGGGCGTCTCCCCCATTGTGCCCAGGACCCACCAAAATGGCAGCGCGGGGAAATTGCGGCAGGGGATAGCGCTGTTGGATACGCTGGGTAATCCGTTGGGCCACCTTTTCCATTAGCGCAGCAACGGGCATCCCGTGGGAAAAGATCCGCGCCTCAATGGCCTGCATCTGGGCAGCGGTAACCACCACAGGTGCAAAGGGGACGTCCATATTCATCTTTATTTCTACCTCCAGGTGCTCTCAAGAAAAGCTTGCCAGGGTTTCCCCTCGTCTCCTAGGCTGGTGAAGGGCGATCTTTGGGCCAGCCCTGCCATGCGCAATCCAGTGAATGGCGCTCAACGGCTCAAAATCAAAGCTTTCCCATCGCGATTGCCTTCATGTACCAATTTCTTGACATCGCTTACTTTCAAAATCAGTTTATCCCGTTTCAATCGGCAACCCTCTCGATTGCCACCCATGCTCTGCACTACGGAACCTCTGCCTTTGGCGGACTGCGAGGCATCCCCGATCCGCATCAGCGCAATCAAATTCTTCTGTTTCGCCTCGATCGCCACTGCCAGCGCCTTAGCCAGAGTGCTAAGTTCCTAAACTACGACCTGAGTGCCGAGGCCATTCAATCCACCATTGAAACCTTTGTGCAAAAAAACCGGCCCCAGTCGTCTTTTTATATTCGTCCGCTGGTATACACCTCAGATTTAGGAATTGCGCCTCGCCTGCACAACATTGAAAAGAATTTTTTGATCTACGGCATAGAACTAGGAGATTACCTGTCCCCGGACGGAGTCAGCTGTCGGTTTAGCTCTTGGTGTCGCCAGGAAGATCGCAGTCTGCCTCTGCGAGGAAAAGTAGGCGGAGCCTATATCACCTCGTCCCTGGCTAAGACAGAGGCAGTGGAGTCTGGATTTGATGAGGCCATTTTGCTCAATGCCCAAGGAAAGGTGAGTGAAGCATCGGGTATGAATATTTTTGCAGTTCGTCGGGGCTGCTTGATCACCCCCGGTGCTGACCAAGACATTTTAGAAGGAATCACCCGCGATAGCGTGATTCAGCTGGCGAAGGAGGCCGGAATCGAGGTAATCGAACGCCCCCTCGACAAGTCTGAACTGTTGATTGCTGACGAGGTCTTTTTGAGCGGAACCGCTGCCAAAATCACCCCGGTGAAACAAATTGAAAACTATGCCCTCCCTTTAGATCGGCCCATAACGCAGCTGCTCCGCGACAAGCTCACGGCCATCACGGAGAATCGGGATCATTCCCATCCAGAGTGGATTTTTAAGGTTCAGCTATAATGCACTATGGACAAGTCTTCTCATCAAAAGGATCAACAGCACCCCCAGTGGAATCGCGATCGCCAGGTTGCCGATCGACTTTTGCGCGAAGAGGCCAACGATCTAAATCTCGCTGAACTAGCTCGACTCAAGATTCGATACCAGGGATTTCCGGGAGGCCGGGATATTCAAGCGGATTTGGATAAGGTAATGAACCGGTGGAAACTGACAGACTCCACGTTATTTGAAAAAACCCGAGAAATTCATTGGCGTGAACAGATTTATTCTGTCCGCAGTAGTAAAAAAGAAGACTGGACTTGACCGCGACGACGTTGCATCTGCGGCCTTCGTATTTGTGACCCTACCTTTAGAGTCCAAGTTTACAAGAATGCTCAATGACAAAAAGTGAGGACCGATGTTCAGCTGCGATTATCAACCCGGATTAGAAGGTATACCTGCGGCCCAATCCAGCATTAGCCATGTGGACGGGGTTGAGGGGGTTTTGGAATATCGAGGCGTTCCTATTCAAGACTTGGCGGCCCAGGGATCATTTTTAGAAACCGCATACTTGCTGATATGGGGAGCCTTTCCCACCGCCGAGGAGTTGGCGGAATTCGAACATGAAATCACCTACCATCGCCGCATCAAGTACCGCATTCGGGACATGATGAAGTGTTTTCCCGATAAGGGCCATCCCATGGATGCCCTGCAGGCCTCCGCAGCTGCCCTGGGCCTGTTCTACTCCAAGCGAGCCCTCAATGACCCGGATTACATTCGAGCGGCAGTGGTGCGCTTACTAGCAAAGCTGCCGACCATGGTGGCCGCATTTCAGAACATCCGCAAGGGAAATGATCCGGTTCCCCCCTGCGACGATTTGAGCTATTCGGCCAATTTCTTGTATATGCTCAGCGAACGAGAGCCGGATGCTCTGTCCGCTCATATTTTTGACACCTGTCTGACCCTGCATGCTGAGCACACCATGAACGCTTCCACCTTTTCAGCACGGGTCACAGCCTCTACCCTCACCGATCCCTATGCCGTGATTGCCTCGGCAGTCGGCACCCTGGGAGGACCGCTCCACGGAGGGGCCAACGAGGAGGTCATCGACATGCTAGACACCATCGGGTCTGTAGACAACGTGCGCACCTTTGTAGAACATCGGCTTGTAAACAAGCAAAAAATTATGGGCTTTGGCCACCGAGTCTATAAGGTGAAAGACCCCAGAGCCACCATCTTGCAAAAACTTGCGGAGCAGCTCTTTGATAAGTTTGGCCGAGATTCCCGCTACGAGATTGCCCTGGAGCTGGAAAAGGTTGTGGCCGAAAAAGTGGGGCATAAGGGCGTCCATCCCAACGTCGATTTTTATTCCGGACTGGTGTACCACCGCCTGGGAATTCCCACGGACCTGTTTACCCCCATCTTTGCCATTGCTCGGGTAGCCGGTTGGCTCGCCCATTGGAAAGAACAGCTTGAGGCCAATCGAATTTTTCGTCCAACTCAGGAATATATTGGGAATCACAATCAGCCCTACATTCCAATTCACGAGCGAGGCACACCCTCGCCGCATGGAGTGGTTTAGATTCTAAATGAGCGGCGGTGCGTCCACCCAAAATGGGGATATACTGTAAAGCATTAAAAAGTTACATAAAGAATGGTTTCACAATTCGGGACAATGAACCCCAGCATTGATCTCCAGCAGAACTTCACCCAGACTCTGGTTGACATGGGACTCGCCCCCGGTGTTGCCAAGCTTCTCTGGATGCCCCTGCCCATGCTGTTGATGCTCATCGGGGCCACGGTTGGCGTTTTGGTTTCAGTGTGGCTTGAGCGAAAGATCTCCGCAGCCGCTCAGCAGCGGATTGGTCCAGAGTTTATTGGGCCACTCGGTATTCTGGCGCCAGTGGCAGACGGCACCAAGCTAGTCTTTAAAGAAGATGTTGTTCCCGCAAACGCCGACCCCTGGCTCTTTACCCTGGGGCCAATTTTGGTGGTGATCCCAGTATTCTTGTCCTATTTGATTGTGCCCTTTGGTCAGCGCCTGCTAATTTCCGATGTGGGGATTGGCATCTTTTTGTGGATTGCTCTATCGAGCATTGCCCCCATTGGCCTTCTGATGGCAGGCTACTCGTCGAACAATAAGTACTCTCTGTTAGGCGGGCTGAGGGCTGCGGCACAATCCATCAGCTACGAGATTCCGCTAGCCCTGGCGGCGCTGGCAATCGTCATGATGTCCAACAGTCTCAGCACTGTGGATATTGTTCAGCAGCAGTCTGGCTATGGAATCCTAGGATGGAACGTCTGGCGTCAGCCTGTGGGGCTGATGCTATTTTGGATTGCGGCTTTGGCAGAATGTGAGCGAATTCCCTTTGACCTACCGGAGGCAGAGGAGGAACTGGTGGCCGGTTACCAGACTGAGTACACCGGAATGAAGTTCGGTCTGTTTTACGTTGGGTCTTACGTGAACCTGGTTCTGTCGGCTTTGATGGTTGCAGTCCTCTACTTTGGGGGCTGGGACTTTCCCATTCCCATCGCGACCCTTGCGGGCTGGCTCGGCATTGGGTCTGACAATCTAATTTTGCAAGTGGTCATGGGGGGGTTAGGCATTACCATGACCCTACTTAAGGCCTACTTCTTCATATTTCTGGCCATTCTGCTGCGGTGGACAGTACCTCGGGTGCGCATCGATCAGCTACTGGATCTGGGTTGGAAATTTCTACTGCCCGTGGGGTTGGTCAACTTACTGCTAACGGCAGGTCTCAAACTAGCCCTTCCGGTTGCCTTCGGCGGTTAGGGACCAAGCTTGCCAGTCAGGATTTTCAGAACGCTTTTCTATGGCCACATTTGCAGAGCAATCAAATTCCTATGCTGAAGTTTCTCAATAAAGTCGGCGGTTATGCGAAGGAAACGGTGCAGGCCGCAAAATATATCGGTCAGGGGCTTTCAGTCACCTTTGACCACATGCGCCGGCGCCCGGTCACGGTGCAGTACCCCTATCAAAAGCTGATTCCCTCGGAGCGTTTTCGGGGCCGGATTCACTTTGAATTTGATAAATGTATCTCCTGCGAGGTTTGCGTCCGCGTTTGTCCAATTAATCTACCGGTGGTGGATTGGGAGATGAACCGGGAGATCAAGAAAAAAGAGCTAAAATCCTACAGCATCGACTTTGGGGTTTGTATCTTTTGCGCAAATTGTGTCGAATACTGTCCCACCAACTGTCTGTCCGTAACCGAGGAGTACGAACTTTCCACCTTCGATCGCCACGAGCTGAACTTTGATAATGTGGCCATGGGCCGCTTGCCCTACAAGGTGACCGACGATCCGATGGTGACGCCCATTCGTCAGTTTGCTTATCTACCTGAGGGAGACTTGACAGGCCATGAGGTTCCCTACGACCAAGCGCGTCGTGCGGGTCAATCCCCTCAAGAAATTGTGGCGGCTGCCCCACAGTCCCAGTCCAGCAGTGAGGAGTAATATTCCGTGACTATTGCCGAAGGCGTTCAGCTAATTACGGTCATCATTCTAGCGGCCCTGGTCTTAACCGGAGCGCTAGGCGTGGTTTTATTCGAAAATATTGTCTACTCTGCCTTCACGCTGGGAGCAGTCTTTGTGGGTATTGCGGGCATTTATTTACTCCAGAATGCAGATTTTGTATCTGCAGCTCAGGTGCTGATCTATGTGGGGGCCATCAATGTCCTCATCCTCTTTGCCATCATGTTGGTCAACAAGCGAGAAGACTTTCAACCCCTTCCCCGACGATGGATTCGCAAAGGAGGCACCGCACTGGTCTGCGTTGGCCTGTTTGTCCTGCTCTCGGTCATGCTGGTACGGACCGATTGGAATGTGAACCCAACCGTAGCTCCCCCAGAATCGACCCTAGAGGCGCTGGGACTGCACTTTTTCTCAGATTATCTTCTCCCCTTTGAGCTGGCATCCATTTTGCTGTTGATGGCCTTAATTGGCGCTGTGGTGTTGGCCCGTCGTGAATATGTTGTTGGGGTCGAAGATGTGGTGGTGGGTGAGCAGAACGCACCGATTCTGGAGCTACCCGAACGCCCGAAGGAGCCTGTCTCGTAATTTAATTTTTAGTTTATTTCCTGGTCACTAATTGCCGCTATGCCGCTTCAATTTTATCTACTGCTTGCCGCTGCTTTATTTTGCATCGGGATTTACGGTCTGGTCATGAGTCGAAATGCAGTTCGCGTTCTGATGTCCATTGAGCTGATGCTAAATGCCGTCAACCTCAATCTCATTGCCTTTTCGAATTTTTTGGACCGACAGGATATTCACGGTCAGGTATTTACGATCTTTGTGATTACAGTGGCAGCAGCGGAGGCAGCGGTGGGTCTGGCCATTATTCTGTCGATTTACCGCAACCGGGACACCATTGATATGGAGGCGTTCAATCTCCTGAAATGGTAATTGCCACGCCAGTTCGCCGTGCAAGTTCAATGTGAAATTTAGAAATATGGGTCAGAGGGGTCATGAGTCAGGGGAATAGCTTTAACGCCAAGAAAACCCTTACCGTGGGGGATAAAACCTATCAGATCTACAGTCTGCCCACGGCAGAAACTGCACTGGGGGACTTAAGTCGACTTCCCTTTTGTCTAAAGGTGCTATTGGAAAATTTACTGCGCCATGAAGACGGAAGAACGGTGACGGCTGATGATGTGCGGGCGATCGCGGCCCGGCTACAGCCGAATGCCCCCAGTCGTGAGATCGCCTATCGCCCAGCACGGGTGCTCATGCAAGATTTTACGGGAGTCCCGGCGGTGGTGGACCTGGCCGCAATGCGCGATGCCATGGTCAGCCTCGGCGATGACCCCGACAAAATTAATCCACTCTCGCCTGTGGACTTAGTGATTGACCATTCGGTGATGGTGGACGTAGCCGGGAATGCCGAGGCCTTCGAAGTCAACGTGACTCGAGAATTTCAGCGGAACGCAGAGCGTTACGAATTTCTCCGCTGGGGTGCCGCAGCCTTCGACAATTTTCGCGTGGTCCCGCCTGGAACCGGAATTTGTCACCAGGTAAACTTGGAGTACTTGGCCCAGGTAGTTTGGACTAAGTCCCAAGGAGACCAGACCCTGGCTTACCCGGATACCGTGGTGGGCACTGATAGCCACACAACCATGATTAATGGCCTTGCAGTTTTAGGCTGGGGGGTCGGAGGCATCGAAGCTGAGGCCGCCATGCTGGGCCAGCCCATTTCCATGATGATTCCTGAGGTGGTGGGATTTGAGTTAACAGGTGAGCTGCCCGAGGGCGCCACCGCCACCGACCTGGTGCTGACCGTAACTCAGATGCTGCGGGCCCAAGGGGTCGTCGGGAAGTTTGTAGAGTTTTATGGGGATGGTTTGGATCATCTTTCCCTGGCTGATCGCGCCACCATTAGTAACATGGCTCCGGAGTACGGCGCCACCTGTGGATTTTTCCCCATTGACCAAGAAACCATTGACTATCTGCGCTTTACAGGACGAGATGAAGATCGCGTTCAGCTGGTGGAGGCCTATGCCAAGGCCCAGGGAATGTGGCGTGATGCAGCGAGCCCTGTGCCCATGTTCGCCGACACCCTGGCCTTAGATCTCGGGACTGTGCAACCCTCCTTGGCCGGACCTAAACGCCCCCAGGACCGGGTGCTGCTTGCCGATGTCGCCAGGCAGTTTCGCACGCAGGACTTTCCCAGCTTTAGCGATCGCGCCTATGACCCGGCCTTTTCTGTGCCGGTGGCGGACGCCTCCTACAGCCTCAGAGATGGCGATGTCGTCATTGCCGCCATTACCAGCTGCACCAACACCTCCAATCCCTCCGTCATGCTGGCGGCGGGACTGGTAGCCCGCAAAGCCAGAGCGCTGGGACTCGCGGTTAAGCCTTGGGTAAAGACCTCCCTGGCTCCAGGCAGTCAGGTAGTTTCAGATTATCTAGAGCGGGCCGGACTCCAAGAAGATCTCGATGCGCTGGGCTTTAACCTGGTGGGCTACGGCTGCACCACCTGCATTGGAAACTCCGGTCCACTCCCCGATCCCATCGTAAAGGCCATTGATGCCGAGGATCTGGTGGTGGGCGCAGTTCTGTCTGGAAATCGAAACTTTGAGGGGCGCGTCAGTCCCCATACCAAAGCCAACTACTTAGCCTCTCCGCCCCTGGTGGTAGCCTACGCCATCGCCGGAAATCTCGGTATTGATTTACTCCATGAACCCCTGGGACAGGGCAGCGATGGGCAGGATATTTTCTTAAAAGATATTTGGCCCAGCAGCCAGGAAATTAAATCAGTGCTGCAGGGCGCCCTCACGCCCCAGCTATATCGCAGTCGATACAGCAACGTGTTCACCGGGGATACGGCCTGGCAAAAGATTGCTGCCAGCGAGAGTCAAACCTATGCCTGGCAGTCAGAGAGCACCTACGTTCAGAACCCACCATTTTTTACAGGTATGAGCGCAAAGGTGGAGGGGGAAAGCATTGAAGACATTCAAGGGGCACGTTTGCTTGCCCTCTTGGGAGATAGCATCACCACAGACCATATTTCACCAGCGGGCGCCATTAAGGCCGCAAGCCCAGCGGGAGACTATTTAGTGCAGAACAATGTGGTGCCCGTTGATTTTAACTCCTTTGGGTCACGGCGCGGCAACCACGAAGTGATGATGCGAGGCACCTTTGGCAACATTCGCCTGCGCAATGAGCTGGTGCCTGATTCAGCGGGCGGAGTGACCCGGCACATGCCCGAGGGCACCGAGATGTCCATCTTTGATGCGGCCATGCAGTACCAGGCCGAGGGCGTACCGTTAATTGTCATTGCAGGCAAGGAATATGGAACGGGGTCCTCTCGGGATTGGGCCGCGAAGGGCGTGCGACTGTTGGGGGTTCAGGCTGTTATCGCTGAAAGCTATGAGCGGATTCATCGCTCTAATCTGGTGGGAATGGGGATATTACCGCTGCAGTTTCCGGCAGGGGTTAATCGCAAAACCCTGGATCTCGATGGCAGCGAACTGTTTAACCTGACGGGACTGTCCCAAGGTCTGGAACCAGGAATGAAGGTCACCTTAGAGATCCTGCGTTCCAGTGGAGAGACTGACTGTGTGGATTTACTCTGCCGCATTGATACCCTCGATGAGGTTGAATATTATCGAAATGGCGGTATCTTACAGTACGTTCTGCGTCAGCTCCTCGCGGCCTGAGACCATCAACGCCTTCTCCCCATGGTGGCTCACAATTGTTTGCCTCTCAGCGATAAAATAGAGCTTTGCGGCCCGTTGGCAGCATTGCACTTTATAGGATTCCAGGATGGCGGCCCCCCCTCGCAAGAAACAGCTCCTCGATTTTGAAAAGCCTCTAGAAGAGCTGGATACCAGGATGGACGAAATCCGTATCCTTGCAGCTGAGAAAAACATTGATGTTTCTGACCAGCTCCGACAGTTAGAGCTGCGGGCAGTGGAGCTGCGCAAGGAGATTTTTAGTAACCTCACGCCGATGCAAGAGCTACAGGTAGCTCGGCATCCGCGCCGCCCCAGCACGATGGATTACATCAATGCCATTAGTGATGAATGGATGGAGCTGCATGGCGATCGCCAGGGCCATGACGACAGCGCCATGGTGGCTGGAGTGGGTCGCCTCAACGGTCAGCCCGTGGTTATGTTGGGCCAACAGAAGGGCCGCGATACGAAGGATAACGTTCTGAGAAACTTTGGCATGGCCTCCCCCAGCGGCTACCGCAAGGCCTTGCGCTTGATGGAGCATGCGAACCGCTTTCGAATGCCGATCTTGACCTTCATCGATACCCCAGCCGCCTGGGCCGGTCTTGAGGCGGAGCAGTATGGCCAGGGAGAGGCCATCGCCGTCAATCTGCGCGAAATGTTCAAATATGAGGTGCCCATTATCTGCACAGTCATTGGAGAAGGAGGATCGGGGGGCGCCTTAGCCATTGGGGTGGGTGATCGCGTTTTAATGTTTGAGCATTCCATTTACAGCGTTGCTCCTCCCGAGGCCTGCGCCGCAATTCTCTGGCGAGATGCACAAAAGGGTCCCCAGGCCGCCGATGCGCTGAAGATTACCGCTCCCGATCTGCTGAAGCTAGGGTTAATTGATCGTATTTTGCCTGAGCCCCTGGGAGGCGCCCACGCCAATCCTTTACAGGCCACTGAAACGTTGAAAGCGGCCTTAACCGAGACCCTAGCAGAGGTGGCCTTGCTGCCGCCCGACCAACGCCGCCAACTCCGCTACGAGAAGTTTCGCAAAATGGGCGTTTTTACCGAGGTGTGACTAGAGGGCATTGAGCCAGATCTTCGCCAGATCCACCAGACTGCTCCCGCCCCACAGCAAAGCGCCAATAATGGAGGTGGAGACCACTAAACCCACTGTGCATATTGCCAGCCCCACCAAGCTCATTACACCATCATCCTCTAACAGGCCAAATCCCAGGACAAAAATACCCATGGCAGGAATGGTATTGGTTCCTGGAATGGGAATCATCATGGAGATGGCCATCAACGCGATCGCCGCCCCAAGAATCAGGTTTCCAATTCGCCCTTTACAGATGTAGGTCATGCGAGGGCGAGTCACGGCTTCAATTTTCTGAAGCCAGGGGGTTCCCGCCCTTAAGATGCCCTGCGCCTTCTGCCGCGAAAAGGGATGTTTAGCCAGGCGATGGGGCAACCAGGGGGTAGACCAGCCGAGCATCAGCTGCACCGCCAGGATAAACAGCGCAAGTCCAAAGGGAATGGAATACCCTGGGGCAGGAATCGGCAGGGCAGAGGGCAGCGCTAAAATCACAAACAGCAGTCCGAATACCCGCTCTTCGGCCACCGACAGCAAGTCCGCCAGGGCAATATGTTCCGCTTGGCAGGTTTCAAAAACGTACAGATTTAATTCGCGGGACAGACTCGCCATCTTGGATACTCCCTAGTTCGAGGCATCTAAACTTTGCTCTGGAGCTTCACTCGATTTCAGCGCCAACTGCAGGAATGGCGGAGCAATAAAGGTGGTCAAAATCACCATCACAATAATGGCGGCCTGCAGTGCTGGAGAAAGGGCACCACTGGCAGCCCCAATCCCCGCAAAGACCAACCCCACCTCACCACGGGGAATCATCCCCACTCCCACCGCCAATCGATTCACCGGTTCATTGTTCCCCACAATGCTCCAGCCACTAATCACCTTCCCGACAATGGCCACCACAATTAAGAAGCCCGCAATAATTAACCCCTCCCGGTTTTCCGGGACTACGGGATTCAGCACCCCAAGATTCACCTTGGCCCCCACCGTCACAAAGAAAATGGGAACCAGCACGTCGGCAATCGGCCGCACCTGCTCATCAAGTTCCTTGCGGGTATCGGTTTCATCCAGCACCAAGCCAGCGGCAAAGGCCCCTAGAATAGCCTCCAGGTGGATCGCATTGCCCACAAAGGCCATGAAAAAGGCAAAAATAAAGGCTGGAATCACCAGGTTGCCTCGGGTTTTCAAGGTTTGAGCCAGGGAAACAAAGGCTTGATTGAAAAATTTGCCCAGTAAAATAGCCCCCAACAAAAAGACCGTTGCCCCCACAATCAGGAACAAAACGTTCATCAGGTCTACTTCTCCAGTTTTGGCGAGGCTGGCCACCACCGCCAGGACAATAATGCCCAAGACATCATCAATAACTGCAGCCCCAACGATAATTTGGCCCTCCCGCGACTTGAGATGCCCCAATTCGGACAGCACTTTGGAGGTAATGCCAATGCTGGTGGCGGTCAAGGCCGCTCCGGCAAAGATGGCTGGAATAGCCGGAACATGGAACAGGGCAATCAGCCCCAGAGTTCCCGCAGCAAAGGGAGCCGCAACCCCAACACAGGCCACAATGGCGGCCTGATAGCCCACTTTCCCCAGCTCGCGCAGCTCAGACTCCAGGCCAATTTCAAAGAGCAGAATAATCACTCCAATTTCTGCCAGGACGGAAATGACCTCGCTTTGGGTTTTAAAAATTAAGTCTGCCAGCTCATCGGTCATGGGTTCAATTAGATGGATGACCGACATTAAATTGGAATTGCTGGCGGTAATACCATCCTCTGGGAACAAAATCAGCTGAAAGGCTGAAACCCCCACCAGCACCCCGGCAATTAGCTCTCCCAGAACCGGGGGCAAACTCAGATACCGAGACAGCTCTGCTCCTAGCTTACTGGCGAAATAAATCACCACCAGGCTTAACAGAACCCCGGTAAGAATCACAGGGCCAGCTTCAGATTCAGAAGTAATCGCAAGTAAAGAGGGAAAATTCCCAGGAATTAGAGTCCGAAAAACTTCAATTGGCGGCATAGAGGCGTAATGTCCTTAACGTACCCTTCATCGATTCCTCAAGCCCCCAGAAGATAGAACCAAGGTCAACTGGCTTTATCGTGAGGCATCGGTTTAGTCTATTACAAAAATTGGTCTCCACGACCATCAGCGGATACGGTTTAAACCAAAGAATAAATCCACTCAGCTAGAAAGCTGGGGGTGAGTCGCAGGGGATTCGGAAACCACAGGGTCGCCGGAGGATACGGAATCGCTTTTTCCAGGGGGAATCTGGGCGATCGCCTCTAAAAACTTGTGGAGGTTGGGCGTAACAATTCCCCCCGAGATCACCAGCTTGAAGGCGTCCTCCACCGGAATTTTCAGATCAATCACTTCCCGTTCTGGAACAATGGAGTACCAGCCTGTGGTGGGGTTGGGAGAGGTGGGGATAAACAAGCTGAGCATCGTTTCGGGCAGATCAGGGGCGACGGCTTCTCCCAGAGTGCCCGTCACAAAGGCAATAGCCCACAGTCCAGGGCGAGGATACTCCACTAGCACCACCCGACGGAATCGCGTTCGAGAATCCCTCAGGATGGTTTCTAAAAGCTGCTTTAGAGTTTTGTAGACGGACCCAGCCAGGGGAATTGCCTGAACCGTTTGCTCCCCCGTATTCAAAAGCCACTGACCGACAATATTACGCGCCATCAGACCAATGGCCAGGATGCTGAACAGCGGAACTGCAAACCCAATCAGTAAGTTGATCAAGTCCAGCAAGATGGGGTGCAAGTCCTGGAAGGGATTAAGCTGCTTGGGAATCTTAGTGAGAAAGGTGACGACACCAATAGCAATGGTGACGGACAGCCAGATAGTCGTTGCTAGCGGGATAACCACCAGCAGTCCGGCAATGAGATCATTCTTTAGGTCTTGCTTGAGACGCTCGAACACTAGATCGCCAGGAAAAACGCAGGAAAAGAATCGGTCGATAATGCTAGCTTAGCTATTTTTTGCAAAAGTTTGCAATTGAGGGAACCGCTGGGGATCGCCTATGGTAGGCGAATTTGGGCCTAGCTACCCCTTCAGCACATTGCGCAACCCCGTCCAGCCCAATACCGCAAAGGCCACGGCGAGAAGAGCACTGCGAAATTCGGCCCGCAGCCGGGCAACGAGGGCTTCGGAGTTGGCTTTCTTAATCGCTTCGGCCTTCTGCTGTTGCACATTGGTTAATTCTTGCTGGGCACGCTGCTCAATCACGCTGGGATTTTCCTTGGCCTGCCTCAGCAGTTCCTTCTGAGCCTCAGGAATTTGCTGATTTTGCAAAATTTGATCCGCTTGATCGCTGCTGGCCAGGGCAGAGAGCTGCTGCTGTCGAAGCTGAATTTCCTGCTGGGCCCGCCCTTCCTCTTGATCGTACTGTTCAATGGCGCTACTTAAAATACTCCCCGTGGTATTGAAGTGGAACGGAATCAAGATTAAGTACAGTAATCCAAGCAGACTGGACACCACAAAGAGCCAGAATCGACCATCTTTAAGAGGACTCTCTTGGCTAGGAACCGTGGCGTCAGTGCTGGAGTGAAATAGGGTGCCAATATAAATGAAAACCAGCCCTAGTAAGGGCGTCACCCCACGATCAATCAACTCGTTGAGAAAGTTTTGTTGCCAGGTTAAGTTCTCAAACTGGGCCGTAAACAGCCGAATCCCAAAGTCAAATAGGTAGGTAAGCAGCAGCAGCGTGCCGATTATCCCTAGAATTAGGGTACCCTGGTCGCGTAACGGATTTTTTTCCAGCGTTTTCATAGACCTTTTTATGCCAGTGAGGCCTATTATGGCATTGCCTGGGTTCCTGCTCAATGGCAAGCAGGGGTACCGGGCCTCGCACTGGGACCTTGGGAAGGATTGATCACCCCGCCTTTGGGCCCTGCAATCCAGTGTAAGATTCCGCCAATGGGGATGGGTTAACCTGGGGATCGAAAGGACTCCGGCGAGAGAGTGCCCAGGGTCAGCTGTAGATTGCGCCTTTCTCCTTCATGGTTAACCTGCAGGCGCAGCACCTCTCCTGGCTTAGACTGTTCGACGACCGCCTGAACCTCAGCAGAATCTTGAATAGCCTTGCCATCAATGGATTGAATAATATCACCCGGTTCTAACCCCGCTTTTTCAGCCGGGGAGTCCCGAACCACCTCGAAAACTAAGACCCCCTGATCGCTATTCACCTGTAGATCTGGGTTTTCTCGCCGCAGGCGTTCCACCAGGGCTGGCGTTAGGTTGATCATTTTGACCCCGATGTAGGCTCGTTCCACCGTTCCACTGGTCACAAGCTGATCGGCGATATCTTTGGCTAGGTCAATGGGAATCGCAAACCCCAACCCCTGCGCTCCGCTGATAATAGCAGTGTTCACGCCAATGACCTGTCCAGCTTGATTGAGTAGTGGCCCCCCAGAGTTGCCAGGATTAATGGCGGCATCGGTCTGAATAAAGTTCACTCGCTGGTCTGGAATTCCCACTTCTGAGCTAGAGCGACCGGTGGCGCTAATAATTCCAACGGTGACGGTATTGTCCAGTCCCAGGGGATTACCAATGGCGATCGCCCATTCGCCGGGCTGAATCGCCTCCGAATTTCCCAAACTAAGGGTGGGCAGGTTATCCGCTTCAATTTTGATCACGGCCACATCGGTCAGGGCATCGGCGCCTAGAACCTTACCCTCTAACTGACGACCATCCTTGAGAACCACCGTCACTTGATCGGCCTCCTCCACCACATGGCGATTGGTCAGGACCAACCCTGACTTATCGTAGATAAAGCCTGAACCCGTCCCGCGCTCTACCCGTTCCGAGGGTCGCTGATTGGGCAACCCAAACAGGTCGCCAAAGAGGGAGTTAGGCTGCCGACTCACGGTCCGAGAAGCATTAATGCGCACCACGGCTGACCCGACCTGATCGACCACATCGACTACAAAATTAGGGCTAGGGCTAATGACGGGTCGAGAATTCGGGGGGGTCGGGGAACCACTGGGGGTTAGCGGCAGTTCCGGCGCTGCATTATCGGCGCGCTGGGTTTGGCATCCTCCGACCACCAGCCCCAGCACCAAGAGGGAAAGCCACCATTGAGCCTGGACACCAGAAAAAGCTTTCCGAAGAATGGGCATAGTAAACAACACCGCTAACGCTGTGTTCAATGTGCCACAGTCTTGTCCTCCACGTCATCTGGGCCTCCCGACCCGAATGGACGGTTTTCCTCCCCTCCTGGCAGAGGGTAAGATGACGACGAGCGCTATCATGCGAGGACTGTACCTATGCCCTTACTCAAAATTCAAGCTTCGGTTGCCACCCCCGACCCATCGCAGGTCAATCGTCTCTTGAAACAGCTATCCTCTCAACTGGCCAACCATTTGCATAAGTCGGAAGCCTACGTAATGACGGCCTTTGAGGCAGACATCCCCATGACCTTTGGGGGCAGCGAAGCCCCAGCATGCTACCTGGAAGTCAAGAGCGTAGGGACTATTAGCCCCCTACAAACCCAGGCCATCAGCCAGGACCTCTGCCAGATCCTTGAGGACGAGCTGAAGATTCCCAAAAATCGCATCTATATTGAATTCAATGAGTCTAAGGGATCGCTATGGGGTTGGAATGGAACCACCTTTGGCTAAGGGGAAGGCCTTGCGCAAGGAACCGGCGTTAAGAGCAGTGAGGTAGGGCAGCGAGGTTTTGTCTGTATTTCCAGATACAGCTTTTTGTGTCCAACCCTGGTCGGTCGTGAAATCATCTGCTAGGATGCTGAGACTTCAACGATTCAATTGCATGTCCAAGACCCTGGCCCCCCAGCTTATTCATTATCTTCAGCAGGAATTGCATCTTTCTGAGGAGGCGATCGCCCTAGCGTCTCGTCAGTCGTTTTCCTTTTTAAATCAATTTCCCATTGTGCTGTGGCAGCGGGGTCTGGTTTCCCTGGAACAAGTTGACCAAATTTTTGACTGGCTCGAAGACTCTCGGCCAGCCGAGTCTTAACACCAGAGTTTTTGCACCCGAGGGCCGGGCCCCAGAGGCACGGCCACCGAACGGCTAATCCTGGATAAGGTTCAGTGGCTTTGTACGGGGTCAGCCATCGGGACTTATCCAGGGTAGACTCTTAATAGAAATCAATGTACTTTCTTATTGTTATTGATATTTTTCTATTATGACCGTCGCAGTTGAATCCCCCTCCCCCCTGGCCTTTACCGAAGGCATTCAATATTTTGGAGACCCCTGGCCAGAGTTTGAGACCCTGGGACAGAGGCCCGTCATTGCCCAGCAGTCCCAGGCCATCGCGGATTCGACGGATCGTGCCGCGGTTTACCAGAGCTTACTGGCCGCTGATGCGCTGCGATATTTAGTGTTACAGATGACGGCAAGCAAGTCCTCAGGGCATCCAGGGGGATTTGCAAGCTGTGTGGAGGCCTATGTTGCCCTGTTAATGCTGGGGCATAAGAATGTGTTTACCGAAGTCGGACACCATGCGCCGGGGTTCTACGCAGCCATGTTCATGGACCAGTCCCTGGAGGAGATGGGGATTACCACGGTCCAGCATCTCCGCGATCGCTTTCGGGAGCGCCACGGCCTCTTGGGTCACCTATCTGGTCAAATTCCAGGACTGCTGGGTCCAGCAGGGCCTCTTGGGCAAGGGCAGCACTTTGCCATGGCCGCGGCGCTGCTACACCGCAATCGTCTGTTTCCCTTTACCCTAGGCGACGGGGGATTGGGAGAACCCTATGTCATGAGCAGCATGGGTCATTTTCACACGGCCTATCCCCAGGTCACGAACTTTTTGCCTGTACTGGCCTGGAATGGGTTTAGCCAGGAGCACCACAGCATGGTCTCCACCCAGTCCAACGAGGCCATGACGGCCTACTGGAAGGCCCAGGGATTTGACACCGTCATTTTAGTGGACGCCAAGGCGTTTGATCGAGACGGTGAGCAAAGCGGTCCCTACGTCGACAGTACGGCCTTCCCCTTTGAGCAGCGCCTGGCCTTTATGGCGGCGGTTCTGGAGGCCGCCCAGACAGCGGCCCAGTCTGCCCTAGGCGGCCGTCTGACGGTGCTGATCCTGAAACAGCTTAAGGGAGCCGGAGTCCATGCCCGCGGCGCAAAATCACACAATCTTTATGCCCACCACACCTTAGACAATCCTGAGATCGTAGCGGCACTGAAGGCCCGCGCCTTGCCGCCCCAAGCCTGGGAGATTGTGCGTCAGAATTTGAGCCGGGCAGGGGGAGGACCCGCGGCAAAAACGGTGGTCACCGAATCAGTGCTGCCTCTGCCTGAAATAGGCCCCTTGCCGCTCGAGGAATTTGCGATCGCTGGAGAGCCCAAGGTTGCCACCACTGCCATGGGAGCGCTGGTGGCCAAAGTGGGGCAGATCGATCGGCGCTATCTGGTCACCAATGCAGATGGCAACGCAGCCTCTGGGATTGGCAACATCAACCAGGCCTTGAAAATTATCCATCCCACCGCAGACGATGATTATTTCCAAGGTCCCAACGGTCAGGTGTACGAGCCCTTAAGTGAAGATGCCTGCGCGGGACTTGCGGCCGGTCTATCCCTGCTCGGAGGTCGAGCGCTGTGGTGTTCCTACGAGTCCTTTGCCATCAATGGCTTACCAATCCTCCAAACCGTCACCCAGGCCATGGCGGAACTGCGGCGGCCAACCCCATCCATTGTGACGCTGTACACCGCCGGAGCACTGGAGCAGGGGCGCAACGGCTGGACCCACCAGCGGCCAGAGGTTGAAAATTACTTCGCGGCCATGATGCGCAATGGCAATGTTTATCCCTTATTTCCCATTGATGCCAATAGTATTCAGGTGACCTACGAATGGGCCTTGGGGACGCACAACAAGGGAATGATCATCACGGCCAGCAAGTCGCCGCTGCCCCTGCGCATTACCCTTGCCCAGGCCCGTCAGGGAATTGAAACGGGGGCGGTGGTGCTCCAGGATGTTCCGGGCACAGAACAGGGCAAGGTGCTGACCTTCGCCGTGATTGGCGATATGACTCTGATTCCGGTGTTTGAGGCGGCTGCCTCCCTGGAAGCCGAAGGGTACGGCGTTCGGATTGTTTCAGTGATCAACCCCCGACGACTTTATCGTCCCAGCGATGTGGCCTGGGAATCTTGTTCAGAACCCGATGGTGTTTTCTTGAACGATTCACGCTTTGAGGCGCTGTTTGCAGGAGATGCATTGATTGGGGTCACAGGAGGAGCCAGTGCCATGCTAGAGCCTATTTTATTGCGAAGTTCCCTAAGACGCGATGTCTTTGCCTGGAAGCGAGGAGAAACGACCGCCAGTGCTGGAGAGTTGATGGCCTTTAATGGAATCACGGCGGAAGCCCTGACCAAGCGTGCCCTGGAATTACTGCACTGAGCCATTCATCGCTCCCCCAAGATTCCCGACAGGGTTTTTGGAGCTGAATTTTACAAAATCTTGTGAATTTCGCAAACACTGAGTAAAATTACGCCCATGTCTAAGGACTGCGTGTTTGATGAGGAGAAGGAGCATGATTCAACCCCGTAAGCTAGCGCTGGTGTTCACGACCGCTGGACTCTTGGCGTTGACAACCGCCTGTGGCGAACAGGTGGAAAACGTCACGGATCAAGCCCAGGAGGCCACCTCTGAGGTTTCAAAAACCGTTGAAGGGGTCCAGAAAAAAGTGAGCGAGACGGCGGAAACGGCTAAACAGGAGGTCAGCGAGTTAACGAGTCTGGCCGGTGGTGCCGCCAGCTTTAGAGAGAACGCGTCTAACACCTTGGCGGCGGTTCAGGAGGGAGATTTCGACCGAGCAAGGACCGAGGTCGAAAAGCTCCAGAAGTCCTGGTCGGGGATTTCTGACCAGGTAAAAGAAAAGTCTGGGGAGACCTACACCCAAATTGAGACGAATCTTGAGACGCTGAAGACGGAGATTAATTCTGAGAGTCCTAATCAGGATCAGCTTGTGGCGACCGCCAAGGATTTAATTGCCAGTATCACAGGCATCAGTCTGTAGGTTAGCCAATCAAAGTTCACGGTGGCGCCTCTGCCCTGGGCAAGGGTCTTGGGGATAGGATCGTCAGGTTAAAATCTGCCCCTGGGAAACCGTCAGAATTTCTGCCGATTCTAGCCAGTGGGCATCAAAGGCACCGAGGTGGGTAGTGGTAATGATGGTTTGGAACCGATCTTGGATGGCCTCTAACAACTGATTTTGCCGCTTAAGATCCAGCTCAGCCAACACATCATCCAGGAGCAAAACGGGCGGTTCGCCAATCACCGATTCAATGAGCTGGAGTTCAGCCAGTTTTAACGCCAGCACCAGGGTACGCTGTTGTCCCTGGGAACCATACTGCCGCGCTGGAGTTTCATTGATGGTGAGCTGCACATCATCCCGATGCGGACCCACCAGCGTCATGCCCTGGGACTGCTCCGCGATCGCCCGCTGGGACAACCGGTCCAAAAAAGTTGCATAAATCTGATCTGGCCCTTCGGTTTCCCAGGGAACGCTGGGCAGGTAGTTCAGGTGAAGCTGCTCAATCTGACCACTGATGGCGCTGTGCCAGGACTGAGCCAGGGGCTGCAGGCGATCCATCAGTCGGATGCGGCGCTGCATGACCTTAGCGCCAATGGTGGCCAGCTGCTGGTTCCAAAGCTGAAGCTGCTGCGGGTCTAGGGGACGGTTTTCCTCGCGTCGATGCTGCTTTAAAAGTGCATTGCGCTGTTTGAGGATATGGTGGTACTGCTGGGAGAGATAGGCATAGATTGGCTCTAGCTGAAGGAGAACCGCATCTAGCCAGTTGCGGCGCTCTGTAGGCCCCCCGCGAACCAAATCAAGATCCAGGCTAGAGAACTCCACCGTATTGAGAGCACCAAGCACATCGAGATGGCGTCGTTGGGGCTCACTATTGAGGGTCAAGGTGCGGCGCCCCCTAGAGCGCAGGGTCAGACTTAAATCAAGCTGACCGCTGTCGCGCAAAATCTCTGCCAAAATTTGTCCCTGGGTTTCATTTTCACGGACTAGATCGCGATCGCGGGAGGTGCGGTGCGATCGCAGGGTCGAAAGGAGTTCAATGGCTTCCAGCAAATTGGACTTCCCCTGGGCATTTTCCCCCACCAGAATGGTTTTCGGAGCTGAAAAGCCCAGCGTTTGTTGAGCATAGTTCCGAAAATTAACCAGAGCGAGGCGATTTAAATACACGGGAATCCTTCAGCTTGCGAGGGAACCAAGTTTGATTCAAAGCCGTGAGCAGCTGCCAGATTGCGGAGGCCCATCAATGCTCAAAGATGTTCTCGAAGTGCATCAAATCCAGGGTCACAAGGGTGGGAAGGCACTCGAAGCAAGATTGCGCCAAACTCAGGCGCTGCTCTCGATGCAGCATCCCCTTGAGCTGATCTTGCACCGCAATGAGGTAGCGAACATCGTTGCTGGCATAGCTCAACTGTTCGTCGGAGAGTGCCCGAGCATTTCCCCAGTCAGAACTCTGGGCGCTTTTATCCAGTTCTATGCCCGTCATTTCCCGCACCAGTTCCTTCAAACCATGGCGAGAACTGTAAGTGCGCACCAGCTTACTGGCAATTTTGGTGCAAAATACAGGCTGGGTGACAATGCCTAAATGATGGCGCAGCGCGGCCATATCAAACCGGGCAAAGTGGAAGATTTTTTCCACAGCTGGACTCTCCATCAGCTGCTGCAGTTGGGGCGCGCTGGTTTGGCCTTGCTCAATGCGCACCACACTAATTTGACCTTCCCCATTGCTGATTTGAACCAGGCACAGACGGTCGCGGTGGTGCCGCAGACCCATGGTTTCCGTATCCACCGCCAGGCGATCGCAGCTTAAATAGGCCGCTGTCGCCGCCGCGCTGAGATCTTGATCAAAAACCTGAAACTCCTGTAACCCCATGCCATTGCTCTCAAGAAACTTGTCCTAGGGCATTGTGCCACGATCTCGAAGCGTCTGTGGGTATAATTTTGAGGCTGCTGTTGGAGATGCAATTCACCAATGCCTAAGTACGTCATGTGGGGCCATTATTGTGACAATGTGCTGGAGAAACGGGCTCCCTACCGAGAAGCCCATCTAGCCGGATTATCAGCTCAAAAGCAAGCGGGCACCTTACTGACCCTGGGACCCACTCAAGATACCACCATGGTATTTGGCCTGTACGAAGCCGAATCCGAGGCCCAGGTTCGCGCCTGGGTAGAAGGCGACCCCTATTGGCAACACGGCATTTGGACAGACTATCAAATTCGCGAGTGGATTCAAGCCTTCTAAGGAGACAATCAGCCCCGTGCTTACGGACGAGAGGACTCCAGCAGAGGAATGAGGATAGTGACAAAGTAATACACCAGAGGGGCAGTGAATACATAGCTATCTGCGCGATCCAGAATGCCCCCATGCCCTGGGATCAGCTGGCCGGAATCCTTAACCCCTGCATCTCGCTTCATCATCGACTCAGTCAGATCGCCCAGGAGACTAGCGACCCCAATCATGCCGCCCCAGGCCAAACCCGTCCCCCACCAGAAAGGCCACTGCAAAACAGCCGCCCCGGAGATCCCAATCCCGATGCTGCCCAGAATGCCAAAGGCGGCCCCTTCCACCGTTTTTTTAGGACTGATATTCGACAGTTTAGTCCGTCCGACCCAGCGCCCCATGGTGTAAGCCCCAATATCGGCAGCCCAGATACAGAAAAACGCCAGCAGGGTGACCTTAAATCCAAGGGGAAAACGGGTGAGATCGATCCAGTTTTGCGGCCAAAATCCATGGAGAGGCAGGTTGCTCACCTCAGCATTTCCCACCGTTCGCAGCCGGACCCAATAACTGGGCAGGTAACCACTGTAAAAAAGGCCAAGAATGGAGGCGGAAATATCGGCAATTGACGAGAGCCTGGGCTGGAAGAGTAAGTAAAAGCAGATCAGCGACCCTGCCACGGGTAAAATGGCGTCTGCAAACACTTCGTTGGGAGTCGAGGCCGTAGCGTTGGCCACGATCAGTAAACCCTGACTCACAATCATCGTGGTTTTAGCCGCTGGTAGCGTGCCCTTGGCCTTCACAAGCTGGAAATATTCGATCTGTCCCAAATAGACCAGCAGGCAAAAAATGAGCGTGAAGTACCAGCCCCCTAAGAGAGTCATGCTTAGGGCAATGATGATGGCAACAATACTGCTAAAAATTCGGGTCCAGGGCATATAGGTGGGGAGACAAATGATGATTCCAGCCGCAGGATTGCTGCAATGACTCTGAAGGCAGGTTAACGTTCCGTTATCCTATTTGTTAAGCATTGTGGGAAATCTTTAGACTTTCTGATCAACAGCAAACCCGACCTGTGGGGGAGAAGTCCACTCAAGGGAAGACTAGCGGGATACAGACTGGGATTTCCACCGCCAGCAGCTGTGTCACAATGGTTTGAGTTGGCCTTATCCCTCGTGTCGGGTCAGACCCGTGGGCAACTCAGGCCCTTGAGAAAACGTTGAGTCAAGAAGCCGTTCAGTCAAGAGAACCCGTGATCCCAATGGGGGCCTGTTCCATGAACCATCCAACGCTTTATACCATCGAGCCCACTGGCAGCTTTGACAGCAGCATCGCCCCTGAGCTTCGCCGACAAGTTCAAGCGGCTCTGACCTCATCCGCGACACTGGTCATTTTAGACTGTCAAGGGGTTTCGTTTATGGATAGCTCTGGCCTGGGTGAGCTGATTTTAGCCTACAAGTCGCTTAAGCAAGCTGGCATTGGCCTCCTTCTTTGTGCCATTAATGAGCAGGTTAAAACTTTGCTGGAGTTGACAGATTTAGCTCAAATCTTTGAGGTCTTTCCCAGCCGTCATGAGGCGGAACAGAGTTTACTAGCGGTTTAGGGACAACAGGGGCTCAGACAACAGTCAAAACCTCAAGGATCCAACCATCAACCAAACCGAACCCTAAGCAGAGATAAATCATCGGTAAAGGTGGGGGCGGCGCAGCGCGATCGCAGCTGCTGAAGGAGGCGATCCAGGGAAAGGGGCTGCTGCTGGATAAGTTGCTGAAATTGATCCAGGCCCCAAATGTTTCCCTGGGCATCCGGGAATTCGTAGATTCCATCGCTGAATAGATAGAGAGTGTCGCCTGAATCTACCCCCTGACAGGCGTTGCAATAGTTCTGCCCCTGAAACAGACCCACCGGGAGTCCAGGGGTCTTCAAGCATTCCAGGTCAGGAACAGCGGCGAGCGCAGAACGGGAGGGGGCAGATACCGGGACGGGAGAGGGTTTCAAAAGTAGAGCGGGAGGATGACCCGCACTGGCATAGGTGAGACAGCGATCCTGAGGCTGATAAACCCCATACCAAATGGTTAAATATTTGTTGTGGTGATTTTCCATAGGGAGCCGTTGATTCAGGGTGCATAACACCTCGGCAGGGTTGAGCAGATCGACTTGCTCAGGGGGGTGTCGGAGCTCATTTAAAACGCCGATGGCCATCAACGTTGCGCTCATCCCGTGTCCTGACACATCTAGCAAGTAGAGCACCAGCGATCCGGAATGGTGCCAAAAATAATCAAAACAGTCCCCGCCAAGATGTTGAGAAGGCAGAAACCGAAAGTCAATCTTGAGCGGGGTGTGCATCGGTGGGGGAAGCTGTGAGCGAATATATTGGGTGGCTTCTTCCAGCTCCGCTGCCAGAGTTTGGTTTTGAGCAACGATGATCTGATTTTGAAGCACTAGGGTTTGCTGCATCTGGGAAGTTCGGATTCCGGCTTTAACGCGGGCTAACAGCTCAGCCTCCAAGATCGGTTTGCTCAGAAACTCATCGGCCCCTGCATCAAGGCCCTGAATGCGATCGCTCACCCGCGCCTGGTGCTGTAGACAGATTTGATAGGTGTAGCAGCATTGTTGACGCAGATAGCGACAGAGCTGGCCCGACCCACTCAGGGACCAGTCTAGAAGTGCCAAAGCAGGGGGAGTCTGGGTCATCAACGCAATGCCTCGCTCCGCCGTTTTGGCTAGGGCAACCTGATAGCCTTGATCCGTGAGAAGCTGGCGCAGGCGACGACGCACCAGAGGATCTTGCTCAAGAATCACGACATGGGCCGGAGCGGGCGGCGGTGTGGCGGATCCCCCTGCGGCAATAGTTCTGGCTGGCAACCCCGACATAACCCACGAGTTCCCGGCTTGACGGGAAAAGACTGGTATTCTCCTACTTTATTGCCAACTAGGGCGTAAAAAGCGGTCCTGTAGCAAGAATTATAGATTCGACATCCCCGCGGTTGCTTTCCTGGAAAGGGCTGGGGATTCCTGAGCGAGTTGAGAGATGATGAACTGGAAGCGCGAACGTAAATCCTTCAGCAATTACAAGGCAGCGATGGGAGCTTTTCAAGTCTGGGTGGCCCTGGCCATTGGAAATACCCATCTGCGGTGGGCCTACATCCGCCAGGGGCAGATACAGCAGCAGTGGGTCACGCCCCACATCCCATCTTGTGATCTGCCTCAATCCTGGGAGGCTTACTGTCAATCTTCTCCGGCCCTCAGATGGCATCAGCAGCAGGGTCAGACTCCCTTTCCTCCCCTGATCGTTGCCAGCGTGGTTGCATCCCAACTCAAGACCTGGCAGCAGTATCCAACCCTTTTGCTTCTCTCTCTGGACCAAATCCCGTTGCAGGGACGCTACCCCACCTTAGGCCTTGACCGAGCCTTAGCCCTCTGGGGGGCAGGCGGGCGCTATGGATGGCCAGCACTCGTCATTGATGCGGGCACCGCTTTGACCTTTACAGCGGCGGATTCGGCGGGTCGGTGTCAAGGGGGCGCCATTTTACCGGGATTAGGGCTACAGTTACTGGCCCTTTCCCAGGGAACCGCTGCGCTCCCGGCGGTTCCCTTACCGGGCACAATCCCCCAGCTATGGGCAAGGGACACTGAGGGCGCTCTGCAAAGCGGAGTGGTCCATGGGGCGATCGCCACCATTCAAAGGTTCTGCCAGGACTGGAAAACCCGCCAGCCCGCCAGCACCTTGGTGATAACCGGGGGAGATGGCCCCCAGATTATGCAATATATCCAGGCCCTCCCCGCCAATGCTTGGTTAGCTCAGATCCCACTACAGCACAATCCCCAGCTTCTGTTGGAGGGCATGATCGCCTGGGTCGAGGCTTATGGCTAGCTATCGCTAGCGCCCATCGGGGGCAGACACCCAGTATCGTTGCGGCCCGTCGCCCATTCCCCATTTCCCATCCCCCCATAAAGGAGCTTAGAAAAACCGGCCCGACGCTGGGTCGGTGGGCGGATTGGGGCACTTTGAACATAGGGAAGCTCCAGGTTTAGATCTAGATCTAAACAGCTGCTGATCGCAGGATAGTTAACCGCAGGAGAGGGGCCTCAGGCCCTTATCCTCTTTGGGTTGGCGAAGGAAGCCTATTCGCTATTTACCGCAACGCCATCATCGCAACGCCATGTCTGACCCATTGCCCAACACCGAACTCAATCCGCTTTGGCTCCTGCACAAAGACTGGCACGCTGGTGCCCTGGCAGGGGGAAATCCTTCCGCCAGCATCGGGTTTCAGAAAATTTTTCAAGATTGGCTTGCTCCCCTAACCCCCGATACCTTTCAAGAGGTGATTGGATCGATTCAGCAAAATGTGCTGTTTCTAAATCAGGTGCTGGCGTTGCTAGAGCACCAGGAATGGGATGGTTTGTTACACAGTATGCTCCAGGCGGTCACCCTAAAAATTGGAGAGCTGCTGAGGGCCGATCGCGCTACGATTTTTTTACTGGACCCGCAGCAACAGGAACTTTGGTCCCTGGTGGCCCAGCGGGAAGGAGACGAACCCTTAGAAATTCGCATCCCAGCGGACCAGGGCATTGCAGGGCAGGTGGCCCAGCTTCGGCAGGTGGTCAATATTCCCTACGATTTCTATGATGATCCGCGCTCTGAAACAGCAAAGCAGCTGGATCAAACCAATGGCTATCGCACCTATTCCCTGCTAACGTTGCCACTCCTGAATCATCATCAGGCCGTGATTGCGGTGGTGCAACTGGTGAACAAAGTGGTGCCAGAGCCTGAGGGGGGAAGTTTACCCCTGGCCCAAAGGGTGGATCGCAGCGGCTTTACGGATCAAGATGAGGCCTTAATCCAAGAATTTGGGGGGGCGATCGCGTTGCTGCTAGAGAGTGCCCAGTCCTTTGATCGGGCCTCGCGGCGACACCGGGCCGGAGAAGCCTTGATGCGGGCCACCCAGTTTTTGAGCGAAGCTAGCCTGGACTGGGAAACAGCACTGGTGAAGGTGCTAGCAGAGGCAAAATCGTTTATTCAGGTCCAGCACTGCGATCTGTGGTTGATTAACCGAGATCGATCCGTGCTCTGGCGTCCCTGTGGGTCTTCTCCACAGCGGATTGAGCTGCCCCTTGAACACAGCTGGCTGGGATCGGTGGTTCAAGCGGGCCAACCTCTGCGGCGCAATGGCTTGCGGACAGGAGAGCTACAGCCAGAAGACTTGGGACTCTCATTTCCGGCGTACAATCTGCTTTGCATGCCGCTGATGAATAACCAGGGCCGTTTAATTGGGCTCACGGTTCTATGCAACAAGTATCGGCAGCGCGCCACTCCATCCCATCCCGTGCCACGAGCTAACTTCGATGTGGAGGACGAGGCATTTCTCGCCAGCTTTAACCACCAGGCCGGCATTGCCCTCGAGCGAGCCTTTTTAATGGAGGAAATGGAGCAAACCATTACCCGGCGAACCCAGGAACTCGAGCTCAAGCATCGTCAACTTCATCAGGAAATTTTAGAGCGCAAGCGAGTTGAGGTCCTGTTGCAAGAGCTGAACTTGAAACTTGAAGATCTAGCCCTGATCGATGCCCTGACCCAAATTGCCAATCGTGGCCAGTTTGATCGCACCCTAGAGCGAGAATGGCTGCGGTTACGGCGTGAGGGCAATCCCCTGTCGCTTATTCTTTGCGATATCGATCACTTTAAGCAGTTTAATGACCACTACGGTCATCCCAGGGGCGATCGCTGTCTTTATGAGGTGGCCCAAACAATCCAGGCTACCGCCAAGCGCCCAGCTGACCTCGCCGCACGCTACGGCGGCGAAGAATTTGTGATTCTGCTGCCCAATACCCCCCTAACCGGCGCTTACCATTTAGCCAACTGCGTGCGTCAAAGTGTGGCCAATCTCAAGATCCCCCACGCCCATTCCTCCGCGGCCGAATGGGTGACCCTTAGCCTAGGGGTAGCCTGCCTGGTGCCTGAGGGACCGGCACACCAAGCAGCCACCTTGATTCAACAGGCCGATGCCGCCCTGTACCGCGCTAAGCAGCAAGGACGCAACCAGGCGGTAATGGCTCAGTCATCGACTCCATCATAGAGAACCGGTTTGCAGCTTCAGCCAGACTCCCTAAAGCACACCGCCTCCCGATCGCCAGAAAGCATCGGCCACTCGACTCACCTGGGTCATGGCCGGAACATCGTGTACCCGAAGAATATCCGCACCCTGAGCAATGGCCGTGCAGCAGCTGGCTGCGGTGCCCCAAACGCGCTGTTTCGGATCGGGCTCGTTGAGGATCTGGCCAATGAAACTTTTTCGGGAGGTTCCAATCAAAAGGGGAGCACCTAGGCGCTGGAATCGCCTGAGCGATTGAAGTAGCTGAATATTTTGTCCAAAGGTTTTGGCAAAGCCAATGCCCGGATCAACCGCCAACTGCTGCCGATCCACCCCCGCCTTGACCGCGGCCTGAAGCTGCTGATCTAGAAATTCCATCACCTCTGCCACCAAATCGCCGTAGGTCGTCATCGATTGCATGGTTTTAGCGTTTCCACGGCGGTGCATCAAAATCATCGGCACCTGGTGCTTGGCCGCCACCGAAAACATCCGCGGGTCCTCCAAACCACCGGAGATATCGTTAATGAGATCCGCCCCTGCAGCAATCGCGGCCTGGGCAACCTCAGATCGGGTGGTATCAATGGAAATCGGCGTTTGATCATCCACGCCACGGATCGCTTGAATCACCGGAATAACCCGCTTCAGCTCTGCTTGCAGGGGAATTTCATCCGCATCCGGGCGACTTGACTGCCCGCCAATATCGATAATATCCACGTCCCAAGCGCGCATCTCTTGGGCCTGGACAAGGGCGCGATCGCACTCAAAAAAGTCACCCCCGTCGCTAAAACTATCCGGCGTGACATTGAGGATTCCCATGATGTAGGTGCGCGATCCCCAGGCAAACGCTTTTCCTCGAATAGCCCATCCAGAAAGAGATTCAGTAGTTTCCACAATGGCGAAGATTATTTTTATCTGACAAAGTATAAATAAATCACCCCTTCAAATATAGGGGGGCGAAAGTTTTATTTTTTGAAAGTAATTTTGCGTTCTCTCACCAAAACTGATGAAACCGTAACCTGAAGCTCTTAAGAAAATTCACAAATTTGTCTAGATCTTGTCAGTCTAGTTTGAGGACGCAACTCGCGTGGCCTGACCGATCTGCTGCCAATTTGTTTCCCCCTTGAGCCTGAGATTGTGATTACAAGCCTTTAGAACCTGACCATGACCCTTGAACATCCTCAACTCCATCGCCAAAAGCAGAAACAACCGGTGAATTTATCTCCCCCATCCTTGCTCAACCAGGCGCAATATCTCAGCGAAATTCGCACAATTCTGACCCATCCATTCTTTACCGGGGTTTGTCCTGCCTGTAAGCACAGCATGCACATTTCATCGCGTGTTCAAGGAGGAAGCCGGTGCCGAACCTGTGGCTGGGAGGAAAATCGCCCCATTACACTGGGTGACTTGTAGGGTCTGGCAAAGCCAGTAGGCGAAAGAGCTGGGTAACTTTTTCGAGATCCTTAATGCCAGGTTCAACCTCCACACCACTGGATAGATCAATGCCCGCCGGAGCACAGTTTACCAGTGCTTTCTGTAGGTTCTCCGGCGTCAATCCCCCCGCCAGCCACCATGGACGTGCCATGGGCACTGGATCAAGCCAGGTCCAGTCCCAGGTTTGTCCGCTTCCCCCCAGGGCCTGGGCATGGAATGCATCAAACAGAAAAAAATCCACGGCTGAACCATAGCGCTGAGCCTGATAGAGGGTCTTTTGATCCTTGACACGGAAGGCCTTGATCAGCGTGAGATGGGGATGGCTTTGTTTAAGCGTTAAGCAATAGTCAAGATCTTCATTGCCATGCAGCTGAACACTGTTCAATTGGCTAAGCGCCAGGGTTTGAGCAATGGTCTCAAGGGAGGCATCGGCAAACACACCAACACTCAGCAGCGGTTGTTTAGCACGGGAAAACCGTGGCAGAGTCTCCAGAATGCAGCGAATTTGATCCGGATCAAGGTAGCGCGCCGAAGTCGGAACACAGATAAATCCCAGGGCATCGGCCCCTAGCGTCACAATCTGCTGAGCCTGATCGGCCCGGGTAATCCCGCAGATTTTGACTAGGGGAGAAGAAGCAAAGGAACCAGGCATGGAAAAGGGCAGCTAAGAACGGGCATTGGGCGGCGGCGTTGAGAGGAATGAAACAGCTGCGGAGGAGCGCACCTGCGTCAGTTGGGTACGGGCAGGAATATCAGCGATCGACTGGTTAATCACAGAAAACACGGGACTTGAGAGAATTCCAGCTAGAGAGGTGGAAATCAGCGTCACAATGAGGCCCACCTGCAGCGGTCGCATTCCAAAGGGTTTCCAGGTCAGGGCCGGATAGTGCTCTATCACCTCAGACATTTCCTGAGGCTCCTTAACCACCATCATTTTGACCACGCGGATGTAGTAGTAAATCGATACAACGCTGGTGAGTAATCCTAAGATCACCAGGCCATAGGCCCCTGCTTGCCAACCGGCCCAGAACAAATACAGCTTGCCAAAAAACCCAGCCAGGGGGGGAATTCCCCCTAAAGACAACAGACACAAACTCAGGGCCAGGGTCAGGAGGGGATCTTTCTGGTAGAGTCCTGCGTAGTCACTAATCTGGTCACTCCCCGTGCGCAGGGCAAACAAGACGATGCAGGCAAATGCCCCCAGGTTCATGAACAAATAAATGAGTAAGTAAAAGACCATGCTGGCGTACCCCGCTTCGGTACCCACCACAAACCCAATCATCACAAATCCAGCCTGACCAATGGAGGAATAGGCAAGCATCCGTTTCATGCTGGTTTGGGCCAAGGCGACCACATTTCCCAAAATCATACTGAGGACCGCCAGGGCTGTGAAAATGTAGTGCCACTGTTCCACCACCACGGGATAGGCCTCGGTGAGCAAACGAATGGCCAGGGCAAAGCCCGCTGCCTTTGATCCCACGGACAAAAAAGCCACCACCGGAGTGGGAGCGCCTTCATAGACATCAGGGGTCCACTGATGAAAGGGCACCGCCGAAATTTTGAAGCTAATGCCGGCAATCACAAAGACCAGAGAAATCAATAGGGCTAAGGAGTGCTGAGTGCCAATGTGGGTGGCAATCCCCGGCAGCGTTGTTTGCCCCCCAGAGAGCCCGTACAAGAGCGTCAACCCATACAGGAAAATGGCAGAGCTAGCAGCCCCAATGAGCAGATATTTCAGCGCGGCTTCGTTGGATCGGGGATCGCGCTTCATATACCCGGTCATCAGATAGGAAGCAATACTCAGGGTTTCCAGGGAGATAAAAATCATCACCAGTTCCTCGGCCCCCGAGAGGAACATCCCCCCCAAGGTGGCGCTGAGCAAGATAGTCATAAATTCCCCAATGGAGCTACCGGCCTGCTCCACATAGCGAACAGACATCAAGATAGTGACCACGGACGAGAGGGCAATAATGCTGCGGAAAACGATGCTGACATTGTCCGCGTTAAAGCTCCCCAGAAAGCTCATGGGATTGGGCTGATCCCACTGCAGGCAGAGGACTGCCACCGCACCTAAAAGACCTGCGATCGCGGCGTAGGGAGTCCACTTTGCAGACTTTCGGCCCAGGGCAACTTCTCCAATGATGACCACCAGTAGGGTAAGGGTTACTAGCCCCTCCGGGAGAATCGTGCCAGCATTGAGCTGGCCAGCAAGGTTGGCAATATCCATAGAATTTTGAATCGACGCCTTCTCTCAAGTCTCAGACTGAATTCTAACGTGCTGAGCCCCTTTAACCTAGCCTTTGGCAACATTCCCTCGGGGGGAAGGCACCAACCCAGCCACTGCCCTCCGCCGGAAGAACCGGGCGAGGATGATGGATGATGCTAACTCCAGGGTAAAGTGCTAGTTGGCAGAGGATTCCCCCTGGTCACATTCCTGGGATAAAAATCCACAGATTTCAGAATTCCCAGATCTCCTTCATTGAGGTTTTCACTCCTTCCGCCATGCCAATTTCTATGGATGTTGTCTGGGTTATTCTTTGTGCCATCCTGGTGACCACGATGCAAGCTGGCTTTTGCTGCTTAGAAAGTGGTCTGGTCCGGGCCAAGAACAGCATTAATGTTGCCATCAAGAATCTGGTGGACTTTTGTATTGCCTGCACAATCTACTGGGCCGTAGGGTTTGGGCTGATGTTTGGACAATCCCAATTGGGGCTGGTGGGCAGCGGCATTCTGCCAGAGGCTGACTGGAACGCCAATCATTACGCCTTTTTTCTATTCCAACTGGTGTTCTGCGGCACAGCCACCACCATTGTCTCCGGGGCCGTGGCGGAACGCATGAGCTTTTTAGGATATTTTCTAACAGCTACCCTGCTCTCCAGTCTCATCTATCCTGTCTCTGGGCATTGGATTTGGGGGGGCGAGTTTAACAGCACCGATCCGGGCTGGTTAGCCAGGCTTCAGTTCCATGACTTCGCCGGATCCACCGTGGTGCATTCAGTGGGAGGATGGGTTTCTTTAGCGGCCATTTTAATCATCGGTCCCCGCACGGGGCGGTTTCAGCCCCATGCTCGCCCCGTGGAGGGAGACAATCTCCCCATTGCGGTCTTGGGGGTTTTCCTGCTCTGGTTTGGCTGGTTCGGATTTAACGGAGGCAGCACCTATCAGCTCAGCGAGAAGGTTCCTCAGATTCTTGTCAACACGGCCCATGGGGGAGCCATGGGCGGCTTGATGGCGCTCCTCACAACTTGGGTCTTAGATCGACGCCCCAAGGTACCGCTGATCATGAATGGGGTCATCGGCGGGCTGGTGGCCGTCACGGCGGGCTGCGACCTGATGGGGTCTGCCAGTGCCACTTGGACTGGGGCCGTTGCGGGGCTGCTCTGTACCCTTGCGGACAAGTGGATGGCAAAACAACACATTGATGATGCGGTGGGGGTGGTGCCAGCGCATCTGGTCTGCGGAATCTGGGGCACGGTCGCGGTGGCGCTGTTTGTTCCAGGAGAGGTTTGGGGCAGCCAGAATGTCCTAGGGCAACGCCTGGCCATCCAATTACTGGGCGTGGTGATTGTGGGCGCCTATGCCTTTGGCATGGGCTATGGGCTGCTCTGGCTATTAGACCGAATCGTGCCCCTGCGGGTTACGGTTGAGCAAGAGCGAGTGGGCCTTAATATTTCCGAACATGGTGCCAGCACCGCCATACAACAGTTGCTGACCAGTATGAAGGCCCATTCCCTAGTGGGAGATTTTAGCCAGCCGGTGGAGGTGGAGCCGGAAACAGATGCAGCGGCGATCGCCATTCACTATAACAATGTGCTCCAAAAGGTCCAGAATGTGACCTCTGAACTGGTGGCCAGCCGGGAGCGGCTGCTCACAATTCTCAATTCTCAGGCTTTCCCCGTGGTCATCAGCGAACCGGAAACCGGCGTTATTCACTACCTCAACGAGCGGGCCGCGGAACTGTTTGGATTTACCCTCCCGGAAACGGGCCGCTACCGGGAGCCGGACTTTTGGGCCACACCGACGACTCGGGCGGAGTTTCTAGATCGGATTCGGCGCGATCGCCGGGTTCTGGATTTCGAAACGGAACTGCGGCGGGTGAATGGCGACCCCTTTTGGTCCCTCATTTCTGGGGTGGAACTCCTATTCAACGACGAACGCTGTTTTTTATTTTCCTGCAACGATATTTCAGCACGGAAGGTGTTAGAGTCCGAGCTGCGTGCCCTTGCAGAAACGGACCCCCTGACCGGCATCCACAACCGTCGATCCTTCCTCAATGGCGCGGCTCACCTGCTGATGGCAACCCGTCAAGAGGGGCAGCCCCTCTGTGTTGCCATCCTGGATGTGGATCACTTCAAGTCCATTAATGACACCTTTGGCCATGCCACGGGCGATCGCGCCCTGCAGCATTTGGTCCAGATTTGCCTGACCACCCTGCGCCAGGGCGACCTCCTGGGACGGCTGGGAGGAGAAGAATTTGCGCTGATTTTGCCCCAGACCCCCCCCGATGCCGGTCAGATGATTGCCGAGCGACTGCGCAGAGCGGTCGCAGAAAGCACCCTGAAGGTGGGGCAACTCAAGATCTCGCTGTCCATTAGCATTGGCATCACGCCCATTGCCGTTTCGGAAACCCTGGAAAACGCCCTGTCCAGAGCTGACCAAGCGCTGTATCGGGCGAAGCATAAGGGACGTAATCGGGTCGAGGTTGCCAGAATCCCCCAGCGGACAACCTGAACCAAAGCCGACAGACTTGGCAGATTCATCCCCATTGACGCCAGAATCTATTCCATCAACGCCTTGGCATCCTGCAGATGTTTCAGGAGCGTTGATTTTGGCAACGGTCCGCGCAGATGTTCCCAGGGCAAGACCCGATCACTGGGCCAGTTCTCAAACACGTAAAATTCCAGGGCTGGCACCTGTCCCCGCAGCTCCTTAAACGCCCGCCGAATGCTCCCAACGGAATCCCCATAGCGCCGCGTTAATTCCAGCACTCGCCCAAGACGGCGATCGCCGCGCGACAGCAGCCCTTGAATGATTGACCAGTTATAACTCTCAGGCCGAAACTCAATCCCCTTGGGGGCCAGCCTTTTCTGGAGTTGCGGCAAGCGCTTTTTGGCCTCAGGATTCACCCCCATCCACTGGAAGGGAGTATGGGCCTTGGGCACAAAGGTGCTGCATCCCAGGGTTAGCTTGAGTCCTGGCACCGCTTTCTTTAAATCCAGCATCAGTTGCGCCGTTGCCTCTAGATCCGCTGGCACCTCGCCAGGAATCCCAGCCATACCGTAAAACTTGACCCCCTTAAGGCCTCCTGCCCTGGCATGTTCCGCCGCCCGAAAAATGTCGGCTTGATCCAGCTTTTTGTTCACAATATTGCGAACCCGCTCCGAGCCGCTCTCAATGGCGATGGTCACCGATCGCGTTCCATGGTTGGCCAAGGTGGTGGCCAGCCGGGGAGTGATAGTGTTCGTGCGCATTGAAGCAACGCTGAGGCGCACTCCGTCGCACTGCGGACGATCAAAATAGTGCAGCAGGGTTTCAAACTCGGGATGCTGGGTCACCGATGCCCCCAGTAGCCCAATCCGGTTGGTTACCTTGAGTCCCTGCTCAATGAGCGGGATGAGCGAGTCGGTGGCATGGGGGGTTCGAAAGGGCAGGGTTAGATAGCTAGCCAGACAAAAGCGGCACAGCTCTGGACAGCTTCGTACCACCTCCACCATATAAATGTTTTCCCAGGCAGCCCTGTCCGTCACCACCGTCGATGCAGAGAGCCGGTCACCGCGATAGGTTTGCTTCACCACTTCCGCAGGCACCTGGGCGTGCAGAGGAGTAATGGCCGCAATTGCCCCCTCTGGATGTTCGTAGCTCACCTGGTACAGACTGGGAATATAGATTCCCGGAACCTGGGCCAGGGCCAACAGCTGTGCCTCTCGCGGGTCTCCTCGAACCTGCTGATAGGTCTCAATAAAGGCGCCCAGTAGGTCCTCCCCATCCCCCAGCAAAATCACATCAAAAAATTCTGCGTAGGGTTCCGGATTGGCCGTGAGCACTGGCCCGCCTCCAAACACCAGCGGATCGCGCGGCGATCGCTCGCCAGCACGAAGCGGGATTTGCAGGGCATCCAGGGTATCGAGAATGTTGCCATAGTCTAGTTCCCAGGAGAGGGAAAAACCTAGCAAATCCAGGTCACTGGGCAGCGATTCATGCACATCCGTAAAATAGCGGGCCACATTGACATCCCCCCGACAGGCGAGGGTAGCCCACACCACTTGATAGCCCAGGCTGGTAATCCCAATGTCGTAAGTATTGGGAAACGCCAGCACCAGGTTCACGGCATCCGAGGCCGCCACGGTGGGTTCAAACAGGAGCTGTTCACGCTCAAAGACAGAAGCAGTCAAATTGTTTTTTTTTGTTGCAAAACCTATGGTGATCCTAACCGGGGCCGGGGCCGGTTTGACGGGCCTAGATCCACCGAACCCTCACACAATTTCGCAACTTTGGCCAGGCCAGATGTGAAAATTAGCAATACAGAGAACTCAAACCTGCGGGTTTCAGGTAGTCTTTTGTAGACTAGTCAAGAAATCAAGTTCTACACTGTAGTGACACCAAACCTGGTCTACTTTGGTTTAGATCCCCAACGATTTCCCATTGAATGGTCGGATGTTCTTGCTTGATCCCACATACAGGCACACATGCAAAATGCTCCACTGACAATCACCTGCCCCAACATGAAATGTCGGGCAGCAAACCCTGAGGAACAGACGTTTTGCCACAATTGTAAAACGCGGATTCCCAAGCGATATCTGTGGGTTGTCAATTTTTCAGAGCAAGAGTTCGCAGCGGGAGACACCCTCAGCGATCGCTACGTATTTCGAGGGCCGCAAGTAGTTCTGGACATGAAGCCAGGACTGATCGTTAAAACTGAAGTTGAGATTCCAGAGCCGCTACTTCCCTATCTGCGGCTATTTCCCCACCGTATCCACTATTCACAATTTTATACCCTGGTCTGGGTGGGCGAGGAGGAGCAGCTGCCCATTATGCTCCTGGAAGATGCCCCGCTGTGCCCTACAGATCTCAGTCAGACCTTGATTGCCACCGATGAGAAGCACCCGCGCCTCATGGCCCCCGTGACGCCCGCTCTCCCTCTCAAACAGGCTTGGTCCCAGGCAAAACCCATGCGCCAGCTCAATTGGCTTTGGCAAATTGCCCGCCTCTGGGAACCTTTCCAAGCTCAGAAGGTGACGAGTAGCCTATTGATGCAAGATCTGCTGCGCGTTGAAGGTCGTCTGTTTCGGGTCCTGGAACTGCGCGAAGACCATCCAGAGGCCGATCCGCCCACTCTAGTACAACTAGGTCAGCTTTGGAGTCACTGGCTACAAGCAACGCCGGGACCGCTGCGGGGAATTTTAGGCCAAATTTGCGAGGAACTCACCACCGGGCAGCTGGCTCAGCCAGCCCAACTCATTGCCCGGCTGGAAATGGCCATGCAAAAGTTCCAGCAAGATCAATATTGCACGGTGGCCCTTGCCACCCGCACCGATAAGGGCATGGTGCGGGAGCATAACGAAGATCAGTGCTTTCCCGCCAATGGCACCTACGTCCAACAGTCCCAGGATCGGCTGGCCATTGTTTGCGATGGAGTAGGAGGACACGCTGGCGGGGAGGTTGCCTCGGCCACTGCAATCGCGGCACTCCACGAGCACATTAGCAAGCTGGATCTAGGGACCCTCTCTCCCGAAGAAATCAGAGCCCAACTGTCTGCAGCCTGCTGTCATGCCAACGATTTAATCAGTCAACGCAACGACCAGGAGCAGCGCCAGGATCGGCAGCGCATGGGCACCACCTTGATCATGGCCCTTGAGCATGATCAGCAGCTTTATCTAGTCCATGTGGGAGACAGTCGTGCTTACCTGATTACCAAGTTGGGCTGCTACCAGATGACGGTGGATGATGATATCGCCTCCCGAGAAGTCAGGCTAGGCTACCTTCCCTACCGTGAAGCACTGCGCCAGCCCACGGCTGGATCGCTGGTGCAAGCCTTAGGGATGGCCTCCTCTTCCATTTTGCACCCAACAGTCCAGCGATTTGTTCTCGATGAAGACTGCATTGTTCTCCTGTGTTCCGATGGACTAAGCGACTACGACCGGGTTGAAGAGATCTGGCAAGAGGAACTGCTGCCGCTGTTGTATCGGTCCCAGGAACTATCCTCCGTCAGCCAGCGTTTGATTGAACTGGCCAACCAGCTCAATGGCCATGACAACGTCACCGTGGCCTTGATGCAGATTGGATTTTCCACTGGGGCCGCCACCGCCCAAAAGACAGTCCAGCAAGCCATTCCCGCAGCCCCGAGTGGTCCTCCGACGGTGCCCCGCCCATCGAATAAGCGAACGGAGGAGGAGGCCTGGTTACCCACTGAGGGCCAGCCTCCCTCCACCCAGCGTCACCAGGCTAAATCTGCAAAGCGTTCACCAGCGTTCTTGTTTGGCGGAGGCGCGCTGGTTCTGGCGCTACTCGCCCTGCTAGCCTGGAGCGGGGCGAGCTTTCTCAAGCAGGTGCGCGGCGGTTCTCCCTCTCCCAGCCCTCTTGAATCTGGCAGGACTTCTCCCTCATCCCCCGCCGCACCGGGAACGAACCAGGGTGCCCAAACGTCATCATTGCCGGAGTTTCGGTCGCGTCAACTGTATGAAGTTATCGATGAAAGAGGCCTGAAAATCTTTAAAAGTACTGATTCAGAAGCCACAGCAGACTGGGCTGAACTTCCAAGAGGCTCGATTCTTCTTGTGGAAGACAGCAAAATCGAAAACCAGGGCCAGCCCCAAGAGGTACGCTGGCATCAGGTGAAATGGTGCAATCGCCCCACTGGCAATGTCGCTCAACCCACAGTTCCTCCTATTAACTCTGAGACTCAACCTGCGGTGGAGTCCACAGCTGAACAGTTGCCGGACATCTCTATCTCTCTTTCCACTGATCAAACTGGATCATCCCTGCCCACCCCAGCCCACCGGTGGGTCACAGAGACGTCCATGGGCGATCGCACAGAGCGCTTCTCGGATACCTCCCGTGATCCCAACAATCGTGGACAGTGCCCTGCTCAGCGTGCAGGGGCTGCCCCCCCCTCAAGCGCTGAATCTACTCTTACCCCCGACAGAAGCCTCCAATGAGCCATGATCATTGCCTCCAGCCAGGGAAACGAACAACAAAAATCGGGCTACATCGATAATATTCTGGAACAGCCCCAGATTCTGCGATCGCTGCTGGATCGCTACAGTCCCACCTCAATCGCCAGCGCCATTCGTCCCCTCTGGTCCTGGGAACATCCAAGCCCTATTCTGCTCACCGGTATGGGCGCCTCCCACAGCGTTCTCTGGCCAATTTATCTCAACTTGATGCAGCAGGGACTGTGGGTGCAGCGGGCGGAAACCTCCGAGCTCATTCACTATCTACCCCAATTACTCCATCGACCCGGTCTATGTATGGCGGTTTCCCAGTCTGGGGAGAGCGTCGAAATTCAGCGGCTCGTCGCTCAGATCCGCGATCGCCGCCAGCGGGGACAAGCCGCTCCCCACCTCCTGAGCATCACCACCACCCTCAATAACACCCTGGCCCAGGCCAGTGATGTAGCCTTTGTCACCCAGGCTGGAGCAGAGGTGGGGGTGGCCACTAAAACCTTTACCAGCACCCTAGCGCTGCTTCACTGGATTGGACAAGCACTGCTGAACCGACTCACCACCAATGACTTTGCGGCCATTGAAGCGATCGCGAAAAGCCAACAGGCACTGCTGCATCAGCATCAAGCATGGATTGCCCCGGCCCTGGATCCGCTTGCGGCGGTTTCCACCTTTGCCCTGGTGGGTCGAGGCCCTAGCCTGGCCGCGGTTTACGATGGAGCCCTCGTACTTAAGGAATCCCTGCGCCAGTTAGCCCACGGCTTTTCCGGGGGGGAGTTTCGCCACGGTCCCATGGAAATGCTCAGCCCCAATTTGGGCGTTTTAATCTTTACCACAGCGGGTTCTACGTTAGAGTTAAGTCAGCGACTGGGGGCCGATGTTGCCTTGCGAGGTGGCCATCTGGTCACCATCGGTCAGCAAGGGTCTGAAGCTGGTTCGGTCCACCTTTCGCTCCCGCCCTGTCACCAGGGTCTTGCTCCACTCCTGGAAATTCTCCCGATTCAGCTCATTGCCGGTGAACTCGCCCGCAAAAAGGGCATCATCCCTGGAGAGTTTCGGTGGGGTGGCAAAGTCGTAACTCAGGAGTAAATCACCATGAGCGATCCTCAAGAGAAACCGAAGAAAGCACCGATTATCTTGGATGTGGATGCTGGAACGCTGCTGCTCGTCATTGCAGTTATGCTGCTCGCTCCGCTGCTCTTCACCGGCTTCTTCTCCCACTAGATTGGCCTATTTTTCCATGTCCCGACCCACGATTCAAGATCTGTCTAATCAGCTAGACAGCGAGAATTCCCGCGATCGCCTCATGGCGCTGGCTGAACTGCGCGAGTTTTCTGCCGAAGAAGCCCTTCCCCTCATCAAGAAGGTGCTCTACGATGAGCATCTGCCCGTGCGCTCCATGGCCATTTTAGCCCTGGGCGTTAAGGGCACCGACGAAGCCTTTCCCCTGCTGGTGAAACTGCTTGTCGAGGACGAGGACTACGGGATTCGGGCCGATGCTGCCGGTGCCCTGGGCTATCTGGGGGACACTCGCGCCTTTGAACCTCTGGTGCGCGCTTTTTTTGAAGACACCACCTGGCTGGTGCAGTTCAGTGCCGCAGTGGCCCTGGGCAATTTAGAGGACCCCCGGGCCTTTGATGTGCTCATGAAGGCCCTGGAAAGCCAAGAATCCGTGATTCAGGTGGCAGCGATCGCGGCTCTAGGCGAAATTCGCGCCATCAACGCGATTGAGCGCATTTTAGAGTTCGTCCAGTCAAAGGATTGGCTGATTCGTCAGCGCGTGGCGGAGGCCCTGGGAAATTTGCCCTCGGAGAAGAGTCATTCCGCCCTGCTATATCTGGCTAAGGATGAACATCCCCAGGTGAGACAGGCGGCGGTGGCTGCTTTGCAAAGGGACCTGCCCCCCCCCACGCCCTGAAGCCCATAAATCAGCCGCCCCCCTTAGCTGCAGCTGCTATACCCACAAACCACACAGGCTCCGCCCGAGCAGCCATTCACCTGCTGCAGTTCTGCCCCACAGTCCGGGCAAAGGGACGCCAGGGCGGAGTTGTCTAACAGCATCAACCCGAGGCTGTCCCCAGCCGTCGGCGGGGAGACAGGAGGCACGGTTGCAACCTGAGGCGGAGGAGACACGGGGGACTCCGCAGAAACCCCAGCAACAGGTGGTAGATCCACTATGGGATGAGAGGAGGCTTCTGGATTAGAGGCGTTCCCTCTGGAAACCTCACCAAGCGGATTGGGCCCTTGCTGAGGCGCCTCCTGCAACACCTTGCCAATTAAGTCTGCCAGGCCTAAAAATCGATGCGGCCCCAGCCCTTCGGAGTCGCCGCCGCGAATTCCGCGAATTTGGCGCACAATCTCGGATGCGGGAACCCGCTGTTCCAGGAGTAAATTCACCAAACGGGCGATGGCCTCACAGAGCGACTGCACCTCCGTCCCGGACTTCCCGACCGTCATCCAAATCGACCGTAACCCTGACGAACCGTAGTTTAAAAAAACCTCAATTTGTCCCCACCCGAGCGTCGAAATCTGACGGTGCAGGGCCAGGCCATACCCAGGGGGAGCCGCAGCCAGGTGGGCACTCTCCTCTGTGAGATCGGCGATCGCGGTTTTGTCCCGTGGAGATTGGGCCGATGGAGATTGGGCCGATGGAGATTGGGTCGATGGCGACTGGACCGATGCAGACTGGGCCGATGCAGACTGGGCCGATGCAGACTGGGCCGATGCAGACTGGCCCCGTTCAACATCCTTGGGGTCTTGAAATGCCGCTGGAAATTCACGGATGAGCGCCAGCAGATCCCCGTGATCATCCAGGTCTTCCTCCCTGGTCATGAGAGACCGCGACGGCTTTGGGTTTTGCTCCGGCTCCAAAAAGGCATCCGGAAACGCTTCAATGAGGGCAAGGAGTTCTACGGTATAAGCCACGGGTATTGCACAGATGATGGAATGAGAAAATTGGGTCCGGGGGCTGCGCCTAGGCGCGGTTCCGTCGCTAGTCGGCACGCTCGTCATCACCCACTTTGATGGGTTCCGACTCCAGGGTACCAGAGCGATAGATGGTGACTCCCTTTAAACCTGCTTTCTGGGCCAATCGATAGATTTGCTTAATTTCTGCAACGGTGGCGTGGGCCGGAAGATTAATGGTTTTTGAGATGGAAGAATCAATCCAGTCCTGCCACTTCGACTGCACCAAGATATGCCAGCCCGGGGGAATCTCCCGGGCAATTTTAAAGCTTGCCGCAATCTCTGGATGCGCCTTGGCAAAGTCCGTGCCCTTTAAAGACCCGGTCCGCTTCACAAGGTCTGCATCCGCCTCACTCAGCGCGAGATCGTCCAGGTAAGGATTGAGAATCTGCACCCAGTTCTGCTGACTCTGGGAAGCATCCACAAAAACCTGCTTCCAAACCGTCAGCCCAAAGTCAGGTTCAAAGGCCCAGGAGCAAGCCGCCAGTTGAGCAATACTGCCCGTGGGCGCAATGGAAAGCACCGTAGAGTTACGCCGGGGAACCTGGGTGAGATCCTGGCGCTCAGACACCAAGACTTCCGCGCCATTGTACTGGTTACCTTCACTATCGACCCACAGTTCGAAGGGGTTTCCTGTTCTCACCTCCTTGATCTGCTCCCAGACCCCACAGGCACCTTTTTCAGCCGCAAGGGACTCGGAGGTGCGATAGGCATGGTGGGCAATCCATTGACCCCAGCGATCAATTTCATCCAGGTGGGCTGAGGAATCATAGGGAATGCGAGCCAATTTCAAATAGTCTGCCCACCCCATAATTCCCAGTCCCAGCTGCCGGAAAACATGCCGTACATTGTGCTTCTGGTCCGGTGTCGCAAACTCTGAAACATTCAGAACGTTATCCAGAAAGCGAATGGCGATCGCCACGGTCTCGGCCAGGTCATCCCAGTTCACCTCAACCTCTCCCTGGTCATTGCGGAAGATAAATTTCGTCAGAACGAGCGAGCCTAGGTTACAGGCACTATTGGGTGGCAGGAAAATTTCACCACAGGGATTGGTGCAGGTTACAAACTCTCGAATGGGGCTGCGCCGCTTAGCATTATCAATCAGCAGCAGACCGGGATCGGCGGTTTGATGCGCGTTCTCCGCAATCCGATTCCACAGCCGATTTGCATCCTCATCACCTTGATCTAGCCTGGCAAAGAATTCATCGTCAAGCTGTACGGAAATATTGGCATTGTGCCAGCGGCGATCGCGCTTACCCTCCGGATTGAGATGGGTTTCCACCCAGGCAGTGGTCAGCTCTTGATTCAGGGCTTTGAGCTTTTGCTGCTTCTCCTCCTGGGGCCGGTCCGCATTAATCAATGCCGCCATCTGCTCAATGATGGACCGCGTAAAATTCGCGTCAATCGTGGATTGGGTTTTGGCCTGAATGAACTCCCAAATATCTGGATGCCGCCAGTTCATGGAAAATAAAAAAGCACCCCGGCGAGCTTTGTTTCCAGTGGTAATCTTCTTGGAATTTTCCGAAACCATATCCAGCACGGAACAAGGTCCCAGGGCCTTCCCATCCTGAAACGGCGCCCCCTTGGCGCGAATGAACCCCTTTTGTCCCACGGCCCCAATATTAATTCCCACTCCACCTCTAAACTTAGTGGTGAGCACCGCATCGGAAACTAGCTTGGTAATATCGTAGATATTGTCCTCCGCCGACAGGACAAAGCAGTTTAACAGTCCCCGAGTACCGTGATCGCAGTTGGCCAGGATAGACCCCCCCGGCACAAACTTCATGGGCCGCAGAATGGATAAAAACTTTTGTTCCCACTGCTGTTGCAACTCAGGCGTTTCTTCAGCGCTCGCCACGTAGCGGGCTACACGCTGCACAACATCCTCCCAACTTTTTTCCTCGTTAACGACGTACTTTTGTAAAACTGCTTTTTGAGATTCACTCAGCTCGGCGGAAAGGGACTGCGCGATCACCATGCAAAAACCTTAATCTGGCAACAACAAGAAGGCTCTCAGACGCTTCATCTAGCGGAGTTCAACAACCAGACCCCTAGATATAGAGTAAAGAGTAGACAGTTCCCTACCTTAAGTGTTCCAATCTGTCCCGTCAACCCCATTGGGTCAGCCCCAGTTGGAGGATCCATAGAAAACCTGTATTCTAGAGGTTACAAATTCAAACAATGCTAGAAATGACCCATCTTTTAATCATGGCCTTTGATGCGATGCTAGCGGTGGCTGAGCCCGCCGTGAAAGGAGCTTTTCCCTACGGAAAAATCTATGCGGGCGTCCTTGGACTTGGATTTGTCGCTGCTGTGTCCTTAGGATCTATCGCTTTTTACAATTCCAAGCGCCCCGTAGGCTGGGAAGATAAGGATCGGCCCGGATTTGTCCCAAAGGTGGATACAAACGACGAAGATCAATAGCGTCGTGCTGTGTAAACCGGCTCAAGGGCATCCAAAGCTAGGTTCTTGATGCAAAAGGGTCGCAGAACGGTTTGTTCTACGACCCTTGTTGGCTTAAGGTCTTCTATATTTTGCAGAAGGTCTTCAATCTAGGACTGCTTCAAAACGAAGGCTCTACCCCAAACGACTAGATTCTACAGGCCGAAGCCCGAACGCTGCCCGAGATCTTGGTTTGAATTATATGAATGGTTTAAAACCCCTTTGCCTGTCGAGAGATAAACTTTTCAAAATTTGCCTGGGTCTGCTGAAGAAGCTCTTCTCGACTATCGTGGGTATAGTTCAGACTTGGAACCAGGTTTCTAGCTTGAAGCGACATGTGCAGCTGAAGATGTGCCACATAATCGCTCATGTCTTCCTGCATGGATGGCTCATTTTGAAGTTGAGTGTCGAACTGCAAGGGAAACTCCTTCTACCAATTTCGCTACATCACGCTACTGACGTTACCATTGCCAAAAAGCCCGAAGCTGACTTCGCAATAAACTGTAATCAAATAGTCAGAAATGTTTATAAAGGTGACTTAAGATTAAGTTTCTTGTGATTCAGGGCGCAGCCCCCATCAGTATAACAACTCCCAAGGGTGAGTGCGGCTGAAGATATCTCCTAGGGATCGCTCTCTCCGCCAGAGCGGTTCTCTCGAACCACAAGCTGGGGAAATATAGAAAATACAGGAGCAACAACTCAATCCTATGGACGTTTGTGATGGACTCATTCCTCCCCCTTTAGCAGAAGCGGGGGCAGATCCCGTAAAGCAGCTGCGAGAGCTGTTTAATCGAGCTGCGTTTTGGGCTAAGGATCGCTCTGAAGCAGATTTATCAACCGCTCTTGCCTTTAGCAGCCCCGTCATCTCGGTATGGAACGGGCCGCAGCTGATTGGATTTGCGCGGGCAACATCCGATGGCGTCTTTCGCGCAACCATTTGGGATGTGGTAGTCCATCCTGAATACCGAGGTCTCGGTGTCGGACGCAAGCTGCTGGAGGCTTTACTGGATCACCCCCAGATGCGTCGGGTGGAGCGAGTTTATTTAATGACCACCTATCAACAGGCGTTTTACGAGAGGATGGGGTTTGCGGAAAACTCCACCACCACGATGGTGCGCTGCGCGGCGGGAGCAGAACCCGCTGCCGCTGACCTGGTTCAGGATCTGGTGTCTCAGCTTCAGATTTGAAATCAGGTTCACACGGCTTCACAAAATTGGGCACAATCAAAGGGAGCTGAGCTGACGCCGAGCTTGAAACAGACCTACAGTTCAGGCCTGCTCCTGGCGTCTTGGTAAGTCCTTGATTCCCCGCCCAATTCTATGACTTATGCCGTCGACGGTTTTCCAGAACGCCATAACCATTCCGAGTTCATCCCCTTGTCCGATGAACAAATTATTGAAATCTACATAGACGGTATTTTGCGTGGAGAGCGCCCCTTAGAGTCCAATGCCAATTTGCGGATTGAACCGGTCCTCAATTCAATGCAGCTGCTCTCCAACCGAGACGGTGCGATTTCAACGGTTAATCTCAAGCATATTCCAACGGTGGTGGAAGCCCGTGAGAATTCAAGCTATTGGGGATGCATTCATCAAAAGCTAACGCAGCAAGGGTATATGCCCTTTGAAAAGAAAGCAGATACTCCCGTTTATCGCTATCGCTATTGTGAGGCACCGCCGAACTATCAGCTTAACTGTACCTCGGCAAAAAGCCTGTGGCGCATCTCTTGGGGACGGGGGTTTGGGCTCCGGGCAGGAATTCCCCTGGATTTAATTGTTTGGTGTCCTGGGTCAGAAAAGCAGGCTCAACCCTGGCAATCCCTACGCGGGATGGAGTGCGATCGCGGCAAACTGGTGATTAAACTCCTGGGCCGATCCATGAGCCTCGAAAGCAGCGATCTGGTCGTGTGGGCTAAAAGCTTGGACGGTAGCCCAAGAATTCGATCCCAGGACTATCGTCAGCAGCTCCGACATCACCGCTACTAAGAGAATGTGGACGCGGCCTGGGGAAGCGTGGATTGAAAGCTAAAGCTAAAACTCGCCCGAGTCTTCAAAGGAGGCACTCCCCAGCAGATTGGTTTCCAGCTCCATGCGCTGCTCCATTTTACGGAGAAAATAGCCGGTCATCATCGCTGAGGCCAGCAGACCAGCAATATTATCGCGGTCAGTCACCACTTGAACATTAAACGCTTCACTGGGTAAAACTCCGACCAACCCCTGCACGTTCTGAGAAATAATTTGTTTAATTTCTGGAGAAACGGACTTAGCCACCCGTGCAAGTATTTCAGGCGGCTGATTTTGTAAATACTTCATCAGAAGATTGGCCTGAGCTTCTTCTGATGCATCACTCATAATGAAGCTTGCGTTTTCGGGGTCAAATGTCATATACCCTCTCTGATGTCTTCTGGTGCCAATTGCCTTCACTGTCTCTAGGGTTCCCAGAAATGCCTGGTGAAGGCCTTTTCAAATAGCAATTGTGAAAAGGAAGCGCTATTTTCTCCATTGTAAACAAAATGTAGCATTCATTTTGAAGTACTGCATACCGTTTTGCTCTTAGAGGAGCCCGACAAGATCTCTCCCCCGCTGGTTGATCAGGGCGCTAGGCGTTCCACCGTCCAACCCCCCTCGGCCTTGATCTGGTAACAAAGACGATCGTGCAAACGATTAGGGCGTCCTTGCCAAAACTCAATTCGATTGGGAATAACTCGGTAGCCGCCCCAGTGAGGAGGACGAGGAATCGCCTGGTTCCGGTATTGCTGGGTTAGACGATCCAGTTCATCCTCAAGATATTGACGATCTGAAATGACCTGACTTTGGGGGGAGACCCAGGCTCCCAGTTGACTCCCCCTGGGACGCGTTTGAAAATAGGCATCCGTTTCAGAGTCTGCAATTTTCTCCACTTGGCCTTCAATGCGGACCTGTCGCTCTAGGGCTGTCCACAGAAATACCAGGGCAGCCCAAGGGTTGGAGGCAAGGTCTTGGGCTTTGCGGCTGGTGTAGTTTGTAAAAAAGATAAAGCCGCGATCATCGAGCTCTTTTAGCAGCACGATTCGAGCCGTCGGTTTTCCCTCGGGCGTCACGGTGGCTAGGGTCATGGCGTTGGGCTCAATCAAGTTAGCCCCTAAAGCTTCTTGAAACCACTGGGTAAACTGACGCCAGGGATCCGCGGCCAAGTCCGACTCAATCAGTCCGGCCTGGGTGTAGTTTTCTCGTAGATCTGCCAGCTCTAGCTTCGGGCTGGGGGATGGGGAAGAGGTCATGGGGTGCGTTAAGCAATGGAATCGCCGCTGACCGGAACCTGAGGGAACAGGTACAGTCCTCTGGGCGCGCTCAGGGTCAGGGCGTTGAATCAGGGGAATTCAGAACTAAAATTGGGCTCAACAGGGCAATTAACTGGGTTAATCCCTGAGCTTACGAAGATTTGACCGTGGGTTTTGAGCTGACGTGATCCACCGATTCTGGCACCAGGGTTACCGTCTCTTCCAGGTCAGACGCCGAATCCGATTCTGGCGAGCCTGGATCCGTTTCCACAACTCGCCTTTTGGAAAAGCCCCAGGCAAAGGTCAGGGCGATCAGCACAATCATCAGCCATTCCGGTGGAACCCAACGGTCATTGATCACCTTTAGAAGCAGTCTACCCCCCACTAGGGAGACAGTGATATATCCTGCATCTTGCAAGTGAGTATATTCCTGGAGCCAGGTGATGAACAGTTCGGCTAAAAACCTCAGGGTAAGAATCCCAATGACGCCGCCCGTCACCACCAACCAGCGATCGTCGGCTAAGGCAATGGCGGTGGTCACGCTGTCCAGGGAGAAGGCAAGATCGGTAATTGCAATCAGGGGAATCGCCTGCCATAGCGAAGAGAAGCGGGGTCCGTGGTGCTCGTGGGCCTCCCCTTCATCGGAGAAGAAATATTTCCCGGCAAGCCAAAGCAGATAAAGGGCACCCAGCAATTCAAACTGCCAAAAACGAATCACCCAAGTTGCAGTCAAAATGAGGGCCATGCGCATGACAAAGGCCGCCACCAGACCAATATTCAGCGCTTTGCGCTCAAGCTCCACATTTCCCAATCCCTGCACCAGAGCCGCTAGGGCGATCGCATTATCCGCAGATAGCACGGCCTCTAGGCTCACAAGAACCACAAGGATGACTGCAGTGTGAACGCCAAGCTGGGAGTGTTGCTCAACAAGCTGGTTGAGTTGATCAAACATAGAGATTTAGGGGGCAAAGAAAGGGGCCAACAGTGAATCGAGAGAAGGAACTTGCTCTTCATCATCATACTGAGATAGGGGAGGGATCGGGGCATTCCAACTCTGCAGACAAACCACCTGGGGTGCTCAAGTCCCCAATTTTTGTAACAAATCCTTTTCCTTTGGCCCAAAGTAACGGACATTAATTCACAGAACTTTAGCCCCTCAAATTGATTTCAGGAGTTCTTTGAATCATGTCAGACACTCAAGTTTTCGTCGCCTTATTTATTGCCCTGATTCCTGGCTTTTGGGCCCTCCGCCTTGCCACTGAGCTGTATAAGTAACCTTCGGAATTCACTGCGCTCAACCGGAGTGAGGGTCGGGGCAGGACAGGGTTCCGCAGCTCCCCGATACTTCCCTACTTGCGGGATCCTGAAAATTCACGCAAGCAAGGCGTAAAGATAAGGTGCAAAGGAGTGATGGCGGTAGCTGTCACTCCTTTGGTTGTGGGTCACTCTTGTGAGAATTGCTCAAGATTGTACAACCCAGGGCTGGTTGCCCCGGTAACTTTCAACAACGCGGCCTGCCCCACGAAACTGCCGATGGTAGGTTTGACTGACGGGATGATCTAACTGCACCAGACTATCAATGCCAATCCTATTGCGGCCCTGATCTTTCCCTGAGCTATGGATGTATCGACCCTGGCCTAAGTAAAGAGCGACATGGGTGGCCTTCGCAGGTGTTCCAAAAAAAATTAAATCTCCCGGCACCAGCAGCTCTACCATCGCCTGAGGCGATGGGGCGGAATGGGGCAATGCGGAGGAAAACGCCTCCTGCTGATAGGCATCGCGAGGTAGCCAAATGCCCTGGGATCCAAAGGCCCGCTGCACCAGCCCAGAGCAATCGAAATTCGGTCCCAAGGTTCCTCCCCAGAGATATTCATTCTCCACTGCCATAGCCTGGTGCGTATAGTCAATCACCGCTGGAATCCGGGCCTGAATGGTTGCAGCATCGAGGGGGACCGGATGGTAGGCCAGGGCGCAGGGAATCAGAGAGCCCAAATCTCTGGGATTGAGCCAGCCTGGGTAATCATCTTCGCAGAGGCGAACGGGAATGGCTGAAATCTGGGGCGTTAAGGGTTCAGGCAGATCAGACCAGCGCAGCCGCAGATGGCGACCCGCGATCGCCTGGGTTGCCAGGCGGGTCAACTGCGGAGAATCGTATAGGTTGAGGGGCTGTACTAGCTCATATTCTGGATCGTACCCTGGATCCTCAGCTGTCACCGAGGCTGAAGGATGAACGGTACGCAAGGTTTCAATGGAGATCATAGACGGTACACTCACCTGCTACGGGTGACTTAAAGAACTCACGGGCCTGCCCCAGGGACATCGCTCGTCAGGAATGGCTCTACTATCTCACAGCTTGAAGGAGTTTACTTTGCCACAGTTGCCGCGGCTGGTGATCGCCCCAGAACAGATCACAGGAGATCAAGTTACCCTCACCCCTCCCCAATGGCACTATCTGAAGCAGGTGCTTCGTCTCAAGGGGGGAGAGTCCTTTATCAGCCTCATCTCCCCAGGGCAGCAGTGGTTGACCCAGCTGGGGCCAAAGGTCCACTCCGCACGGTTCCTCCAGGCACTAGCAGCACCGCGAGAGTGGTCGATCCCAGTAACCTTGATTGCAGCCCCCCCTAAGGGCAATTACTTCGACGAAGTTGTGCGGATGGCAACGGAGCTGGGGGTAGCCCAAATTATCCCCGTGCAAACCCAGCGGACGGTGCTAAAGCCCAGCGCCCAGCGCCTCGATCGCTGGCGACGAATTGCCCAGGAAGCCACGGAGCAGTCCCACGGACAAGGGGTGCCGGAAATTACGGAGGTAATCCCGCTAGCGGATGTCATTCATCCACAGATTTCGGTCAATACTTTAGGACAGTACCGATACCTGTGCTCTTTAAACCCGCAGGCGCCCCTTCTTTGGAACCAGCTCCTGGGGATTGCGCCCGAAATTCTATCCCTGACCGCTTCGACCCTCGATCAGGTCAGGATTACGGTGATGATTGGCCCTGAGGGAGGATGGACTCCCTCAGAAGAACACAGTTGCATCACGGCGGGGTTTCATGCCGTCTCCCTGGGACGACGGGTACTGCGAGCCGCTACGGCACCCATCGTTGCCCTGAGCCTGGTGGCCGCCGTCTGCTATGAGGTATCGGCGTTGTCTGTCTCTGCTTACTGTCCTGCCCCTAGCGCCTGATGACTATGCTCGCGAGTGTACCACCAACCCCTGCCGAGGCATTCCGGCAAACCTTAACCGAAAAACGTTACGGAGAGTCCCTCAAGCTGTTGCGCAAGATGCCCCTGAGACATCGGTGGCAGTCCTTTTTCCTGCTTCAGCAAACCCTGGGGAAAACGCCCCTTGCCCACTACCTGCAAGCACTGAGCTATGACCTTCTCTATCGAGCTTGCCGGGCGGAAGCCGTGGGCCACTGGGCGGAAGCGGAACGTCTCTATCGACTCTTGATGCAGCATGATGTGGGGGTCAAGATTACAAGAAAGTGTCGAGAGGGGCTGCGGCGCATCACCCCAGCAAAACAGCGTCAGCCCATCCCGCTCGTTCATCTGGAAACGGTTGCAGAAGCGGCCTCGAAATCAGGCTCAGGAACAGCCGTAGAAACAAGCTCAGGTTGTGGCGACCCCGAGCCTCCTTTTTGGCGATCCGCCACTAGTCTACTGATTCTGTGCCCCGTGGAACCCGCGGCAAAACCGGCCCTGGCCCCGCAGCTGGCAGAAATCCTGAACTTAGATCCCTACACCGCCCGCCTCAAGCTGCCCACCTTGGAGTACCGTTTGTGCCGAAGCGGATCCGTCCCTGAAATGGCTTTTTTACACCAATCCCTTGACAGAGCAGGAGTTCCCAGTTTGGCGGTGCCGCTGGCTCAGGTTCAAGCCCTGCCCGTCTATGAGGTCCTCTATCTCCAGGCAATAGGCCCTCAGGTGCAGGTACAGGTGCGTCATCGGGATCATCCCCAGGAAACCCAATCCTTCACCTTTGAATGGGCTGAGGTTCGTCAGCGCGTTGATGCCCTATTGCCTCTTCTGGAGGAGGTGGTCGAGCGCGATTCCCAGGGAAAGGTTCGTCGGAAAACCCAAACCCAGGATCACGCCCAAATTTGCGATCTTCATCTTTCTCAGGGACAGGGAATTCTCCGCTTCTACGACGCCGCCTATCAGTTTCACCGTGGGGTTTCCCTGGTACAAACGCTAAAACACCCGCTCCAAGCGCAGACCTCTTGGGCCTATTGGCAGGGATTAAAGCAGCTTCTTAAGCGCCACAGGCCTGACCTTCTGGTTCATCAGAGGTTTCAAAATTTTGCTGAATCCATTCTGGATCAAGTTGAGATTTTGACCCAGATTGAAGCCCATATTCACCTGCTACGACGCCACGAATGCTATTGGGACCAGGCTTTTCATCTCTACAGTGCCCTGCACTACCTGACCCTGCCCTAGCAGATCAAAGCAGCGCCCTTCAATTGGTCAACTTTTGGAGCTCTTCGATCCGAGCCTGAATTACGGGACCATTGTTGTAGCCAAGGGCAACGGCTCGCTTCAGCGACTGGTTCGCATTTTCAAACTGACCATCCATCGCATAGGCCAGCGCTAGATTGCCGTGGCTAACTGCAAGATTGGCATCCAGACTCAGGGCCTTTTTAAACGCAGCGATCGCCTGCTTTGGCTGCCCCTGCAGCACGTAAAGGCTGCCCATACTAGAATGGGCCGTGGCCAGGTTCCCATCCAGCTTCAGAGCCTGCTGATAGGACTGCAGGGCCTGTTGATGATTGCCCTGAAGCCGCTGGACAATTCCCAAATTAACCCAAATTTGCGGATTGTCTGGGGTCAGGGCCAGGGCCTGCTCATAGGCTGCCATGGATTCCGAAAGCTGATTCAGTTCGTCATAGGCGCTCCCCAAACCACTGTAGAGCTGGCTTTTCGTTTGGGGATTGGATTCCGTCTCCAGGGCTTTGAGAAAAAGGGGAATCGACTGTTCATACTGCCCTTGATCCAGGGCCGCAAAGGCAGCCCGTCCCTTGGAGTCACGCTGGGCAGGTGAGTCGTGCCTGAGAATTGCCTCCAGATGACTGACAACGGTTTGACAGCCTGTGAGCAGTCCAATTCCAGGCAGCATCAACAAAATTAATAGGAAAAGCTTATATCCCTTTGAATTCTTCAATGGGGTGACCTCAGGCATTGAACATTGGCGAATATGCCATTGATGCAGACGGGAGTGCGGCATCCAGTGTAACCCCTATATCCCAATCGCCATAGACAGTATAGAGAATCAATATCCGCTTTGCATGGGGCACTCAAGGGGTAAAGGAGCGACCTCCAGCAGTCACTGTAGGACAACCCTAGAATTCCCTGGGTCTGAAAAGGATTGACAAAGCATAAATTATTCTAATATTCACACAAAGAAATGATCGCCCAGACCTCTGGCAATCTTTTGGATTGCCACGGATCGAGCCCACTGAGTTTAAACCATGGCGGGAGAAGCCAATGCTTCCCCCCCGATCCTTGCTAGTCGTCCCAGCCTCAACCTCCTCCACCTTGACCTCACACAGGCATGCGGATCCACCGAATTGCTTTTCTGAAAAGGTGCTATAAAACCAGTAGGAGATTTAGTGAATCATGAACGTTTCGATTCCCAACTGTCCAGTTCCCCCTGAACAACTCCCTCTCAATGAGTTTCAAAGCTTAAAGGAGTCCTGGTTTTTTCGCTGGTCAACCCTCTCGGTAAAGCAGTACGGCATCCGCTGTCTGGGAATCTGGATGGCGTTCCTGTTGTTTTCGCTTCCCTTTGCCTATGAAGCGCTGGTGGTGGGACGATCTCCCCTAAAAATTTTTCTGGCTGCAAACTGTGGGGCAACCATTTTTATGTTTTTAGTCCTCTTGCGGGTCTACCTGGGCTGGCGCTATGTCCGCGATCGCCTGGAGCGTGATGTGGTGGATTACGAGGAAACAGGGTGGTACGACGGTCAGCGCTGGCCGAAGGATCAAGGACAGCGGGATCGCGATATTCTGATTAGTACCTATGAGGTGCGGCCGGTGATGCATCGCTTGCTTACGACCTTGGGCGCAGTAGGTTCTATCACCGTCCTCTCAATTTTCTCAATCATGATCAGGACTACTCCATGAACATGGGTCATCGGAATGGAACTCCGGCCATTGAAATTCAGCTCCTTCGCGATGGCATTGTCGAGTCTCGTCATTTTGCCGAGGCGGTTGTCTGTGATGAGCGCGGTCGGGTCCTCTCCACCGCTGGACAGGCCTCCACCAGTGCCTTTATTCGCTCTGCCCTCAAGCCATTCCAAGCGCTGGCTGTGTCTACCACGGGGGCCATTGAACGCTTCAGCCTCGGCGATCGCGATCTGGCCATTATGTGTGGATCTCATCAAGGGACCCTGGATCAGGTTCGTCAAGTTTTTGGCATCCTCTGGCGATGTGATCTGTCGGCTAATGACTTGCAATGCCCCATTCCCGACGGACGCAACAGCGCCCTTGAGTACAACTGCTCTGGAAAGCACGCTGGGATGCTAGCCGTCTGCAAGCAAAGAAACTGGCCGCTATCTAGCTACATGCAAGTCAATCATCCAGTGCAGCAGTATATTCTCGACCATATTGCTGATCTACTTAAAATTCCAGCCGCCGAGCTAATGACGGCCCATGATGATTGCGGCGTACCGACCCTGTTTCTCCAGCTCGATCAGATGGCCTGGTTATTTGCCCAACTCTCATCGGGAGAGAGCCTTTCCATGGAGCGAATTGTGCGAGCCATGATTCATCATCCTGAAATGGTCGCTGGCCCAGGCCAGTTTGATACGGACTTGATGAGGGCCACAGGCGGCGAACTTGTGAGCAAGACTGGGGCGGAAGGTGTGCAATGCGTCGGTCGCCTCGGGGAAGGCATGGGCTTAGCCATTAAGGTGCGCGATGGGGCCCAGCGAGCGAAATATGCAGCAGCGTTACATCTGCTTCGGGAGCTCGGCTGGATTGATCTATCCGCAGCGGAACAGTTAGCTGACCAGTACCTTGTTCTGAGTGCCCACAAGCGCCTTGATGTGATAGGCGACCTGGCAATGGTTTAAAGCTAAACCCTCAGACCAGCAGGAGACACGGACTGGCCCTCTAGGGTTTGTGACACCATTTGTAGCAGTTGGCCATCGGAAAACGGCTTGTGAACATAGCCCATGATTCCATAGGACTGCGCTAGGCGCCGGGACAGAGCATCCTGGGTCCCAGAGCAGACCAGGATAGGCACCTCACAGGTTGCAGGCATGCTGCGCAGGGCCGCCATCAACTGAAAGCCGTGCATTCCCGGTAAATCCAGATCCGTAATCACCAGATGGGGAGGAGAGGATTGGGCAAACTGCAGGCCTGAGGCTCCATCTCGGAATGGGCTAACCTGAAACCCCTGCCTTTCAAGCATGTGGCAGATTCTTTGCTGAGTCGGAAGATGATCCTCAACAATCACAACATGGACCAAGGGCTTGACCATAGATTCAACGCAGTGGGATGGGGGAAAGGAACTTCCCTTTCTCATTTTTTGCATCTATTTCCATCCTCGACATCTATCCTAGGGAGACAATTCTGGGGCTGCGGGGGAAAATTCAAATACCCCAGAGACTGCGGGTAAAATATTTCTGATCTGTCACAGAGGTGGAAAATTTGTTAGCGACCATGGCTACGGAGCTGGCAATTGAGGAAAATCTCAAGTCTTTCCTGCTAGTGCTATCCGTCTCGTTAAGTGTGGCCACCTTGCCCCAAGTTTTTAGCTGGTTTCGTCAAATTCCCTATACGCTTTTGCTCGTGATCGTGGGATTGGGACTGGCGTTTGTGGACATCCGGCTGGTGAATCTTTCGCCGGAACTGATTCTGTCGATTTTCCTTCCCCCTCTTTTATTTGAGGCTGCCTGGAATCTGCGATGGGCCAATCTCAAGAAAGATTGGATTCCCATTGGCCTCTATGCGGTCATTGGCGTCGTGGTGGCGATCGCCGGAATTTCCTTTGGAGTCAACAGGTTTGCTGGACTGCCCTTAACCAGTGCTCTGCTGATTGGAGCCAGTTTGTCCGCCACCGATCCGGTCTCGGTAACCGCTCTATTTCGAGAACTCGGCGCGGACAAACGACTCACAACGCTCATGGAGGGGGAAAGCCTCTTCAATGACGGCATGGCCGTTGTTGCCTTTGGGCTCCTGTTTACCATTGCCTTTGGCAGTGGGTCCGTGAGCGTGCAGGGAACCGTTCTGGAACTGGTGACAGTCGTCGGCATTGGGGTGGCAGTGGGCGGGCTGATTGGCTTTGGAATTTCCTACCTGACGCAGCGATTTGACCTGCCGCTGGTGGAGCAATCTCTGACCCTAGTGGCAGCCTATGGCACCTATATCATTACCGAAGATTTAGGCGGATCCGGAGTGATTGGCGTGGTGACCACGGCGCTCATCTTGGGCAACTTTGGATCCCGAATCGGCATGAACCCGCGCACTCGCATCATCGTCAGTGAGTTTTGGGAATTCCTCGCCTTTTTCGTGAACTCCATTGTTTTTCTGCTGATTGGAGATCAAGTTCAGTTTCCCATTCTGCTCGAAAATTTACCCACCATCATGATTACGATTGTGGCGATGACCCTAGCTCGGGCCGTTGCCGTGTTTGGTCTAGGAGCGCTCAGCAATTACGGTGCCAAATCGGACATTTCTCTGCCGGTTCAAATCATTCTGTGGTGGGGAGGGCTGCGCGGATCGGTGTCCATTGCCCTGGCCCTGAGCTTGCCCATTTATCTCAGCGATCGCGAGACGGTCATTGCAACAGTGTTTGGGGTAGTATTATTTACCCTCTTGGTGCAGGGATTGTCCACCAAACCAATGTTACTGTGGCTGCGCCTAGCCGGAGATCAGCCGCTCCAACAGCTCTACTCGGAGGCCGTAGCCCGACAGCTTGCCCTGCGGCGATCTCTGGAGCGCCTGCGAGAAGCCCAGGATCGTCCCGGCGTCGACAAGGAATTTCTGCGCTATCAGGAAACGTTAATCAGTGGGGAAATTGAACGCCTCTCGGAGAAAGTGGTTGAGCTTCGGGAAGAGCACCCTAATTTGGTTCAGTTTATGGAAAACCAGCTCAAAAGCGAGTTGCTTGCGGTTGAAGCTGAAAGCTATGCGGAATTTGTCCAGGCCGGATGGCTCAATCGAGAACTCGCGCCCTTTCTACAATCGGGCAGCCTCTCGACTGAGAACTAGGGGACAAGGCGATCTCCAATGCAGGGCCGCCGATGGAGGCAGAGGATCGGAAACAGGGGCAAAAGATTTTGACGGTGAAAGAAATTCGGGGTCTTGGTGAAGACTAGGGAATATCACAATACGTATGTGCCGTTTTCTCACACGACGCGGATGGAATAGCGATCTATGACGAACCGTCTACTAGTCATTGAGCATTGTTCAATGTCCTCCTCATGGGTAATGGAGTATTTGCAGGGGACACCTTGGCAAGTGACTGAGGCTGATTCGCTGGAGCTGGGTTTAGCGCTAGCCAAGACCCACAGGCCCAATTTAGTCATTTGTGTGGATCACCTGCCCCACCTGGATGGCTTTGACGCGCTCCAAGAACTTCGCGCAGCCACCCATACCCAGTCCGTGCAGATCCTGATGATTTCAGATCGCGGCGACCGGTCCAGCTTTCGCCGGGCCATGGCCATGGGAGCCGATGACTTTTTATCCATGCCGTTCTCGCCGGCAGAGCTGCAAGAGGCCATTGAGACTCGATTGCATAAAGGGCAACCTGACCAGAGCGCTGTATTAAGCGCGGCTCTCCCCTTGTCCCAAGGCCCGGAGGGTGAGCTTCCCTTTGTCCAGAGTCGAGACCTGGCGCATCACTTTCTTCGGCTCCATGAGGTCCCTACCTTTTCAGAGCAGGATCTCGCTGCCGAGAAAATCGGCGGATTTATTTTGATGAGCATTGATCAGCTGAATTGGTTTCGCAGCACCTCTGGCCCCCACTTTAGTGATGAAGTCTTGCGATGCTTTGAGCAGCGTCTTTGGGCCTCCCTCCCCGAAACCGTCCCCTTTATGGCTCGGGTTGAGGAAAATCTCTATGCCTTGATGCTTCCACCAGATTGCAGTCCCTTGCTGACCAAGGCAGCAGATGGAGTCTGGCAGCAGCGGCTCTCCCTCCCCCTCACCGTAGAAGATCAGGAAATCTTGATCACCACTAGTATTGCTTCGATTCAATATTCCCTGGACGCGCCACCCCAGTTTGAGGTGATGCTGGGACAGGCTCGGCAGTTGTTGAATCGGATTAAGCGCAAGGGAGGCAATCAGATTCTCACGGAGCCGTTTCTCGAATCCTCCCAGGCTAGCGATCAGTTTGCGATCGCCACCAATATCCTTCGGGGACTGACTGAGGATCAATTCCATGCCTACTACCAACCCCAGGTGGATCTCAGCACGGGCCAATTTGTGGGGGCCGAGGCACTGGTTCGCTGGCACCACCCGGATTGGGGAGTCCTGGAGCCAGGACGCTTTATCCCCGTCGCCGAGGAAACGGGTGTCATTGCCCAAATTGATGAGCGCGTCCTGCGTTTAGCCTGTCAGGCCATGCAGCGCTGGTCTGCCAATAGCGCAAGGCCGCTGACGGTGTCGATTAACCTGTCGGGGCTGAGCTTCAATCGCCCTAACCTGTGCGAGCTTGTGGAGGAGGTCCTTAACGAATATGGCGTGGCCCCTGAATGGCTAGAGCTGGAGGTCACCGAAAGTATCCTGATGCAAGATACGCAAAAATCAGCCCAAACCATGCGAGATCTCAAAGCCCTAGGGGTCAGCCTCGCCATTGATGATTTTGGTGTCGGCTATTCATCCCTGAGCTACCTGCAGCAGTTTCCCTTCGACACCCTCAAAATTGATCAGTGTTTTATTCAGAATGTGGATCAAAACCCTGGCAACGGTGCCATTACCGAAGCCGTAGTCAAATTAGCCCACACCCTAAATTTACGCGTCGTTGCCGAAGGGGTAGAGCGGATAGAAGAGCGAGAGTTTCTGCGCAACCATGGCTGCGATGTCATGCAGGGCTATCTGGTGAGTCCTCCGGTTCCCCGCTCGGTGTTTGAAACCTTTCTGACCACTCAGCTGAACAAGCGTCCTAGCTATGCCTAGTCCGTCCAGTTTTTAGTCCGCTCCACGGCCTGGATCCAGGATTGAAACTGCTGCTGCACCTGCGGGGCGCGATGACTGGGCTCAAAGACCCGATCAATGGCGCGAGATTCAATGAGTTGAGAATAGTCGCTCCAGAGCCCGGCCATCAGCCCGGCTCCAAATCCCGCGCCTTGGGCCGTGGCCTCCAGCACGGCTGGGCGCTCCACGGGGATTCCCAGCACATCGGCCTGGTACTGCATGAGAAAATCATTCTGGCAGGCGCCGCCGTCCACCTTCAGAATCTCAACGGGGCGATCGCAGTCATCATTGACCGCCTGCACCACATCGCGTACCTGGTAAGCAATGGCCTCCAGGACTGCCCGCACCATGTGGGCTCGCTGGACCCCACCCGTGAGACCAAAAAACGCCCCGCGAGCAGACATATCCCAATGGGGAGCGCCCAGCCCGCTCAAAGCTGGAACAAAATAAACGCCGTTATTATCGGGCACCTGATCCGCCAGCACCGACGTTTCTGCGGCCTGTTGAATAAGGTTTAAACCATCCCTAAGCCACTGAATGCAGGCTCCCGCGGTAAACATGCTGCCTTCTATGGCATAGCCAGCAGGATGCCCCGTCTGGGTCCAGGCAATGGTGGAGAGAAGCTGGTGCTGCGATCGCACAATCTCTGTCCCCGTATGGGTCACCAGAAAGGCCCCGGTGCCGTAGGTACATTTGATCAGTCCAGGGTGGTTACAACCATGGGCAAAGAGAGCCGCCTGCTGATCCCCAAAAATGGCCCGAACGGGAATCGAGGTGTCTCCAAGCTGGGCCTGGCCAAAATCCCCCAAACTGGGGCGAATCTCAGGCATTAGCGACGGCGGAATCTCAAACAAAGCCAGCAGGCTCTCATCCCAGTCTTGCTGTGCCAGGTTCATCAGCATGGTTCGACTGGCATTGCTGTGGTCGGTGGCATGGACCGCTCGGCCCGTCAGATTCCACAGCACCCAGCTATCAATGGTTCCGGCCAGAACGTTGGTTAGATCTAAGTCCGCATATTTTGGGCTAGCCTTGACCCAGTCAAGCAACCACTTGAGCTTGGTGGCCGAAAAGTAGGCATCTAAGACCAGTCCCGTTTTTGCCTGAACGTCGGCGGCCACACCGCGATCGCGCAGTTGATGACACAGATCGGCCGTGCGGCGATCTTGCCAGACAATGGCGCGATGAAGGGGCTCACCGGTGGTTTTATCCCACAGCAGACAGGTCTCCCGCTGGACCGTGAGTCCCATGGCAGCAATCTCATCAGGGGCAATCTTAGCCTGACGAATCGCAGTTTCAATCGCCCAATGCGTATCCTTCCAAATCTGGATGGGGTCATGCTCTAACCATCCCGGCTTCGGGTAATGCTGGGTGAGTTCCCGATAGGCTTGGGCGATAATCTGACCCTCTCGATTAAACACAATGGCACGATTGCCAGTGGTTCCTAAATCTAAGGCCAGTACGTAGGATTGAGTCATGATTATCTTGATTATCTCGGGCGCGCTGGGAACAGTGCGATAGAACAAAACAAAGCCACCGCTATTTTCCCTGGCCAGCCCTGCCGTTGAACAGAGATTTTGGATTGTTTTTAGATTCTGCTGAGACCAGAGTCGATGCGGGGAGGCTCGAGCGATGGTGGATCCAGCCGATTCGCCTGGTTGCTGACCTGAGCAAGCAATCCCTCTAGGATTGCACGCACTCCCTGGGGGAGGATTCTGCTAAGGTCTTCTGGATTTCCTTTATTTCGCCTTCATACCGAGCCCGTTCATACTCTGGAATGCAGTGGGTGAACATATAGTGGCAATAATCCCTGATTTGGCGGTCGCCCTGTTCCCGACTCCATCCACAGTGGATCTGCAGAATCTGTAAAACTCTGGGCAAGAGGGGAATGCCATAGTCTCCGTAAATGGCGATCAGGGTGCGACGCAGCAAAATATCCACCAGGGAATAGGCATATTCGGTTTGCACGGCAAAGACCACTTGAGCCGCAATAAAGGGATGTCCCTCCAACAGCGGGGCAGCCAGATCCGGGGAGGCATCGACCAGAGAGAGCAGGTCTCCGGTCCTCGCCCCATAGATTTGCGCCAGGGCGTTGATGATCCCTGGATCTAGGCGATCGCGGTAGGCTTGAAGCCAGGACGGCAGGCGACGGTCCTCTGGCGGCATCGTGCCAGGGAGCGGCGTCTTATCAGTGGTGCAGGGGGGAGCCTGACGCCCCATCTGCTTGAAAACTGCATTCACCGCTTCTTCCCCCACCTGACGATAGGTGGTAATCTTCCCACCTATCAAAGAGATTAAATTCCTGGCTTGATCTGAAACATGGCGATGCAAGACATGGCTGCGGGTAATGCTGCTGGGCTTTTTACCCTCGGCGTAGGGCAAAGGACGCACCCCCGAATAGGTAAAGCAAATTTGGTCGCGGCTGAGCTGAGCCAGGGGAAAAATCTGGTTTGTCTCTTCGATTAAGTAATCAATTTCGGAATCAGCAGCCTTAATCTCGTCTAAATTTCCGCTAAATTTAATGTCCGTGGTGCCAATCAGGATCAACCCCAGCCAAGGGACAATAAAGAAGGGCCGTCCATCGGATTTGGCTTCCACGTAAAAGGCACAGTCCTCCGGCGCCCCTGGAAACGGGGGCACCACAATGTGACTGCCCTTCGTGGGGCCAATCATGGGCTCTTTGCCGATCATTTCCTCCTCTCCCTGCCGCTGGCCACGGTGGAGGACCTCATCGACCCAGGCTCCAGCAATGTTTAAGACCGTGCCCTGGGGCGTTATTTCCACCCTGAAGGTGGACTGCTGCCGCAAATCCCGGCAGGTGAGTCCAGAAATGCGATCGCCCTCACGGTGGAGAGCGGTCACCTCGGTATAGTTCATGACGATCGCTCCAGCAGCCTCAGCATCTAAGATATTCTCCAGAGCAAGACGCTCGGCATAGGCCACTTGGGCATCGTAATATTGCGCTCCACCAGCGAGTTTCTCGGTATCGACGGAACGGTAGAGCTGATGAAACACCGAACGGGGGAGCATGCGGTGGTTCGGCAGGGTTTTATCGTAGCTGAGCAGGTCGTACAGCCGCATGCCCGCCTGAACCTTCCAGTAGGGCCGGGAGCGATCCCGGTAAATGGGAATCGTCAGCAGCAGTGGATCCACCAGATGGGGGGCAATATTCAGCAAAATCTCGCGCTCTTTTAAAGATTCACGCACCAGGGAAAACTCGAAATATTCCAGGTAGCGCAGCCCCCCATGGACCAACCGCGTCGACCAGCTGGTGGCACCGCTGCAAAAATCTCCCTTATCCACTAGCAATGTTCGCAGCCCTCGCCTGGCAGCATCTCGGGCAATTCCTGCTCCGTTAATACCGGCACCAATAATCACAACATCGTAGGCAAGCGGTTCAAGGTGACTGGAGGATTGCATAGGCTTGTACAGAAACAGTTGCAAAGTAGAGCATGGGAGGGCAGAAAGGGAACCCACGTCTGCAGCCTAACGTAAGTGACTGTTTTTTTACAGGGGCCTCCCCTTTCTCAGAAGCCGACCCTCCCTGGCTGATCTAGGCTAGGCGGCCCGCTTCCGGTCCCCCTCAACAGGGGCGCTGAATTTCCAAAACTTCCGCCCGTGGCAATCGACTCATCAGGGTTTCAATGGCTTGGGCGGGAGCCATGTGGCCCGCTAAAATCTGAGCAACCGCAGTGGCAATGGGGGCATCAATGCCATCGCGCCCTGCCAGATCTACCAGCACCTGTGCCGTGTTTACCCCTTCAGCCGTACTGCCAATTTCTGCCAGCACCGCCCCCAGGGCTTGCCCTTGGGCTAGACCATAACCCACCCGATAATTACGGCTCAAAGCACTGCTGCAGGTAGCAATCATATCTCCCAATCCTGAAAGCCCCCAGAAGGTCTGGGGCTGCGCCCCAAGCTGAACCCCAATGCGCGTCATTTCAACCAAGGCCCGCGTCATCAGAGCCGACTTGGCATTGGTGCCCAAGTTAAGGCCATCGCATACCCCCACGGCGATGGCAATAATATTTTTAAGCGTTCCCCCCAACTCAGTCCCCAGGGGATCACCGTTGGTATAAACTCGGAATCGCTCCGAATTCAGCAATGTCTGAATCCGCTGAGCTGCGGCCAAGTCCTCACTAGCCACCACAGTGGCAGCGGGTAAGCCGGCCTCAATTTCGGCGGCAAGATTTGGGCCAGATAGCACCACAATCGGATTGTTCGGCAGGGCCTGATGCCACAGCTGAGAGGGAGTTTCGTAGGATCCTGGGTTCAAGCCCTTGGTGGCGCTGACAACCAGGGTTTGGGGAGGAATCCCCAGGGCTTTCAACTGGGCAGCCACGATGGGCACCCCTTGCATGGACAGGGCCGAGATCACCACATCGGCATTCTGAATCGCCGCGGCCAGTGGCCGGTGATAGCGACGGGACCACACCGTAACCTGATGCTGCTGCTCCCGCAATAGAGTTTCCAGGCAGCAGCCCCAAGCACCCGCCCCCAGAATGGTGACGCGGGCGGGGAGCGAATCAGAGAACATGGTCAAGCCGACTAGCGAGCATCGGCCCCTAGCAAATGGTCGGCCCACCACTGAACATTAAAGCGGTCAACGCTTTGGCTCATGCGCTGCATTCGCTTTTGCTGCTCATCAAGGTCCATCGCCAGGGCCTTATCAATGGCTTGATCCATTTCCTGGGAAGAGTAGGGATTGGTCAACAGCGCGTCCGGCAGCTCCACCGCCGCACCGACAAACTCTGAGAGAATTAAAACGCCGCTGTCGGTTCCGTGGACCGCCACATATTCCTTGGCCACCAGATTGAGTCCATCTCGGAGAGGCGTCACCCAGGCAATATCGGCCGCCTTAAAAAGAGCCAGCAGTTCACTTTGGGGAATGCTGGAGGTAAACAGCACAATGGGCGTCCAGTTGAGCTGAGCGAAGCGACCGTTGATCTTACCCACCAGCTGCTCGATGTCACTCTTTGCCGTCTTGTAAACCCGCATACCCGTAGCCGGGGCAGCTGCAGCCACCACCAGATTCACTTTGCCCTGCAGTTCCGGACGGCGCTCCAGAAGACGCTCGTAGCAGTGAAGCAGTTCTTTGGTTCCCTTCACATAGTCCACACGTCCAGCTGAAAGAATTAACTTTCCATCCCGCACCTGGGCGCGAATATCCGCCATTTTTTGAGTTACTTCAGGCTGGGAGGCCATTTGGCGCAGGTGATCGGGGTCGGTGCCCACCGGAGAAGCGCTCAGGTGAACGATGCGGCCATTGTATTCCAACTGGGTGGTCATACTGGGTTCCGCCAGGGCCAGTCCCGTGGGCACAAAGTAGTCTGGCACGGGAGCTTGCTTCAAGATTTTGACAGCACGCGAACTTCGGGCCACGCCCACAAAGTTTTCCACATAGCGAGGAATGTGGAACCCACACACATCGCAGCAGAGAAGACTGTCGACAATTTCTTCTCGCCAGGGCAACACATTAAAGATATCAGCACTGGGAAAGGGGGTATGGTGAAAAAAGACAATCTTGGCGCTGGGAAGCTGCTGGCGAATGAAATAAGGTGCGAGCCAAAGATTGTAATCGTGAATCCAGATCAGCGCATCCTCGGCGGCGGATTCAATGGCGGCTTCGGCAAACAGACGGTTGATTTCCCGAAAGTTATCCCAGTTGGAGGATCCGTAGGAAAATTGCCAGGGAAACGAGTGCAATATCGGCCAAAAAGCCTCTTTGGAGGTGATGTGGTAGAAGTCCTTGACCTGGTTAGCCTTCAGGGGAATTCGCTTCACGATGCAGCGATCGCCTAATCCCCCGAAGGTCATCACCGATTGGAAGGATTCTTGTTGCTTGGCGGTCACCTGCTTCCAGGCAATCCAGGTACTCTGCTCCGCATTGGCAAAAAAGCGCTTCAAGGTGGGAAGAATCCCGTTGGGGCTTTTCTTTTCCCGATAGATGACCTTGCCGTTTTCAACCACCTCATCGAAGGGCTCTCGATGGTACAGAATGACCAGAGATGAACGTTGCGCTGTAGTCATAGAATCCTCTTGTAGTCGGTTGCGGGGGTCGTTAACCCAAGGGGGTGGCCCTTCCGGACTCACTTCTAGCTAGAGATCTCAATTGAAATCAATCTCATGAACGAACTGCCAGTGAAGTCAACCTGATTATATCGAAGTGCCTTCCGGACTCAGTTAAATTCCGCGATGAATCTATCTTTTGTCAGATTTTTGAACCGTTTTGATTTCAGACCACTGTAGGATGAAAATGGCAAAAGCCGTGACGTCATGATGCAGCGACCTGGACCCAGAGGCTGGAGGCGATCGCCGCAGCTAGAGCGCTATGGCGACCAAAAAATTTTTTTTTAAGCAGGCGCACCATGACCGATGCATTCTTTTCCCATCCAGCGGATCAGCTTACCGCCCTCAATCAGGAAATTGAGGATCTGTATGCGGAGGTTGAAGATTTACATGCTGAAACGGGACTCCTTTTGGGACTGATGGCCGGAAGCTATGCCTATTTTCTTCAGCAGCTGATGATGGCCCACCAAACTCAGCAGTCCATGACACCGGACGCCTGTGAAAAAATTATCGTCGATGCACTGCGGCGAATCCTCACCACCCAGTCGCGCCTGGATCAACAGCAGTTCCAACCCAACCTCCTGGGAGAAATCAAGGGCGTTTTAGCCAAAATGAGCCAGCCAATCCCCTTAGATGAATACCTCCGTCAGGCCGCTGCCAGCCAGCCGGAACCTATTTAACCCCCGACTCCCTGGCTTCCAAGGCGCGAGGACTTGTCATTGTTTCATGCTAAGGGCCAATTGCGTTGTGCTATTCACTTGCCTATGATGAGGGTCTGATTTTAGCAATGGGTTTAGAAACTGTCATGAGTCATAACGGTGAAGCACAAGCCACGCCTTCGACTGAGGTGCAAGAGCGAGAAGATACCAAGCCGGTTGATTTTTCCACAGAGCAGCCTGGAGCGCTGTTTCAAGCCCCTTCCACGGAACGCGAACTGCTGCCCCCAGAGGTGAAGGAAACCGCCGATAAGCTGCTGAAGTTTTTGGTCCTGTTCCCCGACTACTTGACAGAGGCCTTTGGTGACTACCGCAAGCCAATGACCACCGCAGGTCTGGTGTTGGTTGCTGGACTGACAATTGCCGTAGCTGACGGCGTCCTAGATCGACTCAATACCATTCCACTCTTTGCCCCCATCTTTGAGCTAATCGGGCTGGGATTTTCGGGCTGGTTTATTTTCCGCTACCTGCTCTACGCCGATTCCAGGCAGGAACTCAAGGGTGAGTATGAGCAAATCAAAGGTCGCATTGTCGGTCACCTAAACCCATCGGACGCTGAGTAGTCTCCTCCCTACACAAGCCGCAGTCAACTGGGGGAGGACCACCCAGCCGGACGGATCACTGCGATCCAAACTCTAGTTCGACGTTTTTTGGAACCATGTCCAGCCCTCCCCCCATGGACTCCGGCCAAGAGAATTGCCGCCACACCTGGCTTCAAGTCTCTCTGGCATCCGGATCCAGCTCAGGTCTCTGATCTTTCTTAAACCTCGTCAAAAAACTAAGCGATGAGAACGCCCCGTTCAATTTAGAGATGGAATCTGCTCAGACTCATTCTTCTGCTCAAGAACTAGCCGTCCAGAATCAGTTAAGCTTTGCTGAGCGGTTACTCCGGGGCGTGGCCTCTGCCACTAGCGCACTATTAACCGTTCGCAACTACGAAGAATCTATTCAATCTGCCCTGACCATTTTAGGCAACGCCACCCAGGTGGATCGAGCTTACATCTTTCAACGTCATGTAGACCCACACAACCAACAAAACCTGATGAGTCAGCGCTGGGAATGGGTCGCCCCAGGCGTGAGTCCGGAAATAGACAATCCAGACCTTCAAAACCTACAGTTTGAGGAATTTGCGCCTCGCTGGTACTGGGAACTCAGCCAGGGAAGAGCAATTTCGGGGTTAGTGGATAGCTTTCCAGAAACAGAACAGGAAATTCTAAAACCGCAAAATATCATTTCAATTGTGGTGGTGCCAATTCTCATTCAAACGGAGTTCTGGGGCTTTATTGGATTTGATGACTGCTGCCGTGGCCATGATTGGTCCGACAATGAAGTGGCCGCACTCCAGGCAACGGGCCATAGTTTTGGGGGAGCCGTGGCCCGATATAAGGCAGAACAGCACCTCAAGCGAGCCAATCTAGCCCTTCGCAAACAAACCCGAAAGTTGAAACAGGCCAAAGTCCAGGCGGACCGCGCGAACCGGGCTAAGGATACATTCCTGGCCAATATGAGCCACGAGCTGCGCACACCGCTCAATGGCATCCTCGGCTATATTCAGATCCTAGAGCGATCAACGCACCTCGATCACCGCGAAAAACGAGGTCTCACCACCATTCACCAATGCGCCACTCACCTGCTGTCCTTAATTAACGACATCCTGGATCTCACCAAGATTGAAGCCGAAAAGTTTGAACTTTCAACAGACGAGATTCAGGTGCCAAAGTTTCTGCATGAGGTCTTTGACATGTGTCAGAACCAGGCTAAGGCCAAACAGCTTGAGTTGAGTTTGGCAATTGCACCCGATGTCCCTCAAAGAGTGCGGGCAGACGCAAAACGACTGCGACAGACACTGCTAAATTTAATCAGTAACGCCATCAAGTTCACCGACGTGGGCAGGGTTGTTTTGCGGGTGAGTTGCGAGCAGACTTACCCCCTAAAGGCCTTGCCTTCGGATTCAGGAGAAAGCCCCCCCCAACCGATCCGCTTTACCGTGGAAGACACGGGCATCGGAATTGACCCAGCCGATTTCAGCCGACTTTTTCAGCCCTTCGAACAACTCGGCAACCCCCAGCACCATGGGGAAGGAACCGGCTTAGGCTTAAGCATCAGTCAACGCATTATCCAGGCCATGGGGAGCACCATTGAGGTCACCAGTGAACCCGGTCAGGGCAGTCATTTTTCCTTTGTGTTGACCTTACCTGCAGTGTCCACAGTCCGCCGAGATCCTGGCCCCGTCTCGACGGCAGCCGACCCAGTGCCAGATCCCACGCGGCAGGCGATGATACTTCCCCCTGTCCATCAACTCGAAACGCTGCTGCAGCTAGCCCAGGAAGGACGACTGAAAAAATTGGTGGAATCAGTTCAGGAGATGGCCCAGGCTGAGACCCAGTACAGGCCATTCTCCGAAACGCTTCACCAGCTCGCTCAAGAATTTAAGATCGAGGAGATAGAGCGCTTACTCACGACCTATTTGCAAGGCTAGGTCTGGAGCATTCAACATGGCGCTGAAAACCGGCCCCCGAGCCAACGCCCCTTATCTCCCCCGAGACCAGCCTGGAATAAACCTCTCTCAATGCTGGTATTAACGCTGGGCCTGTAGCCTAAAATCTTCCACCTCTTCGGTGTAGTTAATGGGTAATACGCGGTCTACGTTAGGATGAGGACGCGGAATAATCACCCAGTTTTCCAGGGTTCCGCCCTCCACCTTACTCACCGCGTCAACTCCAGCCTCCACAGCTCGCTTCACCTCTGAAACATCGCCCCGCACATTCACCGTAAACTGGGCGCTTCCTGCCCGAATATAGCCGACAAGGGTAACACGTCCAGCCTTGAGCATGGCATCTGCCGCCGCTAAGATCGTGGGAAACCCCTTCGTTTGAATTGAGCCTACAGCCTGTTGAGAGGCCAACCCGTTCGTCATTGAAATAAGCTCCTACGCTTTAGAGACTAAAAAAGCATTGTTCAAGGGCACCAAACCTCAGGGAACCCGCCCTCAGGGCGCCAGTTTTCAGGGCGCTAGAAGATTCGAAAATCCTCCACCAAGTCTGTGAAGTGAATGGGCAGGACAGATTCAACATTCTCAGGGGGATTGCGCACAATATAGTGATTGGTCACCGATCCCCCAGCGGCTTCTACCGCTGCGGTCTTGCCCGCTTCCATGGCAACCTCAACATCGGATACCTTTCCTCGGATGGCGACAAAGAATTGAGCACGTTCCGCTAGGTCAAAATGAACCAAGACTACTTCACTGGCCTTGACCATGGCATCGGCTGCTGCCAGAACCGAAGGAAACCCCGATGTTTGAATCACACCAACCGCTTGAGGCATGCAAAATTTCTTCAAAAGGCCGCTATATATTATACGCGAAGACGGATCCTCCCAGTTCCTCTAATCCGCCAGGAAAACTTATGCCAAACTCAGGCGGCGGTTATCGCTGGGAGCAGGGCCTGATCTCTCTTCCGAACTGGCAGGGAAGCCAAACCAGTTTCCAGAGGCGGGACACCCCCTCAGGTGTCCTTTGGGGGTTAATCGTAGCACCAGGGCTCAAAGTCATCGGAATTTTGCACCACCCGCGGCTTCGGCAGCCGAGAAGGCGCGATCGGGCGAGCGAAAGGCTTTTTAGCCGGGGGTTTATAAGTCACCGGCGATCGTGGCGGGGCAGAGGGAAGGACTTGCCGCTGTTCTGCAGGAAGACGTTGGGAGGGCACCGCTTCTAGTTCCTGCATTTTTTCCAGAAGGCGCTGATTTTCCTGAGCCAGCTTCAGCGCATCTTGTTTCGCCGCATCGAGATCTTGGGTTAGTTTTTGCTGCTGAGCCAGAACCGTTTTGATCTGCTGTTGAACCTCTTTCAGCTCTAGGCCCTGGGATTCTAAGGATGAAATCTGGGCGGAAAGCTGAGCATTGGTTTTGACTAAGCCTTGATTCTTCTGCTCAAGCTGCCTAATTTGGGCCTTGAGGTCTTGAATCCTCTGAGTCTGTTCCCCGTCACCAGGCGATTGCGGCTTGACCGGGTCTGGAATGCTGGCGGCCGCCTTGGATTTAGAACTGTCTTTACGAGGGGCCCGGCGCCCCGTAGCCTTTTTAGCAGCGGATTGATCTCCTGAGGGCGATGTCGGGGCCGGATCGGCGTTGGCTTGCTTTTTTACCTCCTCACGGACTAGATCAGATAACCCTTTTTTAGTAGCCATTTAGCTCTCCCAATCCCGTTTAATTTCATCCACAACCCGATAGTAATCGGCCTGCGCTTCCTTACTTTGTTTTCCTTTCCACTGGGTGATCGGCTTACCTTCTAGAGCCGCTCGCTCGTGGGCTTTATAGGCCCTCACAAAGGCGTGGAAAGCTGGAATTCCCAGCTCCATCAGCGTATCCTGAGCCTCAAGGGCCTCCCGCAAGCTGCGCGGATCGACGCGGGTCAACAACACTCGATGACTGACTCGCGTGGGTTTGACCATGGTATTCACCGTCTCAATCAGGGTGGTTAAGTCCATAGGCGCGGGCGGCGTCGGTAACACTAAATAGTCGGCAATGGGAACAATCTCCTGCAGGGCTTTGGAATTCAGGGCTGGTGGCGTATCCACCACCACCACATCAAAGTCCTGACGAGATCCCAGCTGTTGCAGCTGACTGGCGCGGGTTTCGGGCTGAACTTCAAAGGCCATTCCCGCTTCGTTCCGCTGGGTCCACCAAAGGGCAGACCCCTGAGGATCGGCATCCACCAGGAGAACGCGATGCTTTTCTGACAGGACCGCCGCCAGATTAACCGCAGTGGTGGTTTTGCCCACTCCTCCCTTACCATTGAGGACCACCAGAAGCTTTTTTGAGGATGAGACTGCCAATGGAGTGCTCCGATCAACCCAAGTTGAGAATTATAGACTTGTCTAGCCATTCTGCTGACTCGAATATACCGCTAATTGGGGGCGGCCCCCCGTTGTTTTTGGGAAATGAAAGAGATGAACCAGGACCATAGCAGTTTGAGACAGGGATCACCTTGTCCCTCAATCCCGTAGGATTTCAGTAACGTTGAGGCTAGATGTTTCCAGACCCCAAGGGTAGAATGACCAGGATGAATGTTGGATTGAGCTTAAAGTTAACCGGCGCGGTTGGACTTTCTCTGACGTTTTTGCTCGGAGCCTGCAGGCCAACCCTCGAGACCCCCGTCCTGCAAGCCCAATCAGAGGATCAGCAGCTGTCCATTGAAGTACTTCAGGGCATTCCCCCCTCCTCCTTTGGGCCGCACCCCGTCCAGATTTTCATCACCCAGCGCAATGAACGATTACTACTGATGCGCACAGACATTGCCAATGACGGAGCCCGTCTCTCCCGCCGCAATGTTCAAATTCAATTTGAATCTCCCCAGGTCTGGATATGTCTGCGGGGTACCCGGCAAGCCGACAAGCTGGTGCAGTACAATGCCCAAACTCGCGACTATCAGGTGCGAGAAGGTTCTTGTGAGCCTCAATTCACTTCCTCCTGGCAGAGGCCCGAAATTCTAAAGGGATCACTAAAAGGGGTCGCTAAAATAAGGAATTAGCGCGCTCCGAGGGAGCTGAGCCATTTAGGAGAAAGGCTGGTTGGGCCAGCCGGAGACTGAAGCGATCATCTCTCGGGACCGTGAACAGGGTTTGGCTAAAGGAGACGGTCTGGCCCGGCGCAATCTGACTGGGGGTGGGCGTGGCTGATCCCGTTTGAATGAGATTGCCCTGACGGTCTCGAATTTCAAAATTGACACCCGTGACGGTTACCGTTTGGCTGTTTCGGTTCGTGAGTAAGCCAAACACCTGAGACGATCCGTTCAGCTTAATAATGGGGCGCAGCTCCAAATTGCGTACCACTAAATTTTGAATCCATTCCCTAGGCGGCTGAGCAGAGGCGCTCCTCAAAACGGGATCCAGGGCATCACCGTTGCCCCGAACAGGCAGGGGGCGGCCCAGGGGTTGGCCTACATTCACGAGCTGTTGCCAGTAGTCGGCATAGTAGGTCCACTGATCGGGGGTCTCGCCAATTAACACAATATCCGCTTGGGGTTCAGAATGATTGGGCGCTCCTAAACTAGGGAAATACTGAGCCAGTCCTGGTTGGGCCAGACCCATGGCGGTGGCGCTCAGCACGGCCCCCATTCTCAAGATACGACGCAGCCGGGTGGTCATGATTGGAAGTCCTGATATGAAACAGTCGGAAGCAATTCAGCCATGATGGATACAAATCATCAGGCGAAGGCGCGCAGAGGGCACCTCTCCCGGATGTATTGCTGATGGCTCTGCCCGCGTGAGCGCCCCAGGCCTTCACCGTTTTTCCAGACGTAAAATCCTCAAGCAAGGCTTTGCGGTGGAGAGGATCGGTTTAGACCGCCGCGATTTTTATTTTCTGAGGAAATTATATATCATCCCCCTACAGCATAGACAGCGCCCTTGAGAGCATTTTCCCACGGCCCCTAAGCCTATAGTATGGGAGACACCATTCCATGCTGGGCTTTGCAACGGAGAGATTCCCATGACGATTCAGACGGTCACAACTACCCCCTACCCCGATCAAAAGCCTGGCACCTCAGGTCTGAGGAAGCAGGTATCGGTGTTTCAGCAACCCCACTACCTTGAAAATTTTGTGCAGTCTATTTTTGATAGTCTGGACCAGCTTGACGGTGCGCTGCTGGTGCTCGGCGGCGATGGTCGCTACTACAATCGTCAGGCCATTCAAACCATCTTAAAAATGGCTGCTGCCAATGGGGTCGGACAGGTGAAGGTGGGACAAGGGGGCATTCTATCAACTCCGGCAACCTCCTGCGTCATTCGCAAATTTCAGGCCCTAGGGGGCATCATTCTATCGGCCAGCCACAACCCCGGCGGTCCCCAGGGAGACTTTGGGATTAAATACAACGTTAGTAACGGTGGGCCAGCCCCCGAAAAGGTAACTGAGGCCATTTACGCGCGATCGCAGCGCCTAGATCGCTACAAGATTTTAGAGGCCGGGGACATTAACCTGGACAAATTAGGCGAAACTCAACTGGGATCCATGCGCGTCGAGGTCATTGACGCAGTGGCTGACTATCAGGCGCTCATGGAATCGATCTTTGACTTTGATCGGATTAGAGCGCTGTTGACGCGACCCGATTTCAAAATGTGTATGGACGCGCTCCATGCCGTCACCGGACCCTACGCCCGCCAGATTTTGGAAGGGACCCTCGGGGCACCGGCGGGCACCGTACGCAACGGGATTCCCCTAGAGGATTTTGGCGGCGGTCATCCGGACCCCAATCTGGTTTATGCCCATGATCTTGTGGAGCGCATGTTTAGCCTGACGCCTCCTGATTTTGGGGCGGCCTCGGATGGCGATGGCGATCGCAATATGATTTTGGGCGGCAACTTTTTTGTGACGCCCAGCGACAGTTTGGCCGTTCTGGCCGCCAACGCCACCTTAGTCCCAGGCTATCGGTCAGGACTGGCCGGGATTGCCCGATCTATGCCCACCAGCGGCGCAGCTGACCGCGTGGCGGCCAAGCTGGGAATCGATTGTTATGAAACCCCCACGGGCTGGAAGTTTTTTGGCAATCTTCTGGACGCCGGAAAGGCCACCCTGTGTGGCGAGGAGAGCTTTGGAACCGGGTCTAACCATATCCGCGAAAAGGATGGTCTGTGGGCCGTTTTATTTTGGCTGAACATCTTGGCAGTCAAGGGACAGTCGGTGGAGGCCATTCTGCAAGATCACTGGGCAACCTATGGCCGTAACTACTACTCTCGTCACGACTATGAAGGCGTTGAGAGCGATCGCGCCCACCAGCTAATTACGCAGCTGCGGGCCAAGCTCCCCCAGCTTCCCGGGCAAACCCTGGGATCCATGACCGTAGACTATGCCGATGATTTTAGCTACACCGACCCCATTGACGGCAGCGTCAGCGAACGCCAGGGGGTCAGAGTTGGCTTTACCGACGGGTCGCGAATTATCTTCCGACTGTCGGGCACCGGGACCCAGGGGGCAACCCTTCGCCTCTACCTGGAGTCCTACGAACCTGACCCCCATCAGCATGGCAGCGATCCCCAGACTTCCCTGGCCGAATTGATTGAAATCGCAGACCAGATTGCGCAGATTCGGACCCTGACCGGCATGGAGCAGCCCACGGTGATCACCTAAACAGGACAGACCTTAAACCCCTGGCCCGCTTGCCGCCTCGAGATTACATCCCTGAACAACCGGGCCAGGGTTCAGTCCTGCTTACAGGACTGAACTGATCAAAGCTCGTTAGCCCCCTTAACAGGGGCAGCCAGGCCTGAACCCCCAGATTTTTATTAAACCCCAGATTTACTGCGGTTAGAGGCTCCCAGGGTTTCGCCCGCCTTACCCTTAGAGATTTGCTCAGTGAGCACCTGGAGAGCTTTCGCATACTGGGGATCAGCCGGAGTCCCAATTTGGTCACGACGCAGAGTTTCCAACTGCTCCTCGGTAAGCTCAATCTGAATATCTGGGACAATCCCAGATTTGTGAATATCTCGCCCGCTGGGAGTATGGTACTTCGCTACGGTGACCGCTAGACCGGATCCATCTTGCAGCGGATGAACCGACTGCACTAAGCCCTTGCCAAAGGTTGTTGCCCCCACAATGGTGGCCCGATGATTATCCTGGAGGGCACCGGCCAGAATTTCGCTGGCGCTGGCAGAACCTTGATCCACGAGCACCACCAGCGGCTTGTTGGTTAACTGCCCCCGACCCGCCGTGAGGCGATCGACCTCTCCCTGACGATTAATGGTGGTGACGATGGTGCCCTTATCCATCCACATGCGGGCAATCTCAGCGCTGGAATAAAGCAGTCCGCCCGGATTAAGTCTTAAGTCTAGAATGAACCCAGACACGTTCTGATTGTTCAGCTTTTGAATGGCGTCCTTCATTTCTGAGGCGGCATTCCCGCTAAACTGATTGAGCCGGATGTAGCCGATTCCACCACTGGCGCCATTTTGACGGAAGCTAAAGCGTACCGGATGAATTTCAATGCGCGCCCGCTTGATCGTAAAGTTCAAGCGCTCATCGCCACGGGCAATGGAGAGGGTAACCTCCGAGTTAACCGGACCACGGATGAGGCTAACCACCTCATTGATGTCCATGCCTTCAGTGGATTGCCCATCCACCTGCAAAATGACGTCCTGTGCCAGAATTCCGGCAGCAGCAGCCGGGCTATCTTCAATGGGAGAGATGACAACAATATTCTTGGTATCTTCTTCCTGGGAAATTTGAATACCCACCCCGGTGAGTTCCCCCGAGGTATCAATTTGCATACTCTTAAACTGCTCAGGATCCATGAAGCGAGTATAGGGGTCGCCAAGCTGGTCGACCATCTCACGGATAGCGTCGTAGGCTTCCTCTTTGGACTGATACTTACGATTTAAATAGTCGCTGCGAACCGCATGCCAATCGACTCCATTAAAGCTGGCATCGACAAAATCGTGCTCAATAACCTGCCAGACCTCATCAATGGTTTCCTTCGGACTTTCCTTAAAAAGCGCCCAGCTACTTGGTAATTGGCTCAGACCAGCCCCTGTCACCACAACGCCCGTTCCCAAAAGTGCGGTTGTTCCAAGAACCAATCCACGCGTTGAAATTACCATGGAAGTACCTTTAATAGCCATTAACGTAAGCTCACTCTAGCATAGCCTCTATGGAGTTGCATGGTCTGTCTCAATGGGGGGTACCCGTCTGGCCCCATCAAAGGCCACCAAGGCGCGACAGCCCTGAATGGGTGCCTTTCAAGGGAGCTATTACGAGTGATACCCCTAGAGTGCCCTAAACCCGACTCTATTCTTTCAGGGTTTGAAGAGAAAGATTCTGGGTTTGTTCCACCAACCGCTGAAACTCGGCGCGATAGCCAAAGCGATCGCCTCCGTTTGCATCGCCCAGAATCTGGAGAACATCCTGGAACTGCGCGGATCCTCGATAGGGGGAATCACGCAGCAGCATCCCGTACAGGGCCACGGCGGCGGCAAACTTCAGGTCGCCCGAGGCGGCGGCAAAGGTCTGCTGGCGATCGCGGAGCGATCGCGTGATCAGCTGGCTGGTGGACTGACCGGGTTCTTTGTAGCGTAACTTCACCTGGAGCAGATCATCGGATCCCGACTGGGGCTGGGGCGGAGTTTGATATTTCAGATCATCGACCTGGGGCAGATCCAGGCTGGTCTCGACGCCAGGGGGAATAATTTCGTAGAGGGCGGTCACCGTGTGGCCGGAGCCGATTTCACCCGCATCCTTACGATCGTCGTTAAAGTCTTGAGCCCTGAGCTGACGGTTTTCATACCCAATCAGGCGATAGGCCTGCACCTGAGATGGATTAAATTCCACCTGAAGCTTCACGTCCTGGGCAATGGTAAAGAGGGTACTGCGGAGATCGTGGACCAGTACTTTTTGAGACTCTAGTAGGGTATCTACGTAGGCATAGTTGCCGTTTCCCCGATCAGCCAGCAGCTCCATCTTGGAATCTTTATAGTTTCCGGTTCCAAATCCAAGAACCGTGAGATAGACCCCCGCATTGCGCTTGCGCTCAATGAGTTGCTCTAAGTCGCTGTGGCTGGAGAGGCCCACGTTAAAATCTCCGTCAGTCGCTAAAATGACGCGGTTATTTCCCTGGGGCTGAAAATGATCCTCAGCCAGATCGTAGGCCAATTGGATTCCGGCCACACCGGCCGTGGATCCTCCCGCTTCCAAACGGTTAATCGCCTCCAAGATTTTGGTTTTCTGAGCGCCGGAGGTGGGTGGTAAAACCACCCCAGCACTGCCAGCGTAGACCACCAGACTGATGCGATCTTGCGCAGACAGTTGCCGCACTAGCAGGCAGAGCGATCGCTTCACCAACGGCAGCTTATGGGGCGATCGCATCGATCCCGAAACATCAACTAAAAACACTAGATTACTGGGGGGAGTCTGCTGAATTTCGCGTCCTTTCAAGCCAATTTGCACCAGTCGGTGCTGGGGATTCCAGGGGGCTTGGGTCACCTCGGTATGGATCGAGAACGGTTCCCCAGGTTTTGCCGGCGCATAGTCGTAGCTAAAGTAGTTCAGCAGCTCCTCAAGTCGCACAGCATCCCTGGGGGGCAGCGTTCCCTGGTTAATAAACCGGCGTACATTGCTATAGGAGGCCGTATCCACATCAACCGAGAAGGTGGACAGGGGTGCCTGAGTCGGCCTCAAAAAGGGGTTCTCGTCAATGACGGCATAGTCCTCCGTATTCAATTCATTGGTACTCAATTCATTGGAATTCAATTCATTGGCAGTAAAGTCACGGGACCTAAAGTCTGCGGATTGTGGGGCTGGGGAGATTGCTGGGGGCGGCGAGGCCGCGGGCAGGGAGCCTCCTGGCGGGGAGAGAACCTGCTGTTTAACGGCGGGGGCAGCCCGGTTCATGCCTCCGGAGAACAAGACATCTCCGTCTCGATCTCTCAAATTCAAGTCCCCTTGCGGCTCGGGATATCGACGCTGGAGATCGCTCAGGATTTGCTGATCTCCAGCCCTCAAGCGGGGAACCGATTGAGCCGCCATTTGCCGAGCCAGGAGGGCGATGGCCTCGGCCAGTTCCTCTGGACTGAACCCCAGGTCCTGGTGGGGCAGGGTTTGCTCCAAGTACTGGTTATAGAGAGACTGAAGCTGGCGAACATCCGAATGGGAGGGCAACAACAGCGGCTGGCGATCGCAAGCTTGCACCCGAGTCGGGGCCTGGGCCTGAGCCGGTGGATCGATCCAGATCGGGCTGGCCAGTCCCGAGAGCACCAGTCCAACAAGAGACAGCGAGAGTTTCATCATCAGGTCCAGGGCGTAGGTGAACAGACTGTGCCATCGAAGCCCTCAAGCTTCTGGCTGGCATTATCTTAGGTCTGCCAGCCCAGTCACCCCAGTCTCGTTTCAAAAACGGAAATCAGACTGACCCAGGTTCAGAGACATAAAGCTTCTGCAAATCCCCATTGTTCCTCTAGAGTAGTAAAGCAGGCGAGGTCCAAGGGACCGGTCCTACCAAACATCCTAAGGGCGACGCCACAGAGAGTGGGGCGTCCGTCGTCAGGGATGGCGGCCAGTGATTTCTTAGAGAGGAAAACAATGGGTTGGGAAAAAGCCGTGGCGGTCAGTGAACTGCCAGAGAACAGCAGGAAAGTAGTTACCCTGAAGGGCAACAAAATTCTGTTGCTGCATCAGCAGGGCGAAATTTATGCCGTGGACAACCGCTGTCCCCACATGAAGCTCCCCCTCAAAAATGGCAAGGTGACTGCAGAAGGGGCAATCATTTGTCCGTTTCACCGCAGCGCCTTTGAACTATCCACAGGTCAGGTGGCCCATTGGACGCCCTGGCCTCCCGTCGTCGGGAATCTGATGGCCATGGCCTCCCAGCCTAAAGCACTCCCCACCTACGCCACAAAGGTGGAGGACGGATCCATCTTTGTCAATCTCTAGCTATCACCCTTGAGTGACAGTCTTGGCGGTCAATTTTCGCGCTCGATCCGCAGACCTGACCCCATCGATCCCAACGAAAGTCCGATAGCATTGGATCTAATCGTCGGTGAAGCATCCATTCGGTCATTAACTTGGCAGTGACGGGTGCGAGCAGAACACCATTGCGATAGTGCCCCGTGGCGATCGCCAGATTGCCATAGGGACTGGGGCCTAAAATCGGCAGCTCATCGGGGGTGAGGGGTCGGTATCCCCACCACTGGGCTTGGGGACGATAGGTAGCCAGGGACGGCAGCATTCGGGTTGCCCCCTGAATCAGCTGTTGCAGTCCTTCCAAAGTGTTGTGGGGGGCAAACCCAACGGCCTCGCTGGTGGCCCCAATCACGATTTCTCCAGACCGACGCGGCACCAGATACACCTGTGGCCCAAACAGCACTTGCTCCAGGGCTAGGGTCGAGGCGGTCTCTCCAGGTAGCACAGACATCATCTGTCCCTTGCGCGGATAAACCGGCAGGCTCAGGATCTGATGGGACCAGGCCCCGGTGGCCAGTAAATACTGATCTGCACGCCAGAGGCCCTGGGAAGTCTGCACCGAGAGGACGCGATCGCGCTGAACCTCAAGCTGGGTTACGGTCACACCGGTTTTCACCTGCACACCCAACTGCTCCGCAGCGGTGGTTAACAGGTGACCAAGGCGACGATTGTCCACCTGAGCATCCTTAGGAAAATACCAGCCCCCCTGAACTTCAGGGCTAATACCCGGCTGCAGCGCGCGAACTGCGCTCTGGTCATACCATTGCCTGGGTTGGGTGGGGGCGGATTCAGACTTCTCTTCTAAGTCCTCCCATAACTGCGAGGGATCGTTGAAGGTGGGGCAAAGAATGCCGCAGGGCCAGTAGCCACCGCTCTCTCCCGTGAGTTGCTCTAGGCCATGGATCCAGCTCGGATACAAATCTCGGCTCTGTAAACACAGCTTCAGCATCGCACCCTGGGTGATTCCCTCGGCCTGGGGAGCAAGCATCCCCGCAGCGGCATAGAGTGCAGCCTCCGAGGTGGATCGCGTCAGCACCGTCACCGCCGTCCCCGCCAGGGCCAGTTCCACGGCAGTGGCCAGCCCTATGGCGCCACCCCCTAAAATTAAAACATCACAGCGTTGAGTCACAATCTTGACAACACCAGCTACAGCGAGGCGATCGCCCGCTTGAGTCGAGCAATCGCTTCATGAATTTCATGGGCTTGAATAATCAGGGGCGGGACGAAGCGAAGAACCTTCGGGCCAGCTGGCACAATTAGCAACCCCTCTTGCAGGGCTGCCTTGACCACCTCAATGGCGGTGAGGCGGGACTCAGGAGAAATCACCAGCCCCTTCATCAGACCCCAGCCCCGCACCCTCTGAAAATGTTCGGGGTACTGACTCGTCAACGCCGCCAGTTCTTGGTGCAGCAGGGCCCCCATCTGCTCCGCATGGTAGGGAATATGCTCTGCTTCGAGGTATTCACACACCGCAAGGGCGCTAGCACAGGCCAGGGGATTGCCGCCAAAGGTACTGGCATGATCCCCCGGCTCAAAGACATCGCAGGTGGATCGACAGAGCATGGCACCAATGGGAATGCCGCCAGCCAACCCCTTAGCCAAGGTGAATATATCCGGTTCAATCCCCAGGTTTTCATAGCCCCAATATTGTCCGGTTCGGCCCATGCCAGTTTGAACTTCATCGAGGATTAACAGCATCTGATTTTGATCGCACAGCTTTCTCAGTGCCTGAAAATAGTCGCGATCGCCAGGATTCACGCCCCCTTCTCCCTGGAGTGGCTCAAGGAGGATGGCCACGACCCGCTGCGGTCCCTGGTTGAGATCGGCAACCGCCTGCTCAAGGGCCTGGAAATCGTTGTAGGGAATATAGGCAAACCCAGGAACCAGGGGCGAAAAGCCCCGTTGATATTTGGGCTGGCCCGTTGCGGTAATGGTGGCCAGGGTTCGACCATGAAAGCTGCTGTGGGCAGTGAGAATCACAGGCTGATCCACCTTCAGCACGTGGTGACCGTACTTGCGTGCCAGCTTGATGGCCGCCTCGTTAGCCTCAGCGCCAGAGTTGCAGAAAAACACCTTATCTGCGCAGGAGTGCTGCGTGAGCCATTGGGCCAGCCGCCCCTGCTGGGGAATGTAGTAGAGGTTAGAAACGTGATGGAGCCTTTGCATCTGCTGGGTAACGGCGGCCACCAAGTGGGGGTGGGCATGACCGAGGGTACAGGTGGCAATGCCCGCAACGCAGTCCAGGTAGCGATGGCCCTGATCGTCCCAAACCCAAACGCCTTCGCCTCGATCCAGTACCAGGGGAAAGCGCCCATAGGTTTCCATAACATGGGCATCAAAAACATGGGCATCAAAGGTTTCAGTCAAAGGGACTTCCGACGATTGAGGCGGCTCAATTGGGGGGTGAGACAAGGTGGTTTCAGAACTCACAAACAATACCTTTGCGCGAAGGAGCTACTATTTTAGTACACATCCAAAGGGCCAAACTGTTCAGGCAATCATCTGCTGTGCCGTTCGAGCCGTCAGGGAATCTCCCACCTCCGAGGCAGGGGTAGCCTTTTGTCCCAGAGCCCTGAAGATTTGCCCCCAGGTTGCCCGCGCCAGGCTCGGCAGAACCACATGGGCCGCCCCCACCCGTTCCTGCGGCCCCAGTCCCACGGTCCACATTTGAGCAGCCAGGGCAGCCTGGATGCCAGCCTTTGCATCTTCAAACACCACGGTCTGGTGAGGAGCAATCCCCAGATGCTGGGCAGCAAATAAAAATAAATCCGGGGCGGGCTTGGATCGCTCAACGCTGTAGCCATCGGCAATGACATCAAAATAATGGGTAATCCCCAGTTTGTTGAGCACTGTCCGGGCATTTTTGCTAGCTGACCCCAGGGCCACTTTCACCTTAGCCTGCCGGATTTCCTGCAGCAGCGCCAGCGTGCCTGGAAGGAGATCAGTCGGGGTGATCTGTTGGAGCAGGCGGATGTAGTATTCATTTTTACGAGCCATCATGGCCTGCAGCTGATCCTCCGACGCCGAGCGATCGCCTAGGATTTTCAGCAGCGAGTCGCGACGCGGAACGCCCCGCAGAGACTCATTCATGGCCCGATCAAAGGGCAAGCCCTCTTCCTGGGCAAGCTGGCACCAAGCCTGGTAGTGAAACTCTGCCGTATCGGTGATCACACCATCCAGGTCAAAGATAGCGCCCTGCAGATCCAGCCCTGATCGATGCAGCGGCGGGGAACTGGACCGGGGGGAGGGCTCAATCTGGTGATCTACAGTCACCCGGTCTACATCATCTCCCTCGGCATCCCCCGCCGCATTGCGGGTGAAGGTATATCGATGCCACTGCCCTCGCCAATAGAGCTTAAACTGCAGCCGCGTCCAAGACTGGGGAAGGTAGGGGGAGGCCTGTGGCCCAGAGGGAGTCAGATGAATTCCCCCAAACCCAAACACGACGGCCTGCCAAACGCCTCCAGCGGAGGCACCATGGATGCCTTCCTGGGCATTGCCCCGCAAATCCTCCAGATCCACAAAGGCCGCCTGGCAAAAGTGATGATAGGCCGCTTCGGTCTTACATAAATCACAGGCCAAAATCGCGTGAATAGCCGGACTCAAGGAAGATCCATAGGTTAAATCCGTGCGGGGAACGTAGTAGTCCCAGTTGACCTGGAGGGTTCTCAGGTCGTAGGGAAAATCCCGAGACTCTCGCATCAGATAAAGCAGCATCAGGACATCGGGCTGTTTTAACACCTGGCGTCCATTGGCCCCGTCAATGCCCAGCAGCGATTGCATCGATTGATGCCGCGGCTCGTAGCTGGCCAGGTCAATGTCCTCCAGGGCGAAAAATCCTTCAAATTGCTCAATTAAACCGGTTTGCTCATCCCAAAGGAAAAGCATCTTTTTGACGATGTCTTGCCAGCGCTCTATCACCTGCGGATGAATCTGCAAGCGATCGCACAGATCCGTGGCTCGGGCCGGGTAGTGATCCCACAGCCAGTGATAGATCAGCAAGGCCTTTTCCAGATGCCATTGGGCAATGCGATTGGTAAAGCCGTTGTTGTGGACATGCTCATGAAATTCATCAGCCCCAATGACGTTTCTAATCTCATAGAATCCAGTTTTAGGATTGAGCTCCACCCGACTCATCCAGAAAATCGCCGTATCCAAGATAATTTCAGCGCCGAAGTCACGAATCCAGTCATCATCTCCCGAAGTTTGCCAATAGGTCCAAATGGCGTAGGCCACATCAGCGCTGATATGAATTTCCAGATCTCGACACCAGATGCGAATATCCTCCGCATAGGGTTGAATCGAGGCAGCCCAGCGGGGCGTGACCTCATCCCCCGTGGCCGCGCTTTCCCAGGCAAACATGGCTCCTTTGTAGCCATAGTGCTGGGCCTTGCGGCGAGCCCCCTCCAAGGTGTGATAGCGGTAGCTCAGCAAATTTTTAACCATCCTGGGCTGGGTAAAGTTAAAAAACGGCAGTATAAAAATCTCGGTATCCCAGAAGACATGCCCGCGATAGCCAAACCCAGAAAGGGTCTTTGCTGGAATGCTGACCGTTGGGTCAGTGGGGGAGCCACAAATTAACAGCTGAAATAAGTTAAACCGAACCGCTAGCTGTGCTTGCTCATCCCCCTCAATCCGGACATCGCTTTTGTCCCACAACGCGTGCCAGGCCGCATCATGGGCCTGCTTCAGCTGGGAATAGTCCGGAACCGTGGCCAGGGACTCGGTCATGGACTCCCAGGGGTTAGCCGCCTCGCGACTGGTAAACAGGGAAACAACTTTCTGCACAGTCCAGGATTCTCCCGGCGCAATCTGTGCACGGCGAACCACCGTGGGATAGCCCGGAATATTGGAGCAGGTTTTCTCCGAGCCCCAGGAAGAGAGCCGGGCTCCGAGGGCCAGTTTCAGCTTTGTCCCTCGGGTTTCAACCAGCAGTCCCATAAAGTCTGCATCACAAGCTTGAGATTTAATATCCCAATGGTTATAGCCCTGGTTATCGGGATAGCCGCTCAGGCTAGCCTCAATCTCAATTTCTCCTGCAAAGTCTAACGATTGCACGGTAAGCTGTACTGCCAGCAGGTGGGGATCGGCCAAACTGGCAAACCGCTCAAAGGTCAGCGAAAGGGTGTGTCCTTTGGGACTGCGCCAATGGACTGACCGCCGCAGGGTTCCCGTTTTTAGATCCAGAATCCGCTGATAAAACAGCAGATGCCCCTGGTCCAGACGGAAGCGATCGCCCTCTAGAATAATCCCCAACGAGAGCCAATCCGGACAGTTAGCCAGCTCGGTATAGAGAATGGGGACATCATCAAACATTCCATGGATCAAGGTGGTGGGGGAAGAGTCGGGAAACCCCTCCTCAAAGGTGCCACGGGTGCCTAAATAGCCATTGCCAATGGTGAATAGGGTTTCGCGCCACCGCTGTTGCGGTGGATCGAACGCCAACTCGACCAGGGACCATTCGTGATAGACCAAGGGCTTATGGGGGGGGGCAAACGTCATGGCGTCAAGTCCTTAACCAAGATTGCAGACGGCAGAGAAGAATCGAAACCAGTACTATCATGAACCAATCGCTTAAAAAATAGCGAAAATCAGATTAAGAGCAAATTAAAGCTTATTTTTAGGATTTACAGCCATGATTCCCCTCTGTATCAGGGAGCAGCCGGTAGCTGAAGATCGCACTCCGCCGCCCTTGTCCCGGATCCAAAGGGTCGCCAGTTCTCCAGGGGCAGAGGAGCCGAAAGCCGCGACTGAAACAGCAGCGCATAAAGCGCGTTGAGATAGCAGGCCAGGGCCCGCTGACTCTGACGATTAAACCGTTGAGTGAAGCGATGTAAACTGGCGATGGTCAACAGCGATTTAACATGCTGATCCCAGCGATAATGCTTCTGAACTCGCTCAATGGCCTGTTGAGAAAAGGTATGCCACAGGTCGGGTTCTCGTTCACAGCGCAGGACAAATTCCAGCACTTGATCCATGGCTTCATCTAGCTGAGTGGGATTAATTAAAAATCCGCTGCGGTCTGGCTCAATGATTTCAGCCGGACCGCCAAACTGGGTCGCAAACACAGGAATGCCGGTCACCATCGCCTCTAGCAGGGTGAGTCCAAAGGCCTCAAAGCGACCGCCGTGGAACAGAACGCCCTGACGATCTGCAATAATTCGGTAGGCTTCGGCGAGGTGATCTCCCGGCAGGCGTTGACCAATCCAGCGCACATCCGAGATCAGCTGGTACTGATCCAGGATGCGGTGCAAATTCTTTAGAAGCTGACGCTGGTCTGCCGTAACCGCCGCTTCGGGGTGAATCATTCCGGTCAGCAGGATCAAATTACAATGCTCCCGCAGGGGACGGTTGCGTCCAAAGGCCTCCAGAAGTCCGGTCAGGTTTTTAATGGCCAACACCGGTGCAAATGCTAAGATAGGACGCTTTTCAGGCAATCGTAATTGCCCCAGGGTGTCGGGATGGTGGGCATCAAACAGAAGGGTCTCCACGGCATGGGTCAGGTCCACAGACCGCCGCTGCTTTTGGCTGTGGGGGAAGAAAATCGCTTCATTGATCCCAGGCGGCACCACATTAAACCTGGCACTGCGCAGATTAATTCCATTGACCACATGGTAGAGCTGAGGCATGGTAAAGCACTGATAGGACTCATACTGGCCCAGGTTGTCGTAGCTGCCAGTAATTTCCTGATGGGAAGAGGTGAGGATAAAGTGGGCCGCATTCATGGAAATCAAGTCAGCCGAGAACTGGATGGAAAAGTGATATTTCGCCTCTAGATCTTGCCAATACAAATCGCTAAATAAATGCTTTGACTTTTCTAGGGCGTGGGCAATCCCTCCATGCAGGGCCTTAAACCGCCTCGCCAAGCGAGCGGCCACCAGATTGCCATCGGAATTGTGGCCGAGGAATAAATCGGGGGGCTGGTGATGAAACAACGGCTCCAGCTCCTGGGTGACCTCCTCGACAAAGCGATCCAGGTAGGGCCACACCTCAAACTTAGACACCCAGCTTTCCACGGGCTTAAGCTGGTCATCGCGAAAGGGAACTCGCAAAATCTTGGCAAACTGCGTCCCTTGGATGGGTTCGATTTTGTAGTTGCAGTGGGTGCCTTCGCACTCGGGAATCAGGCGGGTCACAATGACCACCTCAGGCTTAATCTGCAAACTGGACAGCCCCGCCAGATCGAAGCACTCCCGCAGCTGTTGTTCCAGATAGAGGGCCTGATCAAAAACATAGGCCACCTGCCCCCCCGTTTCTGCTTTCCCCAGCACGTCCTCCTGGGCCACCCAGCCATGGACCGAAACCGAAACCACTCGAAAAATGAGCGGGATACGCTGCAACAAGGCCTCAAATACCGCTGGATCAGGAAACTCAATGACCCGCTCCAGCAGATCAAAGGTTTCCTTAATGCGCTGCACGGAATTCCCCCAACCGGCCTCAAGACCAAGGCCGCGCAGATCCTCAGCAACGGCGAGGTAGGGCGTCTGGGGCGGTTGGGAGTCCAGACCCGGATAGGCCGCTTGCAGGGCCTGACGCACCTGATCCAGGGAGGTGATCTGGTCGTTGATCAGCAGGGGCAGATCTCCATAGGCGCTGTTTTGCAGCAGATCAAACAGTTTAGTGAGCCACAGGGCCGGATCCTGGCGGCGCCAGTCTAACAGGCGCCGCTTTAAAAATTCCAATCCATGACCAATATTGCGCTCATCTTCAATGGTGAGATCGGGGTCAAAAAAGGGCTCGAAGTCAATCTCAAAGATAGGGGGAGCACTGGAGTGAACGTGGCGATCGCGCCGATCAAGCAGTTCCCGAGGCCCCATGCGCGCCACAGTCTCTAAATCCGCTGAAATCCTATAAATTGACTGGTTCGCAACGCGAGGACGTAAAATCAGCCAAAAGGAATCGGGATCAAGCAAAATTTCGTGGGTAAACCCCATCAGCTCCCCCAGGGGAGAGGAATAAAAAAAGTAGGCCGGTTTACGATGCTGTTTACAAATCCAGGCAAACTCCTGCAGAATCTCGTTGCGCAGGAAATAATGCTTTGCCCGCGATCGCAAAAGCTGAATAAAGGCCGCCAGCGTGGCGCAATCTTCACCTTGAAGAACGGTTTTAATCAAATTTTCCATGGCTCACCTGCACTTGCTGCCCGAAGCTCGAAGAGCATTGCCCGTCTCCTCACCCTCACGAGCGGAGCCCCAATCTCCGCTTTCACCATTGATTGCCCCCCATTATCTGAGGTGCAACCTGAGATCATCAGAATTATTTGGAAAAACTTTCGTTTGTGCACTGAACCTTGACAAAGGATCCCCCAGCGTTTGGACCAGAGAGGATCGGTTAGTGCCCCCTATTGCTTCGGGTGTCCTCAAGGTCAAGCCCATAGATGCCCCTTTACATTGGTAGAAGTCTAGCTCATCCCCCTCAGAAACCGGTGGCATCCGCCTTCCGAAAAAACACTCAGAAAGTAAACACCATCCGTCTGGGGCTGGGACACGAGCTCAGGACCGCCTTGATCGCCTCTATGGGTACTATCCTCACCCTTGGTTCGGTAAATACACCTTCAAGGACGAGGAGCAGGAACCTCACTATAGACAGAGGCTTTCACTGTTTCCAGTGATACTAGGCGTCCGCCGCAAACGTTTGGCCCAGGGTGACAGCTGCGGCTATTACAGTAGGTCTGGGCAAATCCCCAGCAACTGGGAGACTCAGCAGAGACGTTTTGAAATCAGTAAGTAATTCGTTAAGGAGCCTGTAGCATCCTATGGCTAAAGTAGTTGGAATTGACTTGGGAACCACCAACTCCTGCGTTGCGGTAATGGAGGGGGGGAAGCCAACGGTCATCGCAAATGCAGAAGGATTTCGCACCACGCCATCGGTGGTGGCCTTCGCGAAGAATGGCGATCGCCTTGTGGGGCAAATTGCCAAGCGCCAGGCGGTCATGAACCCCGAAAACACCTTCTATTCGGTGAAGCGATTCATTGGGCGACGCTTCGACGAGGTGACCCACGAAACGACGGAAGTGTCCTATGGCGTTTCCAATGTAAGCGGGAACGTGAAGCTGGAATGCCCGGCAGCGGACAAGCAGTTTGCCCCGGAGGAAATTTCTGCCCAGGTGCTGCGCAAGCTGGTGGACGATGCCAGCAAGTACCTCGGCGAGACGATCACCGAAGCTGTGATCACGGTTCCGGCCTACTTCAATGACTCTCAGCGGCAGGCCACCAAAGATGCCGGAAAAATTGCGGGCCTGGAAGTGAAGCGGATCATCAACGAACCCACCGCAGCCTCCCTGGCCTACGGACTGGACAGGAAGAGCAACGAAACCATTCTGGTCTTTGACCTTGGGGGCGGAACCTTCGACGTTTCCATCCTGGAAGTGGGCGACGGCGTTTTTGAGGTTCTCTCAACCTCTGGGGATACCCACTTGGGTGGAGACGACTTCGACAAAAAAATTGTGGACTATCTGGCCGAGGAGTTCCAAAGATCGGAAGGAATTGACCTGCGCAAGGACAAACAGGCCCTGCAACGGCTGACCGAAGCGGCGGAAAAGGCCAAGATTGAGCTCTCTAGCGTCTCCCAAGCCGAGATCAATCTGCCCTTTATCACCGCAACCCAGGATGGACCGAAGCACCTGGATATGACCCTCACCCGCGGCAAATTTGAGGAACTGTGCTCCGATCTCATCGATCGCTGCGCCATCCCCGTGGAGAATGCTCTCAAGGATGCCAAGCTCAACAAGGGAAATATCGACGAAGTGGTCCTCGTGGGAGGATCCACTCGTATCCCAGCGGTGCAAGAAGTGGTCAAGAAGGTGCTGGGGAAAGCGCCTAACCAAACCGTCAACCCTGATGAAGTTGTGGCGGTGGGAGCGGCCATTCAAGCCGGGGTCCTCGCCGGTGAGGTGAAGGATATCCTGCTGTTGGATGTGACACCGCTTTCCTTGGGCGTTGAAACCCTGGGCGGCGTCATGACAAAGCTCATTCCCCGGAACACCACCATTCCCACCAAAAAATCTGAGGTCTTCTCCACCGCCGTGGATGGGCAAACCAACGTTGAAATTCACGTTCTGCAAGGGGAGCGTGAGATGTCTAAGGACAACAAGAGCTTAGGAACCTTCCGGCTCGATGGGATTCCGCCGGCTCCTCGCGGCGTGCCCCAAATTGAGGTCACCTTCGACATTGATGCCAACGGGATTTTGAACGTTACGGCAAAGGATAAGGGATCTGGAAAAGAACAGTCCATCAGCATCACCGGTGCTTCTACCCTCTCCGATGACGAGGTGAGCCGCATGGTTCAAGATGCCGAGCAGAATGCTTCTGTGGACAAGGAGCGTCGGGAAAAAATTGATGCCAAGAACCAGGCCGATGCCTTGGTCTATCAAGCAGAGAAGCAGCTCAGTGACTTTGGCGATAAGGTTTCCGATGCGGACCGATCCAATGCAGAGCGCCTGATCCAGGAGCTGAAGGATGCGATCGCAGCAGAAGACACCGATAAGATCAAGTCCATCACGGAGGAACTGCAGCAAGCCATCTACAAGATCGGAGCTGAAATGTATCAGCAGGGCGGAGCCGCCCCCGATATGGGCACCGGGGCCGCCCCTGATATGGGCGGAGAACCCGCTAGCTCCAGCGGTGCCGATGACGATGTCATTGATGCCGAATTTTCAGAAAGTAAGTAACTAAACCGCCCACAAGGGGGACCTTCCCCTGGATGCGGGACCCCGGTTAATCACTGCCAGCCCCCAGAACTTAAGCTCTGGGGGCTTTTTATTCCGGTGCGGCGGGGGGAGGGAGATGCCGCGAGGGCGAACTGCCCCCGCAGCCCCAGGAGCCTCCTTTGGACTGGTATAGTACAACTGTCTAATGCAACCCACTATCTAGTGCACCCCACTATGGAGCCCAACCGTGGAGCGCCCATGGGCGACGTCTCTGGCTCCCGACCTGTCGTAAGGATAAATTTATCGTCGATGACCGAGCCAGCCCCCCAGCCCCCCAGCCCACAGCCGCCTAACCGCGACCTGGATCCGCCTAATCCAGCGGCAGACGCCCCGCTTTCTCCCCTACGTCCCCTTGGGGGCGCATTGATTGCCGGGTTCTTAGGGGTTTTGCTCTATCGGCTCACCCAATCCATTGCCCTCTCCTTTGCCACCCATCCCAGTCTCTCCAGCAGTCAATTTTCCCAAAATATTTCCGCAGCCGTGCGCACCCTGGTGGTTGGAGTGAGTGCCATGGCAACGGGGCTGTTCAGCCTAGCAGCTTTAGGCCTGCTGGCGTTGACTATTCAGATTTTCCTGCAACACCTGGGCAACTCCAAGCAGCAATCCTAGGATATGGGTCCTCGGCGATGCGCAAACCTAAAATTCTGTCCGATCAGGACCGATCAGGACCGATCCGTCCCCACCAGATCCCCCCAGCAAGATTACGTAGAAACTACCATTTTTCGGTAATATCTATAAGGGATTAGGGAGCCTAGCAACGTTTTCCTACAGGGAATAGCGTCAAGGTCATCTACTGCATGAAGTTAGAGTTAAGAGGGAAACGGAGTTATGATCAGTAAACCTGAGCGAGTGATTCTAATCGGGGTTGCCGGAGATTCTGGATGTGGCAAATCAACTTTTTTGCGTCGATTAGAAGATCTATTCGGGGAGCAGTTCATGACGGTGATTTGTCTCGATGACTATCACAGCCTTGATCGATATCAGCGCAAGGAAACTGGCATTACGGCCCTAGACCCCCGGGCCAACAACTTTGATTTGATGTATGAGCAGATCAAGGCCCTCAAGTCAGGCCAGGCCATTGACAAACCCATTTACAACCATGAAACCGGGCGCATTGACCCCCCGGAAAGGATTGAACCCAATCATGTCGTTGTCATTGAAGGTCTCCATCCCCTGCACGATGAGCGGGTTCGCGGACTCCTTGACTTCAGCGTCTATTTAGACATCAGCGATGAGGTCAAAATTGCCTGGAAAATCCAGCGCGATATGGCTGAACGCGGCCATTCCTACGATGATGTCTTAGCCTCAATTAATGCCAGACGACCAGACTTCGAAGCCTATATTGATCCTCAGAAAAAATACGCCGACGTCGTTATCCAGATCCTACCGACCCAGCTCGTGAAAGAGGAAAAGGTGGGTGGCATTTTGCGCGTTCGTCTCATTCAAAAGGATGGGGTCAGCGGCTTCGAACCGGTCTATCTTTTCGATGAAGGATCCACCATTAACTGGATTCCCTGTGGCCGGAAGTTAACCTGCTCCTATCCCGGTATCAAACTGGCCTATGGACCGGATGAATACTATGGCAACAGCGTTTCGGTCTTGGAGGTGGATGGGCAGTTTGAAAAGCTCGATGAAGTCATCTACATTGAAAGTCACCTGAGTAACACCAGCACCAAACATTACGGTGAGATGACAGAGCTCCTGCTCAAGCACAAAGACTACCCAGGATCCAACAACGGATCAGGTTTATTTCAAGTGCTTACGGGTCTAAAAATGAGGGCGACCTATGATCGGCTCGTTTCTCAAGCCGCCGTGGCCCATTAATTCAAGCCCCAGAGAATCTAGTGCCTAATCCCTGCCCATACGTTCAAAAACTAGTGTGCAGGGATTGGGGATAGATCGATGCCAGGGCGGCTTCCAGGGCTAAGACCTGGGTTTGGTGGCTAAACACATTCACCTGGTAAACCTGTTGGTCCAAGACATCTAAGGCCGTGAGCCAACCACTCTTAGGGTGATACACACCCGTGTCGATTCCCAGCCAGCCCGTTCCCTGGGCCACTTGCCCCGGTCCCACATTGGGAAGGGTGAAGGTAATAGTATGCCCGGTGATAATGGTTTTATGTTCAAAATAGGGGCGAGACATGCGATGGAACTCGTGACGAATCCAGCAAAACTCCTCTGAGGTTTGCTGATCTAGCTTTTTGTGGGGGTGAACCCCCGCGTGAACCAGCCAGTAGTCTCCCAGGTCCAGATATAGGGGAAGGGTTTCTAGCCAGGCGATATGTCCCTGGATCTGAGCCGAGGACGAATAGCTCTCCAGGGTTTGCCGCCCCCCGCAGGTAACCCAAAGCTGAAAGGCCATGAAATCATGATCAGCCGGGTTGCAAGCTGCAATCATCAGCTCCTCGTGGTTCCCCCGCAGAGACTGGTAGCCGCTGCTCTTAACGAATTCAACAACTTGGTAGCTTTTAGGTCCTCGGTCAACGAGATCGCCCAGGAAATATAGCTCATCGGCTGAGGTCGGCTGAATCAGGTCAATCAGTCGCATTAAGCCGTCATAGTGCCCGTGAACATCGCCAATCACCACCCTTCTCCCAGGTTTTGGGGGAGGTTTCTCCGAAGTGAGCTGCGAACCAGGCATAGGAACAATCGTTAGAACAGTAGGTTAAAATCGGCGCGGGGTGGGGAACTTAGCTGAGCAGGGAAGCGCAGGCTGCGCCCTTATTATTCCCTAGGGGGAAGTCCAAGAAAACACCTAGAACGTGATTTGCTGAACGTTATTCGCTACGTTTGCTTGGGATCTGGCTTAAGCGGTTCTAAATCCATAGCCATGAATCGGGTCCGCGCCCCCGGGGCCAGTTTTTGTAGTGCTTGCACGCTCCTCCGGTGTCCCGCTGATTCTAGCAGGAATCCCGAGGGATCTGGCGATCGCCAGGGTCATCAACCCCTTCAGGGCTCCTCTATAATTCTATGGAATAATTCTATGGACAAAATTCACATCCGCGATATCCGGGGCTATGGCTATGTGGGCTATTTTGAAGCCGAAAAAATTCTGGGGCAGTGGTTTCGAGTTCACCTAACCCTGGAGACAGATCTCAGCCTTGCTGCCCACAGCGACCAGATCCAGGATACGATGGACTACCGAGACATCATCCAAAGGACGCAGCACCTGATCACGTCTCACCGGAGCAATCTTATTGAGAGCCTGGCCCTGGCCATCCTAGATCAGATCTTCTTGGAATCACCTAGGGTCCAAGGAGTTACCCTGACCTTAATTAAGGAGGCTCCCCCCATTCCCAACTTTGGCGGCTCGGTGGCCATTGAACTGACCCGTCATCGCCAACCCTAACCCGCAACAGGCCCCCATTCCTCCTGTTTGAAATAGTCCGACTCGCTCATAACCTGCTCCGAATTAATGTGATCTAGGAACACTTTTCCCAGGAGATGATCACACTCGTGTTGAATAATACGCGCCACAAAGCCATCAAAGGACTGACAATGAAACCTTCCGGCAAGATCGCAGTACTCCACCGTCACCGCCTGGAATCGCGGCACGGAGCCCCGTAAACCCGGCACACTCAAGCAGCCTTCCCATCCGGTCACCTGATTCGGTGAGCGTTCCACAATGCAGGGGTTAATCATGGGCAGAGGCGGCATGGAAGGAGCGGTGGGATAGCGCAGGGTGGGACGGGAGGCCACAATAATAATCTGCAGTGAAACACCCACCTGCGGGGCCGCAATGCCAACGCCAGCGTGGGACTCCATGAGCGCCTGCATCTGGCGAACCGTGGCTTGAAGCGCGGGCGATAGGGGCAGGGAAACCGGTGCCGCGATCGCCCGCAGGATCGGGTTTCCCAGTTGAACAATCGGGTTGGATGGAGGCAGGGTCATGGTGAGCTATGGATAAAATGACAGGTCAGGCAACCCCTCCGTTTCGTCCCAGCCCATTCTGAGGTTGAGTGCCTGAAGGGCTTGGCCAGCCTGACCTTTCATGAGGTTGTCAATGGCAGACAAAACAATCACCCGTCCGGTGCGCTCATCCAGCTCAATTCCAAGGTAGCAGGCGTTGGTTCCCCAGGCCCACTTGGTCGATGGATAAATTCCGCTCGGCAACAGCCGCACCCAGGGGGATTGACGGTAAAAGGCCCGGTAAATCGTTAAGATGTCCTCCCGCACCAGACCCGGATCGCGCATCGTACAGTAAACGGTGGCCAAAATACCGCGCGTCATCGGAATCAGGTGGGGCGTAAACTGCAAGATAACGTTCTGGCCCGCTAAGGTGGAGGCAACCTCCTCAATTTCCGGGGTATGGCGATGATGGGCAATCCCATAGGCTGATAGGGTATTGTCACATTCGGAATGAAGCAAATGCAGCTTTTCCTGACGTCCACCGCCCGAGGTGCCAGACTTGGCATCAATGACCACGCTCTCTAACTGAATCAATCCCTGTTTCAGGAGGGGAGCCAGGGCTAACAAGCTAGCGGTGGGGTAGCAGCCAGGGCAGCCAATTAAATTAGCCGTGGCAATGCGATCGCGAAACAGCTCAGGCAGGCCATACACGGCTTCCTGGGCCACACTATGGTCTGAACGGGCAGATTTGTACCAGGTTTCGTAGGTCTGCAAATTTCGAAACCGATAATCTGCGGACAGATCAAACACGATGCAGCCTTTTTCCAACAGCGTCGGGGCCATGCCCTGAGCCAGGCCATTGGGGAGCGCTAAAAAGACCACTTTGGCACGCTCCGCAATAACATCGAGATCAATGGGTTCAATCACTTGATCCACAAATGGGGCCAGTTGGGGATACAGATCCGTAAAGGATCGGCCCGCACTACTGTTGCCCCCTAAGTAGGTCAGGGCAATGCGCGGATGGGCGTGCAGAAGCCGCACCAGTTGCACACCGCCGTATCCCGAGGCCCCCACAATTGCCACCGACAGTTTTGACTCAGTCCCCATTCAACCCACCTTAATTTGTGCAACCGGTTTGTGTTACCCGACTATCCTAGACGGTTAAGCCAAAATTATACTAAGGCTCTGGCCGGGATGCTTGAGTTCATTGCCAAAGAAATCTAGACCCTAGATCGCATCGGTCGAATCGCACCTTTGCTGCGCCGGGGCGTTAGCCCATCAAGGACCGGTATCCCTTGAGTTGTCCCAAGGGGCTGAAAACCCTCTGCAAAAACGAATAAGATTGGGATAGGAGACATTTATAAAAGTTAACGGTATTGTTCACTTGACTAACGACTACAGTTCCACTGATGAAATTCGCGATGAAATTCGCTTTGACTCGATCGAAGCAGCCCTAGCAGAACTCAAGGCGGGTCATGCCATCATCGTGGTTGATGATGAAAATCGCGAGAATGAAGGTGATTTGGTCTGCGCGGCTCAGTTTGTTACGCCGGAGATGATCAACTTCATGGCGGTGAACGCCAGGGGCTTGATCTGCCTGGCGATGACCGGGGAGCGATTGGATGAGCTTGATCTGCCCCTCATGGTCAGCAACAACACCGATAGCAACCAAACGGCCTTCACCCTCAGCATTGACGCCGGACCGCAAATGGGGGTCACCACCGGAATTTCAGCAGAGGATCGGGCCAGAACCATTCAGGTGGCCATTAACGCGGCAACCAAACCCGAGGATCTCCGTCGGCCTGGCCATATTTTTCCGATTCGAGCGAAGGCGGGCGGTGTACTTGAGCGGGCGGGTCATACCGAATCTGCCATTGATCTCAACCAGCTGGCCGGCCTATACCCGGCGGGGATTATCTGTGAAATTCAAAACCCCGATGGTTCCATGGCGCGGCTGGCCGAGCTGATGGCCTACGCCAAAGATCACCAGCTCAAGATCATCAGCATTGCCGATCTCATTAGCTATCGTCTTCAGCATGAACGGTTTGTCCATCGGGAAACCGTTGCAGACATGCCCACTGAGTTTGGTCAGTTTCAAATTTATGCTTACCGCAATGCCCTGGACAACTCAGACCATGTGGCGATTGTGAAGGGAAATCCGGAAAACTTTGCGGACCAGGCAGTGATGGTGCGGGTCCATTCGGAATGCCTGACGGGAGATGCGATTGGATCGCTGCGCTGTGACTGCCGCATGCAGCTTCAGGCGGCACTCAAAATGATCGAATCGGCAGGAGAGGGCGTAGTGGTCTATCTGCGCCAGGAGGGTCGCGGCATTGGCCTTATTAACAAGCTCAAGGCCTATTCATTGCAGGATATGGGCCTGGACACCGTTGAAGCCAACGAACGACTTGGATTTCCTGCTGATTTACGCAATTACGGCGTTGGCGCCCAGATCCTCAATGATCTAGGCATTCATAAAATTCGTCTGATCACCAATAATCCGCGCAAGATTGCCGGGCTGAAAGGGTATGGCCTGGAGGTGGTCGATCGCGTGCCGCTGCTCATCGAAGCCACGCCCTATAATATGACTTATCTCACCACCAAGGCAGAGAAGCTAGGCCACCTGCTGCTGCAAACCTATCTGGTCACGGTGGCCCTCCAATGGGTGGAGGAGAACCTAGAGATTCAGCAGCGCTACCATCGGCTGGAAAAGATTCGTCAAATTGCCCGCAATAGTCACCTCCTCGTCCAAGAGGAAACTCGCCCGGTGGCCACGGCCCTGTTTGAAAATCCTGATCTGATCGTGCACATTGGCTTTGATCAACCTAATGTGGCAGATCCCACCTGGTTTAAGCAACCACAGCATCCCTACCGCCAGGCGATCGCCCATATCATCAAGGCTCTGAGCCAATGGTCTACCATTCAAACCCTAGAATTTTTGGTCACTCCCGGCATGGACGCGTTGAAAATGCTGCAGGTCCAGCTCGACCGGACTCAGTTAACAGCAGAGGCGCTGGCGGACCTGGGCAGCTATCCCTTGGAGACGCAAGTCATCTATGGACTACATCCTCAATCACTTAACCCAGGTAAAGTGTCCCCGTAAACTCCCCCCGGTCCGTCTTTTGGGCGGAGGGCCTGAGTTGTTTCGTCATCACTACCTCAAGGAGATCTACCATGGGTTCTGCTACCGTTCGCATCTATCAACTGGCTCAAGAGCTACAGGTTTCCTCGGCCCAGGTCCTTGAGACCTGTCGAAGGCTGAAGATTCCGGTGACCACGGCCAGTAGCTCCATCTCCCAGACTGAGGCGGAGCAGGTCCGAGCCCAAGCAACTCCGGATCTACATCGCAATGGTTCTCCCTTGCTAGAGTCAGAGCCCGCAGAGGATTCCAGCAGCCTTTCCCCGGCAGCGATTCAAAATATCCTGGATCAGCCCAATTTGTTTTTAAATCGTGAATTGAGCTGGCTTTGGTTCAATGAGCGCGTACTGCATGAAGCCTTTGACGATCGCACCCCCTTGCTGGAGAAGCTTAAGTTCCTGGCTATTTTTAGCACCAATCTAGACGAATATTTCATGGTGAGAGTGGCCGGACTTAAACAACAGGTGGAGGCTCAAGTCACCCAGCGGTCTCGGGACGGACTCACACCCGAGCAGCAACTGGAAGCCATCCGCCACGAGTTGCTGCCCCAGGTAGTTCGTCAGCACCAGTACTTCACCCAGGATCTTCGTTTGGCCCTAGAACAGGAGGGAATCTTAATTCGAGACTATCAAGATTTAGGTCCCGAGCAGACCTACTATCTATTGCAGTACTTTAGAACTCAAATTTTTCCGGTTCTGACCCCCCTTGCCGTTGACCCAAGCCATCCGTTTCCCTATATTTCCAACCTCAGCCTTAATCTGGCGGTGGTCGTGACCGATTCTCAATCTGGTGAGCCTCACTTCGCCCGCATTAAAGTTCCCGATAAGCTGCCAAGGTTTGTTCAGCTTCCAACCTCAGATCTAGCCAGCACGGAGGGTGCAATTCACTGGTGTGGGATATCCATCGAGCAGGTAATCTCCCAACATCTGCAAGACCTGTTTCCAGGGATGAATATTGAGGGCAGCTACCTATTTCGCATTACCCGAAATTCGGATATTGCCCTAGAGGAAGATGAAGCGGATGATCTGCTGCTCGCCATTGAAGAAGAGCTGCGTAAACGCCGCTTTGGATCAGTGGTTCGCCTTGAGGTCTTAGCCGGAATGCCCGCCAATATCTTGCAATCCCTCAAGCAGGATCTAGATTTAGGAGATATTGACATCTACGAGGTTGAGGGACTGGTGCGACTCAATGACCTCTTTTCCCTCGCGGCCTTAAATCTTCCCCATCTCAAGTATGAGCCTTGGTCCCCCGTGGTGCCGACCCGGCTGGCAAACCTGAAGCCGTTACGAAGCAGCTCCAATTCTCCCCTGAGCAGCACCAGCGTGGTCGCCAAGGGACGGGAGGAGGGTCAGAGTATTTTTGATATCATCCAGGACCGCGATTTGTTAACCCATCATCCCTACGATTCCTTTAGCGCTTCGGTCCAGCGGTTTGTTGAAGAAGCAGCCTACGACCCTGATGTGATTACGATTAAGATGACCCTGTACCGCACCTCGGGAGATTCCATGATTGTGTCTCCCATCGTCAGTGCCCTGATTGCAGCGGCCGAGAATGGCAAGCAGGTGGTGGTGCTGGTGGAGCTAAAGGCCCGCTTTGATGAGGAGAACAATATCCTCTGGGCTCGGCAACTGGAGCAGGTGGGCGTCCATGTAGTCTACGGGGTAGTGGGGCTCAAAACCCACACAAAAATTGCGCTGGTGGTGCGGCGAGAAGGCCCGATGATTCGACGTTATTGCCATATCGGTACGGGAAACTACAACCCGAAAACCGCACGCCTGTACACGGATCTAGGACTTTTTACGTGCAATGACGAAATTGGGGCCGATCTAACGGATTTGTTTAACTATCTCACCGGATATTCCCGCCAGCATGCCTATCGGAGGTTGCTGGTGGCTCCCCACAATCTCCGCGATCGCATGATGACCCTCATTCAGCAAGAAATTGAGCATCAACAGCAGGGACGGGGGGGAAGAATCATTGCCAAAATGAATTCTCTCATCGACTCCAAGCTGATTGCAGCCCTTTATCTGGCCTCCCAAGCTGGGGTGAAGGTCGATTTAATTGTGAGGGGCATCTGTAGTCTAATTCCGGGCATCCCTGAATTTAGCGAGAATATTCGCGTCATTAGCATTATTGGACGCTTTCTAGAGCACGATCGCATCTTTTACTTTCACAACTGCGGGGCTCCCCACGTGTTTATGGGCAGCGCAGACTGGCGTCCCAGAAACCTAGATCGCCGGGTTGAAGCGGTGGTTCCCATCTACAGCAGCGATCTGGCCCAATATCTTAAACAACTGCTAGATATCTTCCTCAGTGACAATCGCCAGGCCTGGAAACTGACCCCCAACGGAACCTATACCCAGCAGCATCCCCAGCCTGGAGAGCCAGAGAGAGCCACCCATGTGCTACTCATGCAGCTTGCCCAGCAGCGATCGCACAATTTCTAAATCCTCTGCCATAGCTTCCGCCTGACCCCTAGGCCACCAGATCGAAGATCTTGAACATGGGTAGGTACATCGCCACCAGAATTGAGCCAACCATGCCCCCGAGGACCACAATCATAAGGGGTTCAATGATGCTGGTTAAGGCCTTAACAGCCTGTTCCACCTCATCTTCGTAGAAATCAGCCACCTTCATGAGCATTTTATCGATTTCCCCCGTCTCTTCCCCCACATTAATCATCTGAGTCGCCAGGGGCGGAAATACCTTCTCTTTCTGAAGCGCTAAACTGAGCATGCCGCCCCCCTGCACTTCCTTACGCGCCTCATTCACCGCATTTGAAATCACTTGATTTCCAGCGGTATCTCGCACGATTTCCAGGGAGGTCAAAATGGGAACCCCCGAGCGAGACAGAGAGCCAAAGGTGCGGCAGAAGCGAGCAACGGCTGTTTTCTGGATAAGATCTCCAAACAGCGGGAGTTTCAGCATGAATCGGTCAATATTCAAACGTCCAGAGGGGGTTTTGTAATATTGGGCGAGTAAAATTGAAGCCCCCACAAAAAAAGCAATCGAGATGAATCCGTAGAGAGGATTTCTCAAAAACTCGCTGAGGTTAACCATCAATTGGGTAAAGGGAGGCAGACTCCCACCCAACTGCTTAAAGATGCCATCAAACACAGGAATCAGGAAAATGACCATTCCTAAAAAGATGGTGACCGCAATGATAGTCACAATCACAGGATAGGCTAGGGCCGAACGAATTTGATTGCTCAAGCGCGCTTGATCTTCTAGCAGCTTGGAGAGACGATTGAGAACTTCATCGAGAACCCCACCGGTCTCGCCCGCCTGAATCATCGCCACGTACAGTTGGTCAAAGGCCTGGGGATGGGGACGCATCGCATCGGAAAGGGACATCCCCTGCTGCACGTTGGTATTAATCTGCAGCAGAATTTTTTTCAACTTGGGGTTGCGGCATTGCTCAGCCATGACGCCCAATCCCCGGACCAAGGCAACCCCCGCATTCACTAGGGCAGCAAACTGACGGGAAAACAGGGCCTTATCCTTCACCGTGATCTTATTGAGAAAGCTCAAATCAATTTCCGACCCGGCGCTAAACCCCTGAGATTCCTTGATTTCAAGGATCTGGAGTCCACGTTTCGACAGGTTCGTGCGAGCCTCGCGGGCAGAGCTAGCGGTAACTTTTTGCTGGCGAGAGCGCCCTTGGGCATCTCGGGCTTTAATGACGTATGTGGGCATTTTGCTTCTCTTTAACGACGACGATAAGTCGAGTTCATGGCTTTTTCAGGCGCTGCCACCCCAACAGGGCCAGCCCCAATCAGACGCTGAAGTTCGTCAGCTCGGGAGGTTTTCGACATGGCAGATTCAAAGGAAATGGCGCCGGCTTTGTACAACTCAGCCAGCACCTTCTCCAGAGTGACCATACTGAGTTTGCCCCCAGTTTGGATGGCGGAATAAATCTGAGAGGTCTTTCCTTCCCGAATCAGGTTGGCGATCGCGGGGGTAACCACCATAATTTCCTGAGCAAGCACCCGTCCAAACTCTCCGGGCTTGGGGTTCATCCGCGGCACCAGGGTTTGGCTGAACACTGCCACTAAGGAGTTAGAAAGCTGAACGCGAACCTGAGTCTGCTGTTCTGGAGGAAAAACGTCCACCATTCTATCGACCGTTTGGGCAGCCGAACTGGTGTGCAGGGTGCCAAATACCAGGTGCCCCGTTTCGGCAGCGGTGATGGCTAGCTGAATGGTTTCCAAATCCCGTAGCTCCCCCACCAGGACCACATCTGGATCTTCTCGCAGGGCGGCGCGCAGCGCATTGGCAAAGCTCTTAGTATCTTCCCCCACCTGTCGCTGGTGGATGATACTTTTCAGCGGCTCGTAGACAAATTCAATGGGATCTTCCACGGTGAGAATATGCTCGGCCCGCGTCATGTTGATGTTATTGATCATTGAGGCCAAGGTTGTGGATTTCCCAGACCCGGTGGGTCCCGTGACGAGAATCAGTCCTCGAGGCTTTTCAGACATTTCGCGAACAATATTGGGCAGCCCTAGAGCCTCAATGGTGGGAATCTTCGAGCTAAGGGCACGCAAAGCCGCCGCGTAGGTGCCGCGGTCCTTGTAAACATTCACCCGAAAGCGCGCCAGGCCGCGCACTCCATAGGAGCAATCCAATTCCCAGGTTTGCTCCAGGGTTTTACGCTGGGTATTGTTGAGCATGCTAAAAATCAGGCGCTGGCACTGCTCAGGACTCAAGGGGGGATAATCCGTTGGCGTCAACTTGCCATTAATGCGGATGTAGGGCGGTAAACCCGCCGAGAGATGCAAATCTGATCCCCCCCGCTCAACAACTTCCTCCATCAAGTCTTCAATCATGTAGTCCATGGTTATCCTCCCAAAATTTGCTTAAACGCTAATATTGTCATCCCGGCCTGAGAGTGGGGCTAGCCCTCTATTCTTCAAACCGCGGCGTCAGGCAGAACGGGCACTCGAGCCACTCCTGCTGAAGAGTGGCTTCACACACGCGACAGGTTAAGGAACTTTTCCGCTTGGCCTTGAGTTCGGACTCTAGGCCGCTATCGGTAAAGGTGACCCGCTCAACCTCTTCCAAGGTGGTCATGCCCTGCTTCACCAGGTTGAGGCTATAGGCCAAGAGGGTCTGCATGCCCTCCTCCACCGCCACCTCCTTAATGCGTTCCGTCGGGGCCCCCTCTGTGATCAGCGACTGCAGGTTTTCAGTGATCTGCATAATTTCATAGACCCCGCAACGGCCGCGATACCCCACCCCTTTACAGGTGGGGCACACCTGGGAGGTGGATGAATGTTTCATGTCCTCAGGCGTTAGGGTGTTGGCCCGATACAAGGTGATATCGGTTCCCGCAGAAACCGTCAATCCAAAGCGAGCCAGTTCATCGGAACTCGGTTGATAGGGAATGCGACAGTCCGTGCACACTCGCCGCACCAGACGCTGAGCCACCACGCCAATCAAGGAGGCAGACACCATGAAGGGTTCAACATCCATCTCCGACAGACGCGCAATGGCGCTAGCGGCATCGTTGGTATGAAGCGTGGTCAAAACCAGGTGACCGGTCAAGGCCGCTTCGATGGCAGTTTTAGCGGTTTCCTTATCCCGCGTCTCACCCACCAGAATCACGTCGGGATCTTGCCGCAGAAAGGCCCGCAAAATGGAGGCAAAATCCATCCCCTTTTCCCGAATCACCTGCACCTGGGTGAGCCCCGGCAGCGTATATTCAATGGGATCTTCTGCGGTACAAATGTTAACTCCGGGGTCGTTACGCTCGCTCAAGGCGGAGTAAAGCGTGGTGGTTTTACCCGACCCTGTCGGCCCTGTGACCAAAATCAGTCCAAAGGGGCGCTTCACCATTTCCTGAACAATCGAGAGCCAATCTGGATCAGAGATCAGCTTATCGAGCCCCAACTCGGTGACGCTGTTGTCTAAAATCCGCAAAACCACTTTCTCGCCGTAGCGCGAAGGAATGGTATTGACCCGAAAATCAATTTTTCGGCCCTGGAAGGATCGGCGGATTCGTCCGTCTTGGGGCAGCCGTCGCTCTGCAATGTCAAGGTTGGCAATAATCTTAAAGCGAGAGATGACCGCTGGGATAATTTTTTTGGGGAGCGGGTCAAAAATCTCTTGCAATACGCCATCTTTGCGAAAGCGAATGCGCAACTCCCCGTCTTGGGGCTCGATGTGAATATCGGACACCTTTTCCTGCAGAGCCTTGGCCAGAATTTTATTCACCAGACTAATGATGGGAGCTGAGTCGGCATCTTGCAGAGCCTCATCTAGATTCGAATCCCCATCTTCATCCTCTAGCTCCTGGAGATCACCAAAGCCCTCCAGGTCCTTAGAGAGGTCAATATCCTTAGCCGCCGCCGATTTATCCTGATTGGCCGCCTCTCGATCTAGATAGGGTTGAATGAGCTTTTGGTAGTCATCCGCGGTAATCACCATGCGGCGCAGGGAGAGCTGCTTCGGCCTGAGTATCCGTCCCAAGTCATCCAGGGCACGCAGGTTGTCCGGATCCACCATCGCCACCAGAATATCGGGGGGATCGCGTTCCTCATGGAGGGAAATGGGCACCAGTTGGTGACGACGACACAGCTCCAGCGGGAGCAGCTGATTAATTAAAGACTCAATTTGGTCGGTGGAAATCTCGCGCAGCTCTGGGTCCAGGGAGTCAACGCCGTAGATAATCTTCAGCTCAAAGAGCTGCTGACGCTTATACTGCCGAATCAGCTCCGGGGAAAGCTCGCGTCCAGTAATTCTCTGGATAATTTCAATCAGCGATCGCCCCGTTTGCCGACTTTCCAAAGTCGCCTGCCGCATCTCATCTTGATTCAGAAACCCCGTCTCAATCAGCTTGTTGCCAAACGGAGAGAAATTCTGACGAGTGATCAGAGCACGACGGGAAGAAGAAGAATGGGTCATAGTCTGTTGAGCACCAAGGACTTTTTAAATGGGTGAATTGAATGGGTGAGCGATAATTCCATCGGAACATTGAGCGGAGTGAGAGGCTACGAACATTCCTGCCCATTGTCTCCATTTTGCCTTACCTAAAAGATTGCCCATATTGGGCTTCTTTTCTGACAATCTTGGAGGAGTCTCGGAAACTTGTCCACTTTTGAGTGGGAATGGGCAAAATGAGTGAGGCGAGGCAAAACTGACAGGACTCAACTCAAAAAAGGCTCCTCAGGTGAGGGAAGCCCCCCTAAACGGATGGCTTTACTATATATATAGTCTTTAATGTTGAAACTGCACTCAAGGATGAATGAATCGAATGAATGAGGAATCAACCCCTATCGACAATTTAGCCACCGAAACAGAGCTATCTGCGGAGGAAACGATGCACTCACCTGCGGATATGGAGCATCCGGTCGCCCCCGAAGCCTCTCAGGGGGAAGAGCCCGCCATGACCGTTGACCCAGTCGATACACCCCCGAGTCCAGAGCCGCCCTCGGCATTATCCGAGGAGCTAACGTCAGTCAAGCTACAGCTAGAGGATCGCACTGGTCAGTACATGCGCCTAGCCGCAGACTTTGACAATTATCGCAAGCGGACCACCAAGGAGAAGGCCGAGTTCGAGGCGCGGGCAAAGTGCAACACCATTATTGAACTGTTGCCCGTGATTGATAACTTTGAACGGGCACGATCCCAAATCAAGCCGCAAACCGAGGGGGAAAGCAATATTCACAAAAGCTACCAGGGCATCTACAAACAGCTAGTGGACTGTTTAAAGAAGCTGGGGGTTTCTCCCATGCGGGCCGAAGGAGAGCTGTTTGATCCCAACCTCCACGAGGCGGTCATGCGAGAGCCCACCAGCGAATATCCGGAAGATACCGTTATTGAGGAATTGCGGCGAGGGTATATTTTAGGTGATCAGGTGATTCGTCATGCCATGGTTCGGGTTGCGGCCCCCACTGAAACAGACAGCCATGAGGCCGACTCCGCAGAAGTCTCTGAAAGCTCCCAAGAAGCTCAGGCCTAGGGACCTTTAGGGATTCTCCCGAGTTTTCTCGCCCCCCGCAATAAACGGTGCTCACTCTCCTTCAGGGGCTATTTATTTCTACTTTTTGTTGCTGAATTTAAGCAAAAGCTATGGGCAAGGTTATCGGAATCGACCTCGGAACAACCAACTCCTGCGTTGCCGTATTAGAAGGTGGACAACCCGTTGTCATCACCAACTCTGAGGGAGGGCGCACAACCCCCAGCGTCGTTGGCTTTGGTAAATCTGAGGAGCGATTGGTGGGACAACTGGCCAAGCGCCAAGCCGTCACCAACGCAGAGAATACCATCTTCAGCATTAAGCGCTTTATTGGACGGCGGTGGGAAGAAACGGAGATTGAGCGCGATCGCGTGGCCTATCAATGCGTCACCGGCAGAGATGGCACCGTTGATGTCAAAATCAGACAGCAATCCTACACGCCGCAGGAAATCTCCGCCATGATCCTGCAAAAGCTCAAGCAAGATGCGGAAACTTACCTGGGAGAAACCGTGAATCAAGCGGTGATTACGGTTCCCGCCTACTTTAGTGATGCCCAGCGTCAGGCCACCAAGGACGCCGGCACCATTGCAGGGCTAGAGGTTCTGCGCATTATCAACGAACCCACCGCCGCATCCCTATCCTACGGATTGGACAAGCAAGATCAAGATCAAATCGTTCTGGTTTTTGACCTGGGTGGAGGCACCTTTGATGTCTCCATCTTACAATTGGGCGACGGCGTCTTCGAGGTTAAGGCCACCTCTGGCAACAATCATCTGGGCGGGGATGACTTTGACGAAGCCATCCTGCGCTGGATGCTAGCCTTTTTCCAGAACCAGGAGGGGATTGACTTAGCCAGCGACAAGATGGCGCTGCAGCGGCTGCGTGAGGCAGCGGAGAAGGCAAAAATCGAGCTTTCAGCTACCATTACCACCTCCATCAATCTCCCCTTTATCACAGCGGATGAAACCGGTCCCAAGCACTTAGAAATGGAGCTGACCCGTGCCAAGTTTGAAGAACTGGTGGCGGATCTACTCAAAGCAACCCTACTGCCGGTGGAGCAGGCCCTCAAGGATAGCGGCCTTCACTCCAGCGATATCGATAAAATCATTTTGGTGGGGGGGTCCACCCGGATCCCGGCCGTGCAGCAGGCAGTCCAAACCTTCTTTGGCGGGATCAAGCCCGACCGATCGGTCAACCCCGACGAAGCCGTGGCGCTAGGTGCAGCCATTCAAGCAGGTGTTCTGGGCGGGGAAGTCAAGGATCTACTGCTGTTAGATGTCACCTCCCTGTCCATGGGCATCGAAACCCTTGGGGGCGTGTTCACAAAAATCATTCCGCGCAATACAACCCTGCCCACCAGCCGATCACAATCCTTCTCAACGGCCACCGATGGACAAACCACCGTGGAAGTTCAGGTTTACCAAGGCGAACGAGCCATGGTTAGAGATAATCGCTGTCTAGGCAAGTTCGAACTCACCGGCATTCCGCCAGCCCCGCGGGGAGTTCCTCAAATTGAGGTCACCTTTGACATTGACGCCAACGGCATCTTGAACGTCTCTGCCACGGATAAAGGAACCGGACGCGCCCAAAGTATTCGGATCTCCAATACGGGCGGGTTGAGCAGCCTGGAGGTAGAAAAAATGCGTCAGGAAGCTCAACTCTACTCGGAATATGACAAAAAGCAGTACGAGCTAGCCCAGTATCGGAACCAGCTCGATACGCTGCTGTACAATTATCAGAGCCTTAAAAAGGAAAGTGGTGCCCAGCTCGATTCCCAACTCACCGCTCAAATTGAGCAGCAGTCCCAGGCCCTCCAGCAACTCTTGACCGAGCCCGAGGTGCCAGTTGAAAGGATTAAGCAGCACCTAGCTACCCTGCAGCAAATCCTCTATTCTCTGGGGGCAGGCCTCTACCAAGCTGCGCCCGCGGCGGCTTCCCCAGCCCCCTCAAGGGCCTATCCGACCGAGAGTACATCAATCTATGGGGCCTCAAAAAATGGCACCCCCGCTCAGGACCTGTCCAGCTACGGCTCACCCGTGGGCGCACCGGAAGACCCACCAGAATTTTTGACCTTTAATGAAGAAGATGGGGACCCCGAAGCCGCCGGCCGAACCTGGGATCCGACTGAAACCATCAAAGCTGACGCCCAGGATGATTTTCTAGAGGATGCGGATGAGACGATTGTGACAGATTACGAAACGGTGGACTAAATCCTGAGCGCGAATTAGGGAACTCCGCACCTCCGTTTGTCGAGCCGATGGTGTACTTTTGTGATATTGACTAGCTGGATTCGCGGTTTATGGCCCGAGATTACTATGAAGTCCTTGGCGTTTCCCGGAATGCCGATCAAGACGAATTAAAGCGAGCCTATCGCCGAATGGCTCGAAAGTATCATCCAGATGTCAATCAGGATGAAGGGGCAGAGGAAAGGTTTAAGGAAGTCAACGAAGCCTACGAGGTGCTCTCGGAACCAGAGTTGCGGGTTCGCTACGATCGCTTTGGAGAAGCCGGGGTCAAGTCTGCAGCGGGAGCAGGCTATCAAGATTTCGGGGACATGGGCGGCTTTGCCGATATTTTTGAAACCTTTTTCAGTGGGTTTGGCGGCGTCGGGGGACCGCAATCCGGGCGACGGCGAGCCGGGCCGACCCGCGGCGAGGATCTGCGCTATGACCTGCGCCTGGAATTTCGAGAGGCTATTTTTGGCGGCGAGAAGCAGATTCGCATCAATCACCTAGAATCCTGTGCCTCCTGTCAAGGTGCAGGCGGCAAAGGAGCCCAAACCTGTGGCACTTGCCAGGGCGCCGGGCAAGTGCGCCGGGCAACCCGAACTCCCTTTGGCAGCTTTACCCAGGTGTCCGTTTGCCCCGCCTGTAATGGTGAAGGCCAAACCATCTCAGAAAAGTGCGATGCCTGCGGTGGTCGCGGTCAGGTGCAGGTGAGCAAAAAGCTCAAAATTACAATTCCAGCAGGGGTCGATACAGGAACGCGCCTGCGGGTTTCCAATGAGGGAAATGCAGGCCAAAAGGGAGGGCCGCCCGGCGATCTCTACGTCTACCTGTTCGTGAAGGATGATGCCGAATTCCGGCGCGAAGGCAACAACATCCTCTCGGAGATAAAAATCAGCTATCTTCAGGCCATTTTAGGAGCTGAGGTGATGGTGTCCACGGTGGAGAAGGAGAAAAAGCTAACCATTCCGGCAGGCACTCAATCCCACACCGTCCTAACCTTGGAGAATATGGGCGTCCCGCGCTTGGGCAACGCCGTCAGTCGCGGCGATCACTTAATTACGGTGAAGGTTGATATTCCCACGAGAATTTCCACCGAGGAGCGGGAACTCCTGGAGAAGATCGTGGCTCTGCGGGGTGATAAGGTGGGCAACAATGGCACGGGCGAAGGGTTTCTGGGAGGCTTTTTCGGTCGATGAAGGATACCGACCCGGTCTCAGGACTGGAGGACTCTCTAGACCTGCGGGGAACCCCCTGCCCGCTTAATTTTATCCGCGCCAAGTTAAAGCTGCAGCAGTTGCCGCCAGGGTCTGTTCTGCGGATTCTTTTAGACCCCGGCGAGCCCATTGAACAGGTTCCCGATAGCCTCAAGATCGAGGGCTACCCAATTCAAGAGATCCAGGAGCAATCAGGATTTTATATCCTGACAGTGCAGCGACCTGGGAGAACGTTGTGAAGGGCCATGTCCAGAAAGACCATGCCCGGATCTAAGCGCGAGGGGAGCAATGGCTGTTCCCGCCTCGGAACGGTGACCGCGGTGCAGGCCAATTTCTACCAGGTTCGTCTAGACGATCCCCTAGATTGGGGCTCAGAGGACCTGGAATCCACGAATTCTCTGCTGTGTACAAGACGGGCCTTGCTGAAGAAGCTAGGTCAATCCGTGATGGTGGGCGATCGCGTCCAGGTGGAAGATCCCGACTGGACCGGTGGTCGAGGCGCCATTAGCGCCGTCTTGACGCGTCAGACGATGCTGGCTCGTCCTCCCGTGGCCAACGCCACCCAAATTTTCCTGGTGTTTTCTCTGGCCCAGCCAGAGATTGATCCCCTGCAGCTAACGCGATTTCTCCTGACCGCTCAGCAAACCAGGATGCAAATTGGGGTGGGGCTGAGCAAGGCGGACCTTGTTCCTGAGGCGGTGCAGCGGGACTGGTGCGATCGCCTGCAGCAATGGGGCTATCGAGCCATCGCCTTGAGTCTGGTTAACGAACAGGGCCTGGGAGAAGTTCAGGAACAGCTGCAAGGGCAACTGACCGTTCTGTCTGGGCCTTCGGGCGTGGGCAAATCCAGCCTTATTAACCACCTAATTCCGCACCTGAACCTACGCACTGGCCTGGTTTCGCAGCGATGGCACCAGGGGCGTCACACCACCCGCCATACTGAGCTGTTTAACCTGCCCCAGGGGGGCTTACTGGCAGATACCCCCGGATTTAACCAGCCCGACTTACCCATTCATCCGGGGGATCTGGCCCAACTCTTTCCAGAAATCCAGCGCCAGCTCAATCATCAATCCTGCCACTTTAATGACTGCCAGCATCTCCAGGAACCTGGCTGCGTCCTTGACAAGGGTTGGGAACGGTATGATCACTACGTCCAGTTACTTGAGGAGATTACAGCCCAGTATGATCCCTCTCTTCACTCCGGTCGTGAGGAGTCTCAGACCAAAACGAAGGTCCGCCGCCATGGCAAACAGGAGCGCGAACCGCGGCTGGAGCAAAAAAAGTATCGCCGGGAATCACGACGCAGCCAGCACCAGTCCTTAGCCGATCTCTACGCCGAGGAGCTTCAGCAAGATCGCCCCTAGCATTTTCTATCGCAAGGACGCTCCGGCGGCCTCCGCCTGGAAGACCTGCAGAGAGGCTAGGGGCGCAGAGACGGAGACTGTTGTGCCAATGGACCAGGGCTGATCATCGGCGCAGCGCGCATGCAGTTCTTGCCCAGAGGCAGTTCTGAGACAGTAGCGATATTCTCGCCCCAAAAACTGGCGATCGCAGATGGTAACCTCTCCTTGCGGATCGGGCCTCAACTGCAGATCCTCCTCACGAATCATCAAGAGACCAGTTTCATCTTGGGTCTGACGGGGGGAAGCGACTAGCATTTGGGGCCGAAAGAGGCCCACCTCAGTCTGCCAGCCCTGCTGCCCATAGTTGGCCCTCAGAAAATTAACCTGGGAGACGAACTCCGCCACAAAGGGCGTGTGGGGATGGAGATAGATGGATTCCGGGGTGCCCCGCTGTTCAATCAGACCACACCGCATTACCGCAATTTCATCGGCCAAGGCCATGGCTTCCTCTTGATCATGGGTGACAAACACCGCCGTGGAACCAGAGTCCTTGAGGATTCGCCGCAGTTCCTCCCGCAGGCGCAGCCGCACCTGAACATCTAAATTACTCAAGGGTTCATCGAGCAAAATCAAGCTGGGTCGGGGCGCTAAGGCCCGCGCTAGGGCCACCCGCTGCTGCTGTCCTCCGGAGAGCTCGTGGGGGTAGCGACCGCTTAGATCCTGAAGGCGCACCAGTTGGAGCACTTCCTTGACCCGCTGCCGTTGAACAGGACTCAAGCGCGATCGCCATAACCGCCCTTGACCAGGAACCAGGCCAAACCCAACATTCTGGGCCACAGTCAGATGGGGAAACAGGGCAAAATCCTGAAACACCATACTGATCTGCCGCTTTTCAGGGGGAACAAATCGATGGGAGGCAGCCACAATCTGGCCATTTAAGATCACTTGACCAGCCTCGGGCTTCTCAAATCCCGCAATAAGGCGTAACAGGGTAGTTTTGCCACAGCCCGAAGGTCCCAAGAGTCCCAGGATATTACCAGGTGCCAGATCCAGAGAAACGCCATCAACCGCCGGGGTGGTGGCCTTTTCATAGGACTTCCTGAGAGTTTGCAGCTGCAGAATAAAGTCGTCGGTCATAGCTAGGTCAGCATTCCTAGGAACCAAAGGAACCCTAAGGGGCGAAAACTCTCACCCGTTTCCAAGTTTTGATCCCAGTATTTTGAAACTATGTCTCAATAATAAGCTGCGATAAATCCCTTCATCAATCCTCGTAACTAAATCTTTGAAAAATCCTGAGGCTCAATCATCCGCCATCTCCTTTCCCCCTCCAGATCCCGGAGAGAGACCGGGCGCATGCCCCAACCCCATTCTTGCCAACCAATTGCAAATAGGGACTCCCATCCTTGGGTCCTTGGGACCTGGGAATAGGGGCCACAGCCCTTGACCGCATTTCCTTGGGCCGACGGGAGGAAGATCACGCCCAGACGGTGACCCAGGCGCTAGGGTGGGTCCTCTCAAGATGTCATAGTTCAACTATCTCGACCGATTGTCGAGTGTAATGGGGAACATTAAGAACCGATAGGCCCTGAACAGCCTATCGGTTTTTTCTCGGCTCCCCCCCGAAGCCAGCCAAAGCACTTAGCGATCGACGGACCCCATAATCACATCTACGCTGCCCAGGATAGCGACAATATCAGCCACCTTCTTTCCCTTCAAGAGCTGCGGCAGAACCTGCAAATTGTTGAAATCTGGAGCGCGGATTTTCCAGCGCCAGGGAAAGATGTTGTTATCCCCAATCAGATAAATTCCCAGCTCTCCTTTCCCAGTTTCCACCCTGGCATACAGCTCCCCTTCCGGAATCTTAAAGGTAGGAGGCAGCTTTTTGCCTAAATACTGGTAGTCAAACTCATTCCACTGAGACTTTTTGCCCTCCAGCATCCGCTGCGCCTCCAGGTTTTCGTAGGGCCCCCCAGGCAGATGCTCCAGGGCCTGGCGGATAATTTTAATGGACTCGCGCATTTCCTTGATGCGAACCAGATAGCGCGCCAGGCAGTCCCCATCGGTTTCAGTGGCCACCTCCCAGTCAAAGTCGTCGTAGGACTCATAGTGATCCACCCGGCGCAGGTCCCAGTCAACGCCACAGGCTCGCAGCATGGGCCCCGACAGCCCCCAATTGATCGCCTCTTCCCGGCTAATGGTCCCCAAGCCCTGCAGGCGCCGCCGAAAGATGGGGTTATTGGTAATGAGCTGTTCATACTCCTCTACCTTGTCGTAGAAGTAATCACAGAAGTCGAGGCACTTGCTCACCCAGCCATAAGTTAAATCCGCGGCCACGCCTCCCATGCGGAAATAATTATTATTGATGAACCGCATCCCGCTTACGGCTTCAAACAGATCGTAGATCAGCTCTCGTTCTCGAAAGATATAAAAGAAGGGAGTTTGGGCACCCACATCTGCCAAAAAAGGCCCCAGCCACAGTAAATGATTGGCAATGCGATTGAGCTCTAGCATCACCACGCGAATATAGCTCGCCCGCTTAGGAACCTGAATGTCCGCCAGGCGCTCCGGGGCATTGACCGTCACCGCCTCATTAAACATACCAGCGGCATAGTCCCAACGACTGACGTAGGGAACAAACATAATATTGGAGCGATTCTCGGCAATTTTCTCCATGCCGCGATGCAAATAACCAATGACGGGCTGGCAGTCCACCACATTCTCTCCATCGAGGGTCACCATCAGGCGAAGGACGCCATGCATAGAGGGATGATGAGGCCCCATGTTGAGCACCATGGGTTCGGTTCTAGTCTCGATTGTTGGCATAGCTCGGCGGGTGATTTAGAACGCTGCGTAACTCAGGTCCTGGTTCGGGATTCCGACGTTACGTTTTTTAATGTTATAGCAACTTTGGCGGAAAGTAACGGGGCCGGAAAGGAACGGGGGCTCTTAGGTCTGCCACCATTAGGCGCTTGGGGGAGAACAGCGTCCCGTCTGGCACTGCCGCTGAGCTTCCAGTTCGGCCAGGTCAGGGCGACCCGTCCAAGCCAGCCGGCGACGAGCCCAAATTCCATAGACCCAGTTGGCAAGCGTCTCCACCCCTCGAAGGCGAGTCAGAGCGTAGACCCAACCTAATCCCACTGCCTGATACAGATGCCGAAAGACCGCAACGTCTCTCAAAATTTCCCCGCTGGGCAGAATGGCATGAATCCGGCCCATGGCGTCGTGATAGGAAATGTTTTGGTGCAGCAGAGGATCGTAGTGGGGAGAGGCAATATCCACAAAGTCAATGGCACCCCGGCGATCGCGGCTTTTCAGAAAGCGCACCTCGCGCAGACACAGCGGACAGTCGCCATCGTAGAGCAGCTGAATCGACCAAGTCGGCGGGGTCGCGGCGGGAGAACCCGGAGAAGGGCAGTTCACAGTCATTAGAAATGTTAAGATTTGCAAAGAACCACCCTTAGTTTATCTTTTTCACCATGGCAACGGCACTCATCACAGGAGCCTCGTCGGGAATTGGCGCAGCCTTCGCCCAGGAACTCTCCCGTCAAGGCAATGACTTAATCCTCGTGGCACGATCTGCAGACAAGATGCAGGCTATGGCCGAGACCTTCCAGCAGCGCGATGGCATCTCGGTGCAGGTGCTGGGGCTAGATCTATGCAAGCCCGAGTCCCTCGACCAACTGGAGCAAGCCCTTCAGTCCCAGGGTCAGGCCATAGACCTGCTCATTAACAATGCTGGCTTTGGGGATTACGGAGCCTTTGGAGAAACGGAGCGTCAGAAGCAGCTCGATATGATCGATCTCAACATTCGGGCCCTGGTGGATCTGACCCATCGCATTTTGCCCCAGATGCAGGCCAGGGGGCAGGGGACCATTATTAATCTGGCTTCCATTGCCGCCTTTCAGCCCATGCCTTACCTATCGGTCTATGCGGCCACCAAGGCCTTCGTGCTCAATTTTAGTGAAGCCCTATGGGCGGAATACAAAGAGGCTGGGATTCAGGTCCTGGCCCTTTGTCCTGGCCCCACGGAGACTAACTTTATGGAGGTAGCGGGCTTTCCCAAACGTCTGGAAGGCAGCGCTCAACAAGTGACCAGCGCCGAGGAAGTCGTGGCGGTCTGTTTGAAAGCACTCACCCAGGATCCGTCCAACGTGGTCACGGGCGGCTGGGTCAATCAAGTGGTGGTGAACGCCTCGCGCTTTGTGCCACGCGGCTGGATGGTGAAGGGCATTAAGTCCCTGTTTGCACCAGGAGACCAGGCAGCCTAATTGACCACCCGACGCATCAAGTCTCCCCAAAGAGCCGCAGCCTGACCGCTGCTGCCGACCGTGACGGCATTGTCATCATTGCCCAGCCACACTCCGGTGAGCAAGTTACGGCTGGGGACATAGCCCACAAACCACAGGTCCTTACTGTCATTTGTGGTTCCTGTTTTGCCCGCCTCATCTAGACCAATGGCGGCCCCCCCTCCGGTGCCCCCTCGCACAACCCCTTGCAGCATCTGGGTCATCGTTGCCGCCACCCCCGCATCTAGAACCTGCAAACTTTTTGCGGCTTCCTGAGATTGATCAAAGACCACGCGACAGGTGGACACCTGATTGAAGTCGGTGCAGTCCCCGGCGTCAAAGACTTTCCGGATCGCCAGGGCAGGGGTTTGTCGCCCTCCATTGGCGACCACCGCATAGGCACGGCTCAGCTCCAAAACCGTGACTTCGCTTTGGCCCAACACCAAACCCGGTACGGGGTTCAGGGTTGATTCAATTCCAAGGCGTTTGGCCATGGCGACGGTGGAATCCAGACCCACATCCTGGGCAACCCGCAGCGCCAGCACGTTTTCAGATAAGGCCAGTCCCTGGAACATGTTCAAGCTGGCAGCACCCGTGCGACAGCCGTCATAGGTAAATCCCTGCCAGGTCAGGGGGGCGCAGGAATAAGACTTTCCGGGAGAAATCCCCTCGTTAACCGCCGCCGCATAGGCAAAAAGCTTGAAGGTGGATCCGGGCTGTCTCAGGGCCTGAGTGGCTCGGTTAAACTGACTTTGCTGAAAATCAACGCCCCCCACCATGGCTAAAATTTCGCCCGACTTGAAGTTGAGGGTAATCACGGCCCCTTGAGAAAAGCCCAACGCCGCACCATCGGTGGCGATCGATCGCTGCAGGGACTCCTCCGCCAACTGCTGCACCCGAGGGTCTAGCCCCGTCTCCACAATAAAGTTCCCCTCATTGACCAAGTCTTGCCCCAGCAGATCCTCCAGCTCCGTAAACACATAGCTGTAGTAATAGGGGGCCAGGGTGCTCTGCAGTTGTTGCCTGGCTCGCGGACTAATTTCCAGACGCGATCGCCGAGCCCGAGCTGCTTCCTGGCGGGAAATGCGCCCCTGCTGCGCCATGCGGGTAATGACGCGATCGCGGTACTCAATGGCGGCATCATAATCTTGAACCGGGTTAAAGCTATTGGGCGCTGGCAAAATTCCCACCAGGGTGGCCGCCTCCGAGACGGTGAGATCCTGCGCTGACTTGTCAAAGTAAAATTGCGCCGCATCCTCAAAACCGTTGGCATAGATGCCAAGATAGACATTGTTGAGATATTGCAGCAACAGAAAGTCCTTACTGTAAAAGGTTTCCAGTTTAAGCGCCACAACGGCTTCGCGAATCTTGCGACCAATGGAATCCTCCGTGCCCACATAGTCACGGTAAATACTCCGGGCCAACTGCTGGGTGACGGTGCTACCCCCTTCCCGAATTTCTCCGCCGCGCAGGTTGGTGATCAGCGCCCGCGCCGTCCCAATGGGGTCCACACCAGGATGCCAATAATAGCGGCTATCTTCGGAGGCGAGCAAGGCACTGATCACGTTGGGAGAAAAGTCGTTCAGGGATTTATTCTCAATGTGCGCCTTGGATCGCTCAGGGGTGAGGGAGGTTCCATCCCGAGCCAGGATAATCACTGGCCCCTGCTGAAAGGCCGGCAAGGGATTCACAGGCACATTCTGCCATTCCCAGGCAATGGCAGCCCCAATCAACGCCGAGACGGCGGTCACCCCATAAAATCCGGTTCTCAACAGCCGCGCCAGTGGGGTTGGCGGGTCATGAAACTCAATTTTGACGGCGTTTTCTAAATCCGCAGGGCCAAAGGTCACCACATCCTGATGACGCAGTTCCAGCTCCTTAATCCGACGCTGCTTTAAAAAAATGCCGTTGGTGGATTTTTCGTCCTTAAGAAGGAATTCTTTAGGATAACGGGGGTTACGCCTGATCGAGGCATGGACCTGGCTAACCACTGGATTTTTAATCACAATGTCGCAGGAGGAGGAACTGCGACCCAGTAAATAGCGATCGCCTAACAGCGGATAGTCCCGCTTAATGCCCTCACCTTCTTGAATGTAAACCTTGGGCACGCGGGCGTTGGTGCGCAGCACTAATTTAGAAAAATTAGCCCGGCGATGCACCTGCTTGCGAATCAGTTGGGACACGTTGCCCAAAAAGGTGCGCTGCGGTTGGGGGGAAGGTGAAGCCATGAAACGTCGAAGATGCTGGCAGACTGCCAGGTAGACACGACTCAAGCAGACCAGCCCCTGGACAATCTGCCCTCAATTTAGCACGCCCTCTTCTCCCTGGTGAGGGTTAGGGGACCAATCCCAGGACCGCAGCTAGCAGCGCCTGCTGGGCGTGGAGACGATTTTCAGCTTGATCCCAAACCCGTGACTGCGGTCCCTCGATCACCTCTGCCGTGATTTCCTCTTCGCGGTGAGCGGGCAAACAGTGCAGCACAATGGCCTGGTCATGGGCCTGCCTGAGCAGCGACGGATTAATCTGATAGGGCGCAAAAATCGGCAGGCGCGACTCGGCCTGGCTTTCCTGACCCATGCTGGCCCACACGTCGGTGTAGAGAATATGGGCACCTTGGACTGCAGCCTGAGGGTCGTCCGTGACCGTTACCCGAGACCGCCCCGCCGCGATCGCCTCGGCCTGGGCCACAATTTGCGGGTCGGGGCGATACGCCTGAGGACAGGCCACGGCAATATCCATCCCCACGGAAGCGCAACCGAGCAGGAGGGAATTGGCGACATTATTGCCATCACCCAAATAGGTCATCGATAGGCTAGAGAGGGTGCCAAAGGTTTCCTGCACGGTGAGTAAATCAGCCAAAATTTGACAGGGATGCTCCAGATCCGTGAGGGCATTGATAACCGGAATCTTGGCATAGTGTGCAAAGGTTTCCACCTCCCCTTGATCAAAGGTCCGAATTGCAAGCACATCTAGATAGCGATCGAGCACCCTGGCCGTATCCTCAATGGGTTCCCCGCGAGCAACCTGGGTGGCACTGGGATTGAGATCAATGACCTGGCCACCGAGGCGGTGCATGGCAACGGTAAAGCTAACCCGCGTGCGAGTGGAGGCTTTGCGAAACAGCAGCCCCAAGACTTGATTGCACTGGGGCCGAATCTGTCCCGTCTTAAGCTGCTGGGCCAGATGCAGGAGCTCAAGCACTGCGGCGGGGGAGAGATCCGTAAACTTGAGAAAATCGCGACCTTTTAGGGTGAGCATGGCAAGGGCTGTACGGGAAAGGTGGGAAAGAGAAAGTGTCTAATACCCAAGCAAGGGCTGTCAAGCAATCGGGTCAGATTGAGGGGTCCAACGGAGGAGGGGACGGAGAGGAGTCCGGAACCCGATCCGCAGCAGTTGTCGGCGGCGGCGGATCCTGGGGGCGACTGGACGCCTCTGCTGCAGAAGGGCTACGGGTCAATTTCTCTAGATTACTGAGCAGCGCTGTCATCTGCTGTTGCTGAGCCGGAGGAAGCTGCTGGGCTGTCAGCCAGCGTTGCGCCGCCGCTTTGCCCCCTCGCCCATAGTGGTAGATTCCCCCCCAGGCAATGGCACCGGAGTTGGTTGGATCCACCTGAAGCGCTGCCTCAATGCGATCCTTAATTTCGCCCTGGTCCGAGTTCAAGAGGGCGGAGAGGGCCTCAAACTCTTCAGGAGACTGGAAAAGCAGAGTCTGGGCCTGATCCCAAGATCCCAGGAGCAGGTGGGCCTGAATGTGCTCTACGGCACTGGAAAAGCGTTGCTCAAGCTGCGCCTGGGCCTCCGCGCGGTGCAGTCCAATAAAATCCAGCTGCGCCTGGGCCGCAGCCGGCCAGTGGGATCCAAGCCGATCCTGAGCGGCGGCTAATTTTGCCTGGGCCTGGACCCAAAGACCACTTCGGGCCAGCAACAGCCCCTGTCGATAATCAAGGGAGCTGAGGGCGAGGGGGTTCAAATCCACGGCAAGGAGTTGAGGCCCTCCTTGAGGAGCCTGCTTGACCTGGTATAGGGCAAAGGCAGGCTCTAGGGCAACGGATTGCCGCAGCACCACCTCCGGATTGCGATCGCCAGTGACATTCTTCCACTCTGGATACTGCCCCTCCGGACTGATCCAGTTCAAGATCAACTCCAGTTGGGCTGCCTTGGCGTCAAAGTACAGCAGTTGTCCGTAGGCCGCGGTTCCATTTCCCTTGGCCTTATACCCCGACAACCGCAGCCAGCCGCTCTTCTCCATGGGCACCACAGTGGTGAGGGGCAAGGATCGGTCAACCCCCTGCGCCACACCGCTGCGAGAAATTTGCTGAATCAGCTGCTCTAGATCGAGTTCGGTCGGCCCAGCCACCCCAATCCGCTGTAGGGGTCGAAAGCGACGCTGGCGTTGCAGCAGCCGAATCGGGGCCGGCAAATCGAGGGTGCGATACAAGTCAAGGCGCACCAAGGGAGCACAGGCCGTCCGACAGCTTTTCTGAGGCCCCTGCTGATAGACGGGAATGACCACCGTTCGCTCGGCCCCCCATCCTGGCCGAAAGCTAAATTCAGATTCCAGGGCAATGGGCTGGCCCGGAAATTGGTGGGTCTGCTCCAGGCGGGTGAGAATTTGGGGCAAGGTTCTGGGCTGGTCCAGAGGGTTCACCGACTGGCGCGGGTGCAGGGGCACAAACTGGCTGGACCAGAAAAGCACATCTGGATTAACGAGCATTTGCCAGCTAAACCAGATCACCCCCAGGGTGAGGGTAAGGACCCCGGACCAGAAGGCCCAAAACAACCAGCGGTATAGGAAACCTTGCAGGACCATCCCCAGCCCGCGGCGCGAACGCGATGGCAGCGTCCGACTGGGGGAAGAGGGGCGAGTATCCTGCTGCGGAACATAGACCACTTTGCCCTTGCGTGTTTCGCGACGGTAGGGGGGGATGTGCTTGCGAGTCACCGGATGAATAGGCCCTATGAAACAGGGGACGAGGAACCCGTTAACCTCCCCTGGGCGAGGTCGACGGAGAACTTAACCCTGTTGGTACTCTTCTAGGATGTCCATGAGGGCCACTTGAGATTGCACCGGCAGCAAATCGGTGAGGGGGATCTGCCGTTTCCCTCCACCCACGGCGACCTGATGCTCCGCTAAAATCCGCTGGAGCAGCGGTTCGGTGACCTCACCAGCCTCAAGATAGGGCGCAAATTGTTCAGCCAAAACAGTGTGCAAATGGGCATCGGCAAGATAAAGATGCCACTTAGCCACGTCAATGTAGACATCGCGGCCAATATCCGCCGCTAGTTCCTCAATATCTCGAGATGTCATGCCTCTGGCCATGGTCTACTCCTTGGGTGAAAAACCTGTTGTTCCCGTTGCCCGCCACGGCGAATTGCCCGCCACGGCTAGGACTGCTCATACTTGGCAATCGTAAAGATAAAGATGGCGTGGGTGCAAAGGAGAATAGCCCAGACCAGAGAAAACGTCGAAATCCAGGGCCAGGGCAGGACCTCTATCAAATAAAAGAACCACAGCCCAGAGTTCACCGCTAGATACAGGGCCACATGGACCGCAAAGGTCATGCGGTCATCTAGCTTGCGATATTCCGGGTCGTTTCGATCGGGCTTTCGAGGCCAGCGCGGCGGCATAGTGTTCTATCCTCTTGTCAAGGGTCCTCAGGACTTGCGCCATTTGGAGGTACAAAGAATTTTGGAGCGATCGCAGCGATCTTTGTATTTAGCGGCAATTTCCGTTACTTCCTTCATCAGGCCCACATCCAGCTTGGTGGGCTGCAGTCCCATGTCCAAAAAGCACTGATTTTCTACGAACAGCTCATTCTCCTTGGCCTCAATGCGCGGGTTCTCCAGATGCTGAATTTCAGCTCCGGCAATTTTGGCCACCAGCTGCGCTAGATCCCGCACCCGGTGCGTCTCGGTCATCTGATTCAGGATTTTAACGCGATCGCCACTTTGGGGCGGATTTTCAATCGCTAGCTGAATACAGCGCACCGTGTCCTGGATGTGGATAAAGGCACGGGTTTGGCCACCGGTCCCATGCACCGTGAGGGGATAGCCAATGGCCGCCTGCATCAAAAAGCGATTGAGCACGGTTCCGTAATCGCCATCGTAGTCAAAGCGGTTGATCAGGCGCTCATCCAGCTTGGTTTGATCGGTATTGGTGCCCCAGACCACACCCTGGTGCAGGTCCGTAACACGCACCTTATCGTTTTTATTGTAGTAATAGAAAAAAAGCTGATCCTGGGTTTTGGTCATATGGTAGACGCTGCCTGGGTCGGCGGGATGCAGGATTTGCTTTTCGATCACCTCCCCGGTATCGGTAACCACCTGAATATCCAGGTAGCCCTCAGGAATTTTCATGCCGGCAGTGCCATAGCCGTAGACCCCCATGGTTCCTAAATGCACCACGTGAATGTCAACGCCCGATTCCACAATGGCACACAGAACGTTGTGGGTGGCATTTAAGTTGTTATCGACGGTGTAGCGTTTCTGGCGCGCCGACTTCATCGAGTAGGGCGCGGCCCGCTGCTCGGCAAAGTGAACCACCACATCCGGACGATAGGTACAGAACAAATTCAGGAGCCGATCGTATTCCTGGGCAATATCAAAGTTGTAGAACTGGATAGACTTGCCGGTGACCTCCGTCCAAGCGGCCAAACGGGTCGCAATCGGCTGAATCGGCGTCAGGGAATTCGTGCCCAGTTCATTGTCGATATTGCGACGTGAGAGATTATCGACGATGACCACGTCATGGCCCAGTTGGGATAAGTGCAAGGTGGTTGGCCAACCACAAAAGCCATCACCACCGAGTACAACAATTTTCATAGGACTTCTCGTCTAATAGGCTCGTCACAATTTGGTTCGATGGGGCGTACGAGCAGTGGCCACCCTCACCCACCCCTATAGAGTCTGCGCTCTTTCAGAAATGTAAATCATTCTACCGCTCCTTGTGGCCTTCCGCGAAGTAACCCAGTTACTGGTGATTGGGTGACTTCTGTGCCAATCACAAAACTGCGATAGGGCCGGAGTGATCGTTGTGGCGCTTTTTTTATGATCCATATCAACTTCATGCTGTCCCTTCTTTGCCAGGATGATCTCACAAGGAACTCTCTGGGTCGTTCCATGGATCATTTCCAGGACCGATCCTTGACTGTCCCAGGCTGTCATTCTTTGCTATACCGCCCTATGATGTCCCCAACCGTTCCAGCCCTCTGGACGCGATCGCTGAAGCTGGCGATTGCTTGCCTGACCCTTGTTTTCTTGGGTAAGACAGCCTTGAGCCATGGTCAGGAACTTCGCCATTTAGCCTTTCAGCCCCACGCGAGTTTTTTCCTCTTGGGGGCCATCGCCTTACTCCTGGGGTCTGAGGCGGTGGCGGCAACGCTGTGGCACTGGATTCTGGGGCGGCTGGATCAAGCGATCCCCCTCTCCTGGAGTTTTACCACCTTTTTCAAAACCACCCTGGCACGCTATGTTCCCGGCAATGTTTGGCATCTGGTGGGACGGGTTCACTCCGCCCGCGAGCATGGCGTCTCTCTGGATAAGGTGGGCCTGAGCGTCATTCTAGAGCCTCTGTTTATGATTGCCGGAGGCCTGGTGATTTCCCTACTCTGCTTGCGCTTTCCGGGATTACAAAGTCTCAGCTTGCTGTTTTGTCTGGGTCTTTTACATCCCTGGGGCATCCACCAGCTCTTTCGCCTGATTCAATGGGCAAAGGCAAACACGCGAATTCCCGTGAGTGCGCCGCTGCAAACCCGGCACTACCCCCTGCGCGAAATTGCCGGGGGATCGGTGTTTATGCTCCTGCGGGGCATTGCCTTTTACTTGACGCTGCAAGCGCTGCATCCCATGGACTGGGAGGCTATGCCCAGCTGCATCAGCGGCTTTAGCCTAGCCTGGTTATTGAGTATCGTTCTGCCTGCCCCCGGCGGCATCGGGGTGTTTGAGTCTGCGGCCATTGAGGTACTCCAGGATCTGGCCACTCCAGGGGTGCTGCTGTCAGCCGTGGTGCTGTACCGAGTTTTGTGTCTCGCCTCTGAGGTTCTAGGCGTGGGCCTGATCCTGGGAGCACCAGTTCTCAAGGATCTAGGGACAATATCCTGGTCTCAAAGGCGGCTGGAGAACCCGATTCACCACTCCCTCAAAGCCATTGCAATCCCGGTTCTAAGTTCCGGATTTCGAGACTCTGCTAATTCCTGAAGAGCCCGCTGACTGCGGGGGGGATCAATGTGCTTCAGGGCCGCCACGATATGGAATCGCAAGCCGTCATCGGCTATGGCCAGACAGTGAATGAGAGGCGCAATGGCCATCGGCTGCTGAAATTGAGCGATCGCCATGACCAGAGACTTTTTCACCTGGATCTGATCCCAGGGAGCCTGGGAACTGTGGAGGGCCCGCACAAGCCCCTGCACCACAGCAGCAGCCTGGGGCGTGTCGTTCATCTGGGACAAGGTTTGCACCAGCACTTCCACTTGCTCTACGGGATAGGGACGGGCCTCTTGCTGCAGTTGCGGGGGATCTTCCCCACGGGCAGCCGCTAAAATTTCCAGCAAATGGGCAATTCCAGATTCAGTTTTGGACCAACCCAGAGCCTGAATCAGGGGAAGGGTGAGGCGGGTCGGATGGGGCTCAACCCGGTAGCGATCCCACAAACTAGCGATCGCCCGGAACTGATGAAATCGTCCTAAGGCTTGAATAGCCTGAATCACCACGGCAACGTTGAGATCGTAAAGGCAGGGAATGAGAGCGTCCAACAGCGGCAGCGAGATTTCGGATTCCATGCGCAGACCCAGGGCCTGCACAGCAACGCTTCGCACCTGAGGGTCGAGATCGCTGATCGCCTGGATCAAGAGGTCGGTCACCTCGGGGGAGTGGAAACGCCCAAGCGCCTCCAACGCGACGGCCCGCACCTGGGGCTGAGGCTGATGACAAAATTCCCTTAGGGCAGGAATCGTGTCTGGATGAGACAGTTGCGCCAGGCCTCGCACAATGGGTAGATGCAGTGCGGGCTGACTTCGCCCCTGCATCAAAATCTCGATAGCTGCCACCCCAAGCTGACTCAGGGAGAGGGCCACCACGTCCTGAACTTCTTCATTGGAACTCTCGTGGAGCAGGGTCACTAGGGCCAAAATAGCATCGGGATGCTGAGACTCCCCAAGAATTTGCGCAATAAAAATTTGCAATTCAAAATCTTCCGGGCATTGCCTCAGCAGATCAATGAGCTGGGGTAGAACCTCATCCACCGAGCGCTTCAGCTCTTTCATCGCAGTCCAGCGTGCGTTGAAATCCCCGTGGGACAGAGACTCAATCATCGAGGTGGGCATAGGTTAAGGATCTCCTCGGGCAGGTCAGGGGTCGCCTATTCGGACTCTAAACCAAGATGCACCCCCCTGAACGCAGTCTGCATCATGGGAAGCATCCTTGAGATTTTATGCGATTTCTACATCGGTCAATGCAGAAAATGTAAAGACAGCTATAGTTTTGTAACAGAAGCTACGAAAATATTTCGGAGGCAATCGCAAAATAGCCTCACTCGAATGTTGCGTCTGTATGAAGCCCTTCGGCGTTGTTATCTCCATGGTTCTTCAGCGTCTTAAGGATAAGCAACCAGCATCGGGATTGAAGGCTTAGATTCACTGATGAGGTTCTGCCTGTGAGCAATGCAACCGTCGAGGCAAAGGCAAAACTGAATAAATTTGAGAAGCTAAAGGCCCAAAAAGATGGGCTAGCAGTGCAGTCGGAACTAATCGATTTTGCCAACAGGGGCTGGGAAGCCATTGACAAAGATGACCGGGACGTGCGTCTAAAGTGGCTCGGTATTTTCTTTCGTCCGGTCACGCCAGGGAAGTTCATGCTCCGCTTGCGCATGCCCAGCGGCGTGATCACCAGCGGACAGATGCGAGTGCTCGGAGAAATTGTGCAGCGCTACGGAGATGATGGCAACGCCGACATTACGACTCGGCAAAATCTTCAGCTGCGCGGCATTCGCATTGAAGACATCCCGAGTATTCTCGACCGGATGCATCAGCACGGGTTAACCAGCATTCAATCGGGAATGGACAATGTTCGCAACATTACCGCGTCGCCGGTGGCGGGCTTGGATGCCGATGAGTTGATCGACACCCGCGGACTGGTGCAGAAAGTGCAGGACATGATTACGAATAATAGTCAGGGAAATCCCGCGTTTACCAACCTGCCCCGGAAGTTTAATATTGCGATCGCAGGCTGCCGTGACAATTCTGTCCATGCAGAAATCAACGATATTGCCTTCGTTCCCGCCTATAAAGACGAAAATCTCGGATTTAACGTGCTGGTGGGCGGGTTCTTTTCGGCCCAACGCTGCGCCGCGGCCATTCCCTTAGACGTGTGGGTGCAACCCGATGAGGTGGTGGGCCTATGCGAAGCGATTTTAGTCCTCTTCCGGGATCACGGATCTCGGGGCGTGCGCCAAAAAACGCGGCTCATGTGGTTGATTGAGGAATGGGGCGTCGAGAAGTTTCGCAGCGCCGTGGCCAACCAGATGGGGAAAACCCTGGAGCGAGCGGCGCCTCAGGACGAAATCCTCTGGGAAAAGCGCGATCACATTGGCATTCATGCCCAGAAGCAGCCGGGGTTGAACTACGTGGGGCTCCATGTCCCAGTGGGACGTTTGTTTTCTGGAGAGATGCTGGAGCTAGCCCGCATCGCCGATGTTTACGGCAGCGGGGAGTTACGCCTGACCGTTGAGCAGAACTTAATCCTTCCTAACGTTCCAGATTCTCGCCTCCCGGCACTGCTAGCCGAACCCATCTTGCAGGTTTTTTCCGTCAATCCAGAACCGCTGACTCGGGCTGTTGTTTCCTGTACGGGCAATCAGTTTTGTAACTTTGCCCTGATTGAAACGAAAAACCGAGCGGTGGCCCTCATCAATGAGCTGGCCGCGGAACTGCAGGTCAGCAAGCCCGTGCGCATCCACTGGACCGGCTGCCCCAACTCCTGCGGCCAGCCCCAGGTTGCTGACATTGGTCTGATGGGAACCAAGGCCCGCAAGGATGGACAAACCGTAGAGGCGGTGGATCTGTTCATGGGGGGCACGGTGGGTAAAGATGCCCACCTGGGCACCTGCGTGCAGAAGGCGATTCCCTGCGATGAGCTGAAGGAGGTCCTGCGATCCATCTTGATTCAGAACTTTGGGGCAGTGGCCAAGGTGGAGTCTGGCTTTGATCCCGCCTGCCACAATCTCGATCGCCAGCGAACCCAATTCAATGGCGCCCATCTCAACGGTCAGCTTGACCAAACCATTATCCTGGAACCGGTGACCGACTTCGCGGCAACGGCAATGCCCCCCATCCCGGAAGCGGTAGCCAATCCTCCAGCAACCCCGGTCGTTGTCCGATTTAATCGAAGTGGGAAGGATATTGAAGGTAATTCTAGCCTTTCCCTGTTGGAAATCGCGGAAAGTGCGGGGATAGACCTCGAAAGCAGCTGTCGATCTGGATCCTGTGGGACTTGTAAGGTCCATTTGTTAGAGGGTGACATTGCCTACGACGGTGATCCAGAGGGCCTAGAGGAGGACGAACAAGGTCGGGGGGTTGTTCTGGGCTGTATCGCCAAACCGCAAGGGGCGGTCACCATTGATTTATAGCCATTGTTAGGGATCAAGCCTCTGTCCCTGTTCAGTCACAAGGTTGGGCCTTAGGGTCCATACTTTTCATTACTTTTTTATTCAGGAGAGATCACGAATGCTGGGTGAAATGTGGTCCTTTAAGGGCCGCTACAAGATTTTGCACATGACCTGGTTTGCCTTCTTCCTGTCCTTCGTGGTTTGGTTTAACCTGCCACCTCTGGCAACCACCGTTAAGGAAGAATTCAACCTGGGTCCCGCCGAGATGGGCACCCTGGCCCTCTGTAATGTGGCCTTAACGGTTCCGGCTCGAATTATTATTGGTATGCTGCTGGATAAGTATGGTCCGCGCCTGACCTACTCAGTACTGCTGGTGTATGCTGCCATTCCCTGCTTAATTTTTGCCACGGCCAATGACTTTAATCAGCTCGTGGTGGGCCGACTGTTGATGGGGATTGTGGGAGCAGGCTTTGTCATTGGGATTCGAATGACGGCTGAGTGGTTTCCGCCCAAGGAAATTGGTTTAGCAGAGGGCATTTATGGCGGATGGGGGAACTTTGGTTCTGCGTTTTCTGCCCTGACGCTGGTGATTGTTGCCGGTACCCTCAGCTTTTTCCCTGGTTCGGTTGAGGCCGCGACCGCCGGGGCCTTGAATTGGCGAGCGGCCATCGCCTTAACGGGTATTGTGGCGGCCATTTATGGAGTCATCTACTACAAAAACGTCAGCGATACCCCACCGGGCAAAGTCTATCAGCGTCCCCAGAGTGCCCGTGGATTAGAGGTAACCTCGGTGAAGGACTTCTGGCTGCTGGTGCTCATGAATCTGCCCCTGACCGGGATCTTAATGGTGCTGGTCTGGCGGCTGCAGAAGGTGAATTTCCTGAGCACCACTGCCATGGTTATCGTATGGATCGCGCTGGTGGGGCTGTACCTGTTCCAGACCTACAATGCTTACACCGTCAACAAGGATCTGCTGACCGGTCAGAAACGCTACTCACCTGAGGATCGCTACAAGTTTAAGCAGGTTGCCATTTTAGAGCTGACCTACATTGTAAACTTTGGGTCTGAACTCGCGGTGGTGTCCATGTTGCCTGCCTTCTTTGAAGGCACCTTTGGAATTAGCAAAGCCCTGGCGGGATTTCTTGGCGCGAGCTATGCCTTTGTGAACCTGGTGGCGCGTCCCGGCGGCGGACTCATCTCCGACAAGCTGGGCAGTCGTCGAGCCACCATGGGATTTTTGACCCTGTTCATGGGCATTGGCTATCTGGTCATGAGCAGCATTCCCACCCTGAAGGAGACCCTGAACCTTGGGGGAGGCGTGATCATTGCCCTCGCCGTTGTGATGACCATGACCTGCTCGTTCTTTGTACAGGCTGGGGAAGGATCCACCTTCGCCATCGTGCCCCTCATTAAGCGACGCGTGACTGGTCAGATTGCCGGTAATGTGGGGGCTTACGGCAATGTGGGGGCAGTGGCTTACCTGACGATTCTCAGCCTGCTTCCGGAATGGTTGGGGGCCACGGGAAAAGATGTGGCCCCGGAGATTATCAATCGCAGCAATGTCATTTTTTTCCAGGTTCTGGGGGTTGCAGCCCTGATCGTCGCTTTCCTCTGTTTCTTTATCTTGGAAGAGCCGAAGGGTTCCTTTGCGGAGGCCCACGAAGGGGAAGAAACGCCACCCTCGGTTGCCGCAACCAGCAATTACTAGTCCTGCAGTAAGCTTCGATGCCGGTTTGCGCCAGGTTAAGTTGTGATTCGCTTAGCCTGGCTTCTCTTTTTCACTCGTACAGGTGCCATTGAGTTATGACTGCTCCAGTAAAAACATTGTGTCCTTACTGTGGTGTGGGCTGCGGTCTGGAGGTTCTCCCCCCAGCCCTACCAGGAAAAACGACCAGTCGTGATGATCAAGGAAATCTCCTGTGGAGAGTTCGAGGCGATCGCGATCATCCTTCGAGTAAGGGGCAAGTTTGCGTGAAGGGGGCCACGATTGCGTCTTCCCTAGATAAGGATCGCCTCTTGCATCCCATGATGCGCGATCGCTTGGATGAACCGTTTCGCCAGGTTTCCTGGGAGGAAGCCCTGGAGCGGATCGTGACCCAAATTAAAACGGTTCAACTGACCCAGGGTCCCGAGGCGATTTGTATGTATGGATCGGGGCAGTTTCAAACGGAAGATTATTACACTGCCCAAAAGCTGCTCAAGGGATGCATTGGCACCAATAACTTTGACGCAAATTCGCGGCTGTGCATGTCCTCAGCGGTGGCGGGCTATATTCAAAGCTTTGGCTCCGATGGCCCTCCAACCTGCTATGACGATTTAGAGCAAACCGACTGCGCCTTTTTAATTGGGACAAACACGGCGGAGTGCCATCCCATTGTGTTTAACCGATTGCGGAAACACCACAAGGGCAATCGCAAAGTCAAAATGATTGTGGTCGATCCCCGCCGAACTCCAACGGCGGCGGCGGCGGATTTGCACCTGGCAATTCGGCCAGGCACCGATATGCATCTGCTCAATGGCATTGCGCATTTGCTGATGCGCTGGGGGATGTACGATGGCCTATTTGTGGATGAATGTACCCAGGGCTTTCCCGAATATTCTGCGGTGATTGAGCACTATCCCCCTGAATTGGTGGCGCGCGAATGCGGAATTCGCCTGGATGAGTTAGAACAGGCAGCCCGCTACTGGGGCAAGTCGGAGCGGGTGCTTTCTCTGTGGTCAATGGGCGTCAATCAGTCCAGTGAGGGAACGGCCAAGGTACGGACAATCATCAACTTGCATCTGATGACGGGCAACATCGGGAAGCCAGGGGCGGGTCCCTTTTCCCTAACCGGGCAACCCAATGCCATGGGGGGGCGAGAGGCCGGAGGGCTGGCCCACATTCTGCCGGGGTACCGCCTGGTCAAAAATCCAGAGCATCGATCGGCGGTGGAGCAGGTGTGGCAAGTGCCCCCGGGCAGCATTGCGGATCAGCCTGGCCTGAGCGCCTGGGAAATGATCGAGGGATTAGAGCAAGGTCAGGTGGGCCTGTTTTGGGTGGCAGCCACCAATCCCGCCGTGAGTATGCCAGATTTAGAGCGAACCAAGGCTGCGCTGTTGAAGTCTCCGTTTACTATTTGCCAAGATGCCTACTACCCCACGGAGACAGCGGCCTATGCCCATGTGCTGCTACCCGCAGCTCAGTTTGGGGAAAAAACCGGCACCATGACCAACTCCGAGCGGGTGGTGACCCTTTGTCAGGCCTTTCGACCGCCGGTGGGAGAAGCCAGGGCGGACTGGGAAATTTTTGCGGAGGTGGGCCGACGCCTCGGCTTTACCTCTCAATTTGCGGCCCAAAGTGCCGCTGAGGTCTACGATGAGTTTGTGAGCCTCACCCGCGATCGCCTCTGCGACATGACGGGGCTCAGTCACGGGCGCTTAGCAGAACTTGGGCCGGTGCAATGGCCCTTTCCAGCCCCATCCGCCGCTGTCCCCTCTCTGCGCGACGAGACGGGGGAGGAATCCCCCAGTTCTCCCCCAGAGGTGCGGCAGCCGCGTCGTCTCTATGAATCCCTGGAGTTTGCCACCCCGGATAAGCGAGCGAGATTCGCGGCGTTTCATGCCAAGGGATTGGCCGAACCCCCCAACCCGGATTATCCCTTCGTACTCACCACGGGACGGCTCTACGGCCATTGGCATACCCAAAGCCGCACTGGTCGAATACCCAAAACCGCAGAAATGCATCCGAAGCCCTTCCTAGAGGTGCATCCAAAGGATGCTGAGAAAATTGGCCTTAGCCCAGAGGGCTGGGTGGAGGTGATTTCTCCGCGCGGGCGAGCCCGGTTGGCGGTGAAGGTGACCCCGGCGATCGCGCCGGGGACAGTCTTTATGCCCATGCATTGGGGGTTTCTCTGGGCGGACGGGGCGGAGGTGAATGCCCTGACGCACCCGGAGGCCTGTCCGATTTCCCTGGAGCCGGAACTGAAGGCTTGCGCGGTGCGGCTGGTGGCGATCGCCCCCCAATCTGAGTCTGGATGGACGGATCCGCAGGCGCATCGAGACCGAGTGGAATCCCTGGTCAAGGCTCCGATGGGAGTCTATTAATCCCCGATCAATCCTCGATCAAGTGAATGTGAGCCAGTTGGGTATATCGCTGGCTCTGAGGTCGTTGACGCCGCTGCCCTGGGGACAGGATTTCACCCGGAGCTGACGGGGCGGGAGAATATTTTTCTCAATGGGGCTGTTCTGGGAATGAGCAAGGTGGAGATCAAACGAAAGTTTGATGAGATTGTGGCGTTTGCGGAGGTTGAGAAGTGTTTAGATACGCCGGTGAAGCGGTATTCGAGTGGGACGTATGTGCGGTTGGCGTTTGCGGTGGCGGCGCATTTGGAACCAGAGATTTTGGTAGTAGATGAGGTATTGGCGGTAGGGGATGCCCAGTTTCAGAAGAAGTGTTTAGGAAAGATGGAGGAGGTTGGGAAAGAGGGGCGGACTCCCATATCGCCACTGGAAATTCTTCAAAGCATGCATCATGCTAGGCTCAATATTTGCATGCGTTTCCATTCAGCGCTGTTTGCTGAAACCCTTGGTGTTCCCTATATTGCAATTGACTATACAGGTGGGGGGAAGATCAAAGCTTTTCTGGAAGGAGAGGATAAATTGAATCAGATGGTTTCGCTGACCGAAATAGTTAATGGTATTTGGAGAAACCGCTGGAATGCTCTAATTGAATTTTCTTGCCTTGAGCCTAATCGCCTACCAGATTGAGTAAATTGGTCGCTTTCGCCAAAGCGGCGAAGTTCACCAATGGATGTACGATCGCTATTCCCTCGCCTGTCTATTGCAGCACTGCGGCTTTACCCAAATCCAGCAGCGCACCGCCGATGAAAGCTACATTCCGGACTGGTCTAGTTTTAACCTGGACACCGAACCCGACGGCTCCATCTATAAACCCGACTCACTTTATATTGAAGCCGTTCGACCCGATTAGACCGCTCAACCGTGAAAACAGACAAACTGTTCTACCTTTAACGGATCTGAGCCCTAATTTGGCCTTGCTACGGCTGTTAGTCGTACCTG
>NZ_JTHE03000062.1 GCF_000817775.3 Lyngbya confervoides BDU141951
ACAGATGCGGGCGCGGATAGACCGGAGCTGCGTGCCAGCGATCTTTGGTGTAGAGATCTGCCATGGCTGCGGGCTGCAGCGGTCCCTGACGGCCTGTTAGGACCAGGGGATCTGGGAGGGAGGTGCTCTGGCCAATGGCTTCCACCATGACCGCCTCTACCATCAAGGCCCGATCGGATCGCGTAAACCCGTAGCGCTGTTGGTACGCTGCCGCAAACTGGGCCTGCATCGCCGGGATAGCCTCAAAATCCACCGTGATCACCGAATCATTGCCCGCGCTGCGCAGGTGTAGCTTTTTCAAGATCTCTAGGCGATCGGGTGCCAGGTCCTGTGCCAGAAGTTCTGCCTGCGCTGCAGCGCTGAGCTGGTCTAGCAGTTGGGATAACTTGGGCAGGATGGCAGGATCTAAGAACTGCTCCACGGCCTGTTCCTTAATCACGCGCCCATCCGCTAGCCCCATTCCATAGGCCGAGAGCACCCCAGCATAGGGGTGAATAAAGATCTTGGGAATGCCCAAGGCTTCGGCAATTAAACAGGCATGTTGCCCCCCGGCTCCGCCAAAGCAACAGAGGGTGTACTCGGCCAGATCGTGACCCCGTTGAACCGAAATTTTCTTAATGGCATTGGCCATGGCCGCGATCGCAATGCTTAAAAATCCGGCGGCCACCTGTTCTGGAGAACGGGAATCGCCAGTCTGCTGGTGAATCTTGGCCGCTAGCTGTGCAAACTGAGTCTGCACGATCTCGCCATCTAGCGGCTGCTGGTGGTGAGGTCCAAACACCTGGGGAAAAAACTGCGGCTGAATTTTACCCACCATCACGTTGCAATCGGTTACCGTCAGCGGCCCCCCGTTTCGGTAGCAGGCCGGGCCGGGGTAAGCTCCCGCGGATTGTGGCCCCACCCGATAGCGAGCCCCGTCAAACCGGAGAATCGACCCGCCGCCAGCGGCTACGGTGTGGATGGCGAGCATGGGAGCCCGCAAACGCACGCCCGCCACCTCACTGGCCAAGGTGCGCTCGTATTCTCCCTTAAAGTGAGAAACATCGGTGGAGGTGCCGCCCATATCAAAGCCAATCACCGCCTGAAAACCTGCCGCGACACTGGTTTTCACAGCGCCAACAATGCCCCCCGCCGGTCCAGAGAGAATACTGTCTTTCCCTTGAAAGCGCTGGGCATCGGCAAGGCCCCCGTCAGATTTCATGAATGATAATTGGACCGGGCTCTTTGTGCTAGAATGCTGGTCCTTCTCTCCGGCTAGAGCCGCCACCACCTGGTCAACGTAGCGGCGGAGGATGGGCGACAGGTAAGCATCGACCACGGTGGTATCGCCCCGACTCACCAGCTTCATCAGCGGGCTGACTTCATGGGAGACCGAGATTTGGGGAAAGCCGACCCGCTGGGCTAGGGCCGCCAGCTGCCGTTCATGGTCAGGATAGCGATAGCCGTGCATGAGCACGATGGCACAAGCGTGAATGCCGCGCTGGTAGGCCTCCTGAAGCGATCGCTCAAGGCGATGGATCTCTGCTGTGCCCAGGGGCACCAGGACCTCCCCTTGGGCGCTGTAGCGTTCCTTAACTTCGATCACCTGATCGTAGAGCATCTCCGGCAGGACAATCCTGCGCGCAAAAATATCCGGTCGGTTTTGGTAGCCAATGCGGAGGGCGTCTCGAAAGCCTTGGGTGATTAACAGCAGAGTGCGATCGCCCTTGCGCTCTAGCAACGCATTAGTGGCAACGGTGGTGCCCATCTTCAGGGCCTGGATTTGCTCCACGGGGATGGGATCGGTGGCCGCGAGGCCCAGGATATCGCGGACCCCTTGAATGACTGCATCTTGATACTGATCCGGCTGCTCTGAGAGCAGCTTGTAGCTAATGAGCCAGGCCTGGCCCGAGAGTGGCGTGAGTTGGAACCGCTCAGGATAAGACGCCAGTCGAGAAATGATCTGGGATTGATCGGTGAGCGCCACCAGGTCGGTGAAGGTGCCACCGCGATCGGCAAAAAATTGCAGCATAGGGGGGGGGGATGAGCGAGCCAGGTAAACAGTCCAGAGAAACCCCGAAGACTAGAGACGAGAGGGGCCGAGTATGAGAAGGGCTAAATATTAGAAGTAACACAAAACCAATCCCGCATCCTATGACCGGTGCTCTCCCGCTTATCCCTGTTTTAAGTCCGCAAAACTCGATATGATCACGGGCAGTAATTTCAGCATTTTTCCATGGGGCTTTCTGCATCGCTCTGGCGCCAGAATTTGGATTTGGCCCACGCCTGTTTAGATCATCCCTTTGTCCAGGGCATTGCCGATGGCTCACTCGCGCGCGACTGCTTTGCCTACTACATTGGCCAGGATGCCTTCTTCTTAGACGCCTTTGCACGAGCCTATAGTCTGGCGGCGGCCAAGGCTCCCTGCCGTGAAAGCTTTGCCACCCTGCACCATCTGGCCAGCGGTGTTTTGACCGAGCTGGAACTCCATGAAGGCTATGCCCTGTCCTGGGACATTGATATTCACACCGTTCAGCCAGGCTCAGCCACGCGGCAATATACCGACTTTCTCGGCGCCACCGCCTGGAGCCAGCCCCTAGGGGTAACCGTGGTGGCGATGGCCCCCTGCATGCGTCTCTATGCCTTTTTGGGGCAGTCTTTGGCCCAACAACAGCCGCTTTCTTCTAGCTATCATGCCTGGGTGGACACTTACAGTAGCCCCGAGTTTGAGCAGCTTGCTCAGCAGATAGAGGCACTGGTTGATGACTATGCTCAAGATTCTCCGCTGGTTCAATCCACCTACCGCTATGCCATGGTCTGCGAGGCCCGGTTTTTTGCCGCCGCCTTCCAGCACCCGTCCTAGGGGTTAAACCCTGACCTGATCCTTAACCGCGGTAGGCTTTGCCTTCAGCTTTTGCAGATAGCGCAGCCGCTGCTGAAGATAATCTAGGTTTTGGATCACTTGGCCATAGCGCCAGCCAGCGTAGGCCTGTAAAATCTCGGCCACCTCTAGGGGCAGATCCGTTTCCAGCAGCTGGCCCCGAAATTCCAGCACCGTCCAAGCCGGATCCTTGGGATGCCCCTGCTGGGCCAGCCACTGTAATAAATCCTGATAAACTCGCTCCATCGGTTCTAGCTGCCGCCGCCAGGCCCGATAGATCCAGTAGGATCGCAGCCGCCCCAGTCCCCAGAGGGCTAGGGCCATCGATCCTCCCCCCAGCAGTCCAATCCCAAGGCCAACCCACCCCTGGGACATCAGCCGGGTCAGGCTACCCAGGGCTGCCCCCAGCCACATCCAGAGCTGACTCAAGATATTTTTGACCGGAGAGGGAAACCAGCCTGCGACCCAATGCCAAAGCTGGCTGAGGAGGGGAAAACGCTCCTGGTCTTCAATGGAGGGCGGCACCACCGGATGCCCTGGAATGGGATCAAAGGCAAACCAGCCCTGTTTGGGAATGTAGACCTCCGTCAGGGCATAGGCGTCGGTATTTTTAACCAGATACAGTCCCGTGAAGGGATTAAACTGGCCGGGCGCAAATCCGGTGGCCAATCGCGCTGGAATCCCCACCGAACGCAGCATCAAGGTCAAGGTTGTGGAAAAATGGTCGGGATAGCCGCCGCCATAGTCCTCTATAAAGGCCTGCACTAAATCTTTCTCCGCAGGCAGAGCCGGTAAATCGGGTTTTAGCGTGAAGTTTTGCTTCATGGCCTGGGCCAGCAGCAGCGCTTTTTCCGACGGCGCGCTGGGCTGATAGTCTGACCTGGCCAGGAAACCTTTGGCCTGATCTTGCAGGATTGGGGCGATGGCCTCTGGCACCTGGAGGTACTTCTGGCGAATCGCCTTAGGATAGTTCTCCCCCGCCTGCCGCATCTGGGTGCGATCGCGGTAGGGCACGTCGGAGACAATGGTGTAGGTCAAGCCCTCTTCCAGAGCCACGGGCGATCGCAGTCCTTGCTCTTGATCCAGGGCAATTTCCTGGGTGGGGAAGTAAACGTGGCGGGGTGAACTCAGCGCTGGAATCAGGTTGGGAAAGGTATCGAGAATAGAAAAGGTTTGCACCACCTCCTTGGTCCTGGCCAGAGAGGTTGTTTGAGGAATGGAGAAACGATAGGACCAGCGCGATCGCCTCAGGGTTTGAGTTTGATCATTTTCTGAGATCGTCCAGCCCTTGCCTGTATAGCGATCAAAGGCCATCACTCGCCAAAACCCAGGTGACTGGGTCCGCACTCGCATCACCTCCTGCGGTTCCAAAGTGCCGCGCAGGGTTTGGTCCATCTCCTGATTGAAGCCGGAATAAAAGGTGGAATTAAAGGGAAGCGATGCGGTGGAGCTTGAAAAGGTAGCCCCATCGGTGGCCTGGCTGTTTTCCTCGCCTGGTCGCTGACCTGAGCGAACATAGCCAGGATTAATGATTGTCTGATTATTAAACTCTCCCTGGACATCAATGGGGGCACTCACCGGAAAGGTGCGCAACTGATACCCTGGCATTCTGGGCATGAGGGCAAATACCATGAGCCCCAGCAGCGCCACCCCCACAAACATCAACCCCAGATGCCGTAGCTGCTGCCCCTTCACTTCCATGCCAGGATCCGCAAGCCGCAGGCGAGAGCGGTAGTCTAAGCGTAAAACTGGCAGCCCAACGGCCAGAAATAGCAGCAGGAATAGACCAAAGAGGGAGGTCTCGCTGATGGTGGCGGCCACGGCCATTAAAATCAGACCAATGGTTGCGGAATACCCTAAGTCCTTGCGGCGCGGTAGATCGAAGGTATGGAGAACCTGCAGTTGAATGAGCAGTTCTGCCAGCACCAGACGAGTATCGTTGGCTTGCCCGACAATTCGGCCCAAAAACAGGCTCAAAACCACCAGCATTCCCACCGCAATGAAGATCTTCGCCACCCGATTCGGTCCCCGCCGCGATCGCCAGCTCCACCCTGCTCCTGCGAAGCTCAGGGGGATAGCCCACAGGCTATTGCTGCTGCCGGCGGCAACATCCGTGGCCACGATGCCAACGCTTACCAGGATTTGAACCCAAAGCCTCAAGACCCAGGAATGTTCTACCCTCCCTGCGCTGGCTTGAGCAGGCCCTTGCCTCCAGGGATTGGTCAGGACTGCAGAAAAGCTGCGGCCTGGCCACACTGATGACCACCAATGGTTGAATCCAGCCATGAAATCAAGCTTGCTGAGGGGTTTGGCTTAGTCTACCCAGGGAGAGCGGGAAAGGACACCCGGCCGATATCCGCAGATTTACCCAGGAAGGTGCCGATCTGTTCGGGTTAACCTGATCCTATCGGAGACCATCGGGGGATGAGAAACAAGATGACAGGCGACCTTAGATACCCCAAGGAGATCGATCCGTTGACCGACCCCGTGGCGGAGAAGCCTCATCTTGTCCTAGGGGAAGTCTGCCCGCAATTTAAATTCTTTAAACAGGATGAGGATTGGCTAGGCATCTTCCCCAACTTCCCGCAGTAAATCCTGATCCAGCAGAGATTGAACGTCAGGGTTCACTTTTTTAAGATTTTTCCAGAGTCTGGCACTGACTTGAAAATTCAGCCCAGGGTGCAAGGTCACCGGACCAAAGAAGCTATCGAATCGCCGGGGTTCATGGAGTTTGCTTTCAATGGTAATCATGTCGCTCATGGCACATTTATCGCTTCGATGGCTTACTGATCCGATGGCGGGTGGGGTGGGCTTGGGCGCTTCGAGTTGCGCTTTTTAGAGGGGGTGATCCAGGTCCCGATCAACAAGCAGATCAAGCCCAGGTTGATGAATACATCTGCAATGTTAAACACCGGGAACTGAATGAGTCGAAAATCCAAAAAGTCAACGACGTGACCCTCTAAAAATCGATCCAGACCATTGCCGGCTGCTCCACTGAGTAAAAACCCGAGCCCCACCTGATCCCAGGGAGAGAGGTTTTTGACAAATAACCCCGTGTACACCAGGCCCAGGCTCACCCCCAAGGAGATCCAGCGCAGCCATATTTCCCCTTGGAATAGGCTGAAGGCCGCGCCGGTATTAATTACAAAGGTAAAGTGAAAGACCCCAGGAATCAGGGCCAGGGTCTGGGGCGGCGTCGTCAGGTCAAAGGACGTGACCACCCACAGCTTGGTGACTCGATCAAGCAGCAGACCCAAAAAAGTGGCGCCCCAAAATAAGTAGTTTTTTCGAATCATAGGACAACGGGTGCAGACCTTCAGCAAGGGAGAAGCAAAAAAACACAGCGCGCCGATTAAAGAGCGCGCCACGCTAGTAGAGCAAAATTTTTCTGAGCAGGAGGGAGCAAAATACCACCGCGCACAGAATGATGAGCTGGCCGGGCAGCGGCAGCAGCGAGTAATTCAGAAAAGTGCTCCACCAGCCCCCCGGCAATTGGCGCACCAGGGCAAGCAAAGAGAAATAAACCACACCACAGCCATGAATGATCCCTAGCCCCGCCAGGGCGCTGACCATCAGCGATTCAATTTTACGGGCCAGGCGAAATGCCAGGTCGCCGCAAACCCAGGCTCCCAGTAAAAATCCCAGCAAATAGCCAAAGGTCGGCTCCCGGAAGTAGCTCAGTCCTCCCCCCTGGGCAAACACCTGAAATCCGCTCAGGCCCAGGGCAAGATAGGCAATCTGAGACAGTGCCGCCGCGTTCCGTCCTCCCATACAGGCCACAAACAGCACCGCCCCCAACTGCAAGGTGACCCCCAGCGTTTCTGTGGAAATTTCGGATAGGTCAATGGGCCAGGTTAACAGGGGAATGGGAATAGCAACTTCAATGAAGACGCCACTAATCGTTAGAAGGAGTCCAATAATGGCCCACAGAAATTGATCAAAGGCGGAAAGCACCATGGATTTGGCAGTTATGGCTGTGGATATTCGCCGGGTACTGGAGCTTCGCCCCCCTGCAATCCTAAGCGGTCCAGGAGTTCGTGATCGCGCTGAGTGGGCTGGCCCAGAGTGGTCAGATAATGACCCACCAGCATGGCATTGATGCCAGCTTTAAATCCCAGGTCCTGATGATTGCCCATAATCACCTCTCGACCTCCGGCATAGCGCAGGATTTGCTGGGGCAGCAGGAGCCGGAAAATGGCGATCGCCTTGGCTGCCTCGTAGGGGTCCAGGCGGGGTTGGCTTCCCAGGGTGGTTCCTGCACGAGGATTGAGCAGGTTAATAGGCACCGATTCCACCGCCAGATCTCGCAGGGCCAGGGCCAAGTCAATGCGATCTTCCCAGGATTCCCCCATCCCCAAAATTCCGCCGGAGCAGGCCTGGATACCCGCAGCCTTGAGGTTTTGGATCGTTGCAACGCGATCTTGCCAACTGTGGGTGGTCACCACCTTCGGGAAATGGGCCTGTGAACTTTCCAGGTTGTGGTTATAACGGGTAACCCCTGCTTCGCGCAGGGCCTGGGCTTGCTCCAGGGTGACCTCTCCCAGAGCACAGCAGGGCTTAATGTTGGTTTGCTCTGTAATGGCGCGGACAGTGGCCAGGACCTGTTCAAAATCGGCGTTGTTTTTACCCCCGTACTTGGGACCTCGGCCCTGACTGACCAGGCAGAAGCGCTTGGCTCCAGCGGCCTCTGCCCGTTTTGCATCGGCTAAGATATCCGCCTGGGATCGGAGGCCATAGATGGGAGAGTCCTTGCCCGGATGATGGGCCGATTGGGAACAAAAGGAGCAGTTCTCCGAACAGTTGCCAGATTTGATGTTGGTGATGCTGCACAGGTCCACGGTGTTGCCGCAGCAGGCCGCTCGCACCCGTTCAGCAGCCTCGCAGAGCATCAAGATCTGCGCTTGGCCCTCAATATGACTCAGGGCAATAGCCTGGTCGCGATCGAGCAGGGTTCCGGCTAAAATCTGCTCCACCAGCCCCTCTAACCAGTCCTTGAGGGAGGCGCTGGAATCTGCAACATCCTGATGCGGAGAAGGGGGCAGGGGAGCTTGAACCACGACAGAACCTCAAATCTTTTTTCCAATTGGAGCATTCTATCATCGGTCCCTCTTGGGTTGAAAATACGGCCTAATCCTAAAATAATCTGGCAACGGCTACCCAAAGGAGGCCTTTGTGGAGTATGGTGCAGGGCGTAAAGATTGCAAGTCTTACCATGGAACGCTATATTCCGCTGGTTGCCCGCTTCTTTTTGTCAGTGATTTTTTTGCGCTCTGGAATTTTCAAAATTTTAGACTTCAGTGGGACGCAGGCCTACATGGCTTCCAAGGGAATTCCAGAGACGCTGACGGCGACGCTGCTGGTGCTAACCATTGGGGTGGAACTAGTGGGAGGATGCTCGGTTCTACTGGGCTATCGAGCCCGCTGGGGAGCCTTAGCGCTCTGTCTGTTTTTAATTCCGGCAACGCTGATTTTTCACACTAACTTTGCGGAGAATGCCCAAACGATTCAATTTTTTAAAAACGTGGCCATCTTCGGGGGGCTGCTAATGGTGTATGCCAACGGGTCTGGTGCCTTGAGCATTGATCAAACCGTTCGATAGGGCGAGAAAGACCGCTGCTGAGGTCCAAACCCCGATCTGCCCCCTCAGATCCAAACCCTAAACCCCAATCCCAGTTCCATGCCCCGCCACCTGTGACTTTTGCAACTTTATTAGCGTGGAGGGGTGAGTTGACTCCCTGCGTCCCCATGACCCCTGTCCAACCTCCCTCCCTCCGAAGCCCGCTTTACCCGAGGATTCGCCAGTGGGCTGACCGCATCGAAGCCCACTGGCACCAGTATCTGGATTGCTCCGCCTATCCGCTGCTGCAGGATCGGGGCTACCTTGAAGGCCGCCTGGAGGGGATCAGCGAGTCATTGAAAATCGCTGCGATCAAACGCCGGAGTTTCGCAATCTGCACCCTAGCTGCCGGTAAACCGTGGTGGATGAGGGTAAACCCTTGGGACTGAACCGTCAACGATAAAGTTGTTTAGGCACAATTGCAGGAGATTGAAGGCTATGCCCGTTAACGTCAATCGACGCAGATTTATTGAAGCGGGGGCCGGTGCTGCCACTGCGCTGCTCCTGGGCGATCGCGTTTGGGGCCAAAATAATCGCCCTCCCAACATCGTCTTAATTGTGGCCGATGACCTTGGGATTGAAACGCTTCAACCCTACGGCAGTCAGTTTTATCGCACCCCCCGCCTCAACCAGCTTGCCCGAGAGAGTTTGTTGTTCAATCATTGCTATGCGACACCCTTGTGTACGCCGTCGCGGCTGATGCTCATGACCGGGAAGTATAACCACCGAAACTACGTCACCTTCTCGAACCTGCCGCGCGGGGAGCGCACCATTGCCCATCTGCTGCGGGAGAAGGGGTACAAAACCTGCATCGTTGGAAAATGGCAGTTGGCCAGGATTCAAGGCCAGCGTCCCGATGAAGCCGGGTTTGATGAATTTAGCCTGTCTCCCGGTCCCGATGCCAAAAGCGGTACCCCCACGGGCAGCTTGATTTACTGGTTTCCCAAGATTAACGAAAATGATGTTTGGAAACCCACCACCCCTGACCAGTATGGCCCAGACCTGTCGGTGCAATATTTACTAAATTTCATTTCTCAAAATCAAAATCGCCCGTTTTTTGCCTACTATGCCATGCATCTGCCCCATGGCCCCCACGACGCCACGCCCGATAGCGCAGACCCCTCCATCCGTAGCGATATTGTCGTTTTCCCCGACATGGTCACCTATCTTGATAAACAGGTGGGGCAGATTCTCCAAAAGCTAGATCGGTTAAATTTGCGGCAAAATACCGTGGTTATCTTTACCTCCGACAATGGTAGCCCCCCGGAGGTCACCTCTCCCTTTCAGGGGGGCCAGGTTCGCGGTGGAAAATCCCTCATGAACGATCGCGGCACCCATGTTCCCCTGATCGTCAACTGGCCTGGGGTGATTTCCCCGAATAGCCGCACCAACGCGATTGTAGACTTTACAGACTTCTTTCCCACCTTTTCTGAAATGGCTGGCGGCAATCAGTCCGAGGCCCAATCCTTGGATGGAGTGAGTATGCTCCCCATTTGGAGGGGCGAGGTGCAAAATACCAAGGGGTATGCCATGATTGCATACCCGGAGCGCTATGCCAGCGATTTGAGGTCATTCTGGGCGAGAACGCAGCAGTACAAGCTCTATGACTCTGGATTGATGTATGACATCCCGGCGGACCCGGAAGAACAGGCGCCGATTTATCCGCAGGACGATAACTCTCAGCAGCAGATCATCCGTCGCCGGCTGGAGGTGACCCTGCGCCGATTTGGATTATCGGTGCCCCGGCCTCGTAAGCCTGGCTAGGATAAGCCAAGGGGAGACCCGCCAAGCTTGCTCACTGAAATCTTTCCCATCCTGGATGGGGGGAGGAGGATCCCCGAGGATGCAAAATCTCTCCTAGAATTTCGAGGGAATCGACCAGCCGGGGGCCGGGACGATTGAAATATTGATTGCCATCGGTGAGGTAAACCTGTCCGGTCTGGACCGCTTGAAGCTGCCTCCAGTTGGGATGTTGACTGAGGGCAACCGCTGCCTCGCGCGTTGCCCTTAAGTTGAATCCGCAGGGCATGAGCACGATTACATCGGGATCGATCTGGATCAGGGAGTCCCAGGTGATCCAGTCCGAATGCTGCCCCCGTTGCCCCAGAAGATCCTGACCGCCCGCTAGGGCCACCAATTCAGGCACCCAGTTGCCCGCCACCATCAACGGGTCCGTCCATTCCAGACAAACCACCCTCGGATGGGGTGAGGGGGGCTGGCGCTGCACCTGACACAGGCGATCCCTCAGCCGGTCCACCACCGGATCTCCCTTCACGCCCAGGGCCTGCCCCACGTTCAGGATGTCTTGCCAAACCTCTGACAGGGTTTTGGGCTGCAGGGAAATGACCTGCGGGGAACAGCCATCCAGGACGCTTAGGGCCGCCTCCACCTCCGCTAGACTTACGGCACAGACCTCGCATTGAGCCTGGGTGAGAATATGGGTGGGCTGAAGCTGGCGAAGCATGTCGAGATCCAGGCGATAGATGCTCAAGGCTCTTTGCAACCGTTGACTCACCTGATGATGGATCTCCCCACTGCTCTGGTGGGGGTCCAGGTTCGGCGCAGTACAGACTGGCACAGTGAGGACCTGGGGAGGGTAATCACATGCGTGCGATCGCGCCACCAGGGCATCCAGGCATCCCAGAGCCTGGACAATTTCCGTGGCGCTGGGAATGAGGGAAACAATGCGGATCGAAGAGGAGGAGGACGACATCGGGAGCGCCATAGGGGAGATTGTTCATTTTAATGCACGGCCTCTATCCCGTGGGCTGACTGCTATCGGAGTTTTGGATTTCTCGCTGCCCTATTTGAGTGGCCCGCTCTAGAAGCAAGTTCAGCGCTGTGCGGATTAAAATCACCACCACTAGCTGGGCAATGGTGTCCCACTGGGTAGACCCCATGGTTTTTAAAATGCTGGCCCCGATCAAAAAACTCAGTCCCAGGGAGAACGAGTAGCCCATAACGAGCCGACTTTGCTGGAATACGGCAAAGGTGGGATGGCCTGGCACAATCCCGGTTAAAAACAGCACAAAGGCCCGCAGCACCCCCACGGCAATGACCACAATCGCAAAGATCTGGCAGATGCTAATTAAGAGGCTGCTACAGAACAGGGCAAGGAGGTGCACCTGTTCGCTAAAGACGGGCAAGTTCAAGCCGATAATCGAAGTCAGGGATGATCCTAAAGGGGACCCCCTTAAGGTATCAACTTTTAGGGACAGACGGGTCCCATGGCCCAGGGAAATGAGCTAGAGAAGCCTTTCCCTGGGCCATTCCTAATCCAGGCTTGTGCTTGAGCCGCCTCGCTTTGTGTGGTAGGTATAAGCTTCAAGCTGCTCCACCCCAGTGTTCCATGCCAGTCCTTCCTGCCCGCTTGTCTTCGAAGTCGCGCCTCAGACAGTATCTGGCCCTGGGGTGTTTTGCGATCGCCCTGTGTCTCTCCCTGCTGTTGGCCCCGGCCAGTCTGGGATCCGTGCCGATTCGAGTGGACAATCAGGTTATCTTTCAACTCTCTGACTCGCCGGAGCTAGGGGCTCAGGAACGGGCCCAGCGACTAGATCAGCAAATCCAGGCGGCGGTGCGCCGCAGAACCCCTGCCAGCATTGAGGTCAATACCCGCAACCAACAGCCCGTTTTAAGGATCAATGGACGCTCTGTGCTGACGGTGCTGCCCTCGGACACCATTGAGGGCAATACCCCCACCGAACAAGCTGAGATCTGGGCTGCCCAGATCAAGTCTGCCGTTGAAGCGGCCCGAGCCCGACGCAGCAGCGCCTATCTGCGCAATGCCGCCCTTTTGTCCCTGGGACTGCTGGTGCTGGCGGTTCTCCTGCACTGGGGACTGGGCAAAATTTGGCCCTATCCGACCCGCTGGCTGATTCGTCGCATTGGGGACGAGGCCATGGCCCAATCGCCGCCCCCCGGCCTGCAGCTGGCCCAGCACATTAGCCTCGGTGTGGCACGACTGGGGGTGTGGGGAGGGGTGGGGCTGACCATTGCAAGCTTGTTTCCCCAATCCCAGAACTGGAGCGCCATCGCTCGCACCGGGCTGCTCAACGGCCTGACCCAATCCTTTCTTACCCTGGGATCCCAGAGCTATTCTCTGCTGGATTTCCTGATCCTGCTGATCATGCTCCTGGTTCTGCTGCTGGCCATCGGGGCCTTTGTGAATTTCCTGAAGCTGCGGCTGTTGCCCCAAATGGGCATTAACCGGGGGGCTGCCGAGGTGATTACGGTGATCACCCGCTACGTGATGATTACCCTGGGCGCCATTGTTCTCCTTCAAATTTGGGGACTGAATCTTAGCTCCCTCACCATTGTGGGCAGTGCCCTGGGGGTTGGGGTTGGGTTTGGGCTGCAGGGCATTGCCAAGAACCTCATTAGTGGCTTAGTGCTGCTATTTGAGCGCTCGGTGCAGGTGGGCGATCTCATTGAGGTCGGGGACTACGTGGGGGTTGTTGAACGTGTCAGTGCCCGCAACCTCATCGTCAAAACCCTGGATCGCGTTTCGGTGATTGTTCCCAGTTCGAAGGTTCTAGAAGATATCGTAGTGAATTGGAGTCACGACAGCCTCACCTCCCGGCTCCATTTGCCCATTGGGGTTGCCTACGGCAGCGAGTTGGAAAAGGTCAAGACCCTGCTGCTTCAGGCCGCGCAGGAGCATCCGCAGGTGCTGAAGGCGCCGCTGCCTGCGGTGGTGTTTGTGGGATTTGGCGACAGTTCGCTGGATTTTGAGCTGCTGATATGGATTAAGGAGCCCAGTCGTCAGCTTTTTATTCGCAGCGATCTCTATTTTCGAATTGACGCTCTATTCCGGGAGCATGGAATTGAAATTCCGTTCCCCCAGCGCGATCTACACCTGCGATCCGGGCAATGGTCCCGCGGCGATCGCCCCCAGGCCCAGAACGGTTGATCTAAACGCCGGTTGATTAAACGCCGGTTGATCTAAATCATTGATCATCTAAATCATTGATCTAAGAAATGAACCCATCTTAAATTAAACCCATGAAAGCCCCATTCCCGGTCTACCCCAGGGCATAGTGGAAAGGCAGGCGGTCGCGGGATCGGATCCCCCCAACCGATCCGGTTACCGCATATCCTGGATTGAGGTGTAATGATTGGTCACGTTCTGGCACAACGCTACAAAGTCCTTGAGCCCTTGGGCCAGGGCGGCATGGGACAGACCTTTATCGCCGTAGATCTGCATCTACCGGGCCAGCCCCGCTGCGCCGTGAAGCGCTTGAAACTGGCGGTTCAGGACCCTGAAATGGTGGCGATCGCCAAGCGTCTTTTTTATAAGGAAGCTGAAATCTTAGAAAAACTGGGTATCCATCCTCAAATCCCTAATCTTCTGGCTTATTTTGAGGAAGAAGGCCAGTTTTTTTTGGTCCAAGAGCTGATTGAGGGCCACCCCTTAAGCCGAGAACTCCCCCTGGGCCAGCGCTGGCCTGAGGTACAGGTTCAACAGTTGATGACCGAAATTTTAACCCTGTTGCAGTTTATCCATCGCCATCAGGTTATCCATCGGGACATCAAGCCCGACAACCTAATCCGCCGCCAGGCCGATGGACGTCTGGTATTAATTGATTTTGGCGCGGTCAAGCAAATTCGTGACCCGCAGATCAGTTCCGTCCTGATGAGCCAGACGGTGGGGATTGGTACCCCAGGCTATATGGCCACCGAGCAGGTGAACGGAAAGCCCAGACCCAGTAGCGACCTCTACTCGGCAGGGATTATTGGCATTCAGGCCCTCACCGGGCTCAGTCCCACCCAACTGCGGGAAAATCCCGAGGATGGAGAACTCATCTGGCGCGATCAGGCCGAGGTGGGAGAGGGCTTTGCCCAGATTTTGACCCAACTGACTCGTAATTACTTTAAGTTTCGCTATCAAAGTGCGGATGAGGCCCTGCAGGCCCTGGCCCAGATCTCCGCTGGCCCACCGGCTGGCTATGTGCCCCCACCCCTGACCCCAGTGCCCCCACCCCTCACCTATCCTCAACCCCGGCCAGGAGAATCATCCACAGGCCCCACCCTTGCCGTTTCTCCGGCCCACAATACCGTCCCCACCCCCGCCCCGCCCTCCAGTCGCCGCGCCGCGCCCCGCCGTCGCTTCCCCGGTTTCCCCCTGGCCATCGCCGGGGGACTCATTGTGGCTGCCTTAGCCGGAGCGGTGGTTCTGGTTCGCTGGCCCCTGTCGCCGCCCTCCCCCCCAACGGTTCGATCCACGCCCGATCTGGGATTGCAGCAGCTGCGTCAGGCCAGAACCACTGCTACACAATCTGGCGATCTAGGCGCCGCCATCCGCATGGCCGAGGCCATTCCCCCGGCCAGTGAGGTTCATGGCGAAGCCCAGACCCAGCTGCAATCCTGGCGGCGCGACTGGCAAAGCCAAAATGAAACCTTCCGTCAGGCCCAGGTGGCCTTTGAGGCGCAGCAATGGCGAGAAGCCCGCGACTTAGCCCTGGCCCTGCCCCAAAATCCCTACTGGGATGAACGCGCGGATCCCATTTACTTTCAGGCCAGGGCCGAGCTGGAAAAGCAAAGCGTTCCCCCCTCCGGCAGCTTCCCCAGGGCTAGCTGTGGGGACACAGATCCCGTCAAGCCCTTTTATCGAGTGTATATTTCAGGAAATCAAGCTCTCAATCGGGCACAGCAAGACTTTTGCCGGGATGCCTACTATCGGTCCGCTAGTAACCGCCTCTACTTTGCGGCCTTTGACAGCCTCGGGGGGGCCGAAGCCTTTCGTCGCCAACTTGGATCGCATTTTAGCGGCGTCCAGATTGAAGAAGTGAATTAGATCATCCTCGAAACACAAACCCCACCAGATAAATCTCACCAGATAAACCCCACCAGACGAGACCTCAAGCCTGTGCAGATGCCCTTTTCTCCCTGCCCGGATCCCCAGTCGGGGCACTCCCCAGCCTTGCCCTGGAGAAGAACCCGTGTTTTTGTGACCCTGGTGATCATCTGGGTGCTTCAGGGCTGTGGATTTCGCTCCCAGCCTCAGGGGCAGCCGGACCGGATCCCCCCTCAGCCGCCCCGTGTCGATTCGCCACGGCCAGAACCTCCTGGCTCCTCCCTGACAACGCCTCAATCTGCCGAGACTCCCCCGGCTCCTCCCCTTCAGGCCCTGGCTGACCTGAACCAGCCCTACGATGTCTTGGATGAATTTGGGCGATCGCAGTTTCAAGTCACCAGTGCCCAGGTCTTCGAGCGCTCCGGGCTCCCCAACCTCTCGGTAACCTTTTCGGAACAGGATCTCCTCACGGTGTTGCGCAACACGCGGGCCTATTTTCTCACCTACGCGCCGCAAGATCCCAAGATTTTACGACCGGGGCTGCTGGGTGCTCAGGGCATTGAAGCCGCTGATATTTTAAATACCCTTAACTTTATGATTGCTGTCCTCCAAGAGGATCTCGCCGCTGGGCGCGTCACGCGCCTGAAGGATCCGCAGTTTTTGCAGCAACATTTTCAGATTTTGCACTGGACCCCCTTCAACCCAGGCGATCAGCAGCAGCAGGAGCTGCGTCTCACCAAATATGCCGTTTTTACCCATTCAGGATCTCGCCGCCCCGGTGCCCCCTACGACGTGGCCCTGTACCAGCTAGAGCCTCAGGCAAAGGCGGATCAGGTGCATCGGCGCTACAGCAAGCAGGAGGTTTTGGCGGGGGTGTTTGAGCCGGGAGGGGTGGACCACGGCCAGGTTAAACCCCTGGCTTATCTCACTCGGACGGGACTGGAGGAGGCACTGCTTCAGGGGACCCTCCTGGTCAACTTTGTGGAGGGAGGATCGGCCTACTTCAACGTCGATGTGAACAATGGCATTGCCTATGAACCAGGGGTGGCGCAGCAGGCCCAAAGGCGTTACTGGTACTTCAAACAGGTGGATGCCATTAAGGGCTATGGCTATACCAGTGAAGCCAAGATTTCGGTGCTGCCAGGCGTTACCTTTGCCGGTGACATCCTGAACATTGGACTGGGAAGAGTGGTGGCCCTGGAAACCCAGGTTGAGGGGAAAGCGACTCTCCAGCTCGGCCTCATTGCCGATACCGGGGGGGCGTTTAGTCCCAATTTGCACCAGCTAGATTTTCTGGCGGGGGTCTTTCCCAGCCGCGCCGCTTTTACGGATTATGCGCGGTCGCGATCCGGGCAGGCCAGGGCCTATATCTTGGTGCGCCCGCAATAGGGGCATCCTCGCCGGAGCGGCTTGGACCTGGAACGTTTCTGTCTTGGATTCCATCCAATTGCCTGTAAAATCATCCCTGGTGAAACATCCCTTATAAAATCACAGTGAAGGGATCCGCTGGGATGACCGAGAGGGCCAACAAGACCGGGGGACTTGCAACCATGCTATTGAACCATCGATTTAAGGTGTTGAAACAGCTCAGCCAGGGGGGGTTTGGGGCCACCTTTCTCGCGGTGGACACCCACATGCCCTCCCAGCGTCGCTGCGTGATTAAGCAACTGCGTCCGGAGGTGCCCAATCAAAGCTGCTACGATGTGGCTCTGCGTAAGTTTAAACAGGAAGCAACCCTGCTGGAGCAGCTTGATCATCCCCAAATTCCAAGGTTATACGGGTATTTTGAACAGGAGGGACAATTTTATTTAAGTCAGCAGTGGATTAACGGGCCCACTCTCGGCGATCAGGTGATCCTCAATGGTCCCCGGCCAGAGCCAGAGGTGGTAAGAATGCTGGTGCAGATTCTGCCGGTGTTGGACTATCTTCACGGGCATCAAGTCATTCACCGAGATGTTAAACCCGATAACATCATTCTGCGACGGCCACAGCATCAGCCGGTGCTGATTGATTTTGGATCCGTGAAGCAGCATCTGAAAACCACCATGAGTCCCTCCGGGGGCTTCACCTGTTCAGTGCTGATTGGGACCGAGGGGTTCACTGCGCCGGAACAGGCCACCCAGCGAATTGTGTATTCTAGCGACCTCTACGGGCTGGGGATTACGGCAGTGTATTTACTCACGGGCAAGCTGCCTGAGGAAATTGAGAAAGATTCCCGCACCGGTGATCTCCTTTGGACCGATCTCGTGCCAGCCGTCAGCGCGGAACTGAAGGCGGTGATCAACCACGCCATCGAGTTCAGCCCCCGCGATCGCTATGCGACCGCCCAAGAGATGCTGCAAGCCCTTGCACCCCTGGCGGCCCTGCAAGCAACCGGCGCAAGACGTTTTCAAAGACAATCTCTGGGGGGGGAGTTCCCTCCGCAGATCCAGCCTTCCCTGGCGCGGCCATCGGGGTCCCTGCTGGCGGAAACGGTCCTCAGCCCTGTGCCTGCCCCCAGACGCAATACCGCTCTGTCTAAGCCCCTGCCCCTGGGAGTGGCAGGGTTGGCCATCGCCCTGTCCAGCGCCCTGGCCTTTTATCTGGGATCCTTGACTCCTGGGAATGAAGCTGACGGAGCCGGCCCACCTCAAAATCCCGTTCTGGCCCTGATTAACCGTCAGCAGCAGGCGGGGGACTATCAGATGGCGGTGCCCCTGGCCCTAGAGGTGCCCCAGAATGCCAAAATTGCCAGGGATGCCCAGCGGCTGTTTGCCCAGATGACTGCCTTACCCCTGGGAGCGGAGATGGATGGGGAACTGGACGTGCTCAACTATGCCAAACCGGAGGGAAAACGCAAGCGCAGCCTCCAGGGGCTTGGGGCCAAAACCCTCCAGGAGGTGAATGCCAAGACCACGGCAAAGCCGCTGCACACCAAGCTGGGGCGGTCGAGCATTCGGGTGTATCCCAGCGTTTTGGGTCAGCCAACTCCCCAGTGGCCCCGCTATGAACAGCGCCCGCAGCAGTTTACCCAGGATAGCCTGAAAGCCTCTTGGGTCGATCCCTGGCGGGAGATTTATGAATTTGAAAATAAGATGACTCTGCGGGTGCTCTACGGCTGTCGGACCAACATTGTTTTACAAAATGCGGCGGTCTTCACCCCCCAGGCACAGCTACCCTATTTAAGGGCATGGCTGCGGGAAATGATGCCAGAGGTCTCGGCGGCGGCAATGGAGCAGTATCAGGATAAACTGGTTGAACTTTACAATGGCGATCGCATGGGCGACACCACCTTCCAGACGGTGGAAGGGAATATTCAACTGATGCTATCCAAGGAAAAGGAAAACTTGATCATTGCCCTGCGCATCATCTAACCCATCGAGGATGTCCTTGTCCTTCCCGATTCTATCCAGCCTGGCCATCAACGGTTTTGAAGGCATCAGAAATGGGGTTGAAGTCAAGCCGAGGGAAGCAGGATGCCTCACTCTGATCCTTCCGTTGCCTCTCCGCTATTGTGATCTGGAGCAGATCAGGAGAAATTGCAAGGAGCAACAACGGTGAAAAAGCGACGGATCAGTTTACTTCTGGGGGCCCTGGCCTTGATTGTGACCGCCTGGGTTGGCCTCGCCGCTGCCCGTGCGGGACTGGTGGTGCGATCGCTTCAGGATCACCCCATCCCCTTTATCTATCTCGCGCCCCGGCAGGCCACCTCCGTGCCAGGGGTGATCGTGGCCCATGGGTTTGCGGGCAGCAAACAGTTAATGCTGGGATATGGCTATGTTCTGGCCCGAGCAGGCTATGGAGTCATTTTAGGCGATTTTAATGGCCATGGTGCTAATCCGGCCCCCTTTGATCGCGATACCCTGCCCCAAATGCTAGAGACGGCACGTCAGGTGCTTTTGCTGCAACCTGAGGTGGACCCCAGTCGTCTGGCCCTTCTGGGCCATTCCATGGGGAGTGGTCTGGCAATGAACCAGGCCCTTGCCCATCCCGATCGCTACCAGGCCACGGTTGCGATCTCCCCCACGGGCGCCGCGCTAACGCCGCAACTACCGCGTAATCTCCAATTGCAGGCGGGCAGTGGTGAAGGCCCCTTCGTCCGCAATGCCCAACGGCTGCTCCAGCAGGCTGGGGGAGAAAATTTGAATTTGAAGGAGGGGCTGGGACGGGAACTGGTGGTGGTGCCCAGGGTGGAGCATATTTCCATTCTCTTTAGCGATCGGAGCCACCAAGCGGCCCTGAATTGGCTTGATCGCACCTTTGCAATTTTGCCCGAAAGTGATCAACCCCCAGAGGGAGATCGAAGCTACCGCGATCGCCGCATGGTCTGGTATGGCTTGCATCTGCTGGGCTGGATCCTGGCCCTGGAGTCCCTTTCGCCCGCGATCGCCCCTTCCCTGGAGGGCCGCCCAAGGCCGTCCCGTCGCCCGTGGATCGGGTTAATTCTTTCTCCCTTCCTGGCTGCAGCAGGGTTATGGGCCCTGAGTTTCGTCATCTCACTGCCTGATTTAGGGGGGATACAGGTGGGGGGCGCCCTGGGCCTGTGGTTTTTGATTGCAGGCTAGATCTGGCTATGGCTGTTGACCCCCTTACCTGGCCCCAACGCCTCTAGCCTCCTGCAAGGACTGGGACTCTTTGCCTTTTTGTGGGTTGCCTTTGGGGCATTCGCCCAAGCAGTTTGGCTGCAGTGGTGGCTGATTCCATCGCGTCTGGTGCTGTGGTTACCCCTGGCGGCTTCTTGTTTTCCCTGGTTCCTAGCCACGGGACTAGTGCAGCAAGCGGCCACGGGAAGGCAGCGCTTCCTCTGGTGGCTGGGCCAGACGGGCGCTTTAATCGGAGGGCTGCTGTTGACGGTGGTGATTTTGCCCCAGTTGGGGTTTGTGTTTATTCTGTTGCCCCTGTTTCCACTGATCCTGGCGATCTTGAGTTTGGTGAATCGGTCGGTGAACCTGGCCTGGGCCTACGGGGTAGGGGCAGCGTTATTTTGGGGCTGGCTGCTCGCGGCTGGATTTCCGTTATCGGTCTGAGGATTAAGTGGCCACCCTGCGCCCAGCCGCGCATTGATGGCCGGAATCGCGATCGCCCCACCCAGCAGACAGGCAATCTCCACCTGAATGAGGGGAGTCTTCCCCAGGTCACTTGACTTGGGGAGGGGTTGCTTCCCCTTATTTCTGGTCTTGAGTCGGTGAATGGCTGTCGCTTAGGGCTTCAGACCATTGCTTAGCCAGCGTGATAAAGTCGGAGGGCATCATCAAAATGGTGGTGGTATTGTTTTCTGCCCCAATTTCCGTCAGCATCTGCAGCCTCCGAAGCTCAAGCGCGGCCGGATTATTCACGATATTTTTTGAGGCTTCAGATAACTTAATTGATGCGTCCTCCTCGGCCTCGGCCTTAATTAAACGGGCACGTTTTTCGCGCACCGCTTCAGCTTCTTTTGCCATGGCCCGTTGCATGGTGCTTGGAATTTCAACGTCTTTCATTTCTACCCGCTCAACCACAATCCCCCAGGGGGCCGTCACCTCATCTACGATTTCCTGCACCTTAAAGTTGACTTTATCTCGATTCTGCAAAATATCATCTAAGATATTTTGTCCCACGACATTTCTGAGCGTGGTCATTGCGGTTTGGTACACAGCCATTTGATAATTCTCGACGCGGTTAATTGCTTTGCTCGGATCCATTACCCGGTAGTAAAGCACCGCATTGACGCGAATGGTAACGCTATCTGCCGTGACCGTTTCCTGAGGTTCAATATCAACCGTTTTAGTTCTGACATCGACCCTGGTCTTTTGATCAACGGCAGGGATGATCCAATATAAACCCGGTCCTTTGATGCCTTGAAAGCGCCCTAATCGAAACACCACGCCACGCTCATATTCCCGCTCTACGCGCAATCCCGCGATCGCAACAGAGACAATCGCGAAAAGTGGAATCAGAATTTGTTCCATGGCTTCACTCCTGTCTTGTGAGTTATCGGACACCTTGGGCCGCCTGCTTGCCCTTCCCCACCCTCGTGAGTTGGGTTAGAGGTGCTCTGCCCTTGAGCCGAGCTGGGGGCCTGGATCCGGGCCAAATTCTATTTTGAATCGGTTCACCATGAATCTGGCTATCCTGCCCTAGGGCGGGCGGGTCTGAAGAGAGCCTTGGAACCCGGAAAAATAGGTGTGGGTGATGCTCAGCCCACACCTGTGCTTTTGCTTTCTTCAGCCTTAGCGACTGATCAACTTTTGGCCTTAACGTTTACTTTCACGACCTTTTGGGTTTCTTTCTCCAGTTTGGGAAGGGTCAAGGTCAAGATCCCGTCGGTATAAACGGCGCTCACCTCTTCACTTTTAACGGTGCTTGGTAAAGGAATTAAGCGTGAGAACTTTCCATAGTGGAATTCAGATCGGACTATGCCGCCTTCCTCAGACTCAGACTCGCTTTTCCGCTCACCGGAAATGGAAACGGAGTTCTCAGAAACTTTAATTTCCAGATCCTCAGGCTTCATGCCCGGAACTTCAAGCTTGAGAGAGAATTGCTCCCCTAAATCGGAGAGTTCGGCTGAGGGGACGGTCTCCTTTTCCCCCAGCCCCCAGCCCGGAAATGCGAAATCTGAAAATAATCGATCCACATCTGCCTTGAGACGGCCCATGTCAGACCCAAAGGTGTCCCATCGATCAAGGCCATGACCTGGACGCCATCGAGTAATGGACATACCTTCCTCCTCCCGTTTTCCTAGCGTGCTGACTATCATTCGGCGGCTCCGGGAATGAGGGGGCTTAGATTCTCGTTTGCCTTCACTCACCCACCACCTTCCCAAGAACCAGGTCGAGGCTGGAAAATCTCAGCTCAGCCTACCCTTAGCCTAGTTCAACCTCGTGAAGATGGTGTGAAGGTGCCGGTGTAGTCTCTCAGGGGGATATTCCAGGCAAGGTCTGAAGATGCAAGAGGGCCAGTCTCGTGGACCCTTGAATTAAAGTCGCAGGGCTGAAGCGCAAGGGATATTTTTGGCGTGGGGAATGACCTCCACAACTTGCTCAGATTTTAGGATTATCATCAAATAAGATGCAGCCAAGAGGTTCAAAATCCCCCCGCCTTGGCCCCTTCGTGTTGTGGAGAAGGCAGATGACTCAATCGCTGTCTGTTCAAGCTGGTGAACTGGTATTGAAGGGAACACTGACTTACCCCCGCAACGCCCAGGGCATTGTGGTGTTTGGCCTGGAGAACAATCAAGCTTTTCTGGACTTCCAAAATCAATTCATTGCCCGCAGCCTCAATCATGATGGGCTGGCAACTTTGCTCCTGGACCTGCTCACCTCTGCGGAAGAAAGCGTCAATCGATCCCCTCGCCATCTTCAGTTGGATAGTTTTTCCCTGGCCTATCGCTTAATCCGGGCGACGGACTGGGTACAGCAATTTTTTACCACTCCAGTGCTTAACATTGGATATTTTGAGTCGGGAGATCGAGCGACAGCGGCAATGATTGCCGCCAGTGAAAGACCCCATCTGGTCAAAGCAGTTGTCTCACGCGGACGTCATCCAGATTTAGGCGGCATGGCCTTGTCCACCGTGACCGCTCCCACCCTGTTAATTGCGGGAGGAAACGATCAAGAAAGCATTCAGTTTAACCAAAATGCCTTCAACGCTCTTTCGGCAATCAAGCAGCTTGAAATCATTCCTGGCACGGCCCATCAATTTAGGGGACGCAATGCCCTAAAACAACTGACCCAGCTGACCTGTCAGTGGTTCCAACGATACCTGAACCCGAACCATGAAGCGGTGTTTTGAGAATAAGAAAAAGTGGGGCAAGGGTCTGCTGGCGGCGACTTTTACCGTTCTGGGTCTGCGGTTGCTGCCCTATTTGGCCCCGGTTAAGGCCCAGGATTTGATCCAGAACGATCGCGCGATTGAGTTTCGCGATCGCCACGGGCTGCCTCTGGGCACCCTCCTCTCCCGCAATCAGGATCACACGGCGGTGGTGCCCCTGGATCAGATTGCCCCTGAGTTTTTGCAGGCGATCATTGCGGCGGAGGACGGACGATTTTATCAACATGGTCCGCTGGACTGGATCGCCCTGGGCCGGGCTGGACTGGAGGCCCTAGACGCGCGGCAAATGGTTAGCGGGGCCTCCACCATTACGATGCAGCTAGCTCGTATGGTGGATCCAACGCCCCCCACTGTTTCAGGCAAGCTTCAGGAAATCTGGCTGGCCTGGCGTATGGGAGCGGGCATGAACCGAGATCAAATTCTCCACGCCTACGTGAATCGCTTGCCCATGGGAGGCAATCTTTACGGGGTTGAGGCGGCAGCTCAGGCCTACTTTGGCAGCTCTGCTAAGAATCTCAATTTAGCCCAGGCCAGCTTGCTGGCGGCGATTCCCAATCATCCCAATCAGCTCAATCCCTACGAACATTGGGCCAATCTGAAACGACGGCAGCGCTACGTGCTGGAGCAAATGCGCCGTGATGGCTACCTGGACGCAGCGCAGGTGGAGCGGACTGCTGCCGAACAGGTCACGCTGCGGCCCCGTTCCTCCGATCTTCTGGCTGCTCCCCATTTTCTCTTCTGGGTTTCCCCCCAACTGCCGCCGGACCCGCCAGCCCAGGTGATCACCACCCTGGATCGAGACTTGCAGGCCTATGTCCAGGCCCAGGCCCAAGCCATTGTGCAAACCCTGGCTGCCCATCAGGTGACTCAGGCCGCGGCCTTGGTGGTGGATAATGCTTCGGGCGAGGTGCTGGCCTACGTGGGTTCGACGGATTATTTTCAGGAGTCCACCCTGGGCCGTAATGATGGCGTGCAGGCCCTTCGCCAGCCCGGATCGACCCTGAAACCGTTTCTCTACCAGCTGGCCTTGGATCGGGGGCTATTGCGGCCCAATTCCATTCTGGCCGATGTGCCCACGGCCTATGCCATCCCGGAGGGGCGGATCTATCAGCCTCTGGACTATCATCAGCAGTTTTTGGGACCGGTGCGGGTGCGCTTGGCGTTGGCTAACTCGTTGAATATTCCGGCGGTGCGGCTGTTAGAAAGGGTCACGGTGCCAGCGTTCTTAGATCACCTGCGATCGCTCCAGTTTGAACATCTGACCCAAGATCCGGAGTTTTATGGACTGGGTCTTGCCCTAGGCAGCGGGGAGGTGTCCCTCTGGGAGTTAGCCAGGGCCTACCTCACCCTGGCCCAACAAGGGACCCCCCAAACCCTGCGGGTTTTGCCTGGGGCGTCTCCAACCCCCCCAGCGCAGCCGCCGTCTCCCACCTGGGCGTTCATTGCCGACGTCCTCAGCGATCGCTATGCCCGCGCCCAGTCCTTTGGGGTTGACTCGGTGTTATCGCTGCCCTTTCCAGCGGCGGTGAAAACGGGAACCTCCTCCGATTATCGAGATACCTGGACCATTGGGTTTACGCGAGATTACACCGTTGCCACCTGGGTCGGGAATTTTGATGGGTCCCCCATGAGAAACGTGTCGGGCGTGACGGGATCGGCGCCACTTTGGCACTGGATTATGCTGCATCTGCATTCCCAGCGCGACCCCTTGGCCTTTGACCCGCCGGCTGGTTGGGTGCAGCGGCCCATTTGTGCCCTCACCGGAAAAAGGCCAACTTCAGGCTGCACCCCGGTGGTGCAGGAATATCTGAACGAAGCAGCCTTAGCGGGCTATCAGCGGGGAGAGGCGGCATTTCTGGAGACCGCGGCGGGCGTGGGGCGATCGCCCTCGGGGTCGGAATTTCCTGCGCAATACGATCGCTGGCTGGCCCAACATTCAGCCTTGGGTGCGGCCCAGGATCTCAAAATTGTTTCCCCGCAACCCGGCGGTGTGTATCTGCTCAGCGGGCCTGGTTCATCGCCGCCCCCCCAGTTAGAATTTCGGGTACAGGGGGGCGATCGCCTCTCTTCCCCGCTGCAGTGGGTTTTAAATGGAGAGCCGGTCGGCCTGCAACGGGAGCCTGCCTTCTTCTGGTCCCTCCAGCCAGGAGATTGGACCCTGCAGGTGTCCGCCGGAGACAAGATCGATCAGGTTCGCTTTCAGGTTTTGGAGGAGCCCTTTCAGCCGGATCGCCGCGGCTTTTCCCTGGGGGATGCTCCTTGATCGGGTGCCAGAGACCTGCATCTGGGGCCAACCGCTCCAGGGTGCAAGGCAATAAGAATTGTAGATATTTCCCCAATTAATAGACGAAGAGGATATGACTGGATCATTCAGCTAGATCATCGGGAAGGTTGGCTGAGAAAGGGAGTGCCTGTTTCTCAGGAGGCCACCGTAAGCCTCGGGTCAGCGCCTGACCGCAAGGATTGCTGGAAGGTTTGGGAGAATTACTGCAATGAGTCGATCAAAATGGCAACGATCGCGCCACTTTATTTTTTTCATTGCGGGTGTGCTGTTGGTGGTTTTGTTTTCTGCCTGTAATGGGCAGTGGTTTAAACAGGAGGTGAGGGTGCTCCCAGAGGTGGCGGCAATTCCTGTTCCAGCCCTTCCAGATTGGATCGAAGATATTAGCCCAACCCAGGACTCCACCCCCCTGAGCCCAATTCGCATCCGCTTCAAAGATCCCCTGATTCCCCTGGAGCAGATTGATTCCCCAAGGCAGCAGGAGATTTTGGAAAACTTTGCCCTCTATCCGGCCATCCCTGGGAAGTTTCGCTTCCTGACTCCGCGCATGGTGGGCTTCCAGCTCGATCAAGCCCTTCCCCAGGCAACTCGGCTGCGGGTCACCCTCAAGGCCGGGTTGAGCGATCTCCAGCAGCACCGCCTGGAGGAGGATCTAGCTTGGACCTTTAGTACTGCTCCCCTGAGTCTCACGGATCTCCCCGGCGAAGCGGCCAAGGCTGAGCAGGAAGCAGACCCACTGGATCTCAAGCCTCAGCTTTCCTTTAGCGCCAATACTCAACTCAATCCCCGGTCCCTCAAAAACCATGTCCGACTGGAGCCCTCTGGGGGACAGCGCGCCATTCCCCTCCAAATCGAGCTAAAACATCAGTCTCAAACCGCGGACTTGTCAGATTCAGGCCTAGATCCCGGATCTGCCTTTAACCCGGATCAAACCCAGTGGAGGTATACCCTCACCCCCAAACAACCCCTTAAAAAAGCCACGGTCTATGAGCTTAAATTCACTCCCGGATTAGCACCGTTGCGCGGCAACCTCCCCATGTCCGATGAGATCCTGCGGACGCTAAAAACTTACGCCCCCTTAGCGTTTGTAAAGCTGGACTACTGGGGGCAGCCCGAGGGGGGCAGTGCCTATGGCCGGTTCCAAAAGGGGGCAGCCCAGCTTCAGTTTAACCAGGGCCTCAAGGCGGAGTCGGCCCAAAACCATATTCATCTCAGTCCTGCTCCCCGCGCGGGAGTGCCAGTCGTGCGGGCCTATGAGGGCGATCGCGGGGTGGACTTGAACCCCTGGGCCTTAGAACCGGCCACCACCTATAAGATTCAAATTGATGCCGCCCTTGAGGATGTCTACGGCCAAACTCTGGGGCGATCGCGTACCCTGGAATACAACACCGGAGATGCCGCCGCCGCCCTGTGGGTGCCCTCTGGCCTGAATATTTTTCCGGCCGGTTCCGACCTCCAGCTGAATATTTCAGCCATTAACCTGCCCCAGGCATCCTATGAGTCGGCCTATCGAGTGGTTCAACCCACCGACTTGATTTATACCGATACCGCCTATCCCAGTAACCGCGAGATCGATCTGCTGCCTCCGGCAGAAACCTGGGAAACCACTCCCCTTCAGTCTCCCAAAAACCAAACTGTTATCCTCTCGGTGCCCCTGGCCGAAAAGCTGGGCGGCCAGAGTGGAATGCTGGCCTACGGGATTCAGGCCCGCACCCTTCGAGATCAAAAGGCCCAGGGTGGAAATGAGCCTACCTACTACGGGATGGTGCAGCTCACGAATTTAGGGGTTTTTGCGCAATGGTTTCCCCAGTCGGGGATGGTGCGGGTTCATCATCTGCGCGATGGTTCCGCTGCCGGAAATGTGGCGGTGGAAATTTATCAATCTCGCTTGGAGGAGTCGCCCACGCCGGGTAAAAATCGCCCCTGTGCCCAAGGGAAAACAGATGCTCAGGGATTACTCTCCCTGAACGCTGCGGCCCTGCAAGCCTGCATGGGATCGGCCAACAATGAGTTTTCCGAAGCGCCGACGCTGCTGGTGGTGGCTCGAGAACAGCAAGATTGGGCCTTTGTGCGCACCTGGAGCTACAGCGGCTATGGATATGGCGCCAACATTGGGTGGAGTGGTAGCCAGCCCGACTCGCGCGGCCTGATCTTTTCCGATCGCCAGATCTATCAACCCGGTGAACAGGGGTGGTTCACGGGGGAGGCCTATCAGCTGGCCTCGGGTAAGCTGGAGCAGATCCGACAGCAACCCTTTCGCGTCACCCTAGTGGACCCCACCGGGGAGATTCAGTCCTTGGGAACTCAGCAGAGCAATGACTTTGGTTCCTTTTCCTTTCCGATTCAGTTTTCCAAGACGCAGCCCCTAGGGAACTATACCCTCAAGGCCAAGGCGGACAATGGCTTAGAACTGCTGGGAGAATTCCGCATCGCTGAGTTTAAGCCGCCTAACTTTAAGGTGGATTTAAAGCTCGATCGCAAGTTTGCAACGCCCAAGACCTCCGTCAAGGCCACGGCCAACAGCCGTTATTTGTTTGGATCGCCCCTGGGCGAGGCTCAAATTCGGTACTACGTGACCCGGCAACCGACAACGTTCACGCCCCCAGGATGGGAAAAGTTTAGTTTTGGTCGGCGGTGGTTTTGGCCTGAGGAAGAACCCACGGTCACCAGCGATGTGATCCAGCACTCTGGCCAACTTGACCCAGTCGGGGAGAGTCAGCAGGTCCTGGAACTCCCCGAGGATCTACCCTTCTCCATGACCTACCGGTGGGATGCAGAGGTGCAGGATGTTTCCAATCTCACCGTTGCTGCCACTGCACAATTCGTTGCCCTGCCCAGCGATCGCCTTATTGGGCTGCGCAGTGACTGGGTGGCTGATGCGGGCAAACCCCTTGCTGTGGAGATGATTGTGACCGACCCAACGGGCCAACCCATGACCGGTCAATCGGTGCAGATTGAGCTGCAGAAAATGACCTATCATACGGTGACGCAACTGTTAGAGGGCAGCGCTTCTTCCCAGGATCAGGTGGACTATCAAACGGTGGACCAAGTCCTTGTGCGATCCGGGCGATCGCCCAAGGTGATTCAGCTCAAGCCCCCGGAATCAGGTGCCTATCGCATTCGGGCCAACCGGATGGGCGCTAAATCCGAAGCGACGGCCACCGATGTGCAACTCTGGGCCACCGGGGCGACCCCCGTTTATTGGGGGCATCGCTACAGCGATGACCGCCTGGAACTTAAGCTTGATCGAGATCAATACCGCCCTGGCGATCGCGCCAAGGTCTTGATCCAGTCCCCCTATCCTGAGGCAGAACTCTACCTGGCGGTGGTGCAGCATCAGACCCTCTATCAAAGGGTGCAGGTTGTGCAAGGCGGAGCGCCGGAAGTGGAAATTCCCATTACGGCGGAGATGTTGCCCAATGCAGTGGTTGAAGCCATTTTGATCCGGCGGGGACTGCCCTTGTCCCAGACGGAGCCTGACAAGGTGGAGGATTTACTGCGGGTTGGATTTGCCCCCTTCAATCTAGATCTCTCTGCCCAGCGCTTGCAGATTACCTTAAAGCCCCAGATCACTTCCCTGGCGCCTCAGGCAGAGCAGCGGGTGCAGCTCACTCTGCAAGATGCCAGCGGCCAGCCGGTGCGCGGCCAGTTCACTGTGATGGTTGTCAATGAGGCTGTCCTGCAGCTCACAGGCTATCGGATTCCGAACCTTTTGGAGACGGTCTATGCCCAGCAGGACCTCTCGACCCGATTTGCCGATAATCGCCGGGATGTGGTTCTGGCTCCTCTGAACTCTCCCCTAGAAAAGGGGTGGGGGTTTGGCGGGGGCTTTTCCGCCGGGGCAGGGAGTACCCGTATCCGCGAAGATTTTCGAGCCTTGGCCTACTTCAATGGTTCTGTGGTCACCAATCGACAGGGAGAGGCAGAAATTCAATTTAAGCTGCCGGATGACCTGACGACCTGGCGAATCATGGCCGTGGCCAGCGATGAAAACCTGCGCTTTGGCACCGCTGACACCACCTTCGTTTCCACCCAGCCGCTGATCACCACCCCCGTGCTACCCTTATTTGCGCGACCGGGCGATCGCTTTGAGGCGGGGGTGTCTGTTACCCAGACGACTCAGGACTCCGGTCCGCTGAAGATTAGCGGCACCCTTGCCCAGGGACTCTCCTTTGCCGATCAACAGCAAACTCAGCAACTTCAGCCGCAAATGACGGGCCAAACCGCGGCCTTTCGACTGCCCATGGTGGCCACCCAGCCCGGCACCGCTCAGGTACAGTTTACTAGTCAGCTTGGCCAGAACGGTGATGCCTTTCAAGTGCCCCTTGAGATCCGTCCCCACAGCACACCCGAGCAGGTAATTAGCACCGGTACAACTCAGGACAAGGTGGAGATCCCGCTGCAGTTGAGTCCTGATCTCGATCCCACTGCTGGAGGGCTGGATGTTTCCCTGTCCAGTACGCTGATTGCGGAACTGACGGCCCCTGTGGAACAGATCCAGCGGGACCGGGATCTTCCCTTTCTTGAGCCCGCGGCCAGTCAGCTGGCGATCGCCGCGAATTTGCACCGGCTTGCCCAGGTCTACGGTCAGATCTTCCCAAACTACAGTCCCCAGCGCCAGGCCGAAATTGCTCTAGATCGCCTCGCCCGTCTGCAAAACTCAGATGGGGGGTTTGCGGCCTGGCCCGGCCAAAAACAGTCTGATCCCATCTTGACTCCCTATGCGGCCCGCAGTCTGGCCCAGGCTCAGGCCGCTGGCTTTACCGTGGAGGAACGGATGCTCAGGGCAGTCAAAACCTATCTGTCCCAACGCATTGCCGAACCTGACGCGGGCACCGACTGCACCTCGGACCTGTGCAAGAATCAAATTCGTCTGGCAGCCTTGATGAGTTTGGCAGAGCTTGGCGATCGCCGCAATAGCTTTGTCTCTGAGATTTACCGGCTGCGTGATGACTATAGCCTGGTCACCCAGATCCAGCTAGCGCAGTATCTCTCCCGCTTGCCCGACTGGCAAGCCGAGGCCACAGCCCTGACGGCAAAACTGCAAGCCCAGCTAGCGGTTAGGGGGCGATCAACCCAGGTTGATTTGCCGCGGCAATGGGCCTGGTGCTACGCGCCCGAATTGGCCCAAGCCGAGGCTCTGCAATTGATGATTCTCCAGCGACAACCCCCCGAAAGCCTGGATCGACTTCTCCAAGGACTCCTCGATCAGCGACGCGATGGGATTTGGGGCAGTACCTACGCCAACGCCAGGGCGCTGGCAGCGCTAGTGGACTACAGCCTGCTCCAGCCTGCTCCCCCCAGCTTTAAAGCCCTGGCCAGATTAGATGGGCAACCCCTCCTTACGCATCAGTTTGAAGGCTATCGCAACCCGCTGCAGCTCAAGTCTGTCTCCCTGGATCAGATTACGCCCGGCCCACACCGCCTGGAGCTGTCCAAATCTGGCGTTGGCCAACTGCACTATCTTGCGGCACTGCGCTATCGCTTGCAGGGGAAACTGGCGGGACAGATGAACGGGTTGCGGATCCTTCGCACCCTGCGCCCCGCGAATCAGGATCAGATTTTAAGCACCATGGATCTCCGCCCGACGGAGGACCCTCTATCAGTTTCCGTCGGTCAGGTGTTTGACATTGGCTTAGAAATTATTACGGACCACCCAGTGGATCATCTACTGGTCACAGATCCGCTGCCCGCCGGGTTTGAAGCCGTGGATACGACCTTCCAAACTGCCACCCAATATTTTCAGGGGAGGGGGGATAGTTGGCAGCTCAGTTACCAAAACATTTTTAAAGACCAGGTGGTGGCCTACGGCGATCGCCTGGAGGCCGGATCTTACCAGATGCACTATCTGGTTCGTTCGGTGACCCCCGGCACGTTTGCCTGGCCCGGCGCGGAAGTACAGCTCAAGTATAAACCGGAGGAATTTGGCCGTTCGGCTGCTGCACAGCTTGTGGTTCAGTAAGAAACGTCTCTTTTTGCATTAAACATGTTTTCTTCTAAACATTTATCAAGAAAAATGTTTCATTCTAAATCTTCATTGCCCGTTGAGCCTGAGATTGATTCCTAAGATTAAAAAAAATAAAATTCTGCTGAGCAATCCTTGAAGTGAACGTAGATTGGGATTGCCCCAAGGATCGCAACCAAACTGACTGCAGGGTAGTTATTGTTCCTCGACCTGATCAGTCACTGTCAGCAAGGAGAGCGTATCAATCGCCTCCACATTACGGAGAGGCACTATGAATATTTGTCTACCCCAGCATGATCCGCATCCAGCTGAGCGCAAAGCTGCACTAGCAGAGCAGCAACAGCACTATTCCTATAACCACAGTGCTGTCCCAGGCATTGCAATGGCTAGCCAGGTACCCGAAAAGGACAAATCCCTAAATACCTTTGCCTGGGTCCGCGATAATATTTCTCTACTGTTAAGAATTAGAGCCAATCAGGGGCTTCAAGATATTGCGGAACGGGGTTTGAGGCCTCTATTCATCTGGCGATTGCTCAGCGCCGTGGGGCTGTATCGAGTTTTGAGTAACGACCGTCGCGCCGGATTTTGGATTGCCCTGCTTAGAACAGTGCTAACCATCGTGCAAAAGCTAGAGCGTCTGATAGGGCGTCAACCCAAATCAGAGGATCTAGAGGCTGATGCCAAGGCGGGAAAGACCGACTTAGTGGAAGAGCGCCTCAAAAGCATAGCTGTTCAAATTCAAAAAGATCGCAGTCATCTTTCGAGAAGGGCCGTTATTCAGCAGAAAATTGCATCGGGATCTGCGATTGCTGAGGCTGAGGTGGGCAGTAGCCTTCTTGACTACAAAGCGCTGTTCAGGGCCTATGAGGATCTATTTCAACTCATCTATTTGCCCTGCATTAGTCAGACCTTTCAGCAGGACAGATCCTTTGCTGCGCAACGGGTGGCAGGCCCTAATCCGCTGGTGATCCAGCAAATTCAAAGTCTACCCGCGAAGTTTCCGGTCTCTGATCCTCAATTTCACGCCGTGATGGGACCAGCAGACAGTTTAGCCAAGGCTGGCTCAGAGGGACGACTCTACTTAGCCGATTATGCCGTCCTGGAGGGGGTGAAAACCAGCGCCTTCCCCAAGGCTCAGAAATATCTGAGCGCTCCTCTCTTGCTGCTAGCGGTGCCCCAGGGGGCGAGATCGCTTATTCCCGTTGCAATTCAGTGCGATCAAGTTCCTGGCCCCACCAACCCGGTCTTTATCCCCCCTGCGGAGGGGACACCGCAGGCGGAGAAGTGGTCCTGGTTGATCGCCAAAACCATTATGCAGATTGCGGATGGTAACTATCATGAGATGATTTCGCATTTGGGGAGAACGCACCTCCTGATGGAATCCTTTGTCATTGCAACGCAGCGACAGATCGCGCCCAATCATCCATTGGGAATCCTCCTGAGACCTCATTTTGAAGGGACGCTCTTTATTAATTCATCCGCCCTCACCGGACTGGTAAATCCTGGGGGGACAGTGGAGAAGGTCATGGGCGGAGAGCTCTCGGAATCCCTACGACTGGCGGCAAAAGGAGTGCAAGGATTTCCCTTTGATTTTAATGCGTCGATTATTCCAGACAGTTTTGCAGCTCGTGGTGTCGATAACCCAGCGCAGTTGCCGGACTATCCCTATCGGGATGATGCATTACTGATTTGGGAGGCCATTCATGACTGGGTGACGGATTATTTAGGACTCTATTACGACCATGATGCGGCTGTGCAACAGGACACAGAAATCCAGGCCTGGGTATCAGAATTAGTGGCAGCAGAGGGCGGCCATTTAACGGGGATCGGAGAACCTGGATCTGGGGATCCGCAGATTCTCACCCGCGCTTATCTAGCCAATGCGATCGCCTTAATTATCTTCACCGCGAGCGCCCAACACGCTGCCGTGAACTTCCCACAAGCCACCTATATGACCTACGGACCTAATATGCCGCTGGCGGGCTATCAGCCTGCCCCTACCAAGGCCACCGGCGCAACCGTTCAGGACTACTTGGCCCTGCTGCCCCCCTTAGATCAGGCGGAAAGTCAGATGAACATGACCTATCCCCTCGGGTCGCTCTACTACACTCGCCTGGGGGATTATGGCGCGGGATATTTTGTCGATCCGCAGGTCAAGGCGCCGCTGCACAAATTTCAGGAACGCCTGAAGCAGATTGAAATTCTGATTGATGATCGCAATGCAACAAGACCCACCTTTTACGATGTTCTGCATCCGGCCAAAATTCCACAGAGCATCAATATCTAACCCAGATTGCGCCTCCTTGGGGAGATGTCGCTGAGGACAGATTTCCCCCAGCACCATGGCAATGATCCCGGCATTTTGCCCTTGGAGGAATAGGGCGATCGCAGGATTGATCCGGGGAGGGGGACCCCCTACCCCCGCTGCCTGAAAGGGTCATCCTCAGCGGATTAGAGCCAGGCGGGTAAACCAGACGATGCAGGCATGACCGGTGGGAGGTTCGGTGTGGCGGACCTGGAAGGGATGAAGCTTCAGCAGCGATTCATTCCAATGCTTCGGTAACCCCCTATACTAAAAGCATAGAACCGATTCACTCCTGGCGGACCTTGGGAGTGAAGGAGAAGGCGTATGGACAATTCTCTATCACGAACAAGGGTCGTGATCATGGGAGCGGCTGGCCGTGACTTTCATAATTTTAATTGGGTCTATCGAAATAATCCTGCCTATGAAGTGATTGCTTTTACGGCCGCTCAAATCTCTGGCATTGCGGATCGCCGCTATCCAACAGACCTAGCCGGAAAGTACTACCCCAACGGTATTCCCATTGTGGCTGAAGAGCAGCTAGATCATCTGTGTCAGACGCAGCAGGTGGACCAAGTGGTGTTTGCCTATAGCGATGTCCCCCACGCGCAGGTGATGCATTTGGCCTCGCGATCGCTGGCTGCTGGTGCTAGCTTTATCCTGCTCGGTCCTGAACAAACGATGATTCAGGCCCAGATACCGGTGGTGGCGGTGTCAGCGGTCCGCACAGGCTGTGGAAAGTCCCAGACAACGCGATGGCTCTCCAAACTGCTGCGGCAGCGCGGGATGCGGGTGGCCGTGATTCGCCATCCCATGCCCTACGGAGACTTGAGTAAACAAGCGGTTCAACGATTTGCCACCCGCGCAGACCTGGATGCAGCGGCCTGTACGATAGAGGAGCGAGAGGAGTATGAGCCCCATCTAAATGCCGGAAATGTGGTCTATGCTGGGGTGGACTATGAACGAATTGTGGCCCAAAGCCAACAGGAAGCAGAGATTCTGCTTTGGGATGGCGGGAACAATGACTTTCCCTTCATTCGTCCCGATTTACATATTGTTTTAGTGGATCCCCTGCGAGCGGGAGATGAAACCCGTCATCATCCCGGCGAGGTGGTCCTCCGCATGGCCGATATTGTGGTTGTGGCAAAGGTGGACGCGGCATCGGCGGCGGCTATTCAACAGGTGGAAGCCACTGCCCGACAAATTAATCCAAAGGCTGTGATCGCGCGAGCTTCCTCTCCCATTTCCCTTGAGAATCTGGAGGGGCTGATTCATCAGCCTGACTTGGATGGCCGGTCGGTTTTAGTGATTGAAGATGGCCCCACCACCACTCACGGCGGAATGGCCTACGGAGCCGGGTATGTAGCCGCCATCCAGGCCCATGCAACCTATCTGGTGGATCCTCGCCCCTATGCCCCACCAGACATTGCCGCGGTTTTTCAGGCCTATCCTCATATTGGCCCCCTGTTGCCCGCCATGGGCTACTCCCCTCAGCAACTGGAAGCACTCCGCCAAACCATTAATGCCACCCCAGCAGATGTTGTCGTGGCCGCCACCCCCATTGACTTGGCGGCTTTAATCCAGGTCAACAAGCCAGTGGTGCGGGCTCGATACGAATTTGCTGAGGCGGGAGAGTTGACCCTCACTCGATGCCTGGAAGATTTTCTGACCCAGATCTCTGTTAGGGCGAACGTGACATGTTAGTGGTGGTTGGGTTGGGCGGGAATGCGCTGCTCAGGCGGGGGCAGCCGCTGACGGCTGAGTCCCAGATTCAAAACGTGCGCCGCGCTGCGATCGCTCTCGCAAACTTGGCTCAGGAGCATCAGCTCGTGGTTACCCACGGCAATGGTCCCCAGGTGGGGTTACTCGCCTTACAAGCAGAGGCGTATCCGGCGGTTCCCCCCTATCCCCTGGATATGCTAGGGGCAGAAACGGAGGGACTGATCGGTTATTTGATTGAACAGGAATTGCGCAACCAGCTACCGGATCAGGCCATGGTAACCCTGCTCACCCAGATAGAAGTGGACCCAAATGATCCCGCCTTTCAAACACCCAGCAAATTTATTGGTCCTCAATATTCAAAATCCGAGGCGCAACAGCTATCAGCCGAGCGAGGCTATACCATTGCCCCTGATGGCAAAGCCTATCGCCGCGTGGTGCCCTCGCCCAAACCAAAGGTCATTTTGGAGCTATCCGTTATTCAACAACTAGTGCAGGCGGAAATACTGGTTATCTGTGCAGGCGGCGGCGGAATCCCGGTGAGTCGTCATCGCTCAGGGCATTTATATGGGGTGGAAGGTGTCATTGATAAGGATCTGGCCACAGCGCTCCTGGCCATTGAGCTAGAGGCCGAGGCGTTGCTGTTGCTCACCGATGTAGAGGCTGTCTATACCCATTGGGGGCAACCCACGGCGCAACGGATAGATCAGGTATCTCACACCCAGCTTGATCCTGAGGCCTTTGCACCGGGATCCATTGGCCCCAAGATTGCCGCAGCCTGTCAGTTTGTGGCTCAGACAGGCCACCCCGCAGGGATTGGTAATTTAGAGCAGGCAGTTGGGATTCTGAGGGGACAGGGGGGCACAAGGATTGTGTAGGCAGGTTCACCCCCAGCTAGGACCTTGATAACAAAACTCCTGAAACCCATTGAACTCGTGCTTTTGGAGGTGATTCGACGGTTTGGGATCCGGTCTATTCTCCATCCACAGCCGGTAAAGACTAGTGCTTTTGGCAATTAGCGCTGGCGGATTTTGAGCTTGAGGCTACGGCTCATCTATAGCCATCTGAAATCATTTTGAATCCTTGATCTCCTATGTTCATAATCTCCGTATGACGGCTATTGCCGCCAAAAAGATTTATCAGCCAGCCAGGGTGAGGGCTGTTCATGAATGATTTAGACTGGCTATATCTTAATGTTTTTATAATATTAAAATGAAATATTCTTTGACTTTGAGGGAATTTTAAAAGTTGACAACTTGGCAACCCGGAATCTCACGCCGATTGATTCATGTCTGATTTTTATTTGGCATGGGGCACCTCGATAAATTGACCTTATTGAGAAAATCTTGGCAGTAATTGAGAACGAGCAATGATTTCATCAGGGATTCATGCGCTAAAATTCTTAGGAAAAACTATTTTTTAGGTGCCCATAGAACAATGATAGAGAACTTAAATCAAGATCTTAAAGACTCTCTATCTTTTGCTCAAAAAAAAATTGAATCGTTGTCCCATGAAAATTGGGCGCTCACCCTGGCGCTGATCGCCAATATTTCTAGCCAAAAGAGGTCCGAAGCCGCCTTAAAAGTCATTCAGGTTCACCTAAGCCAAATTATCAGCACCACTTCCGATGCGCTCATTGTATTAACCATGGACGGGTGCGTGCGCTTCGTAAACCCGGCCGCGGAAAGTTTATTTGGTCGTTCTAAGGAACAGCTCCTCGATCATTGCCTGGGGATTCCCTGCACCGCTGGGGAAACCACAGAAATTTCCATTATT
>NZ_JTHE03000063.1 GCF_000817775.3 Lyngbya confervoides BDU141951
AGAACTCATGCTCTGTATCTTAATCGACTGGCGACCCTAAAACGCTCATTTTTTCGTTCGACCCTGGGACGGTTACCGTGCATGTTTCCCGATTTATAAATTTATAAAAGTTAGAGTCGTATCTATCCCACCGCCTGTCGCTCTAACTGTCTTTAAAAGGCAAAGCGCGAAGCAAAAAAATCTGCCTCGCGCTGCTGCTATTGCCAAGCCATTACAAACTATAAGAGCTGAATATTCTTAAAGATAAACTCTTGCACATCAGCAGGATCGCCCTCGGTGACAATCTCGCGGCGGGTCAGGATATGATAGCTTCCCACCTGTTCGTACTCATCCACAAAGTTACTCTTGCCCCCCTTTTGCTCTCCTGTCTGAGGATCGTGATAGACCGAATCGTAGGTGTGGGAAAGATAGCCTTCTCCAGTGTCGTGACTGGTAAAGGTGTTGATGGTAACCACAACCCCATGGATATGGCGATGAACCATGGATACTTCGTTATTCGCAACCTTGTAGCGATCGCCCTCTGACTTGCCCCCCATCAAAATCTCCTGGGCACCGGACTCATCTAGATCTCCGTAGGAAAAGGTATTCGCACCGTGGGTTTGCTCAAAGCTCCGGCGAACGCGATGAATGGCAATTTCCCAAAGCTGACCCTGAACTGCCTTGAGCGCCTCGGCCTCCTCAATCCCCGTGACCTCCGCCTTGAGGTCCGCCGTCACCTTCGCCGTTCCCTCATAGGTCTTGCCGTTGTGATGGTAAACGACCTCGGTGGTGTATCCCGGAAAGTCCTGATCCCAGGTGTAGCGGTTTTCGTAGGCGGCACGGAAAAAATCTCGGGCTGAAAGTTGTGCAACGGTCATTCAAATTCCCCTTAACATCATTGAACGAATGAATCAAAGCATTGCCTACCAGTGTAGAAGATTCCATCCAACCCGGCAGACCCGACTATCCTTGCCCCGGACAAGCGGCCCAGGCCAGATTTCAGGCTAAACTAAAACCATCTTCGTTGCTCCAGGGGTAAAACCTGCATGACTTCTTCCCCAGAATCGCTCGATCTGGTCCTGGCTATCCTTGCTGTCCTTATCTTGGGGGGCGGGGTTATGATGCTGTTAAGCAGCATGTTTGATCTGGGAGGACGGCTCTAAATTGTCTGGGATTCGACTTTTGGTGGTGGCAGCGGGACTGCTGGCGATCGCTATTTTTTCAGTCCAGAACGCCGCTCCCGCCGCCCTCACCTTCTTCCTGTGGACCTCGATTCAAGTTCCCGTGGGAGTGCTCCTGACGGGCCTGCTTGCGGCAGGTCTACTCTTCTCCACGCTGCTGTTTCCCCTAGGACGAGAATAGGTCCTGAATTTGCAGCGACTAATTTCTCTAACCCTAGCTCGCCACCGCGTAGCGCTCCGCCAGCTTCTGAAACTGCGCCTCGTCTAGCTGATCGAGCTTACACAAAATAGAGGCCAGGCGATGGCGCGAATCAATGGGGGTATGGGGGAGGGGTAAATCCAGGTTAGGCCAGCCCTCAATATCCCCACAGGGACAGCTCGGATCGTTGATGCCAGCAATTTGCAAAGGAATGGGAAGATCGCAGCGGGCGCAGCTCACAATTTCCCAGTCCTGGGTTAGCAGCATCGCCAAGGTATAGGCCGTTCCCGATAGGTGCCAATTTGAGGCCTGATCTAACAGCGTGGCCCAGCAGGAATCAAATTCAGGACTGTAGCGATCGCCCTGCACCACCCGATCTGGCTTTTCCTGCACGTCCCCACTTGAATGCACCAAGCGTTTGCCTAGCTGTAGCCAGATAGCAACAAATCGTTTTACCTGCGTGGTCGATGCCATAATCCTTCCAAGGGTGCCACACCCGCGCCGCGGGATTTCTGCATCCAGGCTAACGTAGCTTTAACGTTTCGGGACGGGCACGCCAATTTTTTTAAGGTTTATGGCCATTCCCATGCAAACCAGGTAGGCCGCCTGAGTTAGGGGGGTGATGTCCCGAGTCAGCGACCCCAGGCGATCGCGAAACAGCCGCCCAGTGGGATAGCTAGGCACAAGCCCCCAGCCCGTTTCCTCGGATACCAGAATCACCGTTGCCGATGTTTGGGTCAGGGTCTCCAGGAGATCCTCACATTTTTGGGTCCATTGGGCTGCCGACTCGCCCAGGCAATTGGCAACCCAGGTACCAAGGGAGTCAATCAGCAGGCAGTCGCCTGCCTCGGCCTGGGCAATGCAGTCGCTGAGGGCAAAGGGAACTGGTCGAGTTACCCAGGCCGCCGGTCGCCGTCTTTGATGCTGCTCAATGCGGGCCTGCCATTCCGGATCATGGACATCTTCTCGCGCCGTTGCGATGTAGAAAACCGGCAGTTGAGACTGTGCCGCGATCTGTTCCGCCCACTCACTTTTTCCGGACCGACTCGGCCCTGTGACCAAAATTATGGACATGGTCTAATGTTGATTTCTCCTCACTAACCCTCACTATAAAATTGCTCCAGAGGAAACTCAACGGTGGGGCCGTTGAAGATTCTTTGACGATCATCCCGCTAACGCTTCGCCTATAGCCGGAGATTCCCGTTCACAGAGTCTTGACGAGATGCCCCACAGGACATCCCCACTAGACCCTCTCCAGGGGCATTTTCAAAACGACGCGCCCTGCCGTCTAAGTCACGCCAGGTCGGGATTCCCCGGTTTAGCTTGGGTGAGCCGCTGGCACTGCACCTTGACGTGGGGGCATGGCTCAGCCACTGGGATGATGTACTCGCTACCCCCAGCACAGGCATTGACCGCGCATTTACGAGACCCCATCCAGCCTTTGCGCTCCCTTAGCGCATCATTCCAAACCCGGCGGCACCCCTCCAAATCCTGGTCGACCTGCTCGGCCTGTCCTACAGCCTTCACCTTCAATGGGTCACTTGCACGAAATACCGATGCAAGTGCATCACTCAACCCATGTTGGATCGGCTTCAAGAGATTTTTGCGCAAACCCGGCAAAAGTGGGAAGGGGAGCTCATCGAGTTCAGTGGCGAGGCTGACCATGTTTACTGGCTCATGTCGGTGAATCCAAAGGTTCAACCCTCCAAATTGGTCAATAACCTGAAAACCGTTTCCAGCCGATTAATCCGCAAAGAGTTTGCTGAACATCTCGGCAAGGTCTATCCCAAGCCTGTGTTCTGGAGTCGCTCGTACTGCCTCATTTCTGGTGGATCAGCACCCATTTCAGTGCTCAAGCAATACATCCAACAACAAGCTGAGATTGATGGATTGCTCTCGCCGCTCGCTCGCCGCTGCTGCGCACGTCCTGGGGCCTACATTCCCCACTAAGCCTATCGGCTATGCTGGGAGCACTGCGACGAATCCTGGTAGATAGTGTAGGTTGAGAAGAGGGTAAGGAATCTGAAAGATTCCCCTGCCTCTGTTGTTTTTTTACCGCTCAATCCGTGGAAAACCGTTCTAAGCGTTGGCCCGTGCTGATCATTCTGGGCTTTTCCTGTCTAGCGTTTATTTCTCTATCCCTAATTCCCATTCTGGGCGGACTGTTTAATAGCTCTGAGTCCGTCAATGGGAATCCAGCCCTGACGGCCTCGGCGGAACAAACCCGCCTAGAGGAGGAGGAAAGAGGCTATCAGCTAGTGGTGGATCGGGAGCCAGAGAATCAGACGGCCCTCCAGGGGCTCTTTGAAACCCGAGCCAAGCTCATTCAGCTTGGGGCACGCCAGCCCAAGGATTTAATCGATCCGCTCTCGCGCCTGAAGGATTTAAATCCTGACCAGCCAGACTATGCGGTTCTGCTGGCCCAAACCCATCAGCAGGCAGGCGATCGTGAGGCGGCGGCCACCGCCTACCGGGAGGTGCTCGATCGACAACCAGGCAACACCAACGCCCTACAGGGGTTAGTGGCCCTGTTTCTGGCAGAAAACCGCGCCAGTGCCGCGGAGGAACTGCTCCAGTCCACCCTGGCGGCGGCAAAGGCCACCGCAGAGCCTGCAGTGGACACCACAGCTGTTCAGCTCATCCTGGGGGATGTGTATATTGAGCAGCAAAAATATTCGGAGGCTCTGGCGATCTATAACAGCCTGATCCAGCTGGATGGGCAGGATTTTCGGCCCCTGGTGGGCAAAGCCGTTGCCCTGCGGGCCCAGGGGAACGAGGCCGAGGCCAAGCCTTTGTTTGCCTCGGCAGAAAAGATCGCGCCCGCGCAGTTTAAGGATCAAATCCGTCAGCTGGCCAGCCAACCCGGCCAATCCGAACTGTCTCCTCGCCCGGCAGCCCCCTAGGGACGCCAATCCCTCCAGGGGCGAATATATAACCTCAGCTTGGGATATAGATGCTAAATTAGCAAGCAGTTAAGCGTTGTCCGTAACGGTGGAGTTGTCCGTGGAGCAAGCGTCATCCTTTGGGGCCGAACCTGAGCAGCAAGAGTCCATGAGCCTGGACTCCCTCAGACAACAGCTCAAGATCCGTGACCAGTTGGTGAACCAACTCTCGTCCCAGCTGTTTAAGATGGTGCAGGCCTATCCGCCGGCCCTACCCCAGGCCCCGGATGACCCTACCGGATTGGCTGCATCTCGACGCTCCGTCACCCTGGAAGAGGTCCAGGCCCTAGAGCAGCAAATTAGCTTTTATCAAGATCAAATTGACCAGCGCGATCGCGATATTGCCCACCTGAAGCAGTCTTGTCAGGATCTCAGCGATCGCAATCAGACCCTGGAGCGGGTGGTGCAAGATTTGCCGGAGGTCTATCGACGCCAGTTTCAAGATCGGCTAGAGCAGTATAAGGTCAGAATGAGATCGCTGCAGGCCGAAAACAAAAAGCTGCGGGCGGAATTGGGATATCGACCGGCCCCCGATGCCCCCGAAGGGCAAAAGCGCCGCCTGTTCTTGCCCTCCAAACGCTAAGGTCAGATCTAGCCAACGCCAGCGATCCCTCAGGGAACCCCCAGTATCCCAACAGGACCCTTCCTTCAAAAGATCAGATCTTCCACCGCCTGTGCCCAGCCCGCCGCTCCCGGCTGGGGCGCCACGGTCCAGTCCGGATGGATGAGTTGGGGATGGGGACCCTGAACGCCGGGAATCACAATGGCCTGGTGGACCGCCTCCAGTAAGGATTGATCGTTGGGGCTGTTGCCCAATCCCACGGTGGTGGGGGGGTGCCCAAGGGATTGCCCCCTCCCGTAGGCTTCGGCCAAGATCTGAACCGCCTCACCTTTGCCCGATCCGGGCGCAATGAGGTGAGAAAAGCGATCCCCCACCACCACCTCGAACCCCTCCTGCTGTGCTGCCCGCACTAAGCGCGGTGCAGGGAGATCCTTCGGCGTCACAAACGGCTCGGTAAAATCACGCTGTTGAGCCTGCTGGGCCTGCACTGACGATAGTCCGGTACGGGCCATGAGATCCTCCAGGGTCATATCGCCAAATCCCACCAGAACCCGCCCCAGTCGCTGGGAAATGCGCGCCAGTCCGGCCCGAGCTTGGGGGTAGGACGCGCCCAGGGAGATCTGCCCATAGCTGCGCAGTTGGCCAGTTTTGCGCAGGGGCGGCGGCTGGAGCGAAAATCGGGAATCATTCAGCTCTAGAACGATCCCCGCCCCATTTTCCACCACAAAGGGATCGCGCAGTCCGATTTGATCGCGCAGCTGCTCCACCTCTACAAAGGTTTTGCTGGTGACGGGGATGATTGGAATATGGGCCTGCTGGAGCCGATTGAGAATCGGGAGCGCGGCATCATACCGGTAGTCCTCAGCATTGAGGAGGGTGCCATCGAGATCCGTGAAGATTAGGATTGTCTCAGGGCTGGTCAACATGGGCATCGGAAAATTGATTGCTCAACCAGACACACTGATAGGGCTTCAGGTGCAGGACATCGTAAATGTCTTGCACGCATTGGCCTGAAATCAGATCGCACCAGGGATCGGTGACCACGAGATTTAAGGCCGAGAGATTGAGCTGCTGCGATCGCGCACTCAAGTTAAAGATACAAAAAATGCTCTGATCGCGGGGGATGCTCTGACGCCAGAAGGCAAAGATCGCCCGATTCATGGGGTGGAGCGTATACTGGGTGGCGTTGGGATGAAAAGCGCCCTGCCGTCGCCGGATTTTAATGCGCCGAGAAAGTTCGCCGAGCACCATGGCGGGAATCGATCTGGGATCTGCAAGCAGCGGCTCAAGATCCTCCATGTTCCACTGACGGCGGTTGATCGACCGGTTGTGCTGGGTGCGTGCCATCCCCTCGTAGTCATTGGGCGTGGCCAGTAAGCTGTGGATGTAAAAGGCTGGAATGCCCTCCAAAGACATCATCAGGGTCTGGGCACAGAGGAATCGATCCTGCTGCCAGTGATCCTTGCCCTTAACGGTCCCTTGGAGGGCATCGTAGAAGGAAATGTTGAGCTCATAGGGGCTTTCACTGCCGTCGGGATGACGGCGCAGGCTAATTGCGCCCCCAAACTGCTGCATGCAGGTAATCAACTGCTGAAATTCAGCCGGGGACAGTAAGCCCTCTGCGGGGCGGACCCCAATTCCATCATGGGAAGCGGTGAAGTTCAGGTAGGCACAGCCCACGGGGGCGGGGGGCATGCTCATCATCCAGGTTTTGAGGTGGTCGGACTTCCCTTGAATCAAGGCATTTAGAAGCAGCGGCGGCAGGCTGAAGTTATAGATCATGTGGGCTTCATTGCGGCTGCCGAAGTAGCTAAGGTTTTCGCGGTTGGGAACGTTGGTCTCCGTCAAGATGGCCATGCCAGGATCAATGAGCTGGATCAGTTCCCGCAGCAGCCGCACTAGGGCATGGGTTTGGGGCAGATGGATGCAGGGGGTGCCCAGTTCTTTCCAAAGATAGGCGATCGCATCGAGGCGAATCAGCCTGGCCCCTTTCTGGATATAGAGCAGCAGAATATCCAGATATTCCAGCAACACCTCGGGGTTTGCAAAGTTCACGTCATGTTGATCGTGGCTAAAGGTGGACCAAACATATTGGGTTCCTGAGTTTGTCTCCACCGGGGCCAGCAGAGGTGAGCTGCGGGGCCGTACCACCTGAGACACATCGGTATGGGGATCAAGGGCAATAAAATAAGCCTTGCCGGGGGCCTGTCCCGCTTTAAACTGCTGAAACCACTCGTGCTCGCTGGACACGTGGTTGATCACCAGGTCCACCATCAGCTTGAAATTTTGGGCGATCGCCTCAATATCCCCCCAGTCGCCCAGGGCGGGTCGCACCGTGCGATAGTCGGAGACCGCAAAGCCATCATCGGAGGTGTAGGGAAAAAAGGGGAGAATGTGTACCCCGGTAATGACCGTCTGCAGAAACCGGTCTAAAAATTGCCCCAGGGTTTGCAGCGGCACTTGCCCCTCCTGGATGAGGCTATTGCCGTAGGTAATGAGCAGCACATCATCCTGGCTCCACTTATTGACATCCTCATCGGCGCTATTCCTCAGTAGGGGCTGAAGTTTGGCAAAGATGGTTTCCAGCAGTTCCTCAATCTTGTCCGGGGGATAAATTGCCGCCAAGAGGGGCTGGACGCGAAACCGATAGGTTGTCAATAAAGGATGCTCCATAGCCTACCTAAACCCTAAACCAGCAGGCGGTATTCGTTAAATCTATACCGCTTAACCCCTGAAACCAATTCCATTTCCATGCTAAGCAAACAAGGACGAAGGGATCCGTTGAATGGATTTTAAGGGGGGGAGGATAGATTTGACCAATCACGTCACCAGATCCTCAAAAAGTTGACTGGAACGTAAAGATGAATTGTAAAGATGAATTGTAAAGATTAACGCTGAGGCCTCCGTTGTCACTGCTGACCTCCTGTACCACCGATCAGAATGGACTACACACAAGAGCTAATCACCACCATTCACGACTACTCCCACAGCGAAGCTGTGCTGGAGCCCCTGGTTTGTGAATTGAGCCAAGACCAGGCAACGGCGGTATTAATCCCAGCCCTTTTTGATGAGCTCCAGCGACCCGCCCTTCAGGGCATTAAAGACCAGATCTCTCGCTGTACAGGCTTCGTTCACCAGGTGGTGGTGTGCCTTTATGCCAATTCTAAAAACGACTACCAGGAAGCCGTGAAATTTTTTGGGCAGCTGCCCCAGCCAACCCTGGTGATCTGGGAAAATGGACCGCGGGTCAAGGACTACCTGATGCAGCTGCAGGCGAAGGGCCTTGATTTTCAATCCTTCCGGGGCAAGGGATTAGCCGTTTGGTTGGCCCTGGGAGTTGCCAGCATAGAAGCTGACTTGATTGTGTTGCACGATGCCGACATTACCTCCTATAGCAAAAGCTATCTGATTAAGCTGCTCTATCCACTGCTAGAGCGGGAATTTGGACTGGCCTTTACCAAGGCCTACTATGCTCGCCTCGGAGGCGATCCCCTCCAGATGTATGGGCGAGTGGTGCGCCTCTTTGTTACTCCCCTGCTCACCACCTTGAACGATCTATTTGGCTATCATCAATACCTGCGATATCTGATGGCCTATCGCTATCCGCTCTCGGGAGAATTTGCGCTAAGGCGAGACTTGGCGCTTAATGTCAGAGTTCCCTGTAACTGGGGCCTGGAAATTGCCTTTTTAGCGGAAGTCTATCGCAATGTGGCCCTGAAGCGCATTGCCCAGGTGGATTTAGGGGTGTTCGAGCACAAACATCAAGCCGTGGGACACTCCCCTCAAGAGGGGTTGCGAAAAATGTGCCACGATGTGTTGCGATCGCTGCTGCGCACCTTCACCGAATTAGAGCAGGTGGTTTTAACCCCAGACCATATCCGAACGCTGCAGGTGAAGTATCGGCGCATTGCCCAGGATCTCATTCAGCAATTTGCCATTGACTCGCGCTGTAATGGTTTTGCCTACAATCGTCACCTGGAGGAACAGACCGTTGAGCAATTTGAACAGCTCATTCCGCCGGCGGGGAAGGAATATTTTATGGATCCTTCCGGGCTGCAAATTCCCACCTGGAATCGCGTCATGGCCGTGGTGCCCACCGTCCAAAATGACCTCAAATCCCTGGTGCTTGCCGATATGCGGCAGGCCCAGTCCTAGCGGCAAAAAACTTTAGCGATCGCTGATCATTATTTTGCGTTCTTGACCTTTATCTCTTAAGATTTGACTCCAATGGGGGTCTCTCCCAGCCTGTCCGCGATCAACTCAGAAGGTACCTCTGCATGAATAATTTGCTGCCTTTAGCGGGAGGAGGAGCCAATCAACGGATCACCTTTCTAACTCCCAAATCCTTTGCTGAAACCGAAGCGGCCGTTCTGGCGCTGAAATCTGGCGAGGTTCTGCTCTGTAATCTTTCCCATCTGGGTGATGAGGATGCTCAGCGCATTGCCGACTTTGTCTCCGGCGGCACCTGTGCCATTTCTGGCCATCAGGCCCAGATTGGGAACGGTGTTTTCCTGTTTACGCCCGCGTCGGTCAAAATTTCCACGGCGGCTTAGGACCATTCCCTGGGGAATGAGTCTCTGCAGCGAAGGTTTGTGGGTAGAGGGCCTGAGCTTCCCCATTGAGGCCTCGGGGTCCCCCCCGCATGGGCCAAAATCCAATGGGTGAAAGCTGAATGCGTTAAAACTATATACACGGAGTTCAACCCCGACGTCCCACCAAGCGCTTCTCACCCTTGCAATACGTTAAGTTTTTACCCCGCTGGGTCACCCTCAACCTGCTCGTTTTGTTTACGGCAGGTTTCTGTTTTTGGGCCAGTCTGGCCGCGTTGCTCCCCACTATGCCGCTCTACATCAGCCATATTGGGGGAACGGAGCAACAGGTTGGCCTGGTCATGGGGGCCTTCGCCATTGGGCTCATCTCGTCCAGACCCCAGTTAGGGACCATGGCAGACGGTCACAGCCGCAAGCGGGTCCTGCTGATTGGCTTGGGGGTGGCCGCCGCTGCTCCTCTGGGCTATCTCCTTTTACCCTCAGTGCCGATGGTGTTCGGGCTGCGGGCCTTTCACGGCATTAGCGTTGCCGCCTTTACCACAGCCTATAATGCCCTGGTGGTGGATTTTGCTCCCCCCCAGCAGCGGGCAGAAGTGCTCGGGGGCATGAGTCTGGTGACGCCTCTGGGGTTGGCCCTGGGACCGGCCTTGGGTGGATTTCTCGTGGCGGCAAGGGGATACGACCTCTTGTTTACCGTGGCGATGATCCTGGCTGGGGTTGGGATTGGCTGCATGGTGCAGGTGGATGATCCCATGGCCCGTCGTCCCTCCCCGGTCCGTCACTGCCCCCCCACCCCCCCCTCAGGGGTTTGGCAATTGCTGGGCCAGCCACGTCTGCGCAGCCTAACGATGGTCATGTTTTGCGTCGGGGGCACCTTCGGCACCTTGACCACCTTCATGCCGCTTTACATCACCCAGTTGGGGATTGGGTTTAATCCTGGCTGGTACTACACTGCTGCGGCCATCGCCAGCTTTGGGGTCCGGCTGGGGTCCGGTAGAGTGGCCGACCGGCTGGGGCGCGGGCGGTTCATCACCCTCAGTCTTCTTCTGTATGGTGCCTCTATGCTGGTGCTTTGGCAATGGACGACGCCCATGGCCTTTTTACTCTCCGGGATTCTGGAAGGCAGTGGGGGAGGCCTGTTGGTGCCTATGATGGCGGCGGTTCTGGCCGATCGCGCTGGGACTGAGGAGCGTGGCAGAGTGTTTAGCGTTTGTATGGGAGGCTTTGATATTGGGATTGCCCTGGCGGGACCGGTGTTTGGCACCTTTTCCCAGCAGTTGGGGTTGGCCAATGTGTTTTTGGGTGCCAGCCTCCTGAGTCTATTGGCCCTCGGGGTATTCTTCACCAGCAGTAATCCATCCCTGGTGGCATCGCTGCGCTTTGCCCTGGGCAATAGCCGCGATCGCTACGCCCTTCCCCTGGATCCGACCTTGTCTCCCATGCAGACCCATGACTAAACGCCCAGCCCCATTTCACTTCAAGGGCCGCAGCCCCATCGTGCATCTTTCCTATAAGGATGGTCGCTTTCAGGTTGAGGGCCTCGGCCATTGGTATTCCTACTGGCGCGATCCCGATCATTTCTTGATGTCTTTTTCTTTAGCGTGCAAGCCCTGGCCACCATGGGCTACGGGGCCCTGTCCCCCACCAGTCAATATGCCAACGTGATTGTCACCCTGGAGGCCATGATTGGGCTAGTGGGCATTGCCGTCGTCGCCCGCCACCTGTATAGCGCCCGAGAGATTCGGTTTAACCATCGCTTTGTGGATATTTTTCTCCAGACGGCTCGGGGCCATCGCTACATTGACTACCGGGATTTTGATGGAATCGTGCCCTGTCCTTAGAGATCTAGAAGCGCTGGAGAGATCTAGAAGCGCTGGGGTGCTGGCTGGGATCGCGCTTTCCACGGTGGCAGAAACCCGGCTTAAAAATTTCAGATTTCCTGATGCTTTCCGTACGCAGATGGTTCACCCTAACAAGGGTGTCGAATTTCTGAAGGTGTAGGCATGTCCTCCTCCCAGGCAGGCAGTTACAAAAATGTAATGGAGTTGGTGGTGGATGAGGAAATCGATCATCAAACTCAACATTTCTCGGCTGATTTTGCCCAATCCCTGAACCGCATCGAGCTAGCCACCTTTGCCTTGAATCGCCTCCCGCCGCTCTATGCCTCCAGTGTGGAGGGCGTTAGCTTCCAGTACGAGCGGGCCAAACGGGAGCTCAAGCACCAGGTCCAGGAGGCGGTGCAGCAAGCCCTGCAGGTGGTGGCGGAGCGACCCGAGCGAAGATCTACGCCCTTTCACAGCGCATTCTAGACAATATTGCCGTAACCCTTGGGACAGAGTACGCTATGTTTTCTCTACAGCGTACGAATAACTCATGGGTATGTTACCGATCCTTGCTTCAGCCCTACTGGCTCAATCTCCGGCTGCACCGACGCCAGAGGTCATTACGGTTCCCCAACAGGTTCGGCCTCTTCCTGGGTCGCTTGATACCACCCCAATGTTTAACAGCAATAGCCCGGAGGTGGTTCAGCAGGAAGGTATCCTCCTGTCAACCTTTCCCAAACAGGGGAAAGCCCACCCCGAGGCCCACCTCGAACACGCATTTTCGGGGCGCTTTGACGTATTCGCGCACCACATTGCGAAGGCCCTGAGCCCTGAGGATTTAAGAACCCTGTACCTGGGGGTGATGATCCACAATCCTGGCACCTCCCCTGTGCGTTTAGATGTTTTGCAAGCGGCTAGCTACCTGAGTCAGCCCGATGCGCCCTTTATTAAGCTGGAGGCCATGGCGGATAATTCTGAGGGCAAGGTCTATGCTGGCCCAGGCGATCGCGTGACCCAGGACATTCTTCGCGGCCGCCGTCAGGCGAGTTGGCCAGCGGTGATCACCCTCCCGCCTGGGGAAAGTCGAATGCTGCTGAATGTGCCCATTCCCGTGAGGGAGCTAGATCCTCCCATTAATGGCCGGTCCACCCTGGCGCGTCTGCGTAGCAGCGGCCCAGTGCATGTGGCCAGCTTGGCCATGTTCGCCAAGACCACCGCCGCCGGGGAGGAGCGCGCTCCCACCCTAGAGGAGTGGATCACTCTTCTCCAACGCGCAGCGGTGGCCGGTCCGCGCGACAAGGTCCCCACCCCTCCTGGACAGCCAGGCCAACTCATTTATGGACGGGTGGCGGGGGTGGCCCAGGGGTCAAAATGGACAGCCCTGGTGGTAGATTCCCAGAACGAGGATCGCGCCCAAGCTTCTGCCTACCGGCTCACGATTCCTGCAGCAGGATCGGCCTTTTCCTATCCCCTGAGCAGTCTCGATCGAGGCACCTTTGGGACCGGGCAGATTCAGACCGCTCCCCTGGTCAAGCGCTACCCCGACACCGCCTATGCCGCCCACGGCAACTACGGCGTGGAATATCAGCTCACATTGCCGCTGTACAATCCCACGCCTGAGGATCAAACCGTCACAGTCCATTTTCAAACCGCTCTGAAAACCGACGAGAAAAAGGCTGGCCTGGAGTTTCGTAATCCACCGACCAATCGCGTCTTTTATCGCGGCACAGTTCGGGTGCGATTCCAGGATCATCGGGGAACCCCTCGCACCCGCTACACCCATCTGGTGCAAATGCAGGGGCAGCAAGGCGATCCGCTGGTGTCGATTCCCCTCAAGCCCCAGCAGAAATCTCTGGTCCAGGTGAATTTCATCTATCCCCCCGATGCGACACCCCCCCAGGTTTTGACCGTGAGAACCGAGCCATAGACCGCCGTTAAGTGCGATAGTAAAGGTTCGGATGATTCGGATCGCTGAGGTTTATGGGCAGTACATTTGGGCATTTATTTCGCATCACCACCTTTGGGGAGTCCCACGGCGGTGGTGTGGGGGTGGTGATTGATGGCTGTCCTCCCCAGATTGAAATTTCCGCCCAAGATATTCAGGTGGAGCTAGACCGCCGTCGTCCTGGCCAGAGTCGCATTACCACCCCCCGCAAGGAAACCGATCGCTGTGAAATTCTTTCGGGGGTGTTTCAAGGCAAGACCCTGGGAACGCCCATTGCCATCCTGGTGCGCAACCAGGACACCCGTCCCCAGGACTACAGTGAAATGGCCCAGGTCTATCGCCCCTCCCACGCCGATGCCACCTACGATGCCAAGTATGGGTTTCGAAACTGGCAGGGCGGGGGGCGATCCTCGGCGCGCGAAACCATTGGGCGAGTGGCAGCAGGGGCGATCGCCAAGAAAATCTTGCACCAGTTTGCCCAGGTGGAAGTGCTGGGCTATGTGAAGCGGATTAAAGACATTGACGCGCCGATTGACCCGGCCCAGGTGACCCTGGCCCAGGTAGAAAGCAACATGGTGCGCTGTCCTAACGCCGACTATGCGGAGAAAATGATTGCCCTGATTGACCAGATTCGCCAGGATGCAGATTCCATTGGCGGCGTTGTAGAATGCGTGGTGCGCAACCTTCCCAAGGGGTTAGGAGAACCTGTTTTTGACAAGCTGGAGGCAGACTTGGCCAAGGCGGTGATGTCCTTGCCTGCCAGTAAGGGGTTTGAAATTGGATCGGGGTTTGCCGGAACCCTCCTGACCGGACAGGAACACAATGATGAATTTTATACCGACGATCAGGGGGTCATTCGCACGGTTACCAATCGATCTGGCGGCATTCAGGGCGGTATTTCCAATGGTGAACCGATTGTGATGCGCATTGCCTTTAAGCCCACTGCCACCATTGGGAAAGCGCAAAAAACCGTCACTCAGGAGGGTGAGGCGACCATCCTGGCGGCGAAGGGACGCCACGACCCCTGCGTTCTCCCCAGGGCCGTTCCCATGGTGGAGGCCATGGTGGCGCTGGTGCTGTGCGATCACCTGATGCGACAGCAAGCCCAATGTCATTTGCTTTAGGGGGCAAGGAGAACCTGGACTGCTACTGTCCACTGGGAAGCAGCGCCATTGACAGCAAGAACCCTCAGCTCACCAAGCTCTCCAGGGTTGCCGCCACCACGCGATGGTCTTCATCGCGCTGTAGCATCGCCAGCAGGTCCTGCGCCGCTTCAGTGTCGAAGGCCTTCAAGCTCATAGCCGTTTGCCGACGCACATACCAGCGTTTGGCCTGGGCACACTGGGTCAAGGCGTTCAACGCACCCGCTTCGTAGGAGGTGCCGGCAAAATGTTGTAGCTGGGCAATGGCCGAGGCTTTAACCATCACATCCTTATCCTGCAGCCCCAACATACACAGATCGTAAAGCTCTGCCTTGGATAACTTTCCTGCCTCTGCTAGCGCCTCCAAAATTGGAAATACGCTCAGGCGCATCAACCAGTGGTCGTTTTCCCGAAAGGCCTTCAGCAAGACCGGCGTGGCCACATCTCCGTATTTCCCTAGAGAATTGGCAGCCTCGGAGCGCACATTGACATCTCGATCAAACTGCACAATCTCTAACAGAGCTGCGTAGGCTTCTGGTGTCTGTTTAAACCCCAGGCCCATCGCCACAAAGGATCGAATCATAAATTCACGGTCGTCTTTCCGGGTCAACAGCAGCGGGACAGCAACCTCCGGAGCATGATCTTTCAAAGCTGTGATTGCCTTCATGCGATCCTGCGGATCTTCACTTGCAATGTTTCGCTTAATCTCGTGCAACTCCATAGGGGTCCTAATCATCACTGTGTACGAACGAAAAATTGAATCCAAGCCCATTGAGCACTGCCCATTGAGCAATGGGCCGGTTCTCTTAACCCACCGCTGCGATCACTGAGCACCGAGGGAAAATGAAACCGCTGTTTACGACTTCTTTACAAATATTAATATTTTTTTTGATCTCTTGCAAACTCAGTCCCCGTCAACCCTGAGGGAAATGGACTGAGTTCACCTCAGCGCTGGGGGGTTGACACCTGGCTTCCACTTAATGTTGCAGCCAATGCTGGGTTTTTGGGGACTTGGAATGGGTTGATGCGCCAGGGCCGCCTCGATCGCAGCCCGCAGATCTTTGCCATTGACGGGTTGGTGATTACCGGGGCGGCTATCGTCAAGCTGACCGCGATAGACTAAGCGCCGATCGTGATCGAACAGGAAAAAGTCTGGCGTGCAGACGGCTCGGTAGGCCAGGGCAACCGCCTGGGTTTCGTCGTAGCAAAGGGGGAACCGAAAATCGAGCTGTTCTGCCATTTCCCGGAGCTTGGAAGGCGCGTCCTCGGGGTAGTGGTCAGCATCGTTGGCACTGATGGCACAGATCCCGACCGATCGGGTCTGATAATCGCGTCCCAGGTCAGCCAGTTGGGTTTGAATGTGCTTTACAAAGGGGCAGTGACGGCAGATGAACAGCACCAACAGCAATTGCTGATCATCGAAGTCGGATCGGCGACATCGCTGGCCGGTCACCACCTCGAACAGGTCAAAATCAGGGGCGGTGGACCCCAGGGGCAGCATGATTGATTCAGTCAGGACCATGGGTGAACAGGGGGGAATGACGACTTGGGGCTAGGGCGGGAGAGAAGGGGGAGGCGGCAATTGCGCTTTTCCAGTTTGCTTCTCCAATTTGCTCTTCCAGTGTAGAAAGGTCGGAACGCCCCCCGCGGGGATTGGTCCTCCGAGCTCAGAAAATATCGCAATTCTTAACGCCTGGCAGGTCTCTAACGCAGTTTTTGGCGATTGACTGTTAAGAAAAGTGAAAGCCATTTATCAAATTGTGACAGTTCGACCTGGAATCCAGGGTCTGGCGGAGAGGGGACAGGGGAAGCAGGTTTTAATAGGGGAATCCTGAGCAACTGTGTTGAATGATGGGATTTGCACTCCCGCCCTCTGACCTCGGCTTCCGTCGGTCAGCAATTCAGCCTAAGATCTTCAGTCAAAGCAAGATTCTTGTGTCCGTTACCCAAGCCTGAGAGGAGACTCGCTGCATGTTCACTAACGTCAAGTCCACAATCAGACACATCGCCCCAGAGAATTTGCGGGGCCGATCGCTGGTGAAGGTGGTCTATGTCGTACTAGAGCCTCAGTACCAAAGCGCTCTATCTGCCGCCGTCACCTCCATTAATCGCAACCATCCCAGCCTGGCGGTGGAAATTAGTGGTTACCTGATTGAAGAATTGCGATCGCCTGAGAACTACGCAGCGTTCCAGCAAGACGTAGCCGAGGCGAATATATTTATTGGCTCGTTGATTTTTATCGAAGATCTATCGGAAAAGGTGGTGGCGGCGGTGAAGCCCCACCGCGATCGCCTCGATGCGGTGGTGGTGTTCCCTTCCATGCCGGAGGTGATGCGACTCAACAAGCTAGGAACATTCTCCATGGCGCAACTGGGGCAGTCCAAGAGCGTGATTGGCGAATTCATGAAAAAGCGTCGCCAGAAAAACGGGGCTAGCTTTGAAGATGCCATGCTCAAGCTGCTGCGGACCCTGCCCACGGTGTTGAAATACCTGCCGGTGGAGAAGGCCCAGGATGCGCGCAGCTTTATGATGAGCTTTCAATATTGGCTGGGCGGGTCGGCAGATAATCTGGAAAACTTCCTGCTGATGTTGGCCAATCGCTATGTGTTTGTTCAGGGTAACAACGCCGCGCCAGAGATTGCCTTTGCCGATCCGGTGGTGTATCCGGACCAGGGCATCTGGCACCCTCTGGCGCCGCAGATGTTTGAGGACATCAAGGAATACCTGAACTGGTACCAGTCCCGGCGCGATATTTCCAATGCGGTGAAGAACGGCCCCGTGATTGGGGTGGTGCTGCAGCGATCGCACATTGTCACGGGGGATGATGCCCACTATGTGGCGGTGATTTCCGAACTGGAGTATCGTGGCGCCTTCGTGATCCCGGTGTTTAATGGCGGTCTGGACTTTTCCAAGTCTGTGAACGCCTACTTCTTTGATCCCCTGGAGAGCGAAAAAGCCATTGTGGATTCCGTGGTCTCCCTGACCGGCTTTGCCCTGGTGGGTGGCCCGGCTCGTCAGGATCATCCCAAGGCCATTGAAACCCTCAAAACATTAAACCGCCCCTACATGGTGGCCCTGCCCCTGGTGTTCCAAACCACTGAGGAGTGGGAAGAGAGCGACCTGGGCCTGCATCCGGTGCAGGTGGCTCTGCAAATTGCCATTCCCGAGCTGGATGGAGCCATTGAGCCAATTGTGCTCTCCGGTCGCGATGGCAACACTGGTAAGGCCCATACCCTGCAAGATCGCGTCGAAATGATTGCTGAGCGGGCGATCCGCTGGTCAAATTTGCACCGCAAACCGCGCCCGGACAAAAAGGTGGCGATCACGGTGTTCAGCTTCCCTCCCGATAAGGGGAATGTGGGCACCGCCGCCTACCTGGATGTGTTTGGCTCCATTTATCGGGTGCTGGAGGAGCTAAAGGCCGGGGGCTACCAGGTGCCGAATCTGCCTAAGGATGCCAAGGCGCTGATGGAAGAGGTGATCCATGATGCCCAGGCTCAGTACGCCTCGCCGGAACTCAATATTGCCTACCGCATGTCCGTGGCGGAGTACGAGCAGTTGACGCCCTACGCCAAGCGCCTAGAGGAGAACTGGGGGCCCGCGCCAGGCCAGCTCAATAGCGATGGCCAGAATTTGCTGGTGTACGGCAAGGAATTTGGCAATGTGTTTATCGGCGTGCAGCCCACCTTTGGCTACGAAGGCGATCCGATGATGCTGCTCTACTCGCGATCGGCTAGCCCCCACCACGGCTTTGCCGCCTACTACACCTATCTCAAGGAGATCTGGCAGGCTGATGCAGTGCTGCATTTTGGCACCCATGGATCCCTGGAGTTCATGCCCGGTAAGCAGATGGGTATGTCCGGAGACTGCTATCCCGATAACTTGATTGGTGCGATTCCCAATATCTACTACTACGCAGCCAATAACCCCAGCGAGGCAACCATTGCCAAGCGGCGCGGCTACGCCAATACCATCAGCTACCTCACCCCGCCTGCTGAAAATGCAGGGCTCTATAAGGGTCTCAAGGAGCTGGGAGATCTGGTGGGATCCTACCAAACCCTGCGGGAAGGGTCACGGGCGATCGCCATTGTCAACACCATCGTGGAAACCTGCCGTCAGGTGAACCTGGATCAAGACATTGACCTGCCGGAGGCCGATGCCGCGGATCTCAGTCCGGGAGACCGAGATTCTCTGGTGGGCGCGGTCTACAAAAAGCTGATGGAAATTGAGTCGCGGCTGCTGCCCTGCGGCCTGCACACCATTGGCAAACCGCCCACGGCTGAGGAGGCGATCGCCACCCTGGTGAATATTGCCAGTCTGGATCGCGAAGAAGAGGGCATCGTGGGATTGCCCTCCATCCTTGCTCGCAGTCTGGGCCGGGAGATGGAGGATATTTATCGCGGCAGCGATCTCAACGTCCTGGAAGATGTGGCCCTGGGCCAAAAAATTACCGAGGCCACCCGCGCAGCGGTGGCGGCGATGGTGAACGAACTCACCAACCGGGAAGGTCGGGTGTCCATGGTGGAACGGTTTGGCTGGCTCAAAAAGGTATTACGCTGGCTGGGCTTCAAGCAAAAGCCAGCCTACCTGAAGGCGCTGATTAAGGCCGGGTATAAGGACCTGGACGAAGAACAGCTCAAGACCCTCTTTGACTATCTGCAATTTTGCCTGACTCAGGTGTGTGCCGATATGGAGATGACCAGTCTGCTGCGGGCGTTGGATGGCGAGTACGTGCTCCCTGGACCGGGCGGCGACCCGATCCGCAATCCGAACGTGTTGCCCGCAGGTAAAAATATTCATGCCCTCGATCCCCAGTCCATCCCCACCAAGGCCGCGGTGCAGTCCGCCAAAACGGTGGTGGATCGGCTCCTCGAGCGCCAGAGGGCTGATAACGATGGCCAATACCCGGAAACCATAGCCTGCGTGCTTTGGGGAACGGACAACATCAAAACCTACGGGGAATCCCTGGCCCAGATTCTCTGGTTTGTGGGGGTCAAGCCCAAGCCTGATAGTTTGGGACGGGTGAACAAACTGGAGCTGATTTCCCTCGAGGATCTTGGCCGGCCCCGCATTGATGTGGTGGTGAACTGCTCAGGGGTGTTCCGCGATCTGTTTATCAATCAAATGGCCCTGATTGACCAGGCGGTGAAAATGGCCGCCGAAGCCGATGAGCCCGACGATCTGAACTTTGTGCGCAAGCACGCCAAGCAGCAGGCGGAGGAGATGGGCGTTAATCTTCGTCAGGCTGCCACCCGCGTGTTCTCCAACGCTTCGGGGTCCTATTCTTCCAACGTCAATCTGGCCATTGAAAACAGCTCCTGGGGCGAGGAGGAGGAGCTTCAAAACATGTACGCTGAGCGCAAGTCCTTTGCCTTTGATGCCGACAATCCCGGCATGATGACTCAGTCTCAGGACCTCTTTAAGGCTTCCTTAAAAACCGCTGATGCCACCTTCCAGAATCTGGATTCCTCAGAGATTTCTCTGACGGATGTTTCCCATTACTTCGACTCGGATCCCACCAAGCTGGTGGCGAGCCTGCGCGAAGATGGCAAAAAGCCCAGCGCCTACATTGCAGATACCACCACGGCCAATGCCCAGGTGCGCACCCTCTCTGAAACCGTGCGCCTGGATGCACGTACCAAGATGCTCAATCCCAAATGGTATGAGGGCATGCTCAGTCATGGGTACGAAGGGGTCCGTGAGCTGTCCAAGCGTCTCACCTTCACCATGGGGTGGTCGGCCACGGCGGGAGCGGTGGACAACTGGGTGTATGAGGATTTCAACACCACCTTTGTCAAGGACGAGGAGATGCGCGATCGCCTCAAAAACCTTAACCCCCATTCCTACCGTAAGGTGGTCATGACCTTGCTGGAGGTTAACGGTCGCGGCTATTGGGAAACCAGTGATGAGAATCTAGATCTCTTGCGGGAGCTCTATCAAGAACTGGAAGACAAGATCGAAGGGATTGAATAGAGTCTCCGGAAACTAAAATCCAGGGCGTCCCCACCGCGGGACGCTTTTTTTTGAGGTTTTTGGGGAAGGCCTAAAGGTGCTGCAACTGGGGCATAAGCTGTTGCAGCGCCAGCCCCCGATGGCCAATTTCATGCTTGAGATCGCTGCCCATTTGGGCAAAGGTTTGCTGCTGGCTGGGAACCCAAAAGATCGGGTCATAGCCAAAGCCTCCTGCCCCCACACAGGCCTCCAGAATTTCTCCAGGACAAATTCCCTCCGCTTCGGCCACGATTTGGCCATCGGGCTGGGCCACGGCCATGTGACAAACAAACTGTGCCCTGCGATTGGATTGCCCCTTCAGCTCGCGTAAAACCCGGTCAATCCGCGCTTGTGCCGTCTCAGCGTAACGGGCGGAATAAATGCCAGGGGCCCCGTCAAGGGCCTCAATCGCCAGGCCAGAGTCATCTGCGATCGCCCAGTGCCCGGTATATTGAGCCGTCTGACGGGCTTTTAAGATCGCGTTTTCTTGAAAGGTGGCCCCTGTCTCGGCAATCTCTAGTTCCGGGGGCATGGGCTGTAGTTGGAACTGGGTCTGCCCCAATAACTGCTGCAGCTCTGCAAGCTTGCCTGGATTTTGTGTCGCCACCACTAAGGTTCGCATTCGATCATCCTGTACGCATGGGTTAATCCTAGAGTTGATCCTAGAACGCCGGGCTGAATTTTCCTCACCCGAGTGCGTCCCGCAGGATCTAATTTGAGGTTCTATTTTAAAGTTCTATTCAAAGTTCTATGAAGTAATATAAAGGCCGATTCTGGACCCGACTCCGTGAAAATAACGATTTTTCTGCAAAGTAGTAAGGTTTAGGCAGGAAAATTCCGTAAGAACCCACAGGATTTAAAGGGTTTCAATATTGGAAAATATGTGGGACTTATCCGGGAAAGGTGGCTTAAAATCTCTCCCATGGGAGGTGTCCCTGACGTTACGAGCGTTAGAGTAACCTTAAGGGTGAATTGAAGAGAGGTTGCCTCTCCTTGAGACACCGGGTGCAGAAGCCAATGATCGAGAACCCATCCAGGCTGCCTAACGTTTTCTAAGCTTGCTCTGATAGTCTGGGTTTAGGCCAAGCCGTCCCCTCGGGTCCCATCGGCATCTGTGCCTCCCGCATCTGTGTCTATCGTAAATCTCTGAGTCTTTGGATCTGTATGTCAACACTTGTCATTGTTGAGTCTCCTACGAAAGCTCGCACCATTCGGAACTTTTTGCCGAAGGGTTATCGAGTTGAGGCTTCCATGGGGCACATTCGTGACTTACCCAGAGATGCTAGCGAAATCCCGGCTAAGGTCAAGTCCGAGAAATGGTCCAGCTTAGGGGTCAATGTTGAGGCGGACTTTGAGCCGCTCTACGTCATCCCCAAGGATAAGAAAAAGGTGGTGAGCGAACTGAAGTCGGCCCTGAAGGAGGCGGATGAGCTGCTGCTGGCAACGGACGAAGACCGGGAAGGGGAAAGCATTAGCTGGCACCTGTTGCAGGTGCTAAAGCCCAAAATTCCCACCCGGCGAATGGTCTTCCACGAAATTACCGATGATGCGATTCATGCTGCCCTGCAGAAATGCCGTGAGGTGGATCAGCGGCTGGTCCGGGCACAGGAAACCCGCCGCATCCTGGATCGGCTGGTGGGTTATACCCTCTCTCCCCTGCTGTGGAAGAAAATTGCGCCCAGCTTGTCCGCAGGGCGGGTGCAGTCAGTGGCGGTTAAGCTGCTGGTGCAGCGGGAACGAGAGCGACTGGCCTTTGTGCAGGGAAGTTACTGGGATCTGAAGGCCGTCCTGGAAAAGGACAACACTAGCTTTGAGTCAAAGCTGGTGACCCTGGAGGGGAAAAAGCTGGCCACGGGGAGCGACTTTGACGAAAATACTGGCCAGATTGTAGAGGGCCGGGATGTGGTCCTGCTCTCTGAAACCGACGCTCGGGCGCTGCAGGCCCGGCTCACCGGCCAGTCCTGGGCGGTGGCCAACATTGAAGAGCGTCCCGTAACGCGCAAGCCCGCTCCTCCCTTTACCACCTCAACCCTGCAACAGGAAGCCAACCGCAAGCTGCGCCTCTCTGCCCGCGAAACCATGCGGGTGGCCCAGAGCCTTTACGAAAAGGGCTACATCACCTACATGCGAACTGACTCGGTGCATCTCTCTAAGCAGGCGATCGCTGCGGCCCGGAGCTGTGTTGAGACCCTCTACGGGAGCGATTACCTCAGTCCAAAGCCTCGCCAGTATCACACCAAATCCAAGGGCGCTCAGGAAGCCCATGAGGCGATCCGACCGGCCGGGCAAACCTTTCGTACCCCCAAGGAAACCGGACTGAAATCCACCGAGCTATCGCTTTACGAACTGATTTGGAAGCGCACCGTGGCCACCCAGATGGCAGAGGCGCGCCAGACGCACATTACCGTTGACCTGACCATCGCAACAGCGGGGTTTCGTTCCAGCGGCAAGCGCATTGATTTCCCAGGATTTTTCCGAGCCTATGTGGAAGGGTCGGACGATCCCGATGCTGCCATCGACGATCAGGAAGTGATCTTGCCCGTGCTCCAGGTGGGAGATCAGCCGAACTGCCAAACCCTAGACGCCGTCGGTCATGAGACCCAGCCTCCGGCACGCTTCACCGAGGCCTCCCTGGTGAAGGTTCTGGAGCGAGAAGGCATTGGCCGTCCTAGCACCTACGCAACTGTCATTGGCACCATTATTGACCGAGGCTATGCCCAGCGCCTGGGGAATGCCCTTCAGCCCAGTTTTACCGCCTTTGCGGTCACGGATTTGTTGGATAAGCATTTTCCCGATTTAGTGGATGTAGGATTTACGGCCCGCATGGAGCAAACCCTGGATGAAATTTCTACTGGGGAAGCGGAATGGCTCCCCTACCTGCAAGAGTTCTATCTGGGGGAAACCGGACTGGATCATCTAGTCAAGGAACGAGAAAGTGCCATTGACTCCAGTGAAGCCCGGACGATTCGGCTCGATAATATTGAGGCGACGGTAAGAATTGGTCGATTTGGCCCCTACGTTGAGGCTGAGCACGACCAAGAGTCCGTCACGGCGTCCTTGCCCAAGGATATGACCCCTGCCGATCTCACCCCTGAGCAAATTGAGGTCATTCTCAAGCAAAAAATCGAAGGACCAGAAAAGCTGGGGGTTCATCCAGAAACCCAGGAGCCGATCTTTGTCCTGCTGGGAAGCTATGGCCCCTACGTTCAGCTAGGCGAGGTTTCAGAGAGCAATAAGCGGCCCAAGCGGACCTCACTCCCCAAGGGATTGGATCCTGACCAGATCACTCTGGATCAGGCGGTCCAGCTGCTCGCGCTGCCACGTAAACTCGGTGATCATCCCGACACAGGGGCACCCGTCAAGGTGGGGCTAGGACGCTTCGGCCCCTACGTGGTCCACGACCAGGGCAAGGACGGAAAAGACTATCGTTCCCTGAAGAAGGACGACAGTTTGTTCGACATTCAACTAGAGCGGGCCTTGGAGCTACTGGCCATGCCCAAGGGAACCCGCGGAGGACGCCGGACCAAGGAGCCGCTCCGGGTTTTGGGTCAGCATCCCGAAGATGAGACGCCGGTGAATATTTACGAAGGCCCCTACGGTCACTACATTAAGCACAATAAAACCAATGTGGGACTCCCAGAAGGGCAAACCGTGGAGTCTATGACCCTGGATTTGGCTCTGGAGCTTTTGGCTACCAAGGAGGGGGCGAAAAAATCTAAGAAAAAATCAACCGCCAAGGTCAGCAAAGCAAAATCAACCAGGGCAAAAACCAGCCGCACTAAAACCACAAAGTCCAAAACCAGCCAAGCTAAAACCTCTAAATCCAGAACGCCCAAGGCCAAGGCTACCGAGGGGAAGGCTGCTGCTCCCAAGGCTGGATCCTCTAAAACCAGATCGAAGCAATCTGCTCCAGCTGCTTCGGAAGTGGCGGATTAATGCGCGATGGGAATTTAAACAACGGGGTTAGCGATCGCTGAGGGTCACTTGTCTGTCGCGAATCTGCGCTTGCTCCACTTGAAAATCTCCCAGGTTCAAATTCAAGGGCAAGGGGCGATGGACCGGCAAGCCAAGGGTTTGTCCCAGTTCTTCCAGGGTGAGGCGGACCCCTCCCAGGGCAACGGTACTGTCCGGGGGTAGATACAGCTTTCCTCCTTGAACCTGAGGTTTGCCCCGAATTGTGATCAAGACGTTTTGACGGGCGATGGCGGGCAGAACTTTCAGCATTTTTTCAACCTGCTGCTGCTGTCCGCGGGAAAGCTGGGCTGAATCTAGCGCCGCTAGATTCACCAGGATCTCACTGGTCACCTGCCCTTGATCAATGTGGGTTTTAATGCCCTGGATCGCGGGCAGCACTGGCTTGGCTCGACGGGACTCGCTGACCGCCACCGCCACCCATTCATTGAGTTCTCCGGCGTTTAAGGTGAGCGATCGCGGTTCGGGGGAGGCAGGGGTTGCTGCGCCCCCCTGGGCGAGCCTGGGCGAGGGAGACTCCACCGGCCTTTGATGGGCTCTAGGGGGATTGCCAGCACTGGAGTTCGCAGAACGGGACTGGATCGATGGAGTCGAGGCCCCTGCGGAAGGCGGCACGGTCTCCGAATCTCCGGGAGTCTCCTGATTTCCTGGAGCCTGAGCCGCCACCTTTCGGGTTAATTTTGCCTTGATCTGGGCAAGTTCATCGGGATCATCAAAGTCTTCTTGCCGCAACACCCCCTCCTCTGGACGGGTTTGATCCGGAGATTGGGTATACCAGCTCGGGAGACGGATAAATTGATACCAGACGTAGAGGGAACATCCTCCCCCCAGCAGCAGAATGATCCCTAAGATCCAACGAATTTTCTGACCCATCCTTCCTTGATCTATTTCGTGTCTAGAGACTGCGTGTCCAGCGGCTAAATGTTTCGCTGTTTAAGGGTGGTTTGCTTAACATTGACCCATGCTAGATCGCACCCACCGGAAGCTGCGCAGGGGAAGCGGCTGGAGAAACCGGAAGCTGAGATCTCGATTCGGGAACCCCCTCCACCCATCGCACTGCTTCCTGAGATCGCTGGGAGAGGTGCTGAGAGAGGATCTCCACCGCTCGCTGATACTGAGCATCCAAGTTGGTGGTCAGCAGTTGACTGTTGGATTTTAGCTGGAAGGCCTGAGCTTGCGAGAGTGGCACCGTAAAGTCAGGGGTAATGCCCTTGCGGCTGATGTCGGTTCCCTTCGGGGTATAGTAATGCGCCACCGTAACGGCCAACCCAGACCCATCGGCCAACTGGTGAACCGCCTGGACCAGGGCTTTCCCAAAGGTCTTAGTGCCCACCACCACCGCGCGACGATTATCCTGGAGCGCTCCGGTCAAGATCTCGCTAGAGCTGGCGGAGTTTTGATCCACCAGCACCACCACTGGACGATTGGTGAGGGCGGATTGGCGGGCAAAAAAGCGCTCGGACTTGCCAGTGCGATCCACGGTGCGCACGATCATGCCCTGATTCAACCACATCTGCGCGATATCGATACAGGCTTCAAACAGCCCCCCAGGATTGCCCCGTAAATCCAGAACAAAGGCATCGGCGCGATCGCGGGTTAAAACTTGAATGGCATTGGCCATCTGCTCGGCGGCATGGCTGCTAAACTCCGTGACGCGGATGTAGCCAATTCGGCGATTTTCCGCTTGCTTCATTTGATACTGAACGGTCTGGACCTGGATAATCTCCCGAGCAATTTCCACCTGAAACGCTGGAACGCCCGTCCGACTAATCTCTAACTTCACCTTTGAGTTTGGCTCTCCCCGGATTAAACTCGCCACGGCCTGGGCCTCCATTGCCACCGTACTGCGACCGTCCACACTTAAGATCCAATCTCCCACCTGCAGGCCCGAGCGCTCGGCAGGAGAATTTTTCAGCGTTTTGACGATAAATGGACGGCCCGTTTGAGCATCATTGAGAATCATGATTCCCACCCCGGTTAACTCCCCAGCGGTTTGAACCGTGAGCTGTCGGAACTGCTGGGGATCCATAAACCGCGTATAGGGATCATTAAGGGGCTGCAGGGCGCCACGGATGGCTGCATAGGCCTGCTGATGGTTGCTATAGCGACGGCTTAAAAGCTGATGGCGCGTCTTCACCCAATCCACTTGATTAAAGTCGCGGTCCACATAGTGGCGATGAACCACCTGCCAGGCCTCATCCACAATGGCCTTGGGACTATTGTTCAACTGTCCGATGGCCACCGGGGACTGGGTCAAACCCGGACGCGCTAGGGGGAGTAAATCCAGACAAAAACTGGCTAAAACAACAGAACCAACCAATCGCAACGGGACGCTTAAGCTGGGCATAGGGTGGAGATTCTTAGGTTTTACTGACAGCAGAGAGAGAACAATGAAAAAACCTGGCGGGGACCCTTGTGTCCCTAACAGGGGCCACTGGTCATGCGTTGACCAACTGATAGAATTGACGCCTTGATTTTAGCTTGTCCTATAAAGATGACCCAAACGGCGGCCACAATCTTGGCTGAAGGCTCTATTTAAACACTGATTAAACACTGAATTAAACACTGACTCCCTGAAGCACTTAAAATAGAGTCTGAACCTCAATGATATGTAGAACCCCTTTAACACAACGCTCATCCTGCCCTGAGTCAGTCCCCCCGATGATCGATCTGTTTATAGATTCCACGCCGTCACCTTTAGGCATCATCGATATTGTAGCGGATGCCAGCCGTTTGCTTAGCGTTGATTTCCAAGATTGCCGACCCCGGCTGCATCGATTGCTGACCAAGCGCTACGGTCCTGTCTCTTTGATTCCCCGTCCGCATCTGCTCCAGGCCAGGGATCGTCTCAAGGCCTACTTTAGCGGTGAGCTAGATGCCTTACAGGGGATAGCCATTGATCCTGGCGGCAGTGTTTTTCAACGGCAGGTCTGGGGATCTTTGTCCACCATTCAACCTGGATCCACGCGCACCTATGGAGACTTAGCCCAGCAAATTCACCGACCGGGGGCAGCCCAGGCCGTTGGGCGTGCCAATGCCCTGAACCCAGTGCTGATCTTTTTACCCTGCCATCGTGTGGTGGGGCGAGATCAGACTCTGGTGGGCTACGCTGCGGGTTTACAGCGCAAACAGTGGCTCTTGGCCCATGAAACCGGCAGCCTCTTCGGGAGGATCTAGCGACGCGCAGGGGGCTTGAGGGGCACAGCCAGGACCGGGCGAGAAAAAATGCAGGTTACCTGCCCAAGCACCTGGGGGAGATCCACGGCTCCAAACTGACGACTGTCGGTGCTGGCCTCCCCATTATCCCCCACCACCCAAATTTTTTCTTCCAGAATGCGTTCCACGCGCTTTACCAGGGGCAAGCCGGGCTGTTGAGGGTGGACCAGGACAATAATTTCTCCGGGCTGGGGTCGTCGCTGTGTGTAGGATCGGGGGTTGAAAAGAATTTCATCGCCGGGTTGCAGGGTGGGAACCATGGACCGGTGGTAAACCACTAGGCGCTGACGACGTCCTGCCAGCCACAGCAAAAACTCGACCCCGTTAATCAGCTGGACAGGAGAAGGGGGAGACATATATCAATCTGCTCCAGTGTTAACATTCGCTCCGGTTGATAAAACAAGAAGCCAGCCTCCCTCCTGGACACAAGAGGGAACCTGGCTCAACCTGTAGGATGGCGCTGATTATAGCGCTGTAGCGCTATAATCAGCACTGGACTTGGGGACTTTAGCTGGCCGTATACCAAGCCACCTCTCGGTTTTTGGTGGCCCAAAACATGGAGTGAATTTTCTCGACGGCGCTCATTAAATCGCTCGCGTGCTGCTGGCTGACCTCTACTTTGCAAGAGGAGCAAAGCTTAGCCGCTTGCCAGAAGGTGGTGTGCAGGTCTGGGAACTGCTCCAGGTGCTGGGGCTTGAAGTAGTCTGTCCAGAGAATGAGTAGCTCGTCCTTTGTGATTTGAGCCTGCTCTTCCTTAATCGCAATGTAGCGCGAGATTGTGTTTTCGTAGGCGACCCTGGCGGTCACATCACCCGCAGCCGGCGGCTGTAGATCAAGAATTTTCTTGGTCATCGAGAGTACAGCTTCCGCGGCAATGCGGGCCGATGAGGGGTCATACACGCCGCAGGGACCGTCGCAGTGGGCGCTCACGGCTGCCGTTGCAGGCTTGTAATGTTGAATCAGACGGGTAATGAACTGAAGATTCATCATGACCAAATAATTGTCTCCTCTGTTGTGAGCAGGAAAATTTTTAGCAAGGTTATGCTCCAGGGACGAGATTGCCTGGATGCTATCCCCGTGGAGCCAGTGCAGCTCCGGGGAACACCTTCAGACCTTGCCCCCAACCCGCTAAAAAAGCCGCAAGCTCGAAACCAAGGTTGCAGCCATCGGATGGGGTTCGATGTATAAGGTTCTGAACGTGAACGGTTAAGGAATCTCTGACTTCCTCTTGTCAGAGCTTATCACACTCTCCCCCCTCCGGGGATATTCCCACTCCCCGGAGAGCCCCCCTTAAGGCCCGGACGGTCGGGTCCAGACGGGGAGGGGGCACCCTAAGAGCAGCGTATTGTAGACAGGAAGTGCCGATGGCCAAGCGATCGCTGAAGGCATCAATCACAGGTCGAGCCTTGGCAAAGCAAGCCTTCGAACGAACCAGCTGGACCCAGGAATATTTGGCCTATCAGGTGGGGCTAGAGACTCGCCAGTCGGTTTGGAAATTTTTTTCAGGCCGAGCAGTGGATCGCCACATTTTCATGGAACTGTGCTTTCAACTCAACCTGGATTGGACAGATATCGCTGAGCAAGAAGACCCTCCTCCAGCGGCCCCGGACCAACCCGCCACCACCGTGGCCCAGATTAAGCAGCAGCTGCAAGCAGCGGTTCAAGATCAGTGGACTCCACTGCTTTCGCCCTTTACCGCCCACCAGCCCCTGTCAGTCCAAGCCCTGTATACCCCGCTTCACATTCTGCCCACGTTGACCCATGAGCGCTGGCTGGAAATTGCTGATCTTTCGGCCCAGGCTCGGGGTCAGGAATCCCTCACCTCCTGGCCGGCGCTGCAAAGCGTCAGCACCCATTCAAAGCTCGTGCTGCTAGGTAAGCCGGGTGCCGGGAAAACCACCTTCCTCCAGTATTTGGCGATCGCCTGCTTAGAGAACCATCTTTTTCCAGAGTTCATTCCGGTCTTGATTGCCCTGCGCAGTGTGGGGACGGATCACCCGTCTGACGGAGGCTTTTCCTCTCTGGCAGAGTTGATCCAGCGGCAAGGGGGATGGCGGGACATTCCGATGGAGGCGATTGAGTCAGCGCTACAGACGGGTCGGATGCTGCTGCTTTTTGATGGACTCGATGAAGTGCCCGATGGGATACAGTCTCCGCTGACCCTGGCGCTGCAGCAGTGGTTTTCCAGCTACGGGGGCAATCGCATGGTGGTGACCGCCCGGATTTCATCCCAGCGCCCCCTGTTTCAGGGGTTTACCTATGTAGAGCTGGCGGATTTTTCCCGGCCCCAGATTGAACAGTTTACGCGCCAATTTTTTAATGCGGTTGCCCCCCCACCCCAGCGGGGATCAGTGCTGGCTCAGCACTGTCTTGAGCAGCTTTACCGCAAATCTAATCAGCCCCTTTTAGGCCTGACGAGCACCCCAATTCTGCTGACCTTAATCTGTTCCATCTTTCTAGAGCGGCGATCGCTCCCTAGCCATCGAGCTAAGCTCTACCAGTATGCTCTGGAGATTTTTCTCAGCCGTTGGGACCAGGCCCGCGGCATTGACCGATCGGGTCTGGCTCTTGCGCCTGGCGATCTGTTGGGGATTTTGACCCTGATTGCCGCTAATCTTTCTGAGCGGGAGAAGATCTATGTGGAGCGTGCAGACCTCGTGCAGCTTGTGCGCCAAGCCCTCCAGACAGTGTTTGGGGAAGCAAACCAACCGGCAGGGACTGAAGTTTTACAAGGCCAGGCTGAGCAAATGCTTCAGCAGATCGTGTCGCAGCAAGGGCTTCTGGTGGAGCATGCCCGCGGGATTTTTGCATTTTCCCACCTGACCTTTCAGGAATATTTGACCGCACGCCACATGGCGGCTGGCCCCCCAGATCGTCTGAGTCAGCTCCTTCACCACATGACCGATCCTCACTGGCATGAGGTGATTTTGTTAACCTCCCATCTTCTGGCGGAGGAGACGGCGTTTTTGCAGCAGATGTGTGATCATCTGAGGGTCTGGATTGGCGCCCATCCGCGAATTTGTAACTATCTGGCCATGATTCATGGGCGTGTCCAAGCTCTAGAGGGACCCTATCCAGTCTGGGCACTTCGTGCCTTTTATTTTTCTATTCTGTGTCCCATAGAGAACCTGGGGCATCTGCCCTTGCCCACCTTCTTATCCGGACAAGCCGCCACGGATTTGGCGCTAGACCTGGCGCTGATCCGGTTGGTCCAAAAAATTGAGCAGGTTGTGGCGTCCTATTCTATCCAGGGATTGCTGGAGATTTATGTGGCCCTTAACTTTGAACAGATCTTCCGGCTAGACCGCAGCTTTCTCCGCGATTTAGCCTTTCTTAAGGCAAAGCTGCCGGACTATGCCCACGGTAGGACAGTCCAGCTAGACTGGTGGCAACGAAATGGGGCGATCTGGCTGAAGGATTGGTACGAGTTATTGAAGCAACATCGCGGGCTGGTGGTTAACTGGCACTGGAGCGGTGCGGAAACAGCGATTTTGCATCAGTATTTCTATGGCAATCAACTCCTGGTGGAAAGCCTCAATGCTGCGCCTCACCTCACGCAGCACCAGCGTCAATCTCTGATGGGGCAGCTATTTCTACCCCAAGATCATTCACAGCTTGTAACCGACGCAGCTGATTATGCCAGGGTTTATTAGCAGAGGGGCTGCCCCAGGAACGGCAATGAAAGAGACCGCCCACCATCGCCATCTATGAAAACCAAGGTTTGCGGTGTTGTATCAGGCGGCCCTGTCCAGAGATGGGAAGGGATGGGATTCGGTCTAGAGACGGGCTAAGGTTACTACCTCATCCTGGTTTTGATATTTCCCCTGACGGGTGTTGTAGCTGATCTCGCAGGGATCGCCTTCAAAAAACAACAGCTGCACAATTCCCTCGTTGGCGTAAATACGGCAGTCGGCGCTGGAGGAATTAGAAAATTCCAGGGTCAGGTGTCCGTGCCAGCCAGCCTCCGCCGGAGTGAGGTTGGCGATCAAGCCAATGCGGGCATAGGTTGATTTTCCAATGCAAATCACCGACACATTTTCTGGAACCTCCAGGCGCTCTAGGGCAACGCCCAGGCCATAGGAATGGGCCGGGAGAATAAAATACTGACCCTGCCCATCCTGGTGCAGGGCGGCTGGCTCTAAATTGGCGGGATTGAAGTTTTTGGGGTCCACAATGGTGCCGGGAATGTGACGAAAGACGCGAAAATCCCGGGGACTGAGGCGAATATCATACCCATAGGAGGAGAGGCCATAGCTAATGACCCGCAGTGGCTGCGCTGCCCCCTCCAATTGACGCACGAGTTTGGGCTCAAAGGGCTGGATCATGCCTTGCTTTGCCCGTTCAGTAATCCACAGATCGTTCTTAATCACAGTGCCTGCTCAGGGGAGAGTTCTTGCTTACGGTCGCGGTAATTCAAAGCCTCAGTTTACCAGGTTTGTTGGGGAGCAGCGGCAGTCCTTCCCTCAGGCAAACACGCTCCGTCTGAGCTCTGTAATCTGATCGGCGAGGTTTAGGATTGCCTCGGGCATGTGCGGACCGGTCAGGACCAGATCCAAACGACGGGGGCGCGCCTCCAGCATGGCCAGGCATTCTGCCTCTGGGATGAAGCCTAAATGAAGCGCCAGACTTAACTCGTCTAGAATCACCAGGGAAAATTGATCGGACTGAATTTGGGTTTGGGTATAGTGCCAAAGAGCGGAAATTTGCGCCTGTTCTGCGGCGGTGATGGAGGGGGTTCCCACGCAGTTGGGGAGTCCGCAGCGGATCCAGCGCAGGTTTTGGCAAAGCTGAATGGGCTGATCTGGCCCCATGCCTATTCCCCCCTTCAGGAACTGCACCAGCAGGGTGGGACGTCCCTGGGCCGCGGTTTGGATGGCTTGGGCGATCACAGCGGTAAAAAAGCTGCGCTGGGCTGCGGTAAAGACCTGAACCATTCCCTCAATGGCGGGTAGCCCCCCCGTTTCCAGGTCCATTCGCTTGGGTTCAACTTGGGCAATCATGCGGGTTCCGACGGGCGTGGGCACAAAACACACCCCCTGCAGTTGCGTGCAAAACCCTGTCCGCAAACCTTGGGGTGACTCATATATAGCGCAAAATTCTGTTTGCATTGCAACGTTAACGCTATATCTGTGGATAAGTCAATGCTTGTTTACAAAATAGCGTCCTGGCCTCGGCCCTCCTCAGGCTCAGGATTGGGCCAGTCCTGCCAGGGGGACTATATCGGGGCGGAGCCCAAAAAATCAACTCAACGGCCTAGAAGCGACAAACGTAATCCAGCATGCTCTGGGTTGCCTCACTTTGGGGACTATACCAGCCATAGTCCTTCACAAACCACTGATTGCTGGCGCAGGCGGCCTGGGCCTCTAGCTGTTCGCTTCCAATCCGGTAGGTGAACTGGGTCTGGCTTCCGGTGGGCACAATGCTGGCATTGTCCACAAACACCTGTTCTCCCGTGACCGCTGTTCCCATGTAGGCCCAGTTGCGACTGCGGTTGCGCTGAATGACCACCGTGGATTCGCTTCCTGGACTGGTGGGGGGACTGGGGACCACTGGACTGGGGACCACTGGACTGGGGACTGCTGGACTGGGGACCACTGGACTGGCAGGCGGGCTAGCGGCGGCGGGCGACGGCGATTCCGTGGGCTGGGGACTCGGAGAATCGGCGGGTGGCGGAGCGGTGGGTGGATTGGGGGGGCTGGGAATTGGGGTGGATTGTTGGGTGACCAGGGTGATGTCCAAAGTGCTCAGGGCGATCGCTCCAATTGCCACAACCGCAGCAGTGGCCCCCCCTAATATCCACAGCCGCGCGCGGGCCGTTCTCGGCGGCGGCGCAGGTATGGGGTCTCGAAGGGTTTCGGGTAAGGGGGGAGAAGGCACCGGGACCTTAGGATGCTGCACCACGGTTTCCGGCTGCAGGGCCAGGAGCATGTCTCGAGCGGACGGAAAGCGGCGATCAGCAGTCATCTGAATGGATCGATCCAGGATATCCGCGAGGTCAGGGCTGAGGTGAGGCACCGCCGGTCGCCATTGCGGGGTGCCCTGGACGGGATCCGGGGGCAGCAAGGCGGGCATTTTGCCGGTGAGGGCATAAATGGCGGTCATGCCCAGACTGTAGATGTCGCTGGCAAATACGGGATAGCCCGCTAACTGCTCAGCGGGCATAAAGCCAGGGGTGCCCACCACAATGGATTGAGAATAGTGGCCCTGCGATCCTGGATCCTGGGTTCGCAGGGATTCCTTCACGGCCCCAAAGTCAATGAGAACCGGCTGTTGGGTTTCGCGACGCAGCAGGATATTGTCGGGCTTGAGGTCACGATGCACCATCTGGTGCTGATGGATATAGTCCAGAATTGGCAGCACCTGCAGCAGCAAATGGCGCACAAACGCCTCATCTTGGGGACCGGAGGTTTCAACCCGGTTGCTGAGGGTTTCTCCCTCAATCCATTCTTCAACCAGGTAGTAGTGGTCTTCTTCGGCAAAGTTGGCATAGAGGCGAGGAATCTGCTCGTGCTTGTCTCCCAGCATTTCTAGAATGGCAGCCTCCCGCTGAAATCGATCTCGGACTAATGCAGCAACCTGGGGATTTTCCGTCATGGGTTTGAGCTGCTTGACCACGCAGGTGCGCTGGGAGGGCATCTGCGTGTCAGCCGCTAGGTAGGTGGTGCCAAACCCGCCTTCGCCGAGCACTCGAATGACCCGATAGCGATGGGCCAAAAGTTCTGGAACCGAGTGGGAGGGATGGGCCATGGGGGAAAGTTGATGGAGGGAAAGTTGAGCGCGTGCGCGGGGACGGGAGCAGTTTCCAGGGGTGATTTTATAATTCTGGGCGCTGAGTTGGGCGATCGCAACGCTTCCCTTGCTTTTGTAACATTCGGGTCAGGGTAACTGGGGCAGCAGCTGGGCCAGGATCTGATTCATTTTATGGAGGACTTGGGCTTCGCTGAGGGATCGGGGTGGAGAAAGGGCCAGAATTACAAAATATTGATCGCCCTGCTGGGTTTGGATGACGCTGGTATCGACGTAGGTGTGGGAAAACAGGGCCACGCCGCATTTGCTTTGCAGGTTGGCCCAACCCTGTTGCTGACTGAGGGGCTGTAAAAACCGGCAGTAGTTATCGGCATAGCCTGGAAAACCGGCCTGTTGCGGGGTTTGGGAAAGGGTCTCCTGAAGCCAGGCGCGATCGCCGGGGCGCAGGTTAAAGCTTTGTTCAGGGGGAAACCACTGCGGGTAGGTGATCCGGGTCAGGATGCTCAGAAGATCCTGGGCGGTGGCGCAGTTGCCGAGGGTTTGATCCTTTTCCCAGCAGGGATAGGACTCGGTGGCGGCGGCAGCCGGGAGTTGCTGGGTTGTATCGCCCGATTGGAGAGTGATGGCGGGAGAGTCGGTGAGGGTGCCACGGTCAAGCATGAGGCGATTCACCATGAAGGAGGGGATCGCTTTGGCTTGGATGGTGTGATTGAGGGCATCGAAGCTCAAAAACTGGATCAGGCGATTGGTGGCGTCGTTGTCGGAAATGATCAGGGCTTTGCGGATGTCTTCGGCAATGGAGATTGGGGTGTTTGAGTTGGCAAACTGGTAGGTGCTATCGCGGGGCAGGTCCAGTTGATTCAGTTTTTCCAGGACGAGGGCCGCGATGCCAACTTTAATTGTGGAGGCGGGGTTAAAAAATCCTTTATCTTCTGCGTCTTGATACTGATTTTGATTGCTATCGGCGTAGATGGCGTTGAGAGAGTAGAGGTTTAAATCCGTGGGGCGACGGGCTGAATCGGCTTTGAGTTTACCAATCAGCAAATGCGGGTTCCACTGGGTGGTGGTTTCAGCGAGGGGGCCGGATTTGAGGAGGTTGGGCAGCAGGGTTGGGTTGATGGGCTGCTCCATCAGTTGCAGGTTGGGTTGGGAGAGCTGGCTGGGGAGGGGCTGGGGGGGAGGCAGGGGCGGCTGGGGTTTGGTGCAGCCGAGGCAGGCCAACAGACCTAGAGAAAGGGCTGACAGGGTGAAGCGCATAGGGATTGCCATTAGCGATCGAGGGGGCTACGAACGCCTAATGTACCTTGATTGAGAACGTGGGTGTAGATCATGGTGGTTTTAACGTCTTTGTGACCCAGCAGTTCTTGGACGGTGCGGATGTCATAGCCGTTTTCGAGCAGGTGGGTAGCGAAGCTGTGGCGGAGAGTATGGCAACTAATCTTTTTTGGAATTTTTGATTGTTGAGCCGCTCGCTTTATGGCGCGTTGCAGAACGCTATCATCCGTATGGTGCCGACGGATCTTGCCACTGCGGGGATCAATGGATCGTTTAGCAGCAGGAAAGACATATTGCCAAATCCATTCTCGCTCGGCATTGGGATATTTTCGCGCTAAGGCAAAGGGCAGATACACAGACCCATATCCCTGGGCGAGATCATTTTCGTGGAGTTGTTGAGTTTGTAGAATTTGAGCTTTGAGGAGGGGCTGAATGCTTTGGGGGAGAATCGTAATGCGATCGTGATTGCCCTTGGGGTTTCGCACTATGATTTGGGACTGAGCAAAGTCCACATCCTTGACTCGAAGCCGGATTCCTTCGGTAATCCTCATGCCAGCTCCATAGAGGAGTTTAGCGAGCAATTGGTTGGTTCCCTGAAGGTATTGGAACAGGTGTTGAACTTCGGCGGGGGTTAAGACCGTGGGCAGGTGACTGGATCGTTTAGCTCGAACTGCTTCAATGGAGTCGGCGAGTGGCAGATCCAGAATGTGACGATAGAGAAAAACCAGGGCACAAAGGGCTTGATTTTGGGTCGATGCAGCTACATTGTCGTGGACGGCTAAATGAGTGAGAAACGCTTCGACTTCAGGTTCCCCCATTTCTTGGGGATGACGCTTGTTATGAAACAGGATGTAGCGGCGAATCCAATGGATGTAGGTTTGCTCGGTGCGATAGGAATAGTGTTTAACTCGCATGAGATCGCTGACTTGCTCAAGCAATTTTCTGGGTCTTGCGGGATCCACAATCATGAGTCATAATCCCCGATTTTTATGAGTTCGAGCAGCAATTGCAGAGGGTGTGACCAAGATTTGATGTGAGTCATCAGACCTGATATTCTTTAGGGGTAGGCTTCTGTTGGAGGAGATTGGGT
>NZ_JTHE03000064.1 GCF_000817775.3 Lyngbya confervoides BDU141951
CCATTACCGGTCACTGGGTCTGGGGTGGCGGTTGGTTGGCCAACCTGGGAACAGCCTTTGGCGACTTTGCTGGATCAACAGTGGTTCACTCGGTAGGCGGCTGGGCGGCCTTGACGGGGGCACTCATTCTGGGACCTCGTTTTGGTCGATACACCGATCGCGGTGCAAATGCAATGCCGGGCCACAGCATGAGCTTGGCAACTTTGGGCTGCTTAATTCTCTGGTTAGGCTGGTTTGGATTTAATCCTGGCTCCACCATGGCCGCGGACCCCAGCGCAATTTCCCACATTGCAGTGACCACAAATATTGCAGCGGCCTTTGGCGGGGTCGCGGCTACCTTTACAGCCATGTTTTACCTTGGCAAGCCCGACCTTTCCATGATTATCAACGGTGTCTTGGCTGGATTAGTGGGGATTACCGCAGGCTGTGACTCGGTTAGTGTGCCCTGGGCCGCCGTGATTGGATTGATTGCGGGAATTCTCGTTGTCTTTTCAGTGACCATCTTTGACCGCCTCAAGATTGACGATCCGGTGGGCGCCACCTCTGTACACTTGGTTTGCGGTGTATGGGGCACGCTAGCGGTGGGCTTATTTAAAGATGAAGCCGGCCTAATCACTGCCGGGCAATTTGCCCAACTGGGATCTCAAATCATTGGCATTGTCTCCGTTGGTGCCTTTACGGTGATTACGACCGCTGTTTCCTGGTACATCATTAAGGCGGTTGCGGGGATTCGAGTTCCTCAAGAGGAAGAAATCCGTGGCTTAGATGTTGGCGAGCACGGTATGGAGGCTTACAGTGGCTTCTTAAAAGAGGAAGTGCGCTAGGGATCGTCAGGCCTCAAATTCTCTCGTTAATGAAATAATTTGAGCGGAGAAGTTTATCTTTTCCGCTTTTTTGCTGGATTTCACCGGATAGAATATATTTAAATTTTTACAACATCTTCATGCCCTAGGCCGGGTTGAGGATAGGTTTCGGGAAACCTCATGTTAAATAGCCTTAAACTTATAGAGGTCGAGATAAAGCCGCCATCATGAGGAGCAATACTTAAATAAATCTAAAGAAGGTAGAATTGTAAACGTGATTTATGGGTGACGCCCATGTTTTTTCGATTAGCTGATCAGCACCGGCTGCTGGTGCAAGATCTTGTAATGAATCTGCAGGCATTGGCCATTGTGCTCGAAAAACGGGGGTATATTGCCTCTTGCTATACCTGCGGTGGGCAGATGAGTAGTGCCTCTTTTATGGTGAGCTTAGGAGAGGGACATCTGATTCGCTTCTTGGTGTCGGACTATGGCATTACTTGGACCGAAATGCGCGATGATCGGGAACTGATGAAGTTAGAGGGCGCTGAGGCGATCAGCCAACTACAGGAGTTGGCGAACCTTGTCAAAACCCAGCAGCCCAGTTTTGTTGCGATCGCGTGAGCCAAATGGATTCTAGTATTTCCGCCTGGACCCATCAGTTTATTTGCACCAATCGAATTAACCTTCACTACGTCACTCAAGGGGAAGGTGAATTAGTAATTCTACTGCACGGTTTCCCGGAGTTCTGGTATTCCTGGCGGTTTCAGATTCCCGTGCTGGCCAAGCACTTTAAGGTGGTGGTTCCGGATCTGCGGGGCTACAACGATTCAGACAAACCCCGCAGCGGCTACGACATTGACACGCTCACCCAGGATATTCTCGGACTCATTGAAAGTTTGGGGTATACCCAGGCCCACGTGGTGGGTCATGACTGCGGAGGGATGATTGCCTGGAATCTGGCCCATCGATTTCCCCAATCTCTCAAAAGTTTGTCGCTTCTCAATGCGCCCCATCCCTCCCGCTTGGTGCGCAATGTAGCAGGTACTCTGGATGATCTTCTGCGCACCTCGCTGTTATTCGCGGCCCAGGTGCCAGGTATTCCTGAGCAATGGATTCACCAGAGCTTGCCCCAGTTTGTCAGGAATTACTTTCAAACCCAGGCGGTTCGTAAGGCAGCCTTCTCTAAGGACGTGCTGGAACTCTATGAGGCGGCGTTGGCAAAGCAGGGAGCCGTAACGGCAGTTCTGCATCACTACCGCCAGATGCTCAATCCTTCCCTGTGGCTAGCCAAATTAGGCGGACCGCCAGATCCCATTCAGGTGCCCACTCTGGTGCTGTGGGGAGAGGACGACACCACCTTGGATAATTCCCTGCTAGAGGTTTCCGCACGTTTCATCCAGGCTCCCTTTCGGGCCAAGCTGATTCCAGAATGTGGCCATTGGATTCAGCAGGAGGTGCCTCGGCTAGTGAATGCTGAGCTGCTGAAGTTTTTACCGTCTGCCCCTGCCCTGGCCTAGGGCGAGGCAACAGCAATAAACGGGTCTTGTCTTTGAAAGACCAGCAGATGCTGCTGCGGCAAGCCCCGCAGAGTCTGGATCCATTGATAGCCTGAGGCGGCCAATTCCGCCTTAATCTGAGCCTGGCTCATCTTATGATGCGGCTTTATCAAAACGCGAGGATTTTCAGCCTTATATTCCGCAATTACGAGGTGTCCGCCGGGTTTAAGGCTGCTGGCAAGGGCGTTGAGCATTTCCCTGGGGAAGGCCAGTTCGTGGTATACATCCACCATCAACGCGAGATCCACAGAGGCCTGGGGCAAATTGGGACTTTGTTCACTGCCTTGAATGGGAATCAGATTATTGACGCCCTGATCCTGCAAAAGCCGGAGCATTTCGGGCTGAATATCCACAGCCAAGACCTGACCTGCTGGAACTTGTGAGGCAAGGCGAGCGCTGATATATCCAGTCCCTGCGCCAATGTCGGCCACGGTGTCCTCCGGGCGAAGTTTGAGTAGGCGCACTAACTGGTCCGGGTGCTCTTGCGCGGCACGGCTCGGTCGGTTGAGCCAGTCCGCTCCCTGATAGCCCATGACCTGAGCAATTTCCCGGCCCATATAAATCTTGCCTGTGCCATCGAAGCTGGCAGGTCGTTGCTGATAGAGGCTGGAGGTGGAGGGATCTGCGATGGTGACGTTGAGGCCAACGGTTCCTAAGATCACCCAGGCAATCAGCGCTAGGGCGATGATCCGCAAAGCCATTTGCCCCAGGTTGAAGCCAATGGTGATCACCGCAACTCCCTCCTATCGCTGGCAGAGGAGATCTGTTCCGCCGCGACTCTGGCGTAGAGGATGCCCAGATATTTCCGCAGGATTTCCTGCTCCGCGATTAGGTGCGGACGTTGACCCATAAACGTGGCGGTCAGGAGCGTTAGTTTTTCAGTTTCCTCCTTGAGCTGCATCTCTGTTTGGAGGCGCGTGTAGGCATTTCCTTCCTTAAGAGCGCGCTGTAGGCTTTGAACCTGCTGGCGCTGTTCTATCACCTCTTGTTCCTCTTCTAGGACCAGGGAAAGCTGGCTGGACCAGCGTTGCCAGCGAGCCGCAATGGCCTGCTTGAGTGTGGCGAGGGGCAGGTGATAAAGCTTCTCTAAGGAATGGTCGCTGTCTAGGGGATTCTCTGGGTGAGGGCTTCGCGCCAGGGCTGCAAAGGTAGACAGGATCGCAGGGGAGGAGGATCGGTCCTTCTGGATCCGCAATGGTAAGTCCCATTGGCTCTGGCGGATGATGCGGGTATGTGCTGGGGCCTGATCTAGATAGGGGGCATCGGTGAGGATCATGCCTCGACATAGTCGTCCGGCACGCTCAAGAATTGCCTTTGCCTGGGGGATGTGATCCTGTTTGATCCCTGTGCCCCGAAGGACCAGCACAATCGCGTCGGAGGTATCGGCCATTAAATAGCCGTGGGCCGATTCCGATAAGGGGGGCGCGTCCACCAAAATATGGTCGTAGCGCGATCGCAATTCTTCCATGAGCAAAGACATTCCGGGAGAATTGAGAAGCATGTCCCAGTTCTGATGGGCCTGACCGCAGGTCAGCAAATCCAAGTTGGGTTGCACCCGTTGCAAGGCCTTCCCCAGGCTAATCTGGGCCTCAAGATAGTCTCCCAGCCCCGGCCCAGGGAACGAGGACCAGGGAGATTTAGAAGCCTCAAGGCCAAAGTCAGCATCCAGGAGAAGGATTTTTCGCCCCTGCACCGTGAGGGCTTGGGCCAATTGGGCAAGAAGGGCCGTTTGCCCGACGTTTCGCTCCATCTTGGTAAATGTTAGGACCTGGGGCATTCCGCCACTTCCCCCAGCCTGCTGGAGCGAGGTCAGCAGCGCAGTGAAGGTTTGCTGGAACTGCGGAGGCTGGGAGGATGGCTTGGGGGAAAAGGGAGCATGGGTCAGAGAGCGGAAGGTCGTACGGGCTGAATGGGGAATTATCCCGAGGATGGGGATGTGCGCGGCCTGGTAGAGATCGCCCAAAGAACGAAAGGAGCGATCGCTGCGATCGCGCCACCAGACGGCTATGAATCCAAGGGTCACACTGAACAGGCCCCCTCCCCCAAACCAAAGGGGGGTGTAGGGACGAAAGGGTTGATTGGGAACGGTGGCCAGCTGCACAATTGTTGGGGCTGTCAGCGCTGGCTGGTCCAGAACCACGGGGCCTTGTTGATTGGCTAGAAAGGCCTGATAACGCTGCGTTGCCAGGATGAGCAGCTTTTGCAAATTCAAGGTTTGCTGTTCCAGAGGCGGAATCAGCGCGCTGATGGATTGCGAGGAACTGGACCGACCCAGCAGATCCTGAAGCTGCTCTAGAATCTGTTGCCGGGTCTGGGTTAAGTTCACCAGATCGCTGAGGATCTGTTGCTGGGAATCAGAGACGATCCCTTGCTGGCGCTGGAGCTGTCCCAAATCCTCTGCAATGGTGGAAGCCTGACGGTCAACATTCGCCTGAAAGGACTGTAGCAGGTCACTTTGCTCACCCACGGTGCTTGAGGAGGGCTGCTGGGTATTCGCCTGAATTTGATAAAGCGCCTGTTGAGACTGCTTAAGGAGCATCTCGGATTCCACCAGGTAGGGCTGCACAAATCGGGTAAAGCTCATCGAGGCCGCCAGCGACTCCGGCTCAATTTGCTGCATATACAGCTGCAGGGTGGTGTTCACCACCTCCGCTGCCTGTTGGGGATTAGGGGAAACGTAGGCCAGTTGAACCTGATCCCCCGGCGCGATCGCCCTAAGGACCAGCTGGTCTCGTAATTGCCGGGGTGAAATTAAATTTCCCTGCCCATCGGTTAGGTTCTGGCGTTGAATGGTTTGTTTGAGCAATGAATCTGACGTGATTAGCTGAGCCTCAGGGGTTACCGTAGTCCTTCGGAAAAAGAATCTGGCCAAGAGTACATCTAACCGATCGGGGTCTTGCGCAGGTTTTAGGGGAGACCGTTCGCTGGTTTCAGGTTGAAAAATACCGACCGCTCGATACCGTGCCGGCTGTAAATGGTACAGTGCTGCTACCAGTCCTAGACTGCCTCCAGTGACGAAGGCCCATGTCTTCCATCGGCGCTGAAATAGCGTCCAGATCGTCTGCTTCGCAATCCCCATGACCTTTGCTCTACCCCTGTTTAAAACCATGTCCAAAATACTCCTGTGCCGATTTTTTAAAAGGGCCGTGGCGAATTTGGAACATTCACTAGGGTTCAACCGACGATAAAGGGCATAATGCACTTGTCCCAGATAGCAGCTGGCCACTTAGCCAACTGCGGTGGACATCGTTCTCACTCACTATCCCGGTTAAGACAGCCATGAATTCTGCGGCGTTTCTCCCCATTGGTGTCCTACTGGCAACATCGGTGGTTATTCCGATTCAAGCCCTCAAAAGCCATGCCGCGGAATTTGGCCAAACGGAAGTTGAGCAATCTAGATTTATCGCGGTAGCGGTTCCTCGTTCTAATAATTTCTACAGCCTCACTATCTTAGAGCAGATTTCAGACCAGCGTCCCTGTTGGCAAGAGCGAGGCAGTCGCCCCACCCTGATTGACCCTCTCCTGTTAAAGTTTAATTTCGCCGGAATCTGCGGTCGCAGCGCCGATAGCAACGGTTACTCCATTCGCCGGAACGGTCAGGACTTAGGCTTAGACTACCGTCTAACCCTCCAGCGGCGAAACAATGAGGTCGTGTTGCTGGGGGTTCCCCAACGAGGAGGATCTTCCCTGGAGTTAGGTCACACGCAGGGGCTAAGCGATTCACTCATGAAAATCAATCTGCGTCCAGGATGGAAATTTGCCAAGCGCAACTACCAGGGCAAAACCCTAGGACATATTTACCTGGCTCAGGAAGGTCCGGCAATTGGCACTTTACCGGCCCCCCGATCCGGGTCCGGGGTAAGCTCGTCCGGGGCAACCTCGCCCCCATCAGCAGCCTCACTCCCATTGCCGCAATCCTTGAGCCGCCGTACCAGCGCCCCCGACTTGCGCTCCTCCCCTAGCTCGGACCGCTCTCGCCTCTATCGACTCTACGTTAAGCCTCGCCGGTCTGCGGATGAAGCCCTGGTGCGATCGCTGGTGCCTGGATCCTTTCGATCCTCCTATCGAGGCACAGCCGTAATGCAGGCGGGGCTGTTTGAGGACAAGGACAAGGCACGGGACTTACAAAAAACTTTGGAAAAGCGGGGGTTGCAGACTGCCCTCGTGGAAGAGCGTGGTGGAGAGTCTGATCCCGTGACAACCTCAGAGAGGCAAGTGGCCTCCCTGCCGTCGTCAACCTCCGTCAGCCGTCGCACCAGCACCCCTATGCGCACCCCCGCTGGGTCTGAGCGCTCTCGCTTTTATCGACTCTATGTGAAGCCTCGCCGATCTGCGGATGAAGCCCTAGTGCGATCGCTGGTGCCTGGATCTTTTCGATCCTCCTATCAGGGCACAGCCGTGATGCAGGTAGGGCTGTTTGAGGACAAGGACAAAGCACAGGATTTACAAAAAACCTTGGAAAGACGCGGCTTAAAAACCTCACTGGTGGAGGAGCAGGGGACCATTCCGGCGGCGAGAACCCCGGCAAGCGGGGGGGCGCCAGTTTCAGGGTCAGTGTTGCGAGTGCCTTCGAGCCGCATTCCCTTTGGAAATGCGCGGGGTGAAGGGGATGTCTATGGACGAGGAAACGGGACCGATCCTCCTCCTCCTCCGGATCCGGCTCTGGCGTTGGCTCCGCGGATTCGAGTCATGGTGCCCACCAATTCTACGGCCCAGCAGTCTCGTGTTCGCTCCCTGGTCAAGGATGCGTTTCGATCCTCCTACCAGGGACGTTTGGTCATGCAGGTGGGATCCTTTGTGGATATGAATGAGGCTCAGACGGTCATCGCGCTGATGCAACGCAATGGCTTCCAACCGATTATTGACCGATCCAACTAGCCTGGTTGCGGGCCGACAGGACAAGGACTGGTCTCAGGCACTAGGAAGGGATCTGATTCATTCCACCCGCCACCCAATTCCTGTAGGGTTGGTCTATCGTAGGGAGGAGAATCCTCTGGGATCGTAACTTCCGGGTGAAACAGCCAAGCGATTAAAACGGGACTGTGAAATGGGTGGGAAAAATAGCGTGAAGGATGCGGATTTGACGAAGCAGCCAGGAGCCTGGGCCGGCCTGCTGGGGTTCAGACCTCAGAAAGGAGATTCAGGCCCAAAGGGGGGCGATCGCCCCTGGCAACAGGCTGGCGCGATCGCCCTTGGCCTAGTGGCATTATGTTCTAGCGTTCTGTTCTGGATGTCACCCGCCTGGGCCAGTTCAGCGGCCAGTTCAGCGCGCCAGCCCCAGTCAATTCAACCCTATTTACGACAGGTTGCTCGGAACATTACGACGTTTCGCCTCAAAAACGGCCTGAAGTTTATTGTCCTAGAGCGCCATGGGGCGCCAGTGGTTTCCTTTTTGACCTATGCCGATGTGGGCGGGGCTAATGAACCGGACGGACAGACTGGCGTTGCTCACTATCTGGAGCATCTGGCCTTCAAAGGCACTCGGCATATTGGGGGGCAAAACTACGAGCAAGAGCGCCAAATTTTAGAGCAGCAAGATCAATTGTTCGCGCAGCTTCAACAGGCCAGATCGAACCAGAACGCCGCGGAAGTGGCTCGCCTAGAAGCAGAATTTCAGCAGCTTGAAGATCAAGCCGATGCCCTGGTAATTCCCAATCAAATGGGCCAAATTGTCAATCAGGAAGGCGGCGTGGGTCTCAATGCCACGACCTCCGCCGATGCCACCCAATATTTTTATAGCTTTCCGGCCAATAAGCTAGAGCTGTGGATGTCTCTGGAGTCTGATCGCTTTTTAGAGCCCGTTTTTCGAGAATTTTACAAAGAAAAAGAAGTGATTCTGGAAGAGCGGCGCATGCGCACCGATAATTCTCCCATTGGCAAAATGGTGGAAGCCTTCTTGGACACCGCTTTTGTGCAGCACCCCTATCGACGACCCGTCATTGGCTATGAGCGTGATCTCAGGGCGCTGACCCGCCAGAATGTTCAGGACTTCTTTGACAACTACTATGGCCCTAATAATCTCACCATTGGCATTGTGGGAGATGTCAATCCTCGACAGGTGAGACGCCTGGCTCAGCTTTACTTTGGACGTTATCCTGCCCATCCAGGGGTTCCCCGGTTAGACGCAGTGGAGCCGCCGCAAACGCAAACACGCACCGTGGAGCTGAAGCTGCCTTCCCAGCCTTGGTATTTGGAGGGATATCATCGTCCTGCAATGACGGATCCAGATGAAGGGGTGTATCAACTGATTGCCAGTATTCTGAGCGATGGACGCACCTCTCGTCTGTACAAGTCTTTGGTGGAGGAGCAGCAGGTGGCCTTAAATGCTCAGGGATTCAATGGATTTCCGGGAGATAAATATCCAAACCTGATGCTGTTTTACGCTTTGAGCGCCCCAGGACATAGCCTTGATGAGGTGGAACTAGCGCTGCGTCAAGAAATCGATCGTCTCAAATCCGAACCCGTAACCGCCCAAGAGCTTGATCGCGTTAAAACGCAGGCTAAGGCCGGGCTGCTGCGATCCCTGGATTCCAATAGCGGGATGGCTAACCTGCTCGTAGAATATGAAGTAAAAACTGGAGACTGGCGTAACCTGTTTCGGCAGCTTGATCGTCTGGAAGCAGTGACTGCCGCCGATATTCAACGGGTGGCCCAAGCCACCTTTAGCCCTGAAAATCGCACCATTGGTCGGATTCTCTCCGCAGAGTGACCCTTAGCGTCAACCCTAATTCGCGTAAATCTCAACCTAGGACCCGGAAATGGCTAAAACTCAAGAGTTTCAAAGTTTCGATGACCTGCTACAGCAGTCTCCAAAGCCGGTGCTGGTCGACTTTTACGCCACCTGGTGTGGCCCCTGCAGGATGCTATCTCCCATTTTGTCTCAAGTGCAAACCCTGCTCAAGGACAAAATCCAGGTGGTTAAAATTGATACGGACAAGTATCCCGATCTGGCCCAAAAATTTTCGGTGCATGCCTTGCCCACCCTGGTGCTGTTTAAGGCAGGGGTTCCAGTACACCGCCTAGAGGGGGTGGCGCCGGCAGAAAAGATTATTGAGCAACTTTCTCCTCTGCTATAGCCGTGGGATAGGGTTGACCGGCAAAAACGGCTTGAATCCGAGGCAGTTCTAGCTCGCTTAGATAGTCCACCGTCCAATTGGTGCAACGTTGAAGCATGTGAAAGGGATAGGTGTGAGCCACACCCACCACAGGAACGTGGGCGGCCTTGGCCGCTTCAATCCCTGGAAAAGTGTCTTCTAGGGCTAGGCAGTCTTGGGGTGACAGATCGCTTAGGGTGGAAACCTGTTCCCGCAGGCGCTGAATAGCAGTTTGGTAGCCTTCCGGGTCAGGCTTGCTGGCGGTCACGTCCTCGGCTGCCACGATTCCATGGATGTACTTTGCTAAGCCGCTTCGGGTAAGGACGGTTTCAATTTCTAAGCGCAATGCTCCACTGACAATGGCAATTTTGAGATTGGCCGCCGTGGCTTCCTGAATCAAGGTTTGGACACCCTGGAACAGCGGTAGTTGATCTAGGGTGTCAAGTTTGTGCAGATAGGCCTGGGACTTGCGCTTGATCATATCCTCTAGATAGGCCTGGGATACAACGCGGCCCCGGCTGGCCAGGAGATTGGTCAAGCCGGCGCGATCGCTGCACCCCAGACAATAGTTACGAAAATCACCCGGTTGGGGCCGAAGATTTTCCGCAACCAAGAGTTCCTGGATGAGCTGTTCATGGATTCGCTCGTCATCCAGGATGACACCATTGAAATCCAGCAGCAGCGCTTTAAGAGCCATTCAAGAAAATCTAGAGAATATACAGCAGGGTAAACAAGATGATCCAGATGACATCCACAAAGTGCCAGTAAATTTCCGTTGCTTCAATACCAAAATGCTGCTCGGCGCTGTAATGGCCGGGACGGCGCGATCGCCACAGCACTGCGCCCATCATCAGCAGCCCCACGAAAACATGGAGACCATGGAATCCAGTCAGAATAAAGAACGTGCTCCCAAATAGGTGGGAGGTCAGCCCAAATTCCAGATGCTGATACTCGTAAGCTTGTCCAGCGAGAAACGTGGCGCCCATGAGCATGGTGTAGATAAACCAGCGTCTGGCTTCCCTGAGGTCCCCTTGCTTAATGGCAACGTCAGCGCGGTGGATGACAAAACTACTGGAGAGCAAAATCACAGTATTGATTCCAGGCAACAGACGCTCAAGTTCTGGAGTGCCGACCGGAGGCCAGCTTTCCGAGACCACCCGAAAGGCACCATAGGCCACAAACAGCCCCACAAAGAGCATGCTTTCAGAGATGAGAAATAAAATAAAGCCAAACAGGCGCAGATCGGGATGTTCTCCATGGCCATGAGCCATCGCATCTGCGTCAGCGACGTTTATGGACGGAGCGTTTGGGTTAACCGTCGAACCTTGCATGAAACTATCCTTTCAAAACTGAAACAAGTCTAAGTAGAAATGAGCATAGAAATCAGACCGGGGCAGGCTGCCAGACCTAGGTAACCGGGGCCGTTTCTGGTTCTTGCGAAGGCGGGGATGGAACGCTGAGGACATTCATGCCGTAGTCGTAGGGACCGTGGGTTAGGACCGGGTCGATTTCAAAGTTTTCGTGGGGGGGCGGTGAGCTGGTCATCCATTCCAGGGTCAAGGATTGCCAGGGATTGCGAGGAGCTTGGGGACCTTTAATCCAGCTATAGATGGCATTAATGACAAAGGGGAGGGTAGAAACCGCCAGAATATAGGATCCAATCGTGCAGATTAAATTAATGGTGGCAAATTGGGGATCGTACTCTGCGACACGCCGATTCATTCCCTGCAGCCCCAAAATATGCATCGGCAGGAAGGTCATATTGAACCCCACGAAGGTGAGGACGAAATGCACCCGGCCCCAAAATTCATTCAGCATTCGCCCCGTCATTTTCGGGAACCAGTGGTACAGGCCAGCGTAAATTCCAAAGACACTGCCACCAAAGAGGACGTAGTGCAGGTGCGCCACAATGAAATAGGTATCGTGAACATGAATATCAAAGGGCACCGACGCCACCATCACTCCACTGAGACCGCCCACAACAAACATTGAGACAAACCCCATGGCAAACAGCATGGCGCTACACAGACGCAGCTTTCCGCCCCAGATGGTGGCCAACCAGCTAAACACTTTAATACCGGTGGGCACCGCAATCACCATGGTGGCAATCATAAAGAACATTCGTAGCCAATCAGGGGTGCCGCTGGTAAACATGTGGTGTGCCCACACAATCAACCCCAAAAAGCTAATGGCCAGACTCGAATAGGCAATGGCCTGGTAGCCAAAAATAGGCTTGCGGGCATGGGTTGGAATGACTTCTGAAATCAGGCCAAAGGCGGGCAAAATCATGATGTAGACCGCTGGGTGGGAATAAAACCAGAACATGTGCTGGTAGACCACGGGATCACCGCCGCCGGTGGGGTTGAAAAAGGCCGTGCCCACCAGCAAGTCAAAGCCCAGAAGCACCACGGCCCCCGTCAGGACGGGGGTGGCAATGAGCTGGAGCGCAGAGGTAGCCACCATGGCCCAGCAAAACAGCGGCATTTTGTTCATCGGCATACTGGGAATTCTCATCTTTAGAATGGTGGTCATAAAGTTGAGCGCCGCCATAATTGACGAAGTTCCCAGCAAAATCACCCCACCAATCCAGATGGCTTCACCGGCTTTGTTGCTCATCAGGCTGAGAGGAGGATAGGAGGTCCAGCCGGAGTTGGCCGAACCGACAAAAAAGCTGGCCATCAACAGCAAACCCGCTGGCGGAATAATCCAAAAGGCAATCGCATTCAGGCGCGGAAAGGCCATGTCCCTGGCACCAATCATCAAGGGCACCAGGTAATTGCCAAAGCCACCTGTCAAGCTCGGGATAATCCACAGGAAAATCATGACGGTGGCATGCATCGTGAATAGCTGGTTGTAAAGTTCACGACTGACAAAGTCGGAGGCGGGCGTTGCGAGCTCTGTGCGGACGAGTTCCGCCAGAGCGCCGCCAATGAGATAAAACACAAAACTGGTGACCAGGTACTGAATGCCAATCACCTTGTGGTCGGTGCTGAAGCTGAAGTACTGCCGCCAGCGGGGCTTGGGGGTTTGCCCCTCCACCTCAGAAAGCGTAGCTTGCGCAGAAGTCATAGAAACGGAATCCTCAAACGTAGGAGCGAACTAACGGCCGAAACAGCCAAAAACGTAAATAATCTGTGCCCTGATCGGGGGCAGGTTAGAAGTGCTCGGCCTGTATTGAAGCCTCTGGATGGGCGGCGGCGAGGGTCAGGGGCAGATGATGCTGATGGGCATAGCCCGCTAGACGGGCTCCTGCTGGGGTGGGCGGCTCGGCGGCCAGAGTGGACGACGGGTCAGGGGTGACCGCCACTCGTTGACTGGCCACCCAGGCTTGATAATCCTCCGGGGTGTGAACAATGGTCCGGGTTTTCATCGCCCCATGATAGGCGCCACAGAGTTCGGCACAAATGACCGGATATTCTCCAACTCGACTGGGTGTGAAGCTTAAATGAGTTGTTTGACCAGGAATTGCATCCTGCTTCAGGCGAAATTCAGGAACCCAAAACGCATGAATCACATCCCGCGCCGCAATATCTAGCTCGACGGTTTGATTGACAGGGATATGCAGCTCGCCGGAAATAATGCCAGAGTCTGGATAATTAAAGAGCCAGGCATACTGTAGACCGGTGACGTTCACATGTAGCTTGTCATCGGTACCTATTGGGGGAACCTGACCCATTTCGTTTAAATCTTCCAGGGAAGCAGCGATCGCCGCACCGGGAGCGCGAGCCACTTCATGGGTATGGGCATGGGCCATATGGGACGTTCCCACAAAACCGCCGCTGTTGACCAGACTGTAAACATCCAGGCTGTAGATCGCCAGCCACAGGACAATGACCGCCGGAATAGCAGTCCAGAGAATTTCCAGGGGCACATTCCCCTCAACGGGTTCAGCATCGCTATCGTCCCCTTTGCGGCGTCGAAACGCAAAGAGAGAATAGACCAAAGCGCCCTGGACCAGGAGAAACAGGCCCGTTGCGATCGCAATCATGGCATTGAACAGTTGATCAATCTTGGCCGCTTCCAAGGAAGCATCAACGGGCAAGAGACCATTGTTTTGGCCATACCAAAGACTGGCCAGGGTGATCACAATGCCCACCAGCAGCGCAGTGATAGTACTTGGAATTTTCACAAGGATGCCTCGATACGGACGTCAGAAGATTGGACCTTCGTGGGATACACAGTGCTCAGCCATCCGCCAAGGGATGTCAACACACCTTCTATATAAGTTAAATCTTTCAATCTATTCGTGCAGCAATCGTTCAAACACCGTTGAATTTTGTGATGAACCTTTGAACTTGGGGGTACCCGATTCGTCATCAGGACTCTCTAAGTCAGGTTACCCAGAAGGGCTATGAGGCCATCGCAGCCTGGGGATCCCAAAGAGATTCCGTTCCCTGTTCCTGCGTGATCCCACGCGCTCTCCCCTCTGGGGATCGCGCAGGAACTCCGCAATTCTAGGCAAGAAGGGTGGGCAAAGAAAACGCTTGATCCCTCTGCATGATATAAATGTGAAGGTTTTTTAAGTTGTGTCATCTTGTCCTGTTTTAGACAAGACTATGCGCAAGTGCCTGTTGCCTGCCATGACTTCTGGCCATGCGATTTGCCTGCGGCAAACCGCTGACGCTGTTGCACTGACTACTTTTGAACGAGTAGACTCGCCTGGCAAGCCGGGTTGTTCGACCCTCTACTGGAGAATTGATCCCATACACATGATTGCAATACCCGAGAAGCGCTCCCCCCTTATTCAACCGCCCGCAGAGAGCGCGGTTAACCTTCAGCTCAAGGATGTTATCCGACTGTTGCCTAAAGACTGCTTTGAGAAAAATCAACGCAAGGCTTGGACCTCGGTCGCGATCAGCGTCATTGCGGCTGGGTTAGGCTACGGTGCCATTGCCCTCTTGCCCTGGTATCTGCTGCCCTTGGCTTGGGTGTTTACGGGGACTGCCCTGACCGGTTGGTTTGTGGTGGGACATGACTGTGGACATCGCTCCTTTGCCAAAAGTCGCTGGGTCAACAACTGGGTGGGGCACATCGCCTTTGCGCCCTTGATTTATCCCTTCCATAGCTGGCGACTGCTGCACGATCATCATCATTTGCATACCAACAAAATGCATGTGGATAACGCCTGGCATCCCTGGACAGAAGATCTCTACGGTCAAGCTGGACCTCTGATGCAAACCGTGTATGAGCTGTTTCGAGGACCGCTCTGGTGGATGGCGTCGATTATTCACTGGGCGCAGCTTCACTTTAATCCTGCCAACGTCAGTGAGCGCCACCGCGGCGAGGTCAAGGTTTCCATTGCGGTGGTGCTTCTATTTGCCCTGATCGCCTTTCCCACTCTGGTAATAACCACAGGAATCTGGGGATTTGTGAAATTCTGGCTCATGCCTTGGCTGGTCTATCACTTTTGGATGAGCACCTTCACCTTAGTTCACCACACCGCCAGCGATGTCCAGTTTCGTGAAAGTGCGGACTGGGATGCTGTGGAAGCCCAGCTTGAGGGGACAATTCACTGTGATTACCCGCGGTGGGTTGAATTTCTTTGTCATGATATTAATGTGCATGTGCCCCATCACATTTCAACTGGCATTCCTTCCTACAATCTGCGTCATGCCCATGCCAGTCTTAAGAAAACCTGGGGAGATCGCATTAAAGAGCGCCGGTTTTCCTGGACATTGCTCAAAGAAATTATTCAAACCTGTCATGTGTACCACCCTGAAACTGCTTACCGCTCCTGTGCCGAGGTTCGCCAAGGTCTGAAGCCGCAGTAAGGTTCGGTTATTTCCCCAATAACTCAACTCAGCAGGCTGACCATTGCGGGATAAAATTGCACTTGTTGAAGAATTAGCACTCTTGAGATGAGAGTGCTAATTTTATGTGCCAACCAATGCACCATTAACGATTGAAGGACTCAGTTCATGGCTAAAATCGTCACATTTGATGAGGATTCCCGCCGCTCACTGGAAGCGGGAGTGAATGCACTGGCGGATGCAGTGCGGATCACGTTAGGTCCCAAGGGACGCAACGTCGTTCTGGAGAAAAAGTTTGGTGCGCCGCAGATTGTTAACGATGGGGTCACCATCGCCAAAGAAGTTGAGCTGGAAGACCCCCTAGAAAATTCTGGTGCACAGTTGATGCGGGAGGTGGCCTCAAAAACTAATGATGCGGCAGGTGATGGAACCACTACCGCCACTGTTCTGGCCCAGTCTATGATTCGGGAGGGCTTAAAAAATGTGGCTGCTGGTGCCAATCCCGTGGCCCTTCGTCGAGGGATTGAAAAGACCATTGAGCACCTGGTCAAGGAAATTGAGGCGATGGCCCAGCCCGTTGCGGGAGACGCCATTGCTCAAGTGGCCACGATTTCAGCAGGAAATGACGATGAAGTCGGCCAAATGATCTCCTCTGCCATGGCTCAAGTCGGGAAAGATGGCGTGATTACCGTCGAGGAATCCAAGTCCCTGGCAACTGAACTGGACGTAGTGGAGGGGATGCAGATTGACCGAGGCTATATTTCCCCCTACTTTGTGACCGATGCTGAGCGAATGGAGGCGGTTCTCGACAATGCTCGCGTTCTGCTAGTCAACAAGAAAATTAGCACCGTCCAGGATTTGGTCCCTACTCTGGAAAAGGTTTCAGGGCTAGGGCAGCCTCTGCTGATTATTTCGGAAGATATCGATGGCGAAGCCCTGGCAACTCTGGTGGTCAATAAGCTGCGGGGCGTGCTGAACGTGGTGGCCATCAAAGCACCCGGCTTTGGCCAACGTCGTCAAGAGATGCTAGAGGATCTTGCGGTTTTGATGGGCGGTCAGGTGATTTCTGAGGATATTGGTCTCTCCCTGGACAAGGTGGAGCTGGATTCTTTAGGCATTGCCAGTAAGGTGACGGTCACCAAGGACAACACCACTATTGTGGCCGATTCGGGTAACAAGGCCGATATTGAAAAGCGAGCGGAACAGCTGCGTCGCCAGCTAGAGGAAACGGACTCGGCCTACGATTCGGAGAAGCTGCAAGAGCGAATTGCCAAACTCGTGGGTGGTGTTGCGGTGATCAAGGTGGGGGCAGCCACTGAGACCGAACTTAAGGACCGCAAGTTGCGCATTGAGGATGCCCTGAATGCCACAAAGGCCGCGGTTGAGGAAGGGATTGTTCCCGGTGGTGGCACAACCCTGGTTCGGCTGGTGCCGAAGGTAGATCTGATCAAGTCCCAGCTTTCCGATGAAGAGCAAGTGGGTGCGGATATTGTGGCTGCTGCCCTGAGCGCTCCCCTGTCCCAAATCGCGGATAACGCGGGTATGGAAGGTGCAGTCGTGGTAGAAAATGTGCTAGCCAAGTCTGGCAACATTGGCTACAACGCGCTGACCAACGTCTATGAGGACATGGTATCAGCTGGCGTCATTGACCCGGCGAAGGTGGTCCGTTCGGGTTTACAGTATGCCGGTTCCATTGCTGGTATGGTGTTAACGACGGAAGTGCTCGTGGTAGAAAAGCCTGAAAAAGCTTCTCCTGCGCCTGACATGGGCGGCATGGGTGGCATGGGCGGCATGGGCGGCATGGGCGGCATGGGCATGATGTAAGGGAAGGGTTCTGTCGACCTGGGTCATCCCTGACAGACCCACCCAAACGGATTGTCTCAACTAGTGCCTCAGCTGAACCCCTTAAACTGTGCACCACATTTGAAGTTATCTGAGAATCGGGAGCGGCCCAGGCCGCTCCCGATTCTTTAATCTAAGGTGGATAAAGGCTACAGTGAGGGGGCAAGCCTGGGTTAAGCCGGAGGGTGCCCTGGAGGAAGGTTGAGTCGTGGAGGAAGGTTGAACATGCGATCGCTGCAAAGAGGCCTGTGGGCAGCTTGTCTATTCTTAGGTGCCTTTTCACCTGTTGTGATGCCGGGGGGACCGGGATCTGAGGGTTCCTGGTTTTCCGTGCCGCCGGCATCTGCCCGCAGCAGTGGTGGCCGCAGTGGTGGCGGTTCCTTTCGCAGCCGCCCCCCTGCTACGCGTTCAGCGCCCGCTCAGCCACAGCGCCCACCCTCAATGACGCCGCCGCGGAGTCCATCGAGCGGAAGGGGTCCGGTGTTTGTTCCACTGCCCACTCAACCGCAATCCCCACCCAATCCATCTCTGAGTCAATCCTCGGCCTCAGGCAGTGGTGCTATTTTTTCGACCCTAGTGGTATTGATTCTGGGTGGGGTGGGACTGGCTTTTCTCGTTGGATTTTTGCTGAAGCGTCGGGGGCCAGTGGATCCGGTAACGGAGTTAAGCAACGATACGGTGACCGTGAGCCAGATCCAGGTGGCGCTGGTTGCCCATGCCGGATCCCTTCAACAGGCGCTATCCACTCTGGCGCTTCAGGCCGACACGCGTACTCCCGAAGGGTTACTGCATTTGTTGCAAGAGTCGGCCTTGATCGTACTGCGGCATTCCGAGAGCTGGACCCACGTCTATGCCGAGTCCCAGACGGTCCCCAATCTGGACATCGCTCAGAAGGTTTTCAATCAAATGGCGATCGCCGAGCGCAGTAAAATGAGCGCGGAAACCCTGGTGAATGTTGGTGGGCGAGTGCAGCAGCAAAGCGTGACTGCTCCTGGATTGGAGGAAGGACCAGCAGCCTATATTGTGGTGACGCTGTTAATGGGCACAGCCCATGATCAGCCTTTATTCGGGGAAATTAAAACCGTTGAAGCTCTGCAATCTGCGCTCAGTGAGATTGCAGCCCTAACGGCAGACTACCTGTGCGTGCTTGAGGTGCTCTGGAGTCCCCAGTCAGCGGAGGATAGCCTCACCTACGATGAGCTGCTCACCGAATATAGCGATCTGGTCCAACTCTAGAATCGCGCTCCCCCCCCTGCGCGGAGGCAAGCTTAGGAAATCAGCAAGTCATAGCGACCGTATCGCGCCTGCGGTTCCCCTTGGTCCCCAGAGAGCCAAACCCACATTTGATCGCCCAAACAAAAGTGCCACCATTCTCCAGGATGACGCTTAAATCCGGTCGCCTGCATCACCTGCGCCAGAAGGGTTCGATGCTGGGCTGCTGCTTGGGCCTGGGCTCGATTGGATAGGGAGTCCTGCGCCAGCTGCTGTTGAAAATAGTCTGGTTGCGATCGCTCCGAAAGTTCGTCAATGGGCGATCCCATCTCCACACATTGGCCAGTTTGGGTATCAAATAGCGTCAGGTCCACCGCTCCACCGGTGCTGTGGGGAGGGGGGGTTAAGGGATTTTCCTGGGGCGGTGCCCAAATTTTGTAGACCTCGCTCCAGAGATCATGGGTTTGGGACGAGGTCAGGGACGAGGCTGCCAGTCCCCGCGCCTGAACCAGGGTTTGAAAGGCATGGTGGGCCATAAACGCCTGGACGGCCAAGGGACGATAGGCATCAAAAATGTAAAGTTGCCAGTGGGGATAATCTTGTTGCAGATGCTTCTGCGCCTGGATGAGCGCTTCTTTGACCCCCAGGCGAAGGCAATAGGGGGAAAGCGAACCATAGGGCGCGCCCAGAGCCTGGTAAGCATGGGGGACGCTATGGGCAAACTGCTCCAGGGGAATTTCCACTAAAGGTTCCCCACACTCCTGGATGGGCACCTGCCAGTGGGGTCGTTGGGCCGACATTTTGGGGTTAATACAGTCTTAGTTGAGTTTTAGTTGAGACCGTCGCGGTTGAGACCGTCGCGGTTGCGCGCAAGGGATCGGCGATCGCATCATATCGCATGAACCTGCCCTGGCGGTTCTGCTGCAGAACCCACGATCCCTTGAAATCCTCCCACACCAACGGCTTATGAACTCAACGAAATCCCCGGACAGCAGGGGGCTGAATCACCACTGTTGAGGGCCACGGTGACTGGATGTCGACGCTGCTGCCAATTGTCTTGAAGCATCCGCGTCATCTCCGCGGTTGGCAGGGGTTGACTAAAGTAGTAGCCCTGGACAATTTTGCAGTTCAACTCTTTCAACACCTGAATCTGTTCGGCGTTGTCCACCCCCTCCGCCACAATCTCTAGATCTAGCCCCATGGCCAGCGCAACCACAGCCCGGATGATTTCTAGATCCTTGGTATTGGGTTTGAGATCTTGAATAAAGGAACGGTCAATTTTTAGGGTGTTGAGCGGTAGCTGCTTGAGATAGTTCAGGGAAGAATATCCGGTGCCAAAGTCATCCATAGCGATGTGAATGCCCAGAGTCTGCACCTGTTGCAACAGCTGCGTGGTTAGCTCAATATTCTCAACGGCGGTGGTTTCCGTAATCTCCAGCTCCAAATATTGCGGATCAATCTGGGTGGTGGACAGAATGTGGTCTAGCTCCGCCAGCAAAGTGGGCTGATAAAACTGGTGGGCCGATAGATTGACGGCAACGGAAAGGGGCTGTAGCCCCTGATGATGCCAGGTGATAATCTGGTCGCAAGCCGTTTTTAAGACCCAAGAGCCAATTTCCGAGATGAATCCCGTTTCCTCAGCAAGGGGAATAAAGATGCTCGGCGGTACCAGTCCCATGGTCGGATGCTGCCAGCGAATTAAGGCCTCTAACCCAACAATTTCCTGGGTGAAAATATTCACCTTCGGTTGGTAGTACAGGGCAAATTCGCCTTTTTCTAGGGCACCGTGAAAACTGTTCTCCAGCATGAACATCTCAGGAGCCTTGGCGTTCATGGAATTTTCATAGATTCGATATTCCGAAGACTTGTGCTCTTTGCATTGGTAAAGCGCCACATCTGCATTCTGGAGAAGGGTTTCAGATTCAGTCCCGGCCTCAGGGGAGGCCGCAATACCAATGCTGGCACCGACAAATAGGTTGTGGGCTCCCACCACACAGGGGCGCTTAATGGCCTCAATCATCTGCTGAGCAATTTCCGTCGCCTCGGTGATGGATTCAAGCTGGGGCAGCAAAACCGTAAACTCATCGCCTCCCCACCGGGACACCGTCGCCCCTGGCGGAAGGCACCGCTGGAGTCGTTCGGCTATGGCCCGCAGGAGTTGATCGCCAACGGTATGCCCCAAGGTGTCGTTGATGCGCTTGAAGCGATCTAGATCAATGAACATCACACAAACAGACTGAGTAGACTGGCTGGTCTCTGCCAAGGCCAAGGCCAGCCGTTCCTGAAATAAGATCCGATTGGGGAGATTGGTCAGGGCGTCGTGGAAGGCTTGATGGTGGATAATCTTCTCCGTCTTCTGTCGCTGGAGCGCAGCGCTAATGCTTGCGGCCATGGCAAAAACAATGGATTCTTCCTGAGGCGACCAGGCTGTATCGACCGCACAGTGGTGAAGCTCAATGAGTCCCCATAGCTCTTTTTCCAAAAAGATGGGTACGATCAGAATCGACTGAATCTGCTCCTGGTTTAGGTACTCTCGCTCCGCTTCAGAGCACTGGATGAGCGTGCTGTGAATGGACTGTTCTGCCAGCAGTTGCTGATGCCATTCTGCAAGGGGAGAATCTTGCAGACTTTGGTTATAGCGATGCCCTGACTTGAGAAGGGAGAGTTTGGCCTCACGCACCCATTCAAACTGAAGACTGGTGCATAGCTCCTGGGTTTTGGGATGGAGATGATTGGCCAAAATGCAAACGCGGTCGGCCCCTGCTGCGAACCCAAGCTTGGCGATCGCGGCGTCAATGGCCGCTTCGTAGGCCACATTCTCAAGCAGATGAGTCGTGGCTTCCGCCACGCTTTGCAGTAAGCGATCGCGCTTTTTGAGTTCTGCCTCCGCATGTTTGCGCTCGGTAATATCAAAGGCGCAGCAGCGAATCAGATCCGTTTCGGGAAGATAGTGAATTGTCTGCTCAAAGACGCGGCTGTCCACCGTCACCTCGCGCACCAGAATATTTGATTCAGCCTGATGCACCAGATCAAACAGGCCCTGAACCATAACATGATTGCTGCCTTGCTGACCCAAATTTCGAAATGCCGCCGCGGCTGCGGGATTGAGGTAGGTGAGTTCTCCCGTGAGATTCACCTCAAACATGGGACTGGGGTTGATTTCTGGAAAGGAGGCGAGACGGATTAAAAAGGCGTCGTCGGATTCCTCGGCTTCCCAAAGATTATCTAACTCATACCCGCTCCATTCGCAGTCTGCTTGCTCCGACAGAATCTGAGTGTAGTTGAGGGTCTGACAAAATTTTTGAAATTCCCCCTCAGCGGTGAGGGGCAAAATTAGATAGCGACAGTTAACTCGGGTGGCAAAACGAATTAAATCCCCATGCTGCAGCCGATGAGGAGCGTGACAGCGCTTCCCGTTCACCATGATTCCATTGCGGCTGCGCTTTCCCTGTAAGTCCCCATCAATGAGCATAAATCCATAGCTGTCTTGCTCCATGCCGCTAATTCGCAGAAGCATCGCATGTTGTCGAGAAACGTCCTTCGCCTTTAATACAAGGGAGTTTGATGGATCTCGACCAATGGAATGAGAAGACGACTCTAGTGAAACCACCCGGGGACCGGCGGCATCCTCCAGGACTAGAATATGTCTCCGCTGTTTGGACTCATTTGACTCCACGATTCATCTGCTCTGGGGTAAGGGGGATGGGGAAAGGGGAAGTAACAGACAGTTCGGATGCCTGGCAACACAGAAACAACTGGGCCATGGCGGCCGCGCGGCCCGAAAATCCATTAATCCCGATTTATGGCGTAGGATAAGCATCAGTCCCTTGGTTTAATTATTATTCCCTGGAAACTGCAAAAGTTTCAGACCCATGGGTTAAACCTGAGATCTAACTCGCCCATGCTAGATGCAGATTGGTTGCGATGAATCACGCTCCCTCTCCGAAACTGCGGGGAAAACTTTGGCTCATTGGCGGAACCTCCGAGAGCATTCACTTGGTCCATCAGCTCAGGGCCCAGGCTGAAACGGTGCTGGTAACGGTGACCACCGCAGCGGCTCGCCAGCGTTTTTCTGCCTATCCCACCTTAGGCGTCGAATCCATTTGCTTTGAATCGGATCATCAGCTGCAAGAATGGATTGGCCGTCACCAAATCCTGGGGATTTTAGATGCGTCTCACCCCTTCGCGGTCGAGATATCAACTCGAGCCATGCGGGTGGCCGAGCAGCTCAATCTTCCCTACCTCAGATTTGAGCGATCGCCTGTATCTACTCCAGCCTCTGATTGGGTGCAAGAGGTGGCCCTGGGAGACGAAATTCTACCGCTTCAGGATCTCGCGGGTCATCGCATCTTGTTAACCTTGGGCAGCCGATCCCTGTCGCAGTTTTCGTCCTGGCATCAGCATTGTGAGCTATTTGCTCGCATTTTACCCACAGAGACAGCCGTCCGGCTGGCCCTCAAGGCTGGATTTCCCCGCGCCCATCTAATCGCCATGCAGCCGCCCCTATCCCTAGCCCTGGAATGCGCCCTCTGGAAGCATTGGCGCATCTCTCGGGTGATCACCAAGGCCTCGGGAGAAGCGGGGGGAGAAGACATTAAACGTCAAGCAGCCGCGCAACTGCACATTCCCCTCATCATTCTCCAGCGGCCCGAGGTGTCCTATCGATGGAAAACCGCGTCCCTATCCACGGCCCTTCGGTTTAGCCAACAGGTGACCCGGCCATTGCCGCAGGACTGATTGTGGGCCGATAGGGATTCCCCTCGCCTTAAATTCAAAGGTAAACTAAGGCCAGATTTTAAGTTGTTTCCGGGCTACCTTCTTTGCATCTATGACCAGACATGCTGCCATCGCGGCACCAACCCGTCAAACAAAGGAAAAGACAACCCGCAAGCCCTATCCCAACTACAAGGTGATTGTGCTCAATGATGAGGTGAATACCTTTGAGCACGTAGCAGAATGCTTGATGACCTATATTCCGAGCATGACGCCAGAGAGAGCCTGGGAGTTGACCAATCAGGTCCATTTCGAGGGGGTAGCGATTGTTTGGGTGGGTCCCCTAGAACAGGCTGAACTCTACCACCAGCAACTGCAGCGGGCGGGGTTGACGATGGCCCCCTTGGAAGCCAGCTAGGCTTGCCACAACATGCACCCCTTAGAATCGTATTCAACCCAGAGCCCGCCGCTGTCCCCTCCGTTGCGCCTGGAAGGGCGGGTTCAGTTCCACTCTGGAGATGCCTTTTACCGATCCGCGAGTAGGATGACCCGAGATCTGGGCGTACTGGCAGCAGCGGTGTATCGCTCCCAGCATAATCACCTGCGGGTTTTAGATGTGATGACCGGTTGCGGCGTGCGGGCTCTGCGCTACGTCGTGGAATCAAAGGCAGACTGGGTCTGGGCCAATGACGGCAATCTAGAGCATCGCCCGCTGGTGGAGGCTAATCTTGCTCAGAGTCTATCCCCCCATCAGTATCACTTAAGCTTTGTTTCGGCCCGCGAGGTCTTTGCCCAATGTCAGCAGCAGCAGCAGCGATTTGATTGGGTCGATATCGATGCCTTTGGCAGCCCGGCCGCTCATCTGGCTGGGGGACTGGCGGCAACTCGGATGGGCGGATATCTTTACCTAACGGCAACCGATGGCAAAAGTCTGGCCGGTCAGAATTCACGGCGCTCCTTGGGGCAGTTCAATGCCTACGCGCGTTACCATCCTGCAAAACACGAGCAGGGACTGCGGATTTTAATCGGTTTAGCCATGCAGCAGGCTCAGCTTCAGCATTTAAGCCTGGGTCCGGTTCTGTCATTTTTCTGCGGGAAAACCTATCGGGTGCTACTGAAGCTGCAGCCCGTCGGTCGTCACGCGGATCAAGATTGTGGGTTCTTAGGGTACTGTCACCACTGCGGTCAATATACACGGGTAGATTGGCGATCGCTGCCCCAGGCCCAGTGCCTGGCCCATCCCTACGAGCGTCCCCTCGTGATCAGTGGACCGATGTGGCTAGGACCACTGCACCATCCCCCAACCCTAAAAGCCATGCAAGAACAGGCCCTTGCCTGGGACTGGCCGCGACAGGTCTCCTTACTGGATATCATGCAGGCGGAAGCCCCACTCCCCCCCTTTTACTATCCCCTGGCTGAAATTGGACGGCGAGGCCGTATGGATATCCCCAATCGAGATCGGCTGATTCAAGCCCTGCAAAACCAAGGATATGCCGCCAGCCGCACCTCAGTAGCAGCCCAGGCTATCAAATCAAGCGCCCCGTTGTCCGAGATTGTGGTCGCCGCGCGCCGAGTTATCTCTGGCTAAACCGGATCACTGAAGGGTCAACCTCGGGATTCGTCAGGTCTAGCCTAAAGCGTTACCCCTCAGTGATAAGGGGAATGGCGCTGCCCCCTGATTTTAGTCTCTGCCCCAAGAGACCGAATTAGATCAGCTTTAAGCTTTTCAATCCGTAGAAAAGCGTCACGGCAATCCCAGCCATTACACCCAGAAATAGAAAGTAGCTAATCACGCTCAACATCATGTTTCGAACCCTTGAGAAAATATAAAGCCTTCCCCAAATCTTAGTCGAGCAACGGGAGGGAAAACAAGCCAGGAGGCAGCAATGCTGCCTAGGTATAGCCAGCGCAGCCCCCCGGCCTGCTCCGGGGAGAGACGAAATTTATTTCGGGAGATAATTTTAGCCTGTGGCGGTCAATCCTAAGGGCAGAGAGTAACCCTTTGCCATTGACTGACCTATGACTCGCTCAGCTACTGTCCTTTTGCTTGGTTTGGGAGTTTTGGGCTGGCTACAGCCTGCATCTGCTCAGCCTTGGAATGCCTCACCCCCATCCGTGCGTCCTCTTGCACCGGGGACAACCCCACCTGCAGCCCGGTTAGCGCGCGCCGCTGAGCGCGTGACTGATCTGCGGGCGATCGCCCTGCGGTTGGTCAATCGCGATCGCCAAAGGCAGGGCTTACCCAGTCTCAGTGAGAACGCCTTGCTCAATCAAGTGGCCCAGCGCCATGCAGAGGACATGATTCAGCGTAACTATTTCAGTCACTATTCCCCAGAAGGCCAAACTCCAACGGATCGAGTTCACCAGGCTGGGGGTCGCATTGTCGTTGGAGAAAATATCCTGAACTATCGCCTCGGAACCTTTCGTCCTCGCCGTGCAGATCTGGTGCCTCAATTTCAACAGCTGTTCATGGGTAGCCCTCAGCACAAGCGCATTATCCTGAAGTCTGGCTTTGAGTCCTTTGGCTATGGCTTCGCGGTCACACCAGATGGCAGCCGCATTGTTGCAGTCCAGATGTTCGGAACGTCCCCATGACAAAAACATCCCCATAACAAAAATGTCCCCATGACAAAGAGGATCCCAGCGAACGCGTGGGTTGGCCCAATCCTAAGCCTCTTGATCTAAATATTGGTTCAGGTCCTCCATGAGCTGTGTAAGTTCCGCCTCGGTGGTCAAGCGTAGCCGCTCCTCGCGCAGCGTAATCAGAACCTTGGCAGCAAAGGGAGTCGGCCAGATATTCGGGTTGCAGAAGCACTCGAACAGCAGGGGGCCAGAAAAACGATAGTCCAGGCTTGGCTTGGCTTGGGGACGATCCCCCGTCGTCTTCGGTCCCGCCGGGGTCCGGAAGGCTTGCATCAGGGCTGAAATTTCGGACTGAAGCGCCTGGGCCGCTTCAGTGGAGAAGTCAAAGGAAACAGACCCCTGAATGAGGTTAACGGTAAGCTTAGACATGGCACCTTGGGTCGACCGCGATGGATACACAACAATCATGGCGAGCGATTGCCAGGCCAAGCCCGTTACAATCCTCACTGCTTCCACCATAGCGGAGGAGCCGGAAGAGTAATGCTTAAAAAAAACTCAAGCTTTACCTAGACATTTAAAGTTGTCCTCCTGTATAGTTAGATCTTGCGGCTTTTTTGTGGATGACCATGCACGCGCAAGAAATTATTCGTTCCATCGAATCGGAACATCTTAAGCAGGATCTGCCCGAAATTCATGTCGGCGATACCGTTCGCGTAGGCGTGCGTATCAAAGAGGGCAACAAGGAGCGAACGCAGCCCTACGAAGGGACTGTGATTGCTAAGCGTCACGGCGGAATTAATGAAACCATTACGGTTCGCCGAATCTTTCAGGGTATAGGCGTGGAGCGAGTTTTCTTGCTTCATTCTCCTCGAGTTGATGGTGTCAAGGTAGTACGGCGCGGTAAAGTGCGACGTGCTAAGCTATACTATTTACGCGATCGCATTGGTAAGGCGACCCGCGTTAAGCAGCGCTTTGATCGGGCGCTTTAAAGTACAGTTTTGTGCGCTCTTAGTTCAGTTGGTAGAACGCAGGTCTCCAAAACCTGATGTCGGGGGTTCGAGTCCTCCAGGGCGCGCTTTGCCCCCTTGTTCAAGTGCAATGCTGTTCCAAACCATCAGCAAGACCTAAAACTCCCATTCTTAAGCCCGTGGCCAAAAAAGATACAGTAGAAAATCAGCAACGTCAAGGTTCCAACCCGGCTGCGTTTCTCCAGGAAGCAAAGGAAGAGTTTGGGAAGGTTGTTTGGCCGGACCGACAGCAGTGGATCAGTGAATCCCTAGCTGTAATTTTTATGGTGTCCTTGTCTGCGGTGTTTATCTCCCTAATTGATAACCTCTTTGAATGGGTTTCCCAGCTGGTGTTCTAAAGTGGTGATCTCTGAAATGTCTGACGAATTCATCAATGCAGACTCCCCAGTGGAATCAACAGATGAGTCTTCTGTTCAGGGAGCACGCTGGTATGCTGTACAGGTGGCCTCTGGCTGTGAGAAGAAGGTAAAGTCCAATTTAGAGCAACGCCTTCAAACCCTGGATGTCGTTGATCGCATTGTTCAAATTGAGATTCCCCAGACGCCCACTATCAAGCTTCGTAAGGATGGCAGTCGTGCCTCTAGCGAAGAAAAAGTCTTTCCTGGCTATGTCCTGGTAAGGATGGTCATGGATGACGAGACCTGGCAGGTCGTGAAAAACACTCCCAACGTTATCAACTTTGTGGGAGCAGAGCAAACGCGGCGCTACGGTCGAGGTCGGGGGCACGTTAAGCCCATGCCCTTGAGTCCACCCGAAGTTCAACGGATCTTTCGGAAGACTCAGGAGCAGGCACCTGTGGTCAAGGTCGATATGGAGGCTGGTGACAAAATTGTTGTCCTCAGCGGTCCATTTAAGGACTTTGAAGGGGAAGTGATTGAGGTAAGTCCCGAGCGCGGTAAGCTCAAGGCCTTGCTTTCAATCTTTGGGCGAGATACCCCGGTCGAATTAGAGTTCAATCAGGTTCGCAAAGAGAATTAATCAGCGATGGCAAAGAAAGTAGTTGCCCTTATCAAGCTAGCAATTCCGGCTGGCAAGGCTAACCCTGCGCCTCCCATTGGCCCTGCCTTGGGTCAGCATGGCGTGAATATCATGATGTTCTGCAAGGAGTATAATGCTCGTACCGCAGACCAAGCCGGGATGATTGTGCCCGTCGAAATTTCTGTCTTCGAAGATCGTAGCTTTACCTTCATTCTGAAGACGCCTCCAGCGTCGGTGCTCATTAAGAAGGCAGCTGGGATTGAGAAGGGATCGGGCGCACCCAACAGCAATAAGGTGGGAAAAATCACCACCGATCAGCTGCGCGAAATTGCCCAAACGAAGCTTCCCGACTTGAATGCCAATGATGTGGAAGCAGCGATGCGTATTATCGCTGGTACGGCTAAAAACATGGGCGTCACGGTTGTTGACTAGCCCGGACTGGCTGGGGTCAACCCGGTCAAATTGTTTCACAGTTGTTGTCTCGCAAAATTATCAATGGGGGAGAGGCACTCGTTGCTTCGTTAAGGACCCCAGGAGGATCTATGCCTAAAAAAGTATCGAAGCGATTGAGAGAACTCAACCAAATGGTTGAGGAAAAAGCCTACGCTCCCCTAGAGGCGCTAGAGCTTCTTAGAAAAACAGCGACGGCTAAGTTTCCAGAATCGGCAGAAGCCCACGTGCGACTGGGCATTGACCCGAAGTACACCGATCAACAGTTGCGAACGACGGTTGCGCTACCCAAGGGAACAGGGCAAGAGGTCAGGGTCGCGGTCATTGCTCGGGGTGAAAAGGTTGCCGAAGCCACTGGCGCAGGCGCGGATATTGCTGGGTCGGAAGAATTAATTGACGAAATTCAAAAGGGGCGGTTGGACTTCGATTTGTTAATTGCCACGCCCGACATGATGCCCCAGGTGGCAAAGGTAGGTCGGATTTTGGGACCCAAGGGGTTGATGCCCTCTCCGAAGGCGGGAACCGTGACCTTTGATTTGCCCCAGGCAATCGAAGAATTTAAAGCGGGTAAGCTGGAGTTCCGAGCCGATCGAACGGGAATTGTTCATGTTATGTTTGGCAAAGCCGCCTTTAGTGCCGAGGATTTACTGGTGAATCTGAAGGCGCTGCAAGAAACCATTGATCGCAATCGCCCTTCGGGAGCGAAGGGACGCTACTGGCGATCGCTCTACGTTTCGGCAACGATGGGGCCTTCCATTGAAGTTGATGTTAATGAACTACGCGATATGAAGGCTGGCGAATAAGCCGGCTTGGATCCATCGCGTTTGGAGAAGATTGCCAATTTCCTAGTTTTTACCGTTACATATCGGCCACAGACAGCGGGTGCTTACGCTTAAATATCCCGCCGAGGTTCCGTCAAGATCTAGCAACTGGTTCAGCCTGTGCTAGGTTTCGCCTCGAACGTCGCGTTTGGGGCTTTTTACTGGGAAATTGACCCTAAAGTTTCTGTCTCGACCCAATATAAGGAGGTGAATTGAATGGGTAGAACGCCAGAAAATAAGCGCCAGATTGTCGCTGACCTGAAACAGCAGCTTAGCGACGCGCAAATGGCGGTTGTGATTGACTACCAAGGTTTGAGTGTTGCGGAGATTTCTGATCTCCGCAATCGCGTTCGTTCCGCCGGGGCTGTGTGCAAGGTAACGAAGAATACCTTGATGCGCCTTGCTATCGACGGAGACGATAACTGGCAACCCTTGACCGAGTATCTGAAAGGCTCTTCAGCTTTTCTGCTGGTTAAAGAAGATCTCAGCGCTATCAAATCTTACCAAGAGTTTCAGAAGGCAACCAAAAAAACTGCGATTCGTGGCGCGGTGATGGAGGGAAAACCGCTTTCTGAGGCGGAGGTTAAGGCCTTGGGTGACTTGCCCACGAAGGAAGTCCTCATGGCTCAAATTGCAGGAGCACTCAACGCGATTACTGCCAAGGTGGCCATTGGCGTGAAGGAGGTTCCGTCTTCCATTGCTCGCGGCCTCAATGCCTACGCGACCAAAGAAGGCTAGTCCCTGAGACTTGGGGAGGAGTCGAAGCAACATCGCTTCCTACCCTGTATTGTTCAATCTGCATTATTTATTTAGGAGATACAAATGTCTGCTGCAACGGATCAAATTATCGAACAACTCAAATCTCTAACCTTGCTGGAAGCTGCTGAGTTGGTCAAGCAAATCGAAGAGGTTTTTGAAGTCAGCGCAGCGGCCCCGGCTGCGGGAGTCATGATGGCGGCTCCAGGTGCGGCGGGTCCGGCCGAAGAGGTTGAAGAAAAGACTGAATTTGATGTAGTCCTTGAAGAGGTTCCTGCGGATAAGAAAATTGCAATCTTGAAGGCTGTGCGGGCTTTGACTGGCCTGGGTCTTAAGGAGGCCAAGGAGATGGTCGAGTCTGCGCCTAAGGCAATTAAGGAAGGCGTCTCGAAGGATGATGCTGAGGACGCGAAGAAGCAAATTGAAGAGGCTGGCGGTAAGGTCTCGCTTAAGTAAGCCTTGCCGACTGAGTCTGGCCCGATGATTTCGTCGTTGAAGCTTGCCACCTGGGTGGGAGCTTCAACGACGAATTTTTTTTAGCGGGAGAGGAGGACCGGGTATGGAATTTTGGGCGCTGCACCGGAAGGTGAGCGGCGATACTGAGGCTACTCCCAGGATGCTTTAGTCTGGCGCTGGGTCATTGTTTCGCTGTTCTCAAGTTCCAAATATATAATGCTCACGTTTGTTTGTCCTTCCCGTGGGGAGTCCACCCCCTTGACCGACTCTTGAGCACCCTCAGCTGCGAGAAGAATTAGGAGCTAAGGTGTCTACAAAGATCCCGAACAGATCTACGATGAACAGTGGACTTCACTGTTTGCAAGGGTTCTTTGCTGACTATTGCAGGCGTAACGTTTAACCCCCCCTAAATCTTACAGGTTCCCATCGTGCTCCTGTGGACGAGGTTAAACACCGGGTCTAAACGGACCCCAGAGAAAGCTCAAGTCTGACTGAATAACCGCCAGAAAACCCTGGTTAGAGGAAAGTTTTATGAAACGAGTCTTAGCAATTATCCTAGGTGGTGGTGCAGGTAGTCGACTGTACCCCCTCACCAAAGAACGGGCCAAGCCAGCGGTGCCGCTGGCCGGAAAATATCGTCTGATTGATATCCCGGTCAGTAACTGTATCAATTCTGACATCACGAAGATCTATGTTTTGACGCAGTTTAAGTCGGCTTCCCTGAACCGTCATATTTCGCGAGCTTATAATTTTGTGGGCTTTCGCGACGAATTTGTTGAAGTCCTTGCGGCGCAAAAAACAGAGGAAGATAGCACCTGGTTTCAAGGGACAGCGGATGCGGTGCGGCAATACATGCATCTCATTGAAACCTGGAAAGATATTGATGAAGTGCTGATTCTCTCAGGCGACCATCTTTACCGCATGGATTATCGTAACTTTATTCACCATCACCGACAGACCGGCGCAGACATTACGCTTTCGGTGATTCCCATTGATGACGAGCGTGCCTCTAGCTTTGGCCTGATGAAAATTGATGCTCAGGGGAAGGTGATTGACTTTCACGAAAAACCCACGGGCGATCGCCTTCAGCAAATGCGGGTCGATACTACCACTCTAGGATTAAGTGCCCAAGATGCCCAGATCAAGCCCTATATTGCCTCCATGGGAATTTATGTCTTTAAAAAGGATGTATTGCTGGATCTGTTGAAAACCTCTCCGGAATCCACAGATTTCGGCAAGGAAATCATTCCTAACGCCATTTTTAGGCAGGGGGGCAGCAATCTTAAGGTTCAGGCCCACCTATTTAATGATTACTGGGAGGATATTGGGACCATTAAGTCCTTTTTTGACGCCAATCTGGGTCTGACCAGTCAACCCGATCCAGCCTTCAGTTTTTACGATGAAAAGGCCCCCATCTATACTCGTTCTCGCTATTTGCCACCGACCAAGCTCTTGGATTGTCGCGTTACCGAATCCATTATTGGAGAAGGGTGCATTTTGAAAAAGTGCGATATTCTTCACTCTGTCCTGGGAGTTCGATCGTGGATAGAAGAAGGATGCGTCATTGACAATGCTCTCTTGCTCGGCTCTGACTACTCCCAAACCCATCGCAATCGCTATCTAGAACCTGAATCCAGTTTGCCCATTGGCATCGGAAAGAACTCGGTTGTGAGGCGGGCAATTATCGACAAAAACGTCAGAATTGGCCAAAATGTCAAAATTATAAATGAAAAGGGGCTAGAGGATTTCGACGATCCCCAGGGACGCTTTTATATCCGTAACGGCATTGTTGTGATTCCTAAGAATACGGAAATCCCAGACGGGACAATTATCTAAGATCTAAAATCCATGGGGCTGTGGACTCCTCTCTCAGCCCATCTCAGCTTCATAGCGAGGAGGCATCGGGTACCGGGAGGGAGGGGGAGGAAAGAGAGTCCGGCTGCTCTCCCATGGCCTGACACCAAAGCTGATAATCTTGAACAATTTGCTGTACCAGACGCTGCTTGACGGTTGTCAAGATGCCCTTTAGCAGACTGTTGCCTGTAGTGTGAAGAATGCTCCGTGGCGTCATCCATAGAGCCGGAGGGAGATGGACATCCACCCTGAGGTGTGCAGTGCCGCGCAGCTCCGTTCGATTCTCACGGGTGTAAGCGGCGAGGACGCCATCCAAATCTAGTTTGAATCGCTGGTTGATATAGTCAACTCCCCGTAATTCACAATCAATGGCCCGGAGCTGAATGGCTCCAGCTTCATTGAGCCAGATTTGAATGTCCACGGTGGGCTGTAGCGTCAGCATCAGAAAAGGGCGCGATCGCATCTGCAATCGAAACCGATCCGGGGCCAGCTGTGTGATCTGCTCCGGATCCACAAGAGCGTGAATCAAGCGCTGCGGTTGACGCAGATAGTGACCAATCGAGAGAGCTCCTGGGGTAATCGGGATTGCAATTTTTTGAACGGCTTTAAAATGCGCTTGCATAACGGGCATCATATGCATCACTTGTTATTAATTTAACTATTTTTCAGTCCCACAAGAACAGATTATTTTTGACTGTAGGTCAGCATAGCCTGGAAACCGGTTGCTTTTCAGGGCCCCTCAGCCCTTAGGATGGGAAATAGACCTTGCAGAACGCTGATGATGACGCCGCTTTCAATTGCCTACCTGGGTCCTCCTGGGACTTACACTGAGCAGGCTGCCCTGAATTATGCAGACTGGTTGCAGCGTAAACACTCCTGCGATCCCCCCATCCTCAAGCCCGAGCCCACGATTGCGCAGACCGTCCTAGCCCTAGCCCAAGGAAACGTTTCCCTGGCCGTTGTGCCGGTGGAAAATTCCTTAGAAGGGGGGGTCTCCTTAACCCTAGATTCGCTCTGGAAAATTGAGGATCTTAAGGTTTATCAGGCCTTTATCCTGCCTATCAACCATATGTTCATCACTCAGACGACTGATTTTAGTCAAATCGTCGCGGTCTATTCTCACCCGCAGCCCTTAGGCCAATGTCAAGATTGGCTCTCAGCGACTGTGCCCCAGGCGCAATTGATTCCCACCAGCTCAACGGCTGAAGCGTTGAAATACGTGATGGATCAACGGCAGGTGGGAGCCATCGCCTCCGAGCGGGCTGCATGGCTACATCAGCTCCCCATACAGGCACGCTCGATTCAGGACCACCCGGATAACTGCACCAAGTTTTGGGTCCTGACCCGGCAAAAGGACTGCCCCCTTCAAAGTCCTGGGATCGCGACTCACACATCCCTTGCTTTTAGCGTTGATCAAAACATCCCTGGTGCACTCTTGTCCCCCCTGCGCGTGTTTGCCCAACGTCAGATTAACCTCAGTCGTATTGAGTCACGTCCGGCTAAAACCGCCCTGGGCGATTATGTGTTTTTTGTAGACGCAGAAATCGGAGAAGAGACAGCCCTTTTCCAGGAGGCTCTCCAGGATTTATACCGGAGTACAAATGTTTTAAAGGTTTTAGGGTCCTACAATCTTGTCAGTTTTGCAAGATTGTAGGATGTGGGGCGTTAACCTCATGGAAAGCAAAAATCGCGTTCAAGAAGGCTAGATGACAAACGATTCAATCACGCTATGATGACTCCAGTCAATCTGAAGCATAAATTGATCGCCTTGCTCTCCACGGAACAGGGGTAGTCGTAAATCATGATCATGTTTTTGCGTGGTCATGGTCCGTAGATTTTCTCCATTGCCGTTAAGTAAACTCAGGGAAAGGTTTTCTGGAAGCTCTAACTGATGATCTAGGGGCTGGACCTGTGCCCGAACGCCAATCTTTTGTGCAGATTCCTCTGTAACCGAGACAATCAATGCAATAGTTAAGGCTGAGTTATGGTTGCCCAGTAAAATACGCTTAAACCGTTTTTCAAGCTTCGTCCCACGGAGATGATAGGTGCTGCGTAGGCGGACAGCAACCATCTCAGGATTACTAAAGAAAACCCCCATGGGTTCCCACTGACTGGGGTAATTCTGGTCAAACCACTGACTGAGGCGGACCGGTTCTTGAGTTGAGGAAGGGCTGAGATCAAGGATCTCCTCCGACTCGATATCCTTGGGCAGGGGCGATCGCTGCATACCGTTGCGAGTCTCACCTCCGCTAATCTCTGCAATGAGCACCCCGGTTACATATTCCATAACTAGGCTAGAGAGGGCAAACAGCGACTGATTCTTGACCTCAGGGGTCAAAATCAGGGAGCGCGATCGCAAGGAGGCCAGTACTTCAAATAGATCGCGTCCAGAAATCGCAATGGTCAGGCCCGATTCAATCATTAAAAAAGAAAGGGGTTCCCCCTGAAGAGCCAGGAAAAACAAAACCTCCTTCTCCAGGGGAGAAAGTCGGCTAAAGCTTCGCTGAAGCTGATGGTTAATCTCACCAAAAACAAAGGTTTGGTGTTGCAGAAATGCACTAACCTTTCCATTAAATAACGTATGGCTGAGGCTAGAAACTGCCGTGAGCGCACCTGGATAACCAGAGTAGCGCTTGATTAGCTCGTCCCAGCAGTCCGCATCCTCTAATCGTTCACTCTCAAGTAAGGCACGGGCATCTTCCACCTGCAAGCCCTGCAATTCCATGGGCCTGACCGCAATCGCGTCACTAGTTTGCATAAGAATGTCTGCGGGAGCTTCCAATCCTGTCATGATCAAACAGCTTTGATGGGACACATCGGCAAGCTGGCGGAAAAGCTCCCCATAATCTTCATACCCCTCTGCGTACTGTCCTGCTAGCTGTTGCGCATCTAAAATTGCCTCAATCCCATCTAGAATCAGCAGGCATCGGTGTTTCTTCAGGATGGAAACCAGCTGATTGATTGGGTTCTTGATACGGCTATAGGGTTGCTCAAGCGCTTCAAATAGATTGGCAATCAGGGCACTGAGAGGAGGTTGATGACTGATGGATCGCCAAAGAACATGTTCAAATGCTCCCTGCACGTCGTCAATGAACATTCTGGCAAGGGCCGTCTTGCCCACACCACTCAAACCATGGATGCTAACGACCTGGACATTATCTTCTAAGACCCAGGTATTTAGCTGATCTAGCTCGTCATCTCGACCGCAAAAGACCGGAATCTCTGGCATCACATCCCAAACCGGGTTTGTCACCGCCGAAGGCCAAGCTTCTTGTAGCTTAACGGCCTGTGCATTTTTACGACGGCGACCCCGTGTTGAAGTGGAAATTGGAAGGGTGGAGCTGACCTCTAGAAGGTTGTCACCGACGCCAGCCTGCTGCTCTAGCAATAGGCGGATATTAGTTTTGCTAACCTCTTTGCCCATGGCCGAGGACAAAAGACGCCAGAATTTGGGGCCAATGTCTCGCATTAAATAATTAAGACTGTAGGGAGAGTTATCGGCCATTTGCTCGTACGTCATTCCCTGCCACGTCCCCTTTAAAAGAGTGACCTCAGGTGCACTGAGCTGTCGCCCCGCTTGCGCCAGGATTGCTGCGTTAATTAGCTTAAAAGCCTCATCAAATTCCATGGTTTTCTTACGTTCTTGCGATTGATTAGAGTTGTCCATAGCCCCACTGATTGGACCCCACACTCCAATGTAGCTCTCTAGAATGCTGGTGAACGGCCTTGAGAATGATTATTGGCCCGCCGCCGCTAAGACTCCTGTGTCAAAGGCCCCAAACATTCAGCGTCTTTACTGCGATCCATAAGCAAAGCCACACCTCTCAATATAACCCCTGCAGGAGTAACCGATGCAACCCACCACAGAGCCGCCGCCTAAGGATCTCGCCTTTTTAAAGATATAAGTTTCTTAAGGTGAATAACGAAATTTTGCTGCCTAAGTCCTTGAACCTGCGAGGAGAATAACTGACACACCTGAATATATGATGGTGATGCTAGCATATGTCATCGCCATTTCCGAATATGTTACATAAAGTTCAGTCGTAGGAAAACCAACTCAGGGATAAGAGTCTATCCAATGGCCACCAATTTAATCCGGGACAGAATGCAGTGTGGGCATTTGAGGTTGTACAAACTTTTTGTATCGTCTGGCTTG
>NZ_JTHE03000065.1 GCF_000817775.3 Lyngbya confervoides BDU141951
AGCGATGCCGGATCATACGGCTGTTAGGGCCGCCCGCTTGCCGCTATTATTTCATCTCTTGACCTGCGAAATGTAGGTAAAAATGCGTTAGTCACTCATGAACCGAAGGATGAAATTCGCACCTCAGTCCTGATAAGGCTTCAATTATCGCCGGAGTTAGCTAAAAAATACCCAAACGCCAAGGCGATATACCAGGCATTGACTGGCTGAATGGATACCTTCAGACCTGAAGCTGTTTCTAAGAATAAGGCGGGGCGAATAGGCGAAAAAATTCGTTCCGCCAATGTTGAGGGAATTCATCCAGAATTTAGGCCAGATCAATCCAAAACCTCCCGCGCCTCATGCAGCTCATTGAGCTGCCAGTACAGCCCACGATTGTTTAAAAGATCCTCGTGACGCCCCGTTTCCACAATACGACCTTGATCTAACACCACAATCTTGTCCGCATCGCGCACTGTACTCAGACGGTGGGCAATCACCAACAGCGATCGCGTCCCAAACAGCGATCGCATCGCCTGCTGAATCTCCCGCTCCGACTCGTAGTCCAGGCTAGAGGTCGCCTCATCAAACACCAGCACATCCGGGTTCACCAGCAGTGCCCGCGCAATTCCAAGACGCTGCCGCTGCCCCCCCGAGAGCCGCACCCCACGCTCACCGACGATGGTGTAGTATCCCAGCGGCAACGAAGGAATAAATTCATCAACGCGGGCAATGCGGCAGGCCTCCTGCACCTGCTCCACGCTCGCCTGGGGATTGCCATAGGTCAAATTATCCAGGAGCGTGCCGTTAAACACATCCACCTCCTGATGCACAATGGCCAGCCGCTGCAGATAGGGCGTCATCTCCAGGGTGCGGATATCCTGGCCATCCATCAGAATTTCGCCGGAGGTGGGATCAAAATAGCGAAACAGCAGTTTCACCAGGGTGGATTTTCCCGACCCCGACCGCCCCACCAGCGCCACGGTCTGGTAGGGCTCGATCAGCAGGTTGATATCTCGTAGGACCGGCTTGTCAGGATCATACCCAAAGCTCACGTTTTGGAAATGAACCTTACCCGTAAACGCATAGCGGGTCACAGCTGCGGGTTGGGATAAATTTACCTGGGCTAAACCCGAGGGCTCCTGCAAAAATTCATGGAAGCGCAGCATCGCCGCGTAGCGACGGGCCACAAACTCCGCCATCATGCTCAGGGGTTCAATTTCAGCATAGGCCATGCTGGAAACCGTCAGCGTGGTCACAAAATGCCCCAGGGAAATGCGACCTTGCACCGCTGCCACCAGCGTCATCACCAGCACCCCAAACACCGACGCCTGCACCACGGTGCGCTGCCAGGTAGCGAGCTGTACATAACCCCGGTGAATGCGATTTTCCACCACCGCCAGCTCCCGGTTTAATCGCTGTCGTTGCCGGGCCAGCTCACTGGCCTCGGTCGCGAAGGCCTTCACGGTTTTAATGTTGGTAATAATTTCCGAGGTGCGGCTCTCGGTATTTTCCATATACCGACTCAGAATTTCCTCGCGGCGAATTAACTGCCGCAGGTTGCGCAAGCTCAGTCCTAAAATCACCACAAACGAGATCAGTAGGGCGATCGCAATGGGCCATTCAATCAGCAAAATCACCCCAAAAATCCCCAGCACCCGGATCAACTTGGGAATAAACTGGCCGGCAATCTCCGGATAGGTCCAGGTGTGGTTTTCCAGACCCCGCGAGACGCGTCCGGCAATCCGGCCCGGATTATGCTCATCGTAAAAAGCCAGGGGCAGCGTCAGGATCTTCGCAAGGACGCGCTCAGCCTGATCGCGCCGGGCTCGCAGCGGGATAGCCCAGTGGAACCAGCTGCCCACCCAGGGCTGAATCGGTGCCCGCAGCACCGACACTGCAAAGATCACGACCAGCAGGACGCCTAGGATCAAGGATTGCCCCGCTGGAAGCGGAAGAATTTGTCCAACAACCTGAACCACCGCCTGAACGGGCTGATCTACCGGTTGTTTAGAGAGAACATTTAGAATTTGCCCGATGGCGTAGGGAACCAGGAGATCGAGAACCTCTAGGAGGCTAGCCGCAACAATACTGAAGGCAGCGATCGCCCAGTAGCCGCGATAGTAGCGCAGAATATCTTTGAAGGAAGCCATAACGCTCGTAGAAATCTAAGGTTGCATCGTTTGTCCCACCGCGAGTGAGACCCAGAGGAAATGCCACTAGGGTTCGAGTTGTATGAATCGTGACCATAGTTATGGATCCTTTAACGTTGCATGAGCGTTAAACCTGTTTTCTACAGTAGCAGGCTTTTTGGGAATTGACAGCCATCGGATTGACCCAGTCCCAGAACCCATCCATGATGGCTAAAACGGTCAGTCATTCCCCCAGCTCAAGCGCAGGGAAATTTAGTCCTTATGCGATGCAGCCCGGACAACTGATCAATTCAATGGAATGCGAGGACACCGCAGGGCTAACTAAATCCCCACAAAATTTTGGGCGGTTAGCTGCGGTTTATTCACCAGGGTGGCCAGCAGCACCTGGGTCTGCCCGCCAACCCCATCGGGGTCAAAGAACAATTCACCCGTGCCAATCCTATAAATAATTCGTTCTGAAGCAGATTGGGCCTGGGTTCCTACTCTAAATGCCGCAGCATCGAGCGACCCTAGCGCAATCGCAAACTCAGTCGCCACCAATTCAAACCGATCTTGCGTTCTAGAAAAATCAAAGATGCGATCGCCGCCATCGTCGGGGCGCTCAAACCGAACCACATCGCGTCCGCCCCCGGTGCGAATGCGATCGCTCCCGGCTTGGCCCACCAGCACATCCTGACCACTGTCGCCAAACAAATCATCGTTCCCCCGACCACCGAGCAAAATATCGTTGCCGCCCTTACCCACCAGGCGATCGTTGCCAGCTAGACCGTTAAGCTGCTCTGGGGCCGCTGTGCCAATGATCACATCCCGGCCCGTGAAGCCAATTCCCTCCGTCACGGTCAAAATTTGATCGGCATTCACGCCCTGGAGGGTGTGTTGCATCCCATTGGTCCAGGATATCTCGACTGAAGCCGCACGCCTATTCTGGCCCAAGCCAAAATGAATGCGCTGGAAGTTTTGGGCATGATTATGCATGCCGTTGTTTTGCTCCCGCAGCTGGCGCACGCCCCCGGCTGTAACAATCACCCGAGTTCCCACCGCATCCCGATTTGAGTTTACCCCCACCAGATCCAGCTGGAGCCAGTGATTTTCATTGCCTTTATTACGCAATAGCTCATACGGAGCATCGTTAAAAAACCCCCGGCTGACCGCCCCCAGTCCATTAAAGAAGTTCCCGTTCGCCAGAAATACGTCGAGATGTCCGTCGAGATCATAATCAACCAGCGAGGCAGAATCTCCTAATCCCTGATCGGTACCCGCGCCGCCCTTCACCCGGCGAGCAATGAACTGCCCCGTCCCCTGATTTTCATAGACGATGTTTTCACGGTTTCCGGCATAGCCGGTGGACACGACATAGATATCGAGATCCATATCATTATCGAGATCCCCGGCCACCGCATTAAAGGCAGCGGTTTGCCCAGCCTCAAATCCGGCAGAGGTTGTAACATCCACAAACCGATTGCCCTCTCGTCGGAACAGCAGGTTCGACAAGAATTGATCGCGGGGATCAAACCCCAGGGTCTCCACCTCCGAAATTGGACTCTCCCGCGCCTCCACAAATCCATACAGGTCAGCATTGGTCCCCGGATTCACCCAAGTAATCGTCCAGAACAGGTCGGCAGGATTGTAGTACACGTAAATCCCGCGATCGCGCCCCGCCTGCTGGCCATACACATCAGCGTCGAACGAAGAGAGTACAAAATTACTATTACTGGGGTTTTCTCGATTCTCCCCGATCCAGATATCTTCGTTGGTCACAGGCAACTGGAGTGCGATCGTACCCTCAGCCTTAAAGCGCACGCTTTTCTCCCCCCGACCGACATCTAAATAAAAGTTCAGATTCCTCGCATCCGGCTGAAACACGTCCCCCCGACTGGTGCCTCGGGCCAGGAAAATATCATTTTGCAAATCCCCGTCAAAGTCGGCGCTAATGATATCGTTGACGGCACTGGCCTCCACCAAGGCCGGCGGTAGCGATATGGGCTGAAAAGGGAGCGAGTCTGAAGAGAGGGCCGAGAGGCGAATCGAGTCGTTATTTCGGCGCGTCAGCAGATCCAGCGCGGAGCTGTCCCCCACATCCGCCAGCACAGAAAAAAGTGTTGTGACCCCAGACTCCGGGGTGAACCCGGTCTCGAATCCCACATCCTCAAAGGCGGACTCAAAGACTGAATTCTCCCGCTGCTGCAAAATTGTCGGCGGAACGTCGTCTCGATTTCGCATGTTTAAGACGATATCGAGACGCCCATCCCCATTGAAGTCAAACCACACCGGCGATCGCCCGCTGCCCGGATAATCTGCATTCAGAGCCGCAGCCACATCCACCAGCCGACCGGCCCCATTGTTTTGGAAAAGCTGGGTCGTCTGCGCCCCGCCGCGCAACTGCAGCAGATCGAGATCGCCGTCGTTGTCATAATCCGCCCAAGCGACCCCATGCTTATCCCCGCGTGGTTCCGCCCCAAAATAGGCTCGGGTTTGGTCTTGAAAGGTGCCATCGCCTTGATTCACCAATAGCGTTGCACCCGCTAAATGCCGTCCCAGGTAAACATCCGGCAAGCCATCTGCGTTCACATCTCCCCAGGCAACCCCCCAGCTTTCTCCGGTCACGGTAATCCCAGCCGCGGGCTCAAACTCAATCAAAGAATCTCCCTGCCCCTGAACTGAGTCCGCCAGTTCCCGCGACTGAACCAGGGCCACTGACAGCGAAGTATCGGAGAAGATCTCAGGAACTGTGGCCGATCGCAACACCAGCTGACTGAAGGTCTGCTCGTAGTCTGCCAACTCCAGCCCATTCCAGGATCGCAGGGTCTGGGCCTGGGGCGCATAGTAGCCAAACCCGGCATCACAGCGTTCGCAGCAGCACAAGCGTTGATGGCTGGTCTCTGGCACCACCGTTTCGCCCCCGGAGACCAGGGGTATCCCAGGGGCACCCGGATCACTCTCCTCCGGTGTCAGACTGGCCAGTCCCGGCGAGGCAATGCCCATTGCCTGGGAGGGGATGGGCAGATCCATTGGGGGGAGATCCATCGGGGGGAGATCCAGGGCGATCGCAGGATCAGCCACCGGCACTGAGGCCAGGCCCAATCTGGATTGCAACGCTTCAGCGGCTGCAGGGTCAAGGTCTGATGGCGGCTGCGCTGGGGCAACTCGCCCGCCCATCAGACTAGACGGGGCGGGGTTTTCCAGCAGCGAAAGATCCAGGTTCGGGACCAGGGAGGGAGAGACAGCCATAACCAAAAAACCTAAGAATCGTTAACCCAACAAACATAAACTTTGGATTCCAAAGACGCCCATGCCGCCGCATTGCAGACAGCCCCAGCAGGAAGGCTGCCTAGGCCAGGCTCAACGCTACCCGGTGTATTTGTCCTGTATATCGGCTGCACCGATGGATTCAACCCATCTCGTTGTGAACCACAACGCCCATTTTGGTAAGAATTTCTCCGCGCTCGGACGCCCCCCGGCGTTTAATGATTTTAAGAGCAAATTTTTAGATTCGCAAGCCCTGACACCCCTGCATAGAGGTCAAGGTCAATCATGACTCGAGCGGCCTCAAAGAGAGGCTGGTCGATGCCACGGATAGGCCTCTCACGCCTGCTGCAGTCTTGCCTCCAGCTACCCTGATCCTCGCAAGCAATTTATGGATCACCTTTCACAAAATCTATGGGATTTTTGCAAGTCCGATGGCCCCATTCAGCGACGGGTGAGCGGATCCATCGCGGGTAGCCTGAGCCCCAGACCTCTGGAGGGAGTCTTGCAAGAGGGCTTCGAGAGCCTCCACCTCAAAGGCTTCGGCAAGCCGCATCAGGACTTTCGTGAAGGGCTGGCAATGGGGCTGTTCTACCCCGATCGTCTGGGCCATCTGCGTTAAGCATTTCAGCCGTCCTTCCTGGGAGATCTGGAGCATTTGCTGTAGCTCCGCCACCGGCGGCAGAGAGAGAGGGTCATCAGAGGGCATCTCACCGATGCCCTGACCGATGACCTGATCGCACGCCGAAGAGAATCTGTCTCCTGCAGCGTATCTCCAGGTCAGCTTTAACTGCTGCTTGAGTTGCCGACACAGATCGTGGCTGGAAATGGGCTTGGGAAGAAAGTCGTCTCCTCCAGCGGCCAGGCTCCTCTGCTGATCGACCTCCGAGACCGAGGCCGAGGAAACCAGGATTTTTAAATCCTGCAGCTTGGGATCTTGACGAATTTGCTTGAGACAGACCAATCCATCCATGACGGGCATGGCTAGATCTAAGATGACGAGGTCTGGAGGCTGTCGTTGAATTTCTGCCAGACCCTCTGGACCGTTTTCAGCCATGGTAACGTGAAAGCCCAAGGACTCCAGCCAGTCTTGGAAGATAACCCGATTTTCCCGGCAATCATCAATCACGAGAATATGCCGGGTTTTGCCCTCATAGCCCACAATGTGGGCGGGATGTGCTGACGCGATCGCCGTCGGGGCTGAGGTCGATAACAGCCGCGGTAAGCACACTTCAAAGGAGAAGATGCTGCCCTGCCCCGGTAGACTTTGCACCTGGATCTGACCCCCCATCATTTCCACAATTTTTTGGCTGATGACCAATCCCAATCCGGTCCCTTGATCCTGACGGGAGCGATCGCCCACCTGCTCAAAGGACTGAAACAGTCGAGGCAGGTCTTCTGGGGCAATCCCCACCCCGGTATCTTCAACGGCAAACCGCAGAGTGCAAAGCGAGCCTGGGGCTGAACCCTGGATCGTCTCCTCCAGGGACTCCACCCGAAAAGTAATCCCTCCGGCATCCGTGAACTTGAGGGCATTGCCCAACAGATTCAGCAGCACCTGACGTAAACGCTTCGCATCCACCACCACCTGGGTCAGGGCACCAAGCTGAACAATCGGCTCAAACCGAATCTGCTTTTGAGCGGCACGCACCTGAAACAGTTCAACAATTTCTTGGATCACATCTGTTAAAACCACCGGGGTTGGCAATAGATCAAGCTTTCGGGCTTCAATTTTTGCCAGATCCAAAATGTCGCTAATCAAGGTCAACAGATGATGGCCACAGCTGTGGATGACCTGAATTCCCTTTTTCTCCCGTTCACCCAGGTTCGGCGATCGCTCCAGAATTTGTGCGTAGCCCAAAATGCCGTTGAGGGGCGTACGCAGTTCGTGACTCATATTTGAAAGAAACTGGCTCTTAGCCAGATTAGCTGCATGGGATATTTCCCTGGCCACCTTCAGCTCCCTAATTTTTTCTTGCAGGTGCTGCTGGGTCCGCTGGAGCTGCTCAGCCATGGTATTAAATTGGTGAGCCAGGTCCGCCAGCTCGTCGTCGGTCCGAATCTGGAGACGATGGTCAAGGTGCCCCGCACCGAACCGCACCGCTCCTGCCTGAAGCACCTTCACCGAGCGCATCATGGGTCGCAAGATGGTGTAGAACTGCAGAATTAAGGTGAGAGCCACCCCGCCCAGGAGCAACAGCTCTGCAAGCTGAATATGCCTCTGAATCGCCATAAATTGGGCTTTAGCCTGCTGATCCTGCTGCTTGGCCCACTGAATGAGCAAGCTAGAATCCTGGTGCATGGAGTCGCTGAGGTCATTAATCGCACGCACCTCTCGCCGCACCTGCTCCAGGGTCAAATCGGTTGGGGAAAGCCGTCTGGCTAAATCAGTCAGCGATCGATGGCGCTGCTCCACTCGCACCAGTTCCTCAACATCGCCCATGAGCACCTGTAATGATTGCAGACTCTGCACAAACTCACGCTGCGACCGATCGTATTGCACGAAATCGGCACGATCCTGGGTGAGGAGAACATAGTCCTTCAGCGCCAGGATTTCCCCCCGCAAGGCATGGTCAAGCCGCAGCGCCGCATCTAGAGAATCTTGGGTTTGAGCCTGGCTCGCGCGCACGGACTGGTCAGCCCAGTGCAGCACCAGCCGGCCTCCCCCAAACAGCCCCAAAACCAAGGCCCCCAGAAGGAGCGAAGATCCTAAAAATTTTGTGGTGATCCGCATCCCAATTCCTGACTGCAGTCCTCTGGGAGGCTAGATCATGACAGCGAGTTGATGGACAGGGCCCCCACCGGATGCCTCTGGACGCGAATTGGGATAAGCCAGCCAACCGCCCACTTGCTTGGGAAAAAGAAATGCCGCGCTGGGAGGACAATGGGACGCATCATAGATCGCGAGGGTAGTAATGGGGAATTTTTCCTTAAGGTTCCCAAATCCATCGGAAAACAGGCTGGTTTCAGAACAATTCTCAGGCTAGTTCTCCTATTGACCCGGCCCAAGGGCTAGAATACGCAAAATCATGGCCGACACTAGAGCAATGACGGTATTCCTTACAGCAGTATTGCCCACTGCCCTGGTGGCCATCGTTGGCATAGCGATCGGGCGCTGCTTCAAACTAGATGTTTCCACCCTGGCTCAGGTGAATCTCTACGCGATGCTACCGGCCCTGGTGCTGACCAGCTTATTGGATCTCCAGATTACCGCAGGCCGGGCCGTCCTCATGATCGCCGCCTTTTTAATCAATACGGGTTTGCTCTATTTGATCTCCCTGGGCCTTGGCTACACACTACGGATATCGCCAGATCAGCGCAAAAGTCTGATGGCGACGACCCTATTTGCCAATGTGGGCAACATGGGTCTCCCCTTTATCCTCTTCTCCCTGGGGGAGGCGGGTCTGGAGCGCGCCGTGATTTACCTGGTGATCTCTAGCCTGCTTATTTCCAGCCTCTTTCCAATCATTCTTCAGGGCACGGGTCTCAGGGCCAGTGCGCAATATTCTTTAAAGCTCCCTGTCCTTTGGGCTGCACTGCTGGGGGTGGGGATCCAGATTACCCCCTGGGATCTACCTAACGCCCTGAGTCAGGGACTCCAACTCCTGGGAGAAGGGGTGGTTCCCCTGGCCTTGCTCACCCTGGGCATTCAGCTGGCGCGATCGCGGTTTGCCCTGGGGGCGCTGGAATGGATTGGAGCAGGATTAAGGCTAGGCGTCTCGCCCAGCCTAGCCTACGCCATTGGGCGGGGATTGGGCCTGACAGGACTAGATTTACAGGTTTTGGTCCTGCAAGCAGCCATGCCCGTGGCGGTTAGCTCCCTCATTTGGGTCACCGAACTGGGAGGTGATGCCAGTCAAGTTTCGCGCACGATTGTGTTGTCCACCTTACTCAGTTTTGTCACCCTCCCCCTATTGCTCCACTGGGGCATGGGTTAGGCCCAAGTCGCAAAAGGTTGAGACCGCTGAGCGCATCCTGGCTATTCTAGGGCTGCTTCGCCCTAATTCCTCCGTATTTTTCCGTAATCCAAAAGTCTGAATCTTTCGGCGTTGATCCGTTCGGAGGGCTGAATGCCTATACTGACCATAGCTTCAAAAGCTTCAAAGAAACTTCATGGAGCTGGACTGAACCTGAAATATTCGGAATGCGAGGGTACTAGACAGACATCCATCCGGTTCAGGTCACTCTAGAATTCTGGACTTTCTAAATTTACTTTTTAGAGAGCTAATTTATTATAGAACGGCCTCTTGACCAGCTTTTTCGATCCATAGGCTAAAATTTCTGGAAATTGCAGCCAAAAATTAGGAAAGCACTGTTTCTAAAATTATTTCATCTAGAAAAATCAGATGAGGGGGGAAGGATGCACACAACAGCGACCTGCGGAACTTGCCGTCACTATGACGATATTCACAATATGTGTCCGCTCTATAAAACCAATCTTACGGTTGGGGAAGTCTATTTAAAGCGGCTGCCAGACTCTCCAGCCTGTATCAAACAATACCAATCCCCTGTGGAAGAATGCGTGATGGAGAGGTAAAGCAGATTCTCATGGCCCCAGGTCATGCCGCTAGAGGTCTGAATTCAGCGAGCATTTTTCCTACCTATCCCATCCTGTTCCATGGTCCAAATTGGCATTCTTCACTCTCTGACCGGAGAAATGGCGATCAGTGAAGCATCGCTCGTTGATGCAGCCCTGATGGCAGTTGATGAAATTAATCAACAGGGCGGAGTTTTAGGCCAGAGGCTAACGCCCCTCATTGAAGATGGCGGCTCCAATCCTGATCAATTTGCCCAAAAAGCAGCTGGGATGATTGCCCAAGGAGCCGTCACGATTTTTGGATGCTGGACTTCCTCTAGCCGGAAGGCCGTGCGGCCCGTGGTGGAGCAGCACGACCTCTTACTGTGGTATCCCCTGCAGTATGAGGGTCTTGAACAAAGCCCCAATATCTTCTACACCGGATCGTGTCTTAACCAGCAGATTGAGCCAGCCCTAGACTGGCTCCTAGCCCAGGAACATCGCCGCTTTTTTCTGCTGGGATCAGACTACATCTTTCCCTGGAGTGCCCACAAGCTGATTAAGGCCCACCTGCAGGCTCGCGGTCTATCGGTGGTTGGGGAAGACTATGTTCCCTTGGGGTGCCAGTCCTTTGAAGCCATCCTGGCCAAGATCCAAGCCGCAAGGCCCGATGTCATCTTCAGCACCTTGAATGGGGACAGCAACCTAGGCTTCTACCGTCAGTATCACCAAGCCGGTCTGGCGGCGGTGGACCTGCCTGTCATGGCGACGAGCATCACCGAGGTGGAACTCCAGCAATTGACGGGGATCACCGCCGGACATTATGCTGCCTGGAGCTATTTTCAAAGCCTGGATCTGGCAAGCAACCGGGCCTTTGTGGAAAATTTTCATCGTCGGTATGGCTCCCATCGGGTCACCAGCGATCCCATCGAAGCCGCCTATGCCCAGGTCTATCTCTGGAAGCAGGCTGTTGAAACGGCTCAGTCCTTCAGGAGCGATCGCGTGCGGAAGGCTGCCTATGGCCAAACCTTTGGGGCACCTGGCGGCCCAATTACCCTGAAAGACAATCATCACGTTGCCAAACCCTGCCGCATTGGCCAGATTCAGCCTGATGGTCAGTTCCAAACCCTGTACGACACCCAAACCGTGATCCCCCCGCTGCCCTGGCTAGGAGTGGAAACCTGCTCCTTTGACCGCGACTCCGTGGTCAAAACCTTACTGTCTGAAGTGTCCGACTGGATTGAGAAAAATCAGCAGCTCTCCCTAGAAATTGCCCAGCGGCAGCAGGCTGAGGAAAAGCTGCGGCTCTGGCAAAAGGCTGTTGAGGCCAGTGGTAACGCCATTTTAATTAGTGATGCCCAGCACCCAGAGATGCCTCTCATCTACGTCAATCCAGCCTTTGAGACCCAAACCGGCTACTCAGCGGCAGACAGTCTGGGACGAAACTGTCGCTTCCTGCAGGGCAACGATCACCATCAGCCGGCCCTAGAGAAACTGCGCGCAGCGCAGGGTGAGCCGCGAGACTGCACAGTGGTGCTGCGCAACTATCGCAAGGATGGCACGCTTTTTTGGAATGAGCTGACGATTTCTCCGGTGTTTGATGAGACCCAACAGCTGACGCATTTTGTCGGGATTCAAAACGACATTACAGAGCGCATCCGCGCCAGTGAGCTGCTGGAGAAGCGCATTCAAGATCGCACCGCAAAGCTCACCGAAGCCCTGCAAAACCTCCAGAGGGCTCAGTGTCAACTCATAGAAAAGGAAGAAAGTCTACAGTATGAAGCCCTGCATGACTATCTGACGGGATTACCCAACCGCAAGCATTTCGTGGATCAGCTCAACGCCTTTATCACCGATCCCAGTGGAAATCCCCGTAGCTACGCCGTCCTGTTTTTGGATTTAGACTACTTCAAGGTCATCAACGACAGCCTGGGTCATCTCAAAGGGGATCTGCTCCTGAAGCAGGCGGCGGATCGGCTGCAAGAATTGCTGCGCGCGACGGATTTACTGGCTCGCTTTGGCGGCGATGAATTTGTCATCCTGCTTACGAATCTGCCCAGTCCAAGCTACGCAGAGCGGATAGCAGAGCGGATTCAAAGCGCAATCACCCGTCCCTTTCACCTGGAGGGGCAAGATCTAGTCGTCACCGCTAGCATTGGGATCACCCTCAGCACCCATGGCGATCGCACCGCAGAGGACATCCTGCGCGATGCAGACACCGCCATGTACCATGCCAAAAATCAGGGGAAGCGTCGCCACAGTTTGTTCAGTCAACAGATGCAGCTAGAAGCCATGGAGCGCCTGATCCTGGAGGGCGATCTCAGGCAAGCCCTGCAACGGGGCGAGTTGTTTTTGCAATATCAGCCCATTCTCCAGCTCAGCCCAGAAACCCTGAGTGGGTTTGAGGCTCTGATCCGCTGGCAGCATCCCACGCTGGGGCGCATCTCTCCCGATAAATTTATCTCCATTGCCGAAGAGACAGGCCTGATTCATGACATTGGCCAGTGGGTGATTGCCGAAGCCTGTCATCAGCTCAGCCAATGGCAGCAGCACGCTCCGGCCCATGCTTTAACCATGAATGTGAACCTCTCGGCGCTGCAGCTCACCAATCCCCATCTGGTGGAGACCGTGCATGAGATCTTAAGCGCCACTGGACTCTCAGGCGATCAGCTCAAGCTAGAACTCACCGAAAGCACAATTGTCACGGGATCTGCGGAGACCGAAAAAATCCTTCAGGAGTTTAGAACCCTGGGCATTCATATCTGCATTGATGATTTTGGGGTGGGCCACTCCTCCCTGAGTCGACTGCACGAGTTCCCCATCGATACCTTAAAAATTGATCGGGCCTTTGTGAACCGCCTCAGCATCGACCGTAAGGGCCTAGAAATGATCCAGATTATCGTAGCCCTTGCCCAAAGCTCGGAGATGACCGTCGTCGCAGAGGGCATTGAAACCGGAGATCAGCTCAGGCAGCTGCAGTCGCTGGGGGTCGAGTATGTCCAGGGATATCTGTTCTCTAAACCGCTTGAAGCTGAGGCAGCCTGCCGCTATGTCCAAGCACAGGGGACAAAGAACCGACAGCCTTAAGCAAAGACGCGATCGCAATCGGTTCCCACCGCTTTCCCCAGCCCCCGATCTACCCAAATGTCACGAAACCCTTGCCTCGCAAAGATTTCATACATGACATTACAGCTTGGCAAGATTCCGTTACGCAAGTTTGCGACAAATCTGAAGGAAAAGCGGCGATCCCCACCAACTTGAAATTTTTCACCCAAGATTAACCTTAACCCCTTTGCTGATTGCCCACGGCCCATCGTGCCCTAGGCAGCGCCACCTCCAACCCAAGGCGATCGCCACGGGCAACAGCTGGGGGCTTTTATTTACAGCATGGATTCGATTTCTGGTTATGACTTCTTTAAAAATTGCAATTAATGGCTTTGGCCGTATCGGACGCTTAGTGCTCCGAGCGGCTATCAATAACTCAAACCTGGAGTTTGTCGGCATCAACGATCTCGTTCCCCCCGAGAACCTGGCCTACCTCCTCAAATACGACTCGACCCACGGTCGATTTCCAGGAACGGTTCAAGCCGAGGCCGAGGGCATTCGCGTGAACGATCGCTTTATTCCCTGCTTTGCCCAGCGTAATCCTGAAGATCTTCCCTGGGGCAAGCTAGGGGTAGACTACGTGATTGAAGCCACAGGGCTCTTCACCACCCATGAATCGGCCCTACGACACCTGCAGGCTGGCGCCAGGCGCGTGATTCTTTCGGCCCCCACCAAAACTCCCGATCAGGTACCTACTTTTTTGGTGGGTGTGAACCACACCGCCTTCAACGCTGAAACCGACCGAATTGTATCCAACGCTAGTTGCACCACCAACTGTTTGGCCCCCGTGGCAAAGGTGATTAACGATTCCTTTGGCCTGGCAGAGGGACTGATGACCACCGTACATGCCTCCACCGCAACCCAGCCCACTGTGGATGGTCCGAGCAAAAAGGATCTGCGCGGCGGACGGGGAGCGGCCCAAAATATTATTCCTGCCTCCACCGGAGCCGCGAAGGCGGTCACCTTGGTCCTCCCGGAACTGACGGGTCGACTCACCGGTATGGCCCTGCGCGTTCCCACACCGGATGTGTCCGTGGTGGACCTAACCTTCCGCACCGAACGCCCCACCCAGTACGCAGAGATCTGTGCGGCCATGGAGCAAGCAGCCAATGGCGATCTGTCCGGCATTCTGGGCTACACGGATGATCCGGTGGTCTCCTCCGACTTTCTCACTGACCCCCGCTCCAGCATTTTTGATGCCAGTGCGGGCCTAGAGCTGAACCCTCAGTTCTTTAAGGTGATTGCCTGGTATGACAATGAGTGGGGCTACTCCAACCGTGTGCTCGATCTGGCGCTCTACATGGCCCAAACTGAGGGAATTTTAGAAGGCATTCGGATTCCCTTGAGTATCTGATGGACCTTTGCTGACGGACCTCTCCTGTTTGCTGAGGTGTTCTTCCGCAGAAAAAGCAGACCCACGTATCGATAAGGCACCCGTTTCGACCAGGCATCTATTGTCAAGATAGATGCCTTTTTTGAGGAATCGTGCCCCAGTTCTCCCCCTGACATCCAGGCACTGAAAGATTTCCCGACAGCTCATTCCAAGGTAAACTTGACCATATTTTCCAAGGGAGTCTAGTTTTCCAGAATCTTGTCCTCTGCCAGCATGGGTTTTCAGTGCGCCAGTTCACCTCCAAGTCCATCGTCCTAGTCCCGAAGGGCGCTCCCGCTAGGCAGCGCTTTATCTCTTTGGGGCCTGTGACTGCCCTCAATTGGCAAACGGAGCACTGGTGGGTAGCCCAGGATCTAGGTCAGGCCAGAAACCATGCTGCCACGATACCAAGGACCAGGCAGCCATGAGGCGACCAGGAACCCTCTATATTATTGGAACCCCCATTGGCAATCTGGACGATATCTCCCATCGCGCCCTGGAAACGCTCAAAGCCGTGGATGTGATCGCCGCCGAGGATACCCGTCACACCGGCAAACTGCTGCATCATTTCCAAATTTCCACTGCGCAACTTAGCTATCACCAGCACAATATTCAACAGCGCACCCCAGAACTGGTGGAAAAGCTGTGCTCTGGTCAAACGATCGCCCTGGTCACCGATGCTGGAATGCCCGGCATCTGCGATCCAGGCTGGGAACTCATTCAAGCCTGCATCAAGGCGGAAATTTCGGTGGTGCCCATCCCTGGCCCCGTGGCTGCAATCGCAGCCCTTGTGGCCTCTGGGCTGCCCACCCATCGCTTTTGCTTTGAGGGGTTTCTGCCCACCAAAACCAAGGATCGCCGCGATCGCCTCGCGCAGTTACAGCGGGAAAGGCGGACGATGATTCTCTACGAGTCTCCCCATCGACTCCGGCAAACCCTCGCGGACCTGAGCCAGACCTGCGGGGAAGATCGCCCCCTAGTCCTTGCCCGAGAATTGACCAAGCGCTTCGAAACCTTCTGGCGGGGAAGCCTATCCGAGGCGATCGCCTTCCACAGGGATCACGATCCGCGCGGTGAATACACCCTGGTCTTGGGAGGGGCCACCGCCACGGACCCAGATTACTCAGACGATCAGCTTCTGAAACTTCTGCAAGAGAAACTCCAGCAGGGCATCTCTCCATCCCAGGCTAGCAAAGAGCTGGCCCAGCGTTATCCCATTCCGCGTCGTCGCCTCTATCAGCTCACCCTCCAGATCATCCCCAACTCCCCCAGCGATCCCCCAGCGGATTGAACCTGGAGAGACTCGTGGTGTTGAACTTCACCTGGATGCTTGTGGGTGCCTCCCCTCAATCGCCCTGATGTATCGATCGGCGGAACGGTGAACGCTAGCTTTGGCCTCTGAGGCCACAATCGCCTGCCACCATGCCCCATAAACGCGATCAAATTCATAGGGTTCAACAGCATGTACAATTTGCCGAATCTTGGTCGCAGGGAGCGGAATGAGATTGGGATAGCTGTACATAAAGCTCACCCAGGCCCGATCGGCAACCACCTGGATAATATCGCCGCTCAGTAAGGTTCCCCGACCTTCGGTTCCTGTGGCCCAATGGCAGAGCGTCCCACCCGGAAAGTGTCCTCCCGCGCGAATTAGGGTGATCTCTTGCTGCACCTGCAGCGTGTCGCCTGCCCAGAAGTGAATGGCAGCATCGGGGCGCATGACCCATCGCCGATCGGCCTCATGCAAGTACAGGGGCGCGCCAAAGGCATGGGCCCACTCCACCGCCGAAGAATAATAGTGAGGATGGGAAATGGCGATCGCCGCAATTCCCCCCAGGGCCTTGAGGGCTTGTATCGTCGACTCATCAATCAAACTGATGCAATCCCAGAGCAGATTACCGGATCCTGACTGCACTAGCAGCGCGCGCTGACCGATGGCAAAGGCAGGTTCGGTGCCAATCCCATATAGACCCGCCTCCTGCTGCTCAATCCGATTCCGGTGGTCCTGCTGTAGTTGTGCAAGGGTGGTCCATTGCTGACCCTGATGTCCTACATACTGCCGATCATCTTCACAAATCGGGCAGCGCTCAGGGACCTGCCGCGATGGGGCAAACTGAGTGCCGCAGGTTGAACAAAGGTAGGCGGTTAGTAACGCTTCAGGAACTGTCATAGGATGAACCAGATTGAAGAAAGGGCACGGATAGAAAGGGCAAGATCAATTGCAGCGAGTTAACGAGCCTCGCCAAGCTGCGCTAAAGCAAAGCGATCGCGCCCGGTATGCCCATTCCCTGGGGAAGGGGATCGCTCTAGATTCAGCCCACTCAAGTAGAGCATCTGCGTGGGATAGGCAAAGTCAATCTGATGGGCCTCAAACGCTTGGCGAATGCCCAGATTAATCGCCTGTTGCGCATCCATGTAGGTGGCGTAGTCTGGGGTTTCCACAAAATACACCACCTCGTAGTTGAGGCTGAAGTCACCAAAGGAGAGAAAATGGGCTCGATCAAAGGTGACCCTTTCCACCGATTCAATAACGGCTTGGATTAGGCTTGGAATTGCCTCAATTTTTTCTTGACCAGTCTCGTAGGTCACCCCCAAGGAAAACGCTATTCGTCGTCGTTCCATCCGCCTGAAATTTTGAATTCGCGACCCCGTTAAATCCGTATTAGAGGCCACCCACTCCTCACCTCCCAGGCTCCGTAGCCGCGTAGTTTTAATGCCAATATGCTCCACCGTTCCCACCAGATCCCCAATGATCACAAAATCTCCAATCTCAAAGGGACGGTCCAGAAGAATTGAAAAGTAGCTAAACAGATCGGCGAGTATCCCCTGGGACGCCAGAGCCACTGCAATTCCGCCAATCCCCAGACTCGCCACAACCGCAGAAATATCAAACCCAAGATTGTCCAGGAGAAACACTAACCCAATCGCCCAGACTGTCACTTTCATGGCAGGAATCAGGGCATTGAGACTCTGCTCTAGGGTTTCCCGAGATCCGCGCGTCATCCAGTAGACTCGGATTCCATACTCTAAAAAGGAGGTGGCGAGCTGAACAATCAACAAGGTGGCAACAACGATGGAAAGCACCTGCACGAGGGCTTGCAGAAACGAAGATAGCTCTAAGTTCCCCAGGCTCAAATAGAAACTGCCAAGATACAGCAAATAGGTGGTGGGTTTTTCCAACAGGTGGATCAATCGATCGTCGAGCAGAGAGCGAGTGTTCCTGGCCCAGTGCTTGAGGCGCCCCAGGACAACATTTCGCAAGAGCGTGACCAGTAAGATTCCGGCCAGTAAAATACCCAAGGTCATCAAATAGGCCGAGACGCTGTTTCCCAGGATCGTTTTTTGCAGAAGCTCGGCTAGCATAATTTCCATGTTCAAGAAAATACTTGACCAAGCTAACCGAGCGGCCCAATCTGTCCATCTACCCATCGACCCCCATGGGCAGGCGTTAAAAATCTGCCTATCGATAGACTTTAGTCCCGACTCCCCTGGATAGTCTTCAGACTATCGCATGATCAAGCCAACCAGGGTTGCTTTTGATCCTTCATCCTCGATCGTCATTGTCCCTCTCGTCATTGCCCCTCTCAATCCGCCCAGAACCAGGACAGCGGACTTTCTCCTGCCCCCCAAGACTCACTCAAGACTCACCAGCGTGACTTAGGGGGACCGCTGCCTTAGTCGCCATTGACCAGAATGCGGGTAATTCCCAGGGGCAAACCAATCCCCATGGATCCATCGGGGAAGGCCGTGAGGCTGTACTGGTAAAAATTCTCGGTTCTCGGATTACGATTAGGTTCAATCCCAACGGTCACCGTTTGACCGGGTTGAATGGGCTGCTCAAAAACAATGCTAATCTCGCCGGGGTCATCGGGTCCCCCAATTGCGGCAAGGGGGACGTTGTCCGCACGAGCCAGGGGAGTGCCTTGAAAAGCCTTCAGGGTATTGTCGCGCAGCACTCGAGTTTCCACATTAGGCAGCTGCTCAATTCGCAGAGCCTTTAAGCTTTCCCCAGCATTCTCAGGAACGTACAGGGTAAAGTAGTAGGTCGTCTCTGCATTGCGGGTCGTGTGGGGCGAGAAGGTGCCCACGATCCGAGGCGCAGCTTCGAAGGCGGTTCTTCCGTCAGCAAATTTAACTGCTAGGGACGCCTCCGGCAGCAGGGCGATCGCACCAAAACTTGCCAGTAGCAATGATAAACCGAATCGAGCCAAGGGATACAGCATGGCATTAACCTCCAGAAAACAGAGAATGATATTGAGAACCGCCACCGCCCTGAGAAGCGTTTCTGCGATCTCTGGGGAAATCAATCCGGGGTCTGCTCCCAAGGACAGCAGTGACTGGGGCAGTGACTTGAGCGAGGAACGGCTAAGGGCAGCTTGTCGCAGAAACTTGAATAGAACCCTGCCTGGACAAACTGCCTGTTTCTTTTAATATCGCCGAGCTGGATGAATGTAAGCTGAGAAAGCCGTGAACTTTTGTGCTAACTCCGGCAGCAAGGACTCTATCCATCATGATGCAAGCGTTTGACGATCCGCGTGCCGACCTCCCGCAGCTACTGCAGCTTGTCCTGGATGCGGCCCAGCGCAGTTTCCCTCAGCGGCGTTACAGCGGTCAAATGACCAGCGACCCAGCCCAGGAAGACTGGCAGTTGCGTTTATTTGCCCGCACGCTTGAGGGGGAGAGCCTTCCCCAACACACCCTCAATTTAGAGATCTACTGTGTTAAAGGTGAGCGATCGCTGATGCTGGAATACCCAGAACAAACACACTATCCAATTCTCTGGATCGGATCATCGCTGGTTTGGATGGAGGGCGATCGCGGTCAAACCGTTCCCCGCCCACCCCTGGGGGAATCGTTAGAAAAGCTGGGCCGCATGATCCTCAAGGCCATGGCGGAGGCCTAGTTCCGCATGCTTGTGGGAGGACCCGCAGTAATCCTGAGGTTTCGCTGCTCCATGGACGCCTGAAACAGGGGGGTCGGAAGCACCTGCTCCACAGACCAGACGCCTGGCCGAGTCAGCTTTTTTTCGAGGATCAGCTGGGCCACTAATCCTGCACCCTGTCCAGCGGCGGCGGCGGTATCGGGACTGTAGAAGCTTGACTCAAGCCGGATGGGCTGCTGATTGACCTGCCCGGACACCGCAAGACGCATGGCAATGCCAATGCCACTCCAGCGATCGCTCACCTGGGTCATCCGGTAGCTGACCTGGGACAAAAACTCAATCAGTTGAGGATTCCGTAGCCAGGCTTGAGGCGCCTGGGCCACCAGCCAGGTGAGATGATTATAAAGATCGGGGACAGATCCAAATTTGGTAGTGATGGTTTGGACGTCGGGAAACGATTCAGCCAGGGTCATGGCCTCAATGGTGTTAAACCAGTAAACACCGCCTTGGCCAAACTCAGGAAACCGAAGCACCTCACGCTGGCTATAGGGCCGAATGGTCTGCCATTGTCTCTGTTGTTTGGCTAAAAATGGCGTTTGTAGCTCCAGAAAAGTGGTGCGCATCACCGTGACGCCAGCTCCCCCGGATCCGCCCACCAGATAGCTCAGATGAATGTCATCGGCTTGATCAAGCTGCTCGATACTCTGGCGCACCATGCTACAGGAAATGCCGGGAAAGACACCGGTGCTGACGACGGCAATGACGCCCTGGGCGATCGCCTGGTCCCTTAGGGTCAACGCTTGCTTCACGTAGTCCGGGCTATCGGCCACATCCAGATAGGGGATCTGCTGCCTCAGGCAGGTTTGCAGCACATGCAGGCTGCGATCGCGAAAGGGTCCGGCACAGTGAATCACTAGATGGTGAGTTTGAATCGCCCGTTCAACGGCTGCGACATCGGCCAAGTTGAGGCACAGGTAGTGCTCACGGGAATGAAGCGCAATCGGGCAGTGGCGACGGCGACCAGTGAGGGTGATCGCAGCATGGGTATGGGATCGCAAATCAGTGGCAACCGCCTGCCCAATCCGCCCGGTGCCGCCTAGGATTAAAACGCTTGGAATCATGGGATGGAATCGGAGCCTGGGACCGGATCTGTCTTCATCCTACACCGGTAAGATTCTTTCCCTCCTGGGTTAATCTCATTTGCATCGCCCTGTGCTGCGTAAACCTGACTTTGGGAAAGGAGAAGGTTGGAGAGCGCTTCCACTGAACGGACTCAGCGGCATGTCAGCAACTACCGCGTCTAATTCTTTAATTTCGAGTTTTTTAGCTCTACCAGCCACTCTTCGAGTAAATTCTCTAGAATTTCCGTCCGCAGATCTGGAGAAAGATGGGTGGGAAACTTCTTTTCAATTTTGATCAAGCTATAGCGGTGATTGATGTGAAACGGCCCAAGAATCTCCCCAGTCTGACCTTGCTGGATCGCATCATGAACTTCCGGCTGGAGCGTCTTGAGATAGTGAACGCCAAGGTATCCCCCAGTTTGGAAACGATCGCTCCGCATTGAATGCTCTAGGGCTAATTGACAGAAAGCCGATGCATCTTGCACTAGCTGATGGCGGAGCGCCTCTGCCAGTGCCTGCTCTTGCACCAGGATTTGCGAGAGGGCTACGCGATCGTAGTCATGCCGATGATTCAGATAATGCTGATCCACAGAACTCCCAAACAAAGCAACTTGCAGCTTTTGGGTGAGCAAATTTTCATAGAGGCTTGCCGCCCAGTCCTCCAAACTCATCTGGTGCTGCGTCAACCAAGCTTGGGTTTTTACCGTCGACTCCAGGCCATGGCTGCGTCGAAAGGCATCTCCAGCCCTCTGCAGTTCAGACTCGGACACCTCAATTTCAAGAACCTGGCAAATGTGATGAATCAGAAGCGATCGCTCAGCTTGAGCCACCCAGTCTGCCATTTTACCCTGGCGAGATAAACTGGCTAAAATCTGATCGCCGGTCACCTCAGGCAATTCCCAATTTCCAGCGTGCCATTGATCTGGCAATTGATCTAACGGTCTTGGGTCTTTCAGCTGTAGCATGGCACTCTCCAATTGTTCCATCCATTGTTACTGGGCCAGGGGCAGAGAATGGCGATGGCGGTGCAGATCGCCGTAACGATTCAGGGCTTCTTGATCCGCAGGGGTTAGCGGCCCTTGCTGAATCCCCGCGATCGCCGCATCTATCTGCGCTCGATTTTCAACGCCCATCAGACAAAGATCCACATTGGGTTGACTCAGGGAATAGCGGTAGAGATCGGGGACAGAGGGCGGCGTCATATCCTCAGAGAGACCTGGGGGCGATTCCCAAAGCGGCCCCGTGTGGGATCCGGTGGACTTAAAGGTCACCACGCCTGGCCGTTGGGGTTGACGGCTCAGGGGGTGTAGCACCTTGTCTTGGGCACTACGATGGGCAGGGTTATGGCGCACCATGAGTACATCCAGCAGAGAGCTGTTTGACCACTGCTGAGCCAGGGCCAAATCATGAAATGAGGCTCCGATATAGCGGACAGCCCCCATGCGCTTCAGACGCTCAGAGGCTCCAAACATCTCCTCCACAACCCGCTGATAAACGGCATCTCGACCTCGCAGATCAGGCGATAAATCCAGACATCGGGCCAGGGCCGGGCCATCCTCTTGCCCCACCCAGCCCCAGAAAAAAACATCAATATAATCAATCTCCAGCTCCGCAAACTGATCGAACAGGGCTGCGATCGCCATCTCTGGACTTTTGTTATAGGTCACCGTGGCCAGCACCACATTTTCGCGCTCCCTAGCGCCGCGTCCACAGAGCTGCTTGAGTCCATCAGCCATAGAACGATACAGAAAATGATGCAGATCGCTGGAAAAGAAAAAGTAATTGATACCTTGCCCATAGGCGTAGAGGGTATCCTCGCTAGAAATACCACCCCCGCCCCCAATTCCCAGGGCACTCACCTGCAGGTTGGTTCTCCCCAAGGCACGATAGAAGGGCAAATCTGGATGAGGCTGGAAGGGCAAGGGCCGCACGGGCGGCGTTGTAGATTCCTCCACAGGAGGAAGATCAAGAAGCTGCATAGTTCTACCTTCTAATATAGGTTCAGGGGTTGATACAGATCCTCCGATCCTGCGTTTAAGTAGGGACGCTGCCAGTCCAGATCGTAATCTCGAAACGCTTGTACAATTGCCTCTTGTTTAGCTCGTGTCGTTTCCAACTTTTGTCCAGCAATCAGGCCAAGGGCAACAATATGGCAACGATTTAGACCAAAGCTTTCTTGGGCACCAAACTTAAAGTCTGTTTCTTCAGCGCAGCCCAATCCAGGCGCAAGGCGCTTGGTGAAGAGCGGAATATCCTCTCTAAACTGAGAAGACTGGCTTGGGTATATTTCTTGCAGCACGTCGCGCACGCTTGGAAAATCTATCTTATTAAAGTACAGTACAGCCGAATCGTGCCGCCCGTAGTCTTCTGGGTTATAGAGCGCCTTAAAGCTAAAGGGAATACACCGCTGGTTTAAGTAGGCAGTAAGCTGATCCATGAGGGCAATCGCGCCATTGGTCGTGAGGTTAAAGTAGATGCGCACCAAAGTTCCGTGCCCCTTAGATCGATCTTGAGTCGACAAAGAGGGACGATCAGACCCGGCGTTGCCCACAGCCATATAGAACCCATTCTGCACCAGATTTTTGGGCATACGGATAGCGACCTCGTCACCCACCTGAGGCCCCATCACATCGGACGGAAGATGGCGATCGCGATCAATGCGGAGGGTCAGATCTCTTTTTTTAACTTTCAAGATGCCAGCCTCGCCTTGATCGATCACTTGCCAACCCGGATCAAAATAGCCTTCTCCTGCGTTGCTATTATGCAGCCGCTGGTAAAACTGCAAATCAACGCCCATGAAGGAATCGTTTTCGACGGAAATGATCGGCTCAGCCGGTTGATCTGCAGCCAGGACTTTACGCAACGACCCGTTGTAAACAGTGCCATACAGATAACTGCGTAACTGATAAATCCAGGATCGCTGCTGCACATCTGGCGATAGAGTTTGCAGTCGCTCAATCATCTCGGCTGACAGTTCATAATCTCGACAGCCCGGTTGACGAATGCAGTATTTTTGGCTGATATCTAGGGTCTGCACCATCTCACCAAAGGTCTGCCAGAGGGTCAGAGGATGCTCCATTGGAGCCATGAGGACTGGGTCTAGGGAAGGGGTTTGAAGCATGATCATTGAAGGTCCAAAATCAGGGGCAAGTACAGCGGGATCAGGAGGCAACGGATCTAGGTCGACTCCCAAGGGATGCAATAAAATCTGCTTGCGAGATCCCTAAGACCGTCGCAAAGGATTGATCGGGACGGCACAACAAGCTTTTTGCCACTTGCAGCATACAGATACCCGTATTTCCAAAGGTTTTTTGATATTGCAGCATGGCAAAAATTTGATTGATCATCACCAATCCTGAAAACTGCACAACTTTATCGAGAAAGTCCGGGTCAATCTCCAGAATTTCTGGAAACTGGCCCAAGTATGCCTGGAGAACTTTCACCATGGAAGGCCGAACCTTTTCCAAGGGCGTGGTCGCCATCTGCAAAGAGTCTTGAAAGGAAATATCCTGGCTCACCAGTAAGCTACCGAGCCACTGCTGCAGATAGCTGGAAAGAAGGGTCCCTACATCAAATGCCGGATCGCCCCAGCCATTGCGTTCCCAATCAATTAGGCGAATAGGTGGCTCGTCAAGGCGAGGATTTTGCCAGTCCTGATGCACTAGTACATTATTCAACTTCAGATCATTGTGGGTGACACAAAGGGGCCGGTAGGAGGCAAGGGTAGTCTGGATAGACCTGCCTAGGCTGTCATAGCGCTGATACAGGGAAAAGAACTTGATGCCCTCAGCAGGATATTGGCCAAAGATATCCGGCTCTAGATCGTGGAGCTTATGGGTCCAAGCCAAACTCTGGAGCGGCGTATCATCGGCTAATCCTTGATCGAAAACAGATTGAGCGGTTGAGTTTTGAACCGTGTCCTGATGGATCGTGGCGATCGCAGTGCCCAGACCCTCGGCAATCCACTCTGGATAGAGTTGATCCTTGACATAAAATTCGAGCAAGTCCTGATAGTGATCCAGGTACCGCAGCACCAGAATAGAAGCCTGGGGATCAAACAGAAGAACATCGGGTAAAAGGCCTTGAAAGCTTGAGCCATGAAAACCTTTACTAAATTCCTGCACCCGCCACTCCATTTTAAATTCTTCGGCTGTTTTTCCCTCTGCATCAAAGCGTTCTTGCTTCACCAGCCATTTATCACCATTGCGGAGCGTCAACAGCAAGTTGAAATTTTTAGCATCTTTGACCTGGATCGCATCATTACCAGAGGCAAGATCCAAGTCCAACCCCTTGTGTCTCAGGTAGTTCAAAACGTTCTTCGAACTAAGCTGTATGACCATCAAAAATCTCCCTTCGTCAAAATGTATACAGGTCCTAATCCTGGGGCTTGGACTTTACCACTCAGAAATCAGCGCAATGAGCAGAAGTCCTCTTATCTAGGAATGTCACGCAATGGTAGGACCCCAAAAACCTATCACTAGAAAAACATATCACCGAGGCCCTGAAGTCACAGGCAACTCAAATCATCCTAAAACCGTGCTTTAAATCACGGAATCCCCTGGATTCTGCCCTAAAGCGGCGTGGGCGATCACTCGCCCACAGCCACTTAACCCCCGAGGGTTACGGTCTCCTATGGGCGGTGGGGGCTTTTAGGATTAGACTTTGCCGCAGAGGCAATAATAGACACTGAGTAGGCAGAAAGGACAATCACGGCACAGATAGGGGTAGAAAATGCCCCTCCCTGCGTTGATAACTCTTCCTGGGTCAGGTCATTGAGATAAGTCTCGGAATCTGAAAACAACTCAGAGCCGTTAGACGACAGATCATTTAGCTGAATATTAGGCATAGTTGTAGCTCCTATGTGGGATTCAATTACACTAGAGTCAGTAAAATCCACAAAATTGAATTAATTAAGTGTTTTAATTTACCTCTCTATCCATGTAAAAATACTATCTAAATCACAAGGAAGATCCTGTGATCAAATACTGATCTTTCCATGATTTTAATCACAATAAAAAGTAGATAAACATGCAACGAAATTCTCCAAAAATAAACACCATAAAAATACCCCCTAAATCTCCAGAATCTTCCCATAATTGCACCAAAAAATTCAAAGAAAAATGATTCTGAAAAGAAATAATGTCGGGGGAATCAAAGTGTAGCTTAAATTCATTAAAAGATATTTGAGAAGGCCTCAAAAGCCCCTCTTACCTCTCCTTAAAGACCGCCGACCATGTTGGGGAGACTGAAAATCAACCCCCTAAAGAATTGGCCATCCTGTCAAGCAATTCTGGATCTAAAGAGATTTTCCAACATTCTCTTAATATCAATTCTGTACCGGATCAAAAACAGCGCGGAATCAGATTTTTACCCTCACTGTAATACTCTAAAATTTCTCGGCTTCTCATGATGAAAGATTCCAGAAGCAGCACCATATTCTTCTTCACTAATTGTTGGTCTGACCAGGGAATACAATTTAGATAATGCAGGAGTTGTCCCCCAACATCTTCGTGCTTTCCTTCTTCATTAATTCCCGCATGGAGCAAAATCGGACGATAAAAGCTCTCAGGAAGATCCTGGGCAATGCATTGCTCTTTAAACAGCGGATGAAATTGATCATCTTGCTCAAATAAAATTAAGGCTGCAAAAAAGCTGGGAGTATGCTGTCGGGCAAAGTTTGCCAACATGGCGCAGGCTGAGATCGTCATCGGCAGCGGCTGCATGGTTTCAATTTCAGTATCTGTGAACCCAATGCTTTTAAGCGATCGCGCCATCAAGCGATCGTGGTGCAGCTCAGCCGCATAGAACTCACGCAAAATATGACAAACATCGTGGGATGCTTCTTGAGCAATGGCTGGAGCCAGTAGGCTGGGGCAAAAGTGGGTAATGTGATAAGCCTCCAGAGCATACCCAATCAGCTGACTTCTCTCAATCGTCCCGGCTTTCATTCGCTGAGCATAGGGTGAAATCTCTAATTGCAGACCTATCTGGCCAAAAAATTGAGATAAATCCTGATGAAACCGATGTCCAGTTTCCCAGGTTTGAGAAACCTCCTGAAGGAGGCCCCGCTCTTCACAGGTGGCCACAAACGAGGGAATCTCTGCGGCTAAGCCTGGACAGGCTTGCTGCAACTCATGCAGCGATCGCTGTCCGTCCTGCAGGTAAGCCAGCAGCTGCATCATTTCGTCCCGGTCCTCAAGAGTGAGGGGAATGGCGCAGCCATGCTGTCCCCGCCGGATCTCGACCTGGTGAGGTCGGTAGGAGATAGCCACTCTATCCCTAAAAATTGGACGCTTCATGGTTGTCTTGGCGATCATTGCACCAGTCCTCCATCAAATATAAAAGGGAATTCACGCATTTCTAAGGACTTCTCCTGGTAGTAGGCGATCGCGCTTGGATTAAACTGCTCACACATTTCTATCAGCACATGGCTCCGTCCCCGCAGGGCCTGTGCTTGCTCAAAGTTGAGGGGAGGCAGGGCCTCAAAGCAGTAACGAAGTCCCTGGGGAAGGGTCATTTCATCCACAATCTGAGTCAGCCTCCTGCTGCTAGATTGGGATAATAATTCACCAAAGGTCTGATGATAGTGCTGGAGTGATTGAGCCATAAAGGTTTGCCAGAGACAAAGATTCAGCAAACCCTGGATGGAGTGAGCTGAGGCGCTATAAATCAAGTTGTTTTGTATGGCGCTGGTGTAGGGAAGCGGTAGATTGTTGTGTAACGCTTCCGGTTGTAAATTAAAATCCGCTAAACTAGCCCGAATCATCGGCATCTGCTGAACAAAATGGAGATAGAGCCGCTGCATATATTCTTTCCAGGCATCGTTGCCCGATTGCCCTAGAAGAGGATAAACAAACTCAGACTGCAGAGCCACAAGATGCAAATGCTGCAAAATGCAGCCCTGAACAATGGCTTGCTGCTGCTGAGGCGATCGCCTAAGAATTGACTCGATCTGCTTTGAAAGCGGAATTTTCGCCATCTGCTGTTGAAGCCGAACCAGCAACGATTGAGCTGAATCCTTCGGCCTCTCATCCTTGATCAACTCCACTAATCCTAGCAAGGCAAGCTGGCGCAAGAGCGTGATTAGGGCACCGGGCTGATCGGGGAAGAAGTTATCCTCAAGTTCTTGAACGGAGGAGGTTCCCTCTAGACAAATCAGCAGCTTGATGAAACGACGGGTAGGAATCGATAACTCATGGAGCGGATAGGTCACCCCATTTTTAAAGCAGAGAATTTGATCCCCATACAAGTTTAAGACACCCCGCAGCCGGGGACGGCTAGATGGAGTTATCTCTATTATCTCTTCTGTTATATTTTCTGTTATGTCTAAAGACTCTTCACGGGGAGCATCCCTCACCGTCCGTTGTGATTCTCCGTGAGCATTCGGCGTTGAATGCTCCATAGCAAGCGCAAATTGGCTCATCTCCTTCTCCAGCAATACATGTGACGGCAAGCATCAAGGGTTCTTCAGAAGTCAGCGGCTTCGAACCCTTGAACACTTTGCCTAGACTAACTAAATGCTGATTCAGTAACCGTGACTCAGTAACCGTGACTCAGCAACCATGACTCAGTAACCATGACTCAGTAACCCTCAGAGTGACGGTCAATTCACCCCGACAGTTACTGAGTAGCAGGTATGCTCGATAGATCCTTAGAGTGTTACCGGTGAAATACTGGTCTTTGTAATAACGGTCGAGTTTGTCAGCGTAGGATTCGTCAACGTTGGAATACTAGTACGCGTAATCACAATAATAGAAGGCCCCAGGGACGGCGCAGGTGATAACATCAAACCTGCACCCACAGCCCCTAAGCTATCCCGCTCTAGATCATTCATATAGCTTTCTGAATCTTCGAATAGATCAGCACCGGAATTATTGAGATCATTCACTTGAATTTTAGACATGGATTATTCTCCTGTGAGTTGTAAGAGTTGTATGGGCCCTGCAAAGGGCAACTTGAATTGATACTAGCGTCCTCCCTATGGCAATGACTAGCCTTCTCAAGAGTCTTTGTGGAATAAATAGTTGCAATTTATTCCTGGATTATGGGCTCTTCCTCAGAGTCTCTCAGCCCGCCCATTTAGAACTTTAAAGAACGCCTAAAACCCTTGATATCAATGGGACAAACTGGTTTGATCAAGGCTGAGAGTTGCGATCGCCCATCCCCCAACTCTCCTATCGTTTCCTGCTGCATCACAGCCGATCTGTGATGGTCGTTACAACTAGCTAGTGATACTCTGCACCTGTTTCTCCGAGAATTGTCACGGATAGTACATCCTTTTTTCTTTATTGTTGGATTATTACCTTCAGCAGGGGACTTGTGATGAAGAAGATCCGTGATCCATTACTCACTTCCTTTCAACGGAAGCTCTTGGAAAAAGAGCTCCCTCAGGTGACCAACCAGATGCTTCGCCAGCGTATTGACATTATGCTACGTGCCGATACTGGCCAAACCCAAACTCAGATCTGCCGTGAGTTGGGATGCTCAGCCGTGACCGCCCGATACTGGATTGGGATGGCCCGCACTGGAAATGCTCACCTCTGGAATCAGCAATCGGTGGGCCGTCCCAGGCAGGTGGATCAGGCCTTTCTAGACCGGTTAAAGGAGTTGGTCTGTCAAAGTCCTCGCGAAGTCGGCTATCCCTTCAGCCGCTGGACCGGACAGTGGCTGAGCAAACATTTGCATCAGGAACTGGGCATTAAGGTGAGCAATCGCTACATCAATAGCCTGCTTAAAAAAATGGGACTTTCTACTCGACAATCACTCTCTTCGCTGCCCCTCGCCAAGTCCCCTCAAACATCCCATCGAATTGCCATCCAAGACATTCGTTCAGATGCCGTACCTTCTCCAAACAGGATCGGGATTCAATAAGGGGGTCTGCCTATCTAGGGGACATCAACCTTTGATCTCCAAGCAACCCAACTGGCTCGACAATGACATCTCCTACTTCTTCTCAACTCAGCAATCCCAAGCAGCTTGCCGCTGAACTGCTGGCCTTAGTCTTTGCCCCTGTGCTGACCGAGACGCAGCGACGGCAACTGCTCCATCAATGCCAAATTTTAACCCCGCCTAGCAGTAAACCCTTCTGGGAAAGCTCTGGCAATCAAGCTGGACTCTTCCTGGTATTAGCGGGAAAAGCCAGGCTTTTAGACCCATACAATAATCTGATCAGGAGCGTCGAGGCAGGGGAAACCTTTGGGGAAGCCTCCCTGTTGGAGACAAAATCCTGGCAACAGTACAGCGCTCGCGCCTCTTTGAAGCTGCAACTTTGCTTTATTCCGCAGGCAGCTTGGCTACCGATCCTGACGACAGCACCCGATCTGCAGGCTTTCCTGGTGGATCGTGCGCAGGCAGAAGCAGCTACCCTTGCTAAGCAGGCACCGTCTGTGGATCCTCCCTCCATCGTGGCGCCCACGGCCACCGGTTCCCTACCTCGCTACTCCCGCGTGAGTCAATCCCCAACCGCCCCCGCTCCCGCCCCTTCTCCTGGCCCCAGAATTAGTAAAGCCTACTTTCCTCGACCCACGGTTAAGCTATCGCAGCTTTGGAGCGGTGCCACCAAACGCTATCCCACCTATTTACAGCAGAGTAATTCTGACTGTGGCGCGGCCTGTTTGGTCATGATTGGCCGCTATTGGGGCAAGAATCTCAGCATTAACCGCATTCGCGATCTCGCGAACGTTGATCGCAATGGATCATCGCTACGCGGTTTAGCAGCAGCGGCTGAGACTCTGGGTTTTACAACCCGACCGGTCAAGGCAGGACTCAAGAGCCTTGCACAGCAGAAACTGCCGGCGATTGCCCACTGGCAAGGAAATCACTATATTGTGGTCTATGCCATCACCCGGCGGCGGGTGACCATCTGCGATCCGGCCGTGGGGCAGCGATCGCTCTCCCATGCTGAGTTCAAGGCCGGGTGGACTGGATTCACACTGCTGATTTCTCCCTCTGCACTTCTAAAGCATACTGAAGAAGCCACCTCTAGTTTCTGGCAGTTCTACGAGCTTATTAAGCCCCATCGTCTGGTGCTGGCGGAAATCTTTGCGGCTTCAGTCCTGATTCAAGTCTTTGGTTTATTGACGCCCCTATTGACTCAACTTCTGTTTGATCGGGTGGTGGTGCAGCAAAGCCAGCTCACCCTCACCACCGTCGGGCTGGGCCTGCTTATTTTCGGCCTGTTCCGGGTAGCCATGAACGGTCTTCGTCAGTACTTTTTAGACCATACGGCCAACCGGATTGATTTAGCGTTAATTGTGGGCTTCATCAGCCACACCTTTCGACTGCCACTGCGATTTTTTGAATCCCGCTACGTGGGAGATATCATTTCCCGAATTCAAGAAAACCGTAAAATCCAGTCTTTTTTGACTGGAGAGGGCCTTTCGATCATTTTGGATTTACTCACGGTGTTTATCTATCTGGGACTGATGTTCTGGTATAGCTGGAAGCTCGCACTCATCACCCTGGCCATTGCACCGCCGTTTATCCTGCTAGCCTTAATTGCAACACCCTTCCTGCAAAAGATTTCGCGGGAGATCTTTTCAGCCCATGCGGAAGAAACCGGCTATCTCATTCAATCGCTTACGGGAATTCGCACCGTAAAAGCCATGGCAGTGGAGCAATCTATTCGCTGGCATTGGGAAAACCTATTTGGGCAGGCTCTGCAAAAAAACTTCTCTGGACAGATCACGGGCAATACGCTCCAAATTTTTAGCGCCACCATTGAATCAGTGATGACGACAGTGCTGCTCTGGTTCGGCGCCTGGCAGGTGATCCAAAACCAGCTCACTATTGGTCAACTGGTTGCCTTTAACATGCTGCTAGGCCACGTCATTAGTCCTTTTCAGCGACTCACGGTACTCTGGAACGAGCTGCAAGAGGTAGTCATTGCCGTGGAGCGCATCAATGATGTGATTGACGCTGAACCGGAGGAGGACTTAGATCGAAGAATGAAGCAAAGCCTGCCACCCATTCAAGGCAATCTTGAGTTCCGTCAGGTTTCCTTCCGCTACCACCCGGAAGCAGAGATAAATATTCTAGAAAATCTTAGCTTTTCAGTCCAGGCAGGGCAGACCGTTGCCCTCGTGGGACGCAGCGGGTCCGGCAAAACTACGTTATCCAAGCTCATTCTAGGACTGTATCCTTGTTCAGAGGGCAGCATCACCCTTGATGGCTACGATCTCAATAGCGTTTCCCTGCGATCGCTGCGGCAGCAAATTGGCGTGGTGGATCAAGACACCTTTATGTTTGGCGGCACCATCCGCGACAATATCAGTCTCGGCCACCCTGAAGCTCCGTTAGAAGCCGTCATGGAAGCGGCTAAGCAGGCAGGTGCCCATGAATTTATCAAGGATCTGCCCATGGGCTATGAAACCCAAATTGGTGAAGGGGGTGGAATGCTCTCAGGCGGTCAGCGGCAGCGGCTGGCCATCGCCCGTGCCCTGGTGGGCAATCCCCGTCTGCTCATTTTCGATGAAGCCACAAGCCACCTGGACACAGAATCAGAACGCATTATTCAGGCAAACTTGACCCAAATTCTTAACAATCGCACCACTTTTATCATTGCCCATCGCCTCTCCACCATTCAAAATGCAGATGTCATTTTAGTCTTAGACCGTGGCATTCTCCTAGAGCAAGGAAACCACCAAGAGCTGATGGAGCGACGGGGCCAATATTATTTTCTTCAGCAGCAGCAGCTTGCTGCTGTCTAAGCAACGCCTTCCCCTTGATATCCCCCAGGTAAACCGCCTCTATTTGGACCAAGAGGATCACGCAATGATTCGCATATTACTGGCCGATGATCAAGTCTCAATTCGTCGCCAACTGGAACATTCTCTCAAGCTAGAGCAGGATTTAGAAATAATTGCCAATGCCGCAGACGGACAAGACTGCCTGGATCAGGTGAGCGCCCATCAGCCCGACATTGCCATCATAGATATTGAAATGCCGAGAATGGACGGGTTGACGGCAACACGACTGATCCGCGATCGCTGCGCCCACACCAAGGTTCTTATCCTGAGCAGCCATCAAGACCATGACTCGATCAACGGCGCGCTGCTAGCTGGCGCCAAGGGATACCTCCTGAAGTCAACGCCCCCCTCTGACCTAGCCCAGGCCATTCGCTGCATTCATAGTGGATACTTGCAGTTTGCACCGGGTTTACTGGACAGCATCGGGCAAAATAAGCCATCCATCCCGAAGGAGACCCTTGAGACGCTAGATCCCCTGGACATAACCACCTCAGATAGCCGTGAACTGATCACCTACGAAACAGAATCAGACTGGTCTTCCCTCACCCAAGATCTCGTAGATCGTCATCCCCAACCCTGGACAAAGGGATTACTCTATCTGCTGCTTATCTTTGCTGCTATTGTTCTGCCCTGGGCAACCTTCTCGAAGGTCGATGAAACTGGCAGCGCTCGCGGTCGCCTAGAACCCAATGGCCAAACCTGGAAGCTGGATACGCCCCTGGGTGGATCGGTCACCAAAATTGCAGTCCAAGAGGGCGACACGGTCTCCCAGGGGCAGATCTTGCTAGAGCTTGATTCAGAATTGGTGCGACGGGATTTACAACAGGCTCAAACGAAGGTTAGCAGCCTCCAAACCCAGGTGAACCAGCTCAATTTAATGAAGCATGAGCTAGTTTTGGCCGTGAATACCCAGGAGCAGCAGAATAAAGCCCAGCTTCTGGAAAAGCAAGCTCAAATCCAGCAGGCCCAGCAATCGGTTCAAGATCATCAGCGCAGCTACGAACTTCAAACCATAGAAAAGCGGTCCCCCATTGATCAAGCGAAGGCCGATATTGAATCCCGAGAACAGGCTGTGGATCTGGCCCGACAGCAGCTCAATCAAGATCTCAAGGAAGAAACCCGCTTTCGTCGGCTTTCGCAACAAGGCGTTATCCCCCAGGTGCAGGTAGTCGATAAGGAAAAGGCGGTTGCCAACAGTCGCCAGGTGCTCACGGAGGCAGAGGCTCATCTTCGGCAAGCTCAGTTACGCTATGCCGAGGAACAGCGACGCTACCAAACTCTGGTTCACCAGGCCCAGTCCAATATTGACCAGTCCCGACTAGGACTCACAGAACAGCAGGAAAGTTACCAAACCCTGGTCCATGCCGGTCAACTCTCCCTCCTCAAAAGCCAAGAACAGCTGAAAAATATTGATTCCCAAATTACTGCCCTCACCGGGGATCTGCAACAGCAGCAGGCAAGGGTCAAAAGTCTGGAATATCAGCTATCGCAGCACCAGCTCAAATCGCCTGTTGCAGGCGTCATTTTTGACCTCCCGATCAACAAAGCAGCGGCAGTCCTTCAGCCGGGGGCCAGGGTAGCTGAGATTGGACAAGCCCAGGCGCCAATGATCCTCAAGGCGCAAATGGCAACGGCGGAAAGCGGTTCACTGCGACTGGGGATGCCTGTCAAGCTCAAGTTCGACGCCTATCCCTTCCAGGACTACGGCGTTGTGCCTGGAACCGTGAGCCAGATTTCTCCCACCGCTAAGGTCGTTGAGGCGAGTGCCGGTCAGCTGGCCACCTTTGATTTGGAAATCACCTTAGCGCAGACCTGTATTCCCACTCAGTCCGACTGTATTGCCCTAACCCCTGGCCAAACCGCATCGGCGGAGGTCATCTTGCGACAGCGCCGGATCCTAGATTTCATCATTGATCCCGTGAAGAAGCTTCAACGGGGAGGGCTCCCCCTCTAGGCCCCCCCGGTCTTTGTCTACCGTTCTGAACTGTTAACCCTTATTTTGAAATACCACCCATGATTGCTCAACTTTTAAACATTCAAGCCTCGGATCTGATGGAGGAAGCGCAGCTCTCTTGCCAAATTCCGGGTCTGATCACGGGAATCCTCACCCGCAAGATCATTACGGATCAGGCCCAGGCGCTCAATATCAGCGTGAGCGATGCAGAATTGCAAGAAGCCGCTGACCACATTCGGCTTGCAGAAAAGCTCCAAAAGGCTGAAGACACCTATGCCTGGCTGAAGAAACATCATCTCTCGGTGGATCAGTTTGAGCAACTGGCCGCGGGAAATGTGCTTTCAACCAAGCTAGCGCAGCATCTCTTTGGCGATCGCGTTGAGGCCTATTTTGCGGAACATCAGCTAGATTATTATGAGGCCACCCTGTCTGAGGTGCTGATTAACGATCTTGATCTGGCCCTAGAATTGTTTTTTAGCCTTCAAGAACAGGAAATCTCATTTTTTGAGGTCGCCCAAGCCCATATTCAAGACCCGGATCTGCGCCATATGGGCGGCTATCGAGGCCGTCAGAGCCGATTTAGCCTGAGGCCTGAGGTCTCCTCTGCCGTCTTCTCAGCCCAGGCCCATCAGATTTTAAAGCCGATTGTTTCATCCCTGGGAGTGCATTTGGTGCAGGTTCATGAAATTTTCGAGCCTTCCCTCACGGCAGAAGTGCGCAACCAGATTGTCTCCACATTGTTTTTAGACTGGATCAATCAGGAAATTGAGCAACTGCAACCCCATGTAGATTTTCAATTTTGAGCTAGATCCAATGTCACTGACATAAGAATGAGGAAAAGGGTGTAATAGCGTTTGAACACCCTGGCCACCTTTACGATGCCAAATCAAAGTGAGATTCTCAAGCAATGTCTATTCGACAGTGTGGCGCGTCCCTGGCAAAACTTATTACCAGAATCCAAAATAGACGCTCTCTTGCATGAGGAAGGAAGCCAATATCGTAAGCGATGCATACACTCCTATCGTGCTGGTTGGTTGACAAAACTTATTCTACAGAGCAGCAATAGATCTGCGATTGAAATTCAGACTGACCATATGAGTCAGATTGTTTCAGTGACATTAATTTTTAATCCGACCAGGTGGATATCGGCGATTTGATCCAGGCTCAGGAGGCAGGGTAATCGCATCTAATTTGGTATAAATCGTACTTGACAGAATGCAAAAGATAGATGGCTGAGTATAAGTTGTGATTGAGACAGCGGGAGAGCCGTAAAGCGGGGTTAATGAGAAAGCGTACCCCTCATCAGCGTGGAGAGACCCCATGGCCCAAGGCTTTGGTCAACGGGAGCCGAGCCCTCAGCAGGTCCGAGAGGCTAAGATTTTAAGACGGAGTGTCCTCCAGCATTTTCAGCACCTGCCGGATCCGCGCGTGGAACGAACCCAACACCATAGTCTAGTGTCGATTGTGACCATAGCGAT
>NZ_JTHE03000066.1 GCF_000817775.3 Lyngbya confervoides BDU141951
AGTATGCGGAGATGAGTAGTCCTCGATTAGTCGAAGACTTGATTGAGAATCACGGACGGGTCGTGCATCGCTCCTTTGTGCAAACTCTGGCAGAAGCGGTGGGGAATATTGCCTTACTCAAAGAAGAAGACTGGCACTATCAAACTCCGAAGTTGCCCTCCCCCGTGGCAACAGTGAGTATTGGCATCGATGGCACCTGTATGCTGTTGTGTGAGGGCGGATTCCGGCAAGCAATGGTGGGCACGATTAGTTTGTATGACGAGATGGGAGAACGTCAACACACGACCTATGTCGCAGCCAGCCCTGAATATGGACGAGCCACGTTTCTTGAACGCATGGAGCGCGAAGTAGAACAAGTCAAACGCCTGTATCCCGATGCCCATTATCAAGGCTTGGCCGATGGAGCACCAGAGAATTGGACGTTTCTAGAGCCTTTGACTGATACGCAAGTCTTAGATTTCTATCATGCCACCCAGTATTTAGATCGGGTTGCTAAAGTGCTTTGTCCCCGTAGTGTTGCGGCTCAAAAAACCTGGATGAACGAGCATTGTCATACGCTCAAGCATGAAGTCGGTGCAGCCAAACAACTGTTAACTGAGATGGAAGCGATTCCATCTGCCCATCGCAGACCTCAGGCGAGCCGTGATAGTTTGCAAGAGGCGATTACTTACTTTCAAAATCACCATCATCAAATGCACTATGCTGAAGCACTTGCCAATCATCTACCCATCGGTTCGGGGGTCACCGAGTCGGGCTGTAAAGTGATTATCAAAGCCCGCTTATGTGCGGCTGGCATGAAATGGAAGGAGCAGGGGGCTGCCATTGTGTTGAGTCTACGGACATTGAGTTATTCTCACGGGCGTTGGCAACAATTCTGGTCAAAAATCAATCAATATGGCTTCAGCTTTGCAAAAATATAACATCAAATCTTGGTCACACCCCTGGGGCGAAACCCTCATCCAGGATACCCAAAAGCTCCTGGCTGAACTGCCGCTTCCATAAAAAAGCTCACCTTTAGGCAGGTCCTCTCCTCTCAAGCATAGGCGCAGGGTGTAGGAGATAAGAGCCTAGACAAGAGCCACACTACAAACTTCATCCATTTATAATTTGATGAATTTCCGACATCACCTCCCCCGCCGCCTCGCATTGTTCCTGAAGCTGCCGAGAAATGTAAGTAAATAGCATTAAGCCATTTTTCCTTGCCATGTCTTCCGGTTTTTCTCGAGCCGTTTTAACATGAGACGAATCATCACAATGTAGACCCTGCCTGCATGATTCTCGGGTAAGCGTTCATAATCTCGGGTTAAGCTCCGTGCATTGTCTAACCAAGCCCACGTCGTTCTACAATCCAACGCTTTGCTTCGACGATAAATCCTTGCCCCTCGTGTCGTGCGATTTCAAGCACAACGCCATCAATCGCCTCTAAGTCCGCGCCAAAATTACCCCGATATCCTTGGTCTGCAAGAATCTTCTCAAGTCGCTCATACTGTTCCACCACCCAAAGCAAAACCCAAGGTGCTGCTTTCACATCTGCTTGATTGGCAGCACTCACATGACATTTGAGAACTAACCCCAAAACACCTACGGCGATATGACGTTTTCGGCCTTTTACCTTCTTGAATCCATCAACCCCAATTTCTGCCCCCCTTTTTCACCCAGCTTCATCGACTGACTATCGGTAATTGCTAAGCTAGGTTCTTCTTCTCTACCTTCATTCACTCTCACCTGACGCACCAGCGCTTCATTGATCTGTTCCCAGACACCGAGGCGAACCCAGAGTCGAAAATAGCCATAAACCGTTTGCCATGGGGGAAAATCCTTGGGTAAGTTGCGCCATTTTATACCGTTGTCAGCCCGATAGAATATGGCATCTAGAATATCCCTGAGATTACTAGTACGCCAGCGTCCTACCGTTTTATCTGGCGGTAGTAGTGGCTTGATCCGTTCCCATTCTTGGTCAGACAAATCACTCCCGTAACGTTGTTGTTTAGCCATGATGATGCAGCAGAAAACTCTACTTTCTCAAGAACACACATCCTGAACTAAAAGCAACCTTTCTTAATGCTTATTTGCAAACACTCTCTGAGTCTTCCTTGATGAGCGTTGGAATTCAAAGGTTCAATAGATGGGGGCGAGTGGAGAGACTCAGCCCCTTTTTGATTAGGCCTACTCAGAATGTTTCGATCGCTGCCTTATATCTTTTGGCAGTTTCCAACGATGGTTTGAGTCATGGAGGGCGTTGTTGCATGAATGGGTGTTGCGGAGGGAAGCCATGGCGTAAGGTCAAGGACAAGGGGATCCTGCAACCGGCCTAAACCTGATGTGCCCGCCAAAAAAGCAGCGCGGGAGAAGTTGAAATAGGAGTTGCAGGTCAATGGACTCGCCCAGCCAAGACTGCGACCCTGATGCCCTGACTCCAGGGGTTTAAAGTGTGCCCTAATAATTTTTCCCAGACTTGCGCTGGTGAACCGCCGTTAACCCGTCCTGGTCGAGTACCTCCCCGTGATCCACCTGGGCGTAGACCACCCAATGGTCACCGCAGTCCATCCGGCTGACGACTTTACAATCCAGGTAAGACAGGGCCTGCGCCAAGGCAATCCCCTGGCATGCCGTCTCCAGGGTGTCTACCCCCTCGAAGCGATCCTCCCCTGGCCGAAAGGGCTTGAGGAAATGCTTCATCAAATCCAGATGGTTATCCTGGGAAAGCACATTCAACACAAACCAGCCCTCAGGATGCAGCAGAGACTCCACGGCGCGATCCTTGGCCACCGCCACGGTAATCCCTGGCGGGTCAAAGGTGGCCTGGGACACCCAGGAAGCCAGCATCGCGCTGGAAACGGACTCTTCGCGAGCCGTCACAATACAAAGGGAACCCACAATTCGCCCCACCGCTTGGGCTGTGCGATCGACCTGGCTTTCGGGCTGCGATCGCTGGCGATATTGACGCACCTTTTTCAGCCGCTTCAGGGCTTGGGCAAAGTCTGTCCCGGCCTCCTCGCAATGCTTCAAGGTCACCTCATCGGGTTTAAACTTGACCCGGATGGTGTCAAAGCCAAACTGAAAGCCAGCATCCCTGAGCTTGCCCTCTAACAGGTCAATGGCCTCACCACTCCAGCCGTAGGACCCAAATACCCCCGCCAGCTTCACCTTCGTGGCAGTGGAGAGAATCGTGCCCAGGGCCGATTGAATCTGAGTAGGCGCATGCCCCCCCAAGGTGGGAGATCCAATCACAAACCCGTCCGAATGCTCAATGACCGCTGCCATTTCCTCGGTGTCCGCATTCTCGCAATTAATGGCCGTAACCTGCAGCCCCGCCTTATTGATCCCGCGAGCGATCGCCTGGGCCAGCGTGGTGGTATTTCCATAGGCCGAAGCATAGAGAAGCGCCACCGATAAATCCTTCTCCTTTTGCTGCTGGCACCAGCTTTGATAGTTGTGCACCAGATCCGTGAGGCCATAGCGCAGCATCGGGCCATGGGCCGGGGCCATAAACTGGGCTGGAAAATCACTAAACTTCTCCAGATGCTTTTCCACCTGACTCGCATAGGGCGCCAGGACACAGTCAAAATAGTAGCGGCGATCCTCCTCAAAAACGGGAAAGCCTTCGTCAAACACCTGGTCTCCGCAGACATGGGCACCAAAGTACTTGTCCGTAAACAGGATCTGACTCGACAGATCATAGGTGCATAGACTGTCGGGCCAGCGCGGATTGGGAGTGGGAATAAACTGCAAAATGTGCAGTCGGCCCAGGACCAGGGCATCTTCCCCGCGCATCACCTTCAGACGCGGATCATAGCCCGGCAGCAGGTCCGGAAGAATTTGAGCAGCGGGGTTCGAGCACACTAGGGTCACCTTAGGCGCCAAATCCAGCAAGGCCATCAGGGTTTCAGCCCGGTTCGGATTCACATGGCCCAAAATGACATAGTCCAGCTGGGAAAGGCTGACCCGCGCCTGTAGCGCCTCTAAAAACGTCTCCTTAAACTTGGCCCCAGGCGGATCGATCAAGGCAGTGCGATTGCTGCCGGAAATCAAATAGGAATTGGCCGTGGTGCCGCGCTGCAAGCCGTATTCAATCTCAAACTTCAGACGACTCCAGCTCCGCGATCGCAGGGTTAGCGTATCGGGACCAATGGGGACAACTTGAATATCAATGGCAGGGGAGTTTTCCATCAGACTTGCAGGAGATCATCACAGGCAGCAAAGAAGCAGCGCTATCTTCTGGGTTCATCATGACACAATCAGATGGCCCGATGGCTTGGAAGCCCTGGCCACGACCATAAGCAGTCTTAATATAAGCCGCCCTAATATCAGCGACCTTAATAGTAAGATCCCACCTTGCGATGATGCACCGCAGTTTGACCATTGGGATTAGAGACGCGCCCCTCCTCCACCTGACTATAGACCAGCCAGTGATCGCTGCATTCCATCCGGCTTGTCACCCGACACTCCATATAGGCCAGAGCATCCGCGAGCACCGGCGATCCGTGGGTTGCCCGTTGGGTGTTGACCCCCTCAAAACGATCGGCACCGGGAGGAAACCGCTTGAGAAAATGCTTCATCAGGGGCAGATGCTTCCCCTCCTCCAGCACGTTCAGCGCAAAGCGATCGCCCACCTGCATCAACGATTCAATGGCGCGGTCCTTGGCCACCGCCACCGTAAACCCTAGGGGCTCAAAGCTGGCCTGGGCCACCCAGGAGGCCAGCATGGCCCCCTTCACATCGCCCTTTTGAGCCGTGAGGATATAAAGACCCCCCGACAGGCGTCCCAGCGCCTTTTGCAATTGGTTATCCTGGGCCTTTGCCTTTTGAATCTTCTGCTTCATGCCCAGCATCTGACCAAAGTCAGTCCCTGCTTCCTCGCAAAGCTGATAGATCACATCGGTGGGACTGAGCTTGATGCGAATGGGATCAAAGCCATCCTTGAGCCCAAGCTCCCGAAACTTATTGAGTAGCGGATCTATGGGTTCATCATCTCCACCATAGGACTCCACAAACCCAATGGCCTGCTTGTTTGTGACCGAAGCTAGGATCGTGCCCACCGCCGAGCGACATTGGGCCGCAATGGGTCCCGATACAGGCGGCATGGTGATCACCAGGCCCTTGGCGCGGCTGACCAGTTCCTGAATATCGTGAACATCCGCGGATTTGAGATCCATCATCTCCACCCCCACTTCGGTTTTGGTAATCCCGTGGGCCACGGCCTGACTGATGCGATCGCTGTAGCCATAGTCAGACACGTAGAACACCGCCGCCAGGGTTTCTGCCTTGGATTTTGCCTGACTCCAGGTTTCGTACAGATTCAGCCACTGGGGAATATGGTGCTTCAAGATTGGCCCATGCCCCGTAGCAATGATCTGAATGTCACCCAGGGCCGACATGCGCTTCATCGCCGACAGAACCGATCGGGAGTTGGGAGCCATGAGGCATTCATAGTAAAAACGGAAATCTGGCTCCAGCTTGGCAAACTCCTGGTCAAAGGTCTCTTGGCTACAGTAGTGCATCCCAAAGGCATCACAGGTGTACAAAATCTGCGTGCGCCGATCGTAGGTGAACATGGTGTCGGGCCAGTGTAGATTGGGCGCACTCACAAACTCCAAGACATGACCATCTCCGAGATCCAGCTGGTCCCCATTTTTGACCACCTGCTTTTCGTAGGGGTGATGGACCAGATCATCTAAAAACTGCAGGGCCACCTTAGCTCCCACCACCGTCGCCTGGGGCGCTAGGGCCAAAACCTTGCGCACCAAGCCGCTATGATCCGGCTCCGTGTGACTAATGATGATGTAGTCAAGGATGCTGGGGTCAATCAGGCCCTGCAGGGTCTGCAAGTACAGCTGCTCAAACTTTTCATGGGAGGTGTCAATCAAGGCCACCTTATCGCCGCGAATCAGGAAGGAGTTGTAGGTGGTTCCATTTTGGAGGCCGAATTCAATATCAAAGCGATCGCGGTCCCAATCCAGGGATCGCAAGACCGTGGTGTCCTCCGCTATTTCAGCCGTTTCCAGGGTTAACCGCTTTTGGGCAGAAGCTTGCTGTTCGCTCAGTGCAACCATCACGACCTCCAGAACTATCCTAAAACCATCTCATATTAAGGAATGTTAACACATTTCATCCTGGAGCCGACCCGGTCCCCAGGCCATGAAAAAGCCCGCACCGGGGCGGGCTGGTTCTGGGATCAAGCTGGGTTACCAACGGTCTCCAGGGAGGAAAAGCCTAGGCGCGCTAGACTGGCAGGCGACTCCCCCTAGTTAAACTGACTGGCATAGCGCCGCCGCAGCAAAAAGGTTTCATTGACGGTCAGATCTAGATCCGTATCGGGATAGACCAGCACCACTTCCTTACTCTGGTTGCGATCGCGCCCAATGAGCCAACCGGCTAGCGCCCCGGCTCCAGCTCCGGCCAGTGTTTTTGCAATTCCCACATCCGTCACGATGGCAGAAATAACGGTGGCTGCGGCACCGCCCACCAGGGCTCCTTGCCAGATAGAATCGTCTCGGCTGCGTCCCTCCAGGTTTTCCCGACGGCTAATGACGCGGGAGGTGGCATCCAGGTCTTCCGAAGTCCCGTCCTCTAAAATAAGGCGATCGGCCACAAAGCGGACGCCGTCCTGGTATGGCTCTAGCTGGCCCTCGATGCGACTACCGGCGGGAATAATCACCGTGCCCTGGGTGGATCGCACCGGGGCCTTGGTTTCCAGGGTTAAATCCAGGGTTTCTCGGGGGGACACTAAAATCTTATTGGTTTCACCATCCCGGTATTCCGCCGGAATTCGGGTGCCGCGAACGACTCGGAAGGTGCGCGTATCATTGCTACTGCCGCCTCGACGGAAAATTTGGGCCGTTGCCGGTCCTGCCGTTAGTAAGGGGATCATCGGCCCGGTCCCCAGCCCCAGCGTCAGGAGCAGCGCTAAGGTGGCTTTCCATTGTGTTGTTCGTCGTTTCATCAGAGAGCTCCTCTGTCTAGGGTAAAAATTTGAGTCGCGCCATGGCGGTGAGGAGAGAACATGGCCTGTAGCCTCAGTCTAGTCGACTCAATCTAATAGCCTCAGTCTAATAGTTTCAGTCTAACGAGCATTGCCAGCCATGATGGGCTCCATCCAGGGCCTATGACTCACCCGCAACGGGAAAGTTCCGCAGGCCCGGTCTGACCGTAAATTTTTATATCATCTTTTTCTCAGGAGAATTGGTCTATATTATCTGGGTGTGGGCCTGGCGGAGAAGGACTCTTGTATCAGCAGCAATCTTTGTTTTCCAAATCAACCCTGCGGGAACTGGAGCGTCCTTACGGCTCAAGATCCACGCCGATGACCTTCAGCGCCACCATGCTCCAGGCCTGGAAACAGCGCATCTATCGATTTCAGCAGACTGTTTTGGCCGATCGATCGCAGCCCCTCCAGGGATCGATCCTGGAAACCGACGCCCTTTGGAGCACCCTGCAGCAGCTTGATCCCTTTTCATTGCCCCAGCAAAACACAGAATTCTGGCGCGGATCATTTCCGGATCCCGGCACGGCCGCCTACTATTTCGTCACCGATATGGAGCTTCCCCTGCTGCTCTACGTGGGAGAAACCTGCCAGTCCAACCAGCGCTGGAAGGGGGAACATGATTGCAAAGGCTACTTATTCAACTACGTCGCCCTGCATCGACGCTACGATCAGGCGGTGAGCGTGCGCATTGGGTTTTGCTTTGAGGCGCCGAAGGCCACCCGACATCGCCAGCGCCTAGAGCAGCAGCTCATTCAGCATTGGCGATCGCCCTTTAATAAGGAAAACTGGCGGCATTGGGGAACGCCCTTTGCCAGCCCCAAAACATAGGGACTTCCCCCAGAAGCCCTTAGTCAGTGACGCTAATCGGGAATCACAATCGTGACTGCCGCATTGGCAATGTACATGTCATCATTGCGATCCTGTAGCTCCGGGATGGCCTTACCGGCCACCACCATTCCGCCCTCCTTGACCGTCAAGCTTTTCTGGCCAAAGGGCAGCACCGCTAGCACCTCAGCCTCGCGCACCTGATCGGGAAAGGGGACCGCCACCTCCACCTGCACAATCATCTCATTGGGATGACTCAAACCTGCCACTTCCCACAGCCCCGGAATGGCGTTGTGGCCAATGGCATCGCGTACGGCCCGGGCCGCAGCCACCGTGGGATCTTGACCATGCTGATCAATCCCCATTCCCATTTCGATAATGAATCGTTTTGCACTCATGGTTTACGCTGTCCCTAAGATTAACTGACCAAGGAGGGCGACGGGGAAGCGTATGACTACACCCGCGCTGGTTCTTCCAGGATACGGCTCTCAAACTCAGATCTGGACTTAGACTGGTCAAGAGCTGCCATCAGACGGTTGAGCGCATTGAGATAGGCCTGGGCTGAGGCCACAATAATATCGGTGTTGGCCGAATGGCCGGAGAAGATGCGATCTTCGTACTGCAACCGAATGGTCACCTTTCCAATGGCATCAATGCCAGCGGTCACGGACTGCACCGAAAATTCAATCAGCTTATTGGGCACATCCACCACGCGATTAATGGCCTTGTACACTGCGTCCACCGGGCCAGTGCCAATGGCGGCATCGGTCAGCTCCTGGCCCTCAGGGGTGAGCAGGGTAACCGTGGCCGTGGGCCGGGCGTGATCGCCACAGGACACCTGCACCAGCTCCAGCTTAAATCCAGTGTTTTCCTGGGTTTGGGTTTCATCTTTGACAATTGCTTCGAGATCCCAATCCGAGATTTCCTTTTTCTTATCCGCCAACTCCTTAAACCGGATAAAGGCCTTATTGAGATCCTGCTCGGACAGCTCAAACCCTAACTCCCGCAGCCGAGTGCGAAAGGCATTGCGACCCGAATGCTTCCCGAGCACAATCTGATTTTCGTGCAAACCAATGGACTCGGCATCCATAATCTCATAGGTGAGCCGATGCTTCAGGACACCATCCTGGTGAATCCCCGACTCATGGGCAAAGGCATTCGACCCCACAATGGCCTTATTGGGCTGCACGAGCATTCCGGTCAAGTTCGAAACCAGCCGAGAGGTTTTGTAGATTTGGCGACTGTCAATGTGGGTTAGGGGCGTCTCTGAATCCGCCGGACGCCCCAGGAACGGGTTGTAATACTGCCGCCGCACATGCAGAGCCATCACCAACTCCTCCAGGGCCGCGTTTCCGGCCCGTTCACCAATGCCGTTGATGGTGCACTCCAACTGGCGCGCCCCATTTTTTACCGCTTCCAGGAAGTTAGCCACCGCCAGACCCAGGTCATTGTGACCATGGACGGAAATAATGGCTTGATCAATGTTGGGAACGTTTTCCTTGATGCCGCGAATTAAATCCCCAAATTCACTGGGGGTAATGTAGCCCACGGTGTCGGGAATATTGACCGTGGTGGCACCCGCTGCGATCGCCCGCTCCAGCATCTCATACAAAAACTCTGGATCCGATCGCCCCGCATCCTCCGGGGAAAACTCCACATCATCGGTGAAGGATCGGGCCAGGGCCACCATCTCCCCGGCGATCTCTAACACCTCGGCCCGCGTTTTCTTGAGCTTGTACTTTAGATGAATATCGGAGGTGGCAATAAAGGTATGAATGCGGGGATGGGCCGCGGGTTTGAGGGCCTCCGCAGCAGTGGTGATATCCTGGCGCGTGGCGCGGGCCAACCCGCAAATCACGGGTCCCTCGGGAGTGCCCACCTGTTCAGCAATTTTCTGCACCGCCTCAAAATCGCCCGGACTGGCAAAGGGGAACCCCGCCTCAATAATGTCCACCCCCAGGCGAGCAAGCTGCTTGGCAATCGTGATTTTTTCAGGAACATTCAGCGTTGCACCGGGGGACTGCTCACCGTCCCGCAGAGTGGTGTCAAAAATCAACACGCGGTCCACTTCATTCGGCTGAATTTTCATAGCGATGTCAAGCGCGTAAAAAAACTTTTTCTATCTTAGTCTACGAGCACTGATGTGGCGGGAAGGCGGCGAAGTTGCCCGTCAATCTAAAAAGCGATCCAGCGCGGCCTTTAATTCCGCGATTTCCGCCTCAATATTGCCAGCATGGGCCGCACGAGACACACATTGGGTCAAATGCTCGTCTAGAATCAGTCGGGCCACGCGATCTAACGCGCCGCGAACCGCTGCAATCTGAATCAGAACCTCGGGACAGGGGCGACTTTCCTGAATCATGGTTTTCACGCCGCGAATATGCCCCTCAATTCGAGACAGACGATTCAAAATAGCCCGCAGGGATTCCTCGCTGTGATGGTGACCCTGTCCCTCTAGACCATCATGGGAATGGACGTGGAGCGGCGGTTTTGATGTTGACTTGTCCAAGGCAGACCCGAATGTTTAGAAATGTTACTTTCCCTCCATCCTACTGAAATTTACAGCAGATGACTGGGAATTGAGAACTCCCGCTGGTTCGTAACTTTCTCTATGATAATTTCAGAGGATCTCAGAGGATCTCAAACGGCTCATCCTCCTGAGGCCCTCCTGTCCTTACTCCTGATTCCATGCCCTCCGATCTTCCGCGCTTAGCTTTGTCCATGGGCGATCCCGCCGGCATCGGCCCCGAGGTCATTCTCAAAGCCCTAGCCGATCCCGATCTGGCAGCCCAGATCACTGTGGTTGGCCATCGCCGCTGCTTTGAGCAAACCTATGGGCAGCTGCAAACAGCCCAGAACCCAAGCCGTCCTGCGCCCCTTCTCCATCCCGATGACCTCAATCTATTAGAGGTGGAAAGCTTCGCGGTGGAAAGCGCCGCCCCACCCATGGTCCTGGGGCAGCCCACTGCCGCCACCGGTCAGTTGAGCTTTGATTGCCTCAACCAGGCAATTAGCCTAGCCCTGGATCACCAGGTTGCTGGCGTCGTCACTGGCCCCATTGCCAAGGCAGCCTGGAGTTTAGCTGGGCATCGTTACCCTGGCCAAACTGAACTTCTCGCGGAACGGGCTGGCGTGACGCGGTTTGGGATGATGTTTGTGGCCACCTCGCCTCACAGCCATTGGCAGTTGCGAACCCTGCTGGCCACGACCCACATTCCGCTGCAATCCGTGCCCCAACAAATTACCCCAGAAGGGCTCACCCAAAAGCTAGCGTTGCTGATTGAAACCCTCCATCAGGACTTTGGCCTGAGTCGGCCCAAGATTGCAATTGCCGGTCTCAATCCCCACAGCGGCGAACAAGGACAGCTGGGTCAGGAGGAAGTTCAATGGATGGAGGACTGGTTGAGGGCCATGGGGCAGCAGTTTCCCCAGGTCACCCTAACGGGGCTCATTCCCCCGGATACGATGTGGGTGGCGCCAGGTCAGGCCTGGTATGGGCAATCTCGCGGCTTTGAGGGGACGCTGCACGATGCTTACCTGGCGCTTTACCACGACCAGGGGCTGATCCCGGTCAAGCTGATGGCCTTTGACCGGGCCGTGAACACCACTCTGGGACTGCCCTTTATCCGCACCTCTCCCGATCACGGCACGGCCTTTGACATTGCCGGCAAGGGCATCGCGAATCCCCAAAGCATGAAAGCCGCTCTGGAACTGGCCATTGCCCAGGCTCACCGGCGGGCAGCAGTCCACCTCGGCGCGGGCTAAGGGTGATGGGCGAATTTTTACTGTTTCTGTCTAAACTGCTGCCCTTAGCCCTCTATCCCCTGGGGCTCACTAGCCTGCTGCTGATCTTTGCCATTGCAAACTTCTGGAGTCGTCCGAGGCGTGCTGCGGTGGCCCTGGTGCTGGCCCTAACGGTGCTGATCATCAGCGCCAGCAATCTGATGGCGGAGGCCCTCCTCTATTCCCTGGAGCGGCAAAATCCTCCCCTGGTGAATCCCCCCAGGGCCAGCGCCATTGTGGTGCTAGGAGGCAGTACCTATCCCCCCACTCCCCCTCGTCAGGGCCCCGAGGTGAATGAGGCGGGCGATCGCATTCTCTATGCCGCCAGGCTTTATCGGGAGGGTCGGGCCCCCAAGGTCATCCTCAGTGGCGGGCGCATTGCCTGGAAAGGCGGCGGTCAGGCTGAAGCCATTGATATGCAAACCCTGATGGCAACCATGGGCGTTCCCACTGAGGCGGTCATCCTCGAACCGGACTCCCTCAATACCTATGAAAATGCGCGGAACGTTCGGGAATTGCTGCAGCGCAGCGGAATTCGCGGCAAGCTGCTTCTGGTCACCTCCGCCTCCCACATGCCCCGAGCTAAGGCCATCTTTCTCAAACAGGGTATGACGGTCATCCCAGCCCCCACGGATTTTTTAGTGGAAACCCAGCGACCTAAAAAGCAGTTTCAGGAGCAGCTGCTGGATTTGCTGCCCGATTCCCTGGCCCTGGACCGAACCACTCGCGCGCTCAAGGAATATGTGGGCTGGGCTATCTATAGGCTGCGGGGCTGGCTCTAGAGGGCCCCAAGGCGGAGGGGGATGTCGGGGATGTGGCGCAGCGACCCCCTCTGAGCTTGGGGATGCCAGACCTGGCGATGGAGAACTCAGAGGATGGCCCAGTGGCTTGATCCTGCAACCCGTGGCGGACATTCCAGCTTCCGATCAGGTCCCAGCTGCGGATCGCGCTTCCGCCGTCCCCGATCGATGTCTTGACCATCCGCGGGGACCACCGGGGTTAGGCCAGTTCTAACTCTTGCTCACCCAGATGGGTGCGAAACTTTTTATCAAACTTGATCTGAAAGGGATAGTTTGGGCTAATCACGCGGCCTTCCCAATCGCTTAAAATTGCGGTAATCTCTCCCTCCATGCCCTGAATGTCGAAGGGCTGGTTGCGGTGCTCAGGATGGTGGTACACAATAACGGAGGTTCGGACCCGGACGCGATCGCCAATCTTCATTGCTTCAACTTAGTTCCTACACGATTGTGCAACAGAAATCATCGACCGTCTGAAGTGAGTTCGAAACTGCCGAATAATCCATGCATCATGATGACACATCCCGGAACCGCCCCGGAGCACAATGGCCCAAGGATTAAATTTATGAATTAAATTCAGCCTGCAACCCCAAAGATTCCAATCGACTGGGGGAACCCCTCAGGTTCCCTCGCTGCCTGCCTTGCTATGTCCGGATCTGAACTCTCCGCTTCGCCCCAACCCGATCGCCATTGCGATCCCTGCTATGTAGAAGCCCTGGTGGATTGCCCCGGCAGTCCGCAGGTGCTCACCTACCGCATCCCCACGGGCCACACCATCGCCGTGGGAGATATTTTGACGGTGCCCTTGGGGCGCCAGCAGGTGGGGGCGATCGCCCTACGCCTCACCCCGGATCTGCCTCGGGATCTCGATCCTGGCCAGGTGCGGGCCATTGAGGCGGTGGCCAGCAGCAGCCTGTTTCCTCCCGGCTATTGGACCCTTCTGCAAACCGTGGCGGACTACTACCACAGCTCCTTGATGGCAACGATCCGCGTGGTGTTACCCCCAGGGCTGCTGCGACGATCCCAAAAACGGGTCAAGCTATTGCCCCCCCAGAACTTAGGGCCGGAAGCCCCCCTCTCTCCCCTGGCGCAGCAAATCCTGCAAGTCCTCAAGAGCAGCAAAACCGGAGACTATAGCTGGACCCACATTCAAAAGAAAATCAAAGGTGCCGCCCCAGGCCTACGCGAGCTGCAGCGGCATCAGCGGGTGGCAGTTTACCTGCAAACCCAGTCTCCTACCCAGCCCAAAACGCGGCGGGTTGCAACCTTGATCCATGAGCAGCCCCTGGCCTCCTCCTTGACCCCTCGCCAGCAAGAGGTGCTGCAATTTTTAAAGCAGCGGGGCGGCGAACTGTGGGCTGTGGATTTGATGGGCTCTACCCACGCCAGCCCTGGGTTAATCCAGACCCTGGCCCGCAAGGGCGCCATCGCCCTGAGCGATCGGGAAACCCTGCGCCTGGAGTCTAGCCTCATGGCCGCGGACCACCCTCAATCCCTGACCCTCCATCAACGGAAGGCCTTGGAGGCCATTCAGTCGGTGCAGGGCTTCGGCACGGTGCTCCTGCACGGGGTCACTGGATCGGGAAAAACTGAGGTCTACCTGCAAGCCATCGCCCCGATCCTCGCCGCCGGCCAGTCGGCCCTGCTGCTGGTGCCCGAAATTGGTCTGACCCCCCAGATCAGCGATCGGGTTCGGGCCAGATTTGGTCAGCGGGTTCGGGTCTACCACAGCGCCCTATCCGAGGGAGAGCGCTACGATACCTGGCGCGTGCTGCTGCAATCGGATCCACAGGTGGTGGTGGGCACTCGATCTGCTATCTTTGCGCCCCTGGGGAATTTAGGACTCATTATTCTGGACGAGGAGCATGATGGGGGATATAAGCAAGAATCTCCGGCCCCCTGCTACCACGCCCGCACCGTCGCCCACTGGCGCGCTCAGCTGGCAAACTGTCCCCTGATTCTGGGGTCCGCAACCCCGTCCTTAGAAAGCTGGCACCGGGTGCAGGCCGCCGCTCCCTGGCCGGAGGCAGCCCAACCCCAGCCTGTCGTCCCCCAGCCCTCACCCGCGGCGCCGGCCGGAAGCGCCCTCTATGTCCGCTTGCCAGAGCGGGTGCATGCTCAGCCCCTGCCGCCCATTGTTCTGGTGGATATGCGCCAAGAGCTACAGCGGGGCAATCGCACGCTCCTGAGTCAGCGGATTCAGCAGGGATTGGCCAAGCTCCAAGCCGAACAACAGCAGGGGCTGTTGTTTATCAATCGGCGGGGCCACAGTACCTTTGTGTCTTGCCGGAGCTGCGGCTATGTGGTGGAATGCCCCAACTGCAGCGTCTCCCTCACCTATCATCACACCCATCATCCCTCAACACCGCTCCTTCGTTGCCACTACTGCAACCATACGGCCCCCCAGCCCCCAAAATGCCCAAGCTGCGGATCCCCCTACTTTCGCTACTTTGGAAGCGGCACCCAGCGCGTCATGGAGGAGCTGCGGGAACAATTTCCCACCCTTAGGGTGCTGCGCTTCGACAGCGACACCACCCGCCGCAAGGGGGCGCATCGGGAACTGTTGACCCGCTTTTCCCAGGGAGAGGTGGATCTGATGGTGGGCACCCAAATGGTGACCAAGGGCCTGGATATTCCCCAGGTGCAGTTTGTCGGCGTGCTGGCGGCCGATAGCCTGCTGAACTTGTCTGACTTTCGCGCTAGTGAGCGCACCATGCAAACCCTCTTGCAGGTGGCCGGACGAACTGGACGGGGCACCCAGCCAGGCCAGGTGGTCATTCAAACCTATAACCCCGAACACCCGGTTCTACAGGCGGTGAAGGACTATCAATTCCAGGCTTTTACCCAGAGCGAACTGGCGATGCGACAGGCGCTCCAGTACCCGCCCTATGGCCAACTCCTGCTGCTGAAGCTGAGCAGCCCCAACCCAGTCCTGGTGGAGCAAACCGCTCAGGAGATGGCCTCCTTGCTCCGGGAGATGCTAGGGGCCCTCTGGGAGAACTTTGCCCTGTTAGGGCCAGCTCCGGCCCAGGTGCTCAAGGTGGCCCGGCGATTTCGCTGGCAGATTCTTCTGAAGCTCCCTGAAAACCTGGAGGCAACGCCCCTGTCAACGCCGCTTCCCCTGGACTACCTGCGATCGCGCTGTCCCCGCGAGGTGCGCCTTGGGATTGATGTGGATCCCCTCCACTTTGGCTAGGCCGTTAACGCCGGGGCCGACTCCATGGCTCTAGGGATAGGTGAGGGGCGTCCTCCGCTTCGGTCCCAGACGGAACCGCCTGAAGATTCATCATTCGCTGCCAGTACAGCAGCCCCAGCAGCCCGGTTCCCGCCAAAAACAGCAGCCATTCAGCAGGCTCTGGCACGCCGGAAACTGGAGCCAGAGCCTGCTGCGGCTGCGGCAGCTGCTGGTCTTCCACTTCCCGATCAAAGCGATCCTCGCGATCCTCTGCCGCCTGGAGCTGACGCTTTTGGTCAGCGTTGACCAACACCAACATGGAGGAGTAGGGCGTCACAATTTGGTTTTGCTGGGCCAGGGCATGAATGGCGTCTAGCTGCGCCAGTTCTTCCGGCTGGACCGATTCGCTCACCTGAGCCACCCATTGACGAGCCGCCATCGGATCCAGGTCAGGGGTTATAGGCACCTGAGGGTCCGGCCTCTGACTCAGAAACCAGGCATAGCCATCCACCACGTTGAGCAGGGAGGTGCCCGGCCCCAGACTGGGCTGGGTGGCAATCCGGGTCATCACCTCCTGAACCTGGGTGGAGACGCTGCCGCCCGTGCGCTGAATTGCCTCGAGGGTGGCGTCATCGTAGGCGGGCTGCAGGCCCCCCACATGCACCAGCCAGAGCGGCGCTGTGATCGCGACCGGGTCGTCGCTATCCTCGGTGAGTTCATAGCTGCCCGTATCCGTGATCAGCACAATGGCGTCATAGGACTTGGAGGTGCCGGCAATGGCCTGGTTAAACTGCCTGAGCATTTGACTCGGCTGAATCCGCCCGTAGAAGAGGGCCTCTTCCGGCTGAAAGGTCTGCACCTCCGTCACCGGAGTGGCCGGATCCGATCCAATTTGAGTCAGAAACAGATCAGTCGGATTGTTGGGCAAGATGGCCTCCTGCAGCCATGCAAAGGTGGCCTTAAGCTCCCTTTGATGGGCTTTCATGCTGTAGGATCCGTCTAGAATCAGGGCCAGATGCTGTCCGGTGGGCAAGGTATAGGCCGTTTCATCGATCGGATTGGCCAGCAGATATCCCCCCGGCAGTTGGGTTTGATGGGCCATCGGGGCCATCGGTTCAGCCGGAAGGGAGGCGGGCAACCACTGTTTATGTCCCCTTTGCGATACCCCGTTGAGGGTCCGGCGGGTGGAGTTGCGCCAGAAAATATTGCGCTGCTCGTGCAACTGGGGCAAGGGCCATTGCCCCGCTTGTTGCATCACCTGGTAGGTCATCCAGAGATGCATCCGGTCCGGCTGACCATCCTGGGGCAGCTGATCTTGGTTCATGGGCGGGATGGGAAAGGCGCGCAGGCGGTAGTTGCGAGGTCCCACCTGTTCCAAGAGGGCCGGATCCACTCGCTGCTGAAGTTGATCGTTGTAGACCTGCTGGGCAGCCCCTCGGGTCGAAACGATTGGATCGTATCGCTGGGCGCGATCGCCCGTCTCTCCCAACCACAGCCCAGTAATCGTGGCGCTCTCCGGCAAGGAGAAGAGGTAAAGCACCTCGGTTTGATCGAAGGTGGTGTTGGCATAGACCTCATGCAGCTCAATCTCGGCCCAGTCGCCGTGGGGCGTCACCTGGATATCTTGCTGCTCTAGCTTGACCCGTTCCGCGCGCACATCCAGTAATCCAGCCTTGGCCTGGGCGCGATCAAAGGTGGACTGAAGGGCTCTTTGAATGGCGGCCTGTTCCCCCCGCAGAATGGGGGTATCAAAAAACTCAGCGTAGAGACTCGCCGCCTTGTCTGGATCTGTTCCAGGGCCCTGGTAAGCAAAGGGCGCGATGACAACGTTATAGGCCGATTGCATCATCTGGGCTAGGCGATCGCCCAGGAGAGATTGATAGAGGTTGAAAATACCCTGACTCTCCAGCAGCGGATAGCGATAGGGGGCCAGGTAAGCGTTGAGAAGACCCTGCCGAATCGTCTCAGACTCCTTCAGCAGGGCTTGCCGATGTTCTTGCACCGTTTGCGACGGCGCGGGTTGGGAGGCCAACAGCTCAAATGCCCGATGCTGGGGCTGCTGCTGAAGCATGGCCAGCAGCCCCAGCCAAACCGCCAAAACGAGACCCACCGCAGCCAGGACTTTTTCTGTCCCCCCTCGGCGACCTAACTGCTGAGCGATCTGTCGCCAGGAGTTAAAAAAGAGCGCCGCCATGCCAAAGGGCATGGTGATCCAGCCTAAGGTCATCACCGCCACTGGAAAGAGAATCACAAAGTAGACCAGGATAAAGAGAATCCCCGCTCCCACAAACCAAAGGGTCGGCGGGAGGTAAAACAGGGCGATCGCAGCGAGATATAGCACCGAAACCAGCATGAGGGTGAGTCCAGCCAGATGTCCCCAGGTGGCCCTTTCAGTTTCGGGGTGCTGCGCAGTCAAGAGCCAGTGGATCAGGGCCAGACTGCCGAGGGCCACCGTACCGCAGAGAAACGTGGCCGCTGGGGTTAAATCCCGCAGAAAAAAGAGGCGAAGGGTAAAGATGGTCAGCAGCGGGGCTTCAATGCCGTAGAAAATCTGAAATAGGGAAAGGGGAGGCCGGGCCGGGGAGGCCTTGCGGCGGTGGATCTGGCGCAGCGTCCCCATGGCCGTTGAGGCGGTGGGAACGCCCAGCAACCCCAGCACTGGCACCAGAATGCTAAACGGAACCTCGCCGCGAGCTGCATCGCTGAGGATTTCTCGGCCCCAAAAGGGCAAAAATCCTAGAAAGACAATCAGCAGGAGGGTACCATTGAACAACCAGAAAAAGATGGCAAACAGGATTTGGAACACCTCTTTCACCGGGCTCGGGGCCGGGCTGGAACTCGACGATGACATGGGATTCTCCAACAAGGGGGTGGTGTAAACCGTCAGATCTCAGGGGGGAATACATTCATGCGGCTGGCGATCGCCCGGTGGACCTCCTCCACCAAGGGCTGCACCTGGGGCTGATCCGCGCTCAGGGACTGGTCCATGAGGATGGAAACCATGGTCCATTTTGGGTCGCGGCGGGTGATTTCACTCCAAATGCGCTCTAAATAGCTATCCGTTGTCCGCTGGGGCGACTGGAACCAGTAGGCTGCGCTGTGGTGCCCCTGATTCAGCGAGATCCAGCGACCCTGCACCTGATCGCTAAGCCTGTGCTTTTCCATGTGGTCCAGATGATAGCCACTGGCTGTTAAACACAGTTCAGGCGTATGGTGGGCCTGCCAGGTGGGACTGGTGACCAGCAGCATCGATCCAGACAGGTCACCAAAGCGAAAGGATTGCTTTTCGGCCACAACGCCAGGATAGTCCGTAAAGAAAAGCTCCTCTTGGGGCGTCAGGGTGATGGCTTCGCTCTGCATGGGAGCTTGCCACTGCAGGGGAGGGAGCGTTGCCAGGGAAGGCAGCCGCAAGGGTGGCTGGGGAATCAACGTAAGCCCCACCATCAGGCCCAGGGTCCAGAGCAAGGGGCGCAGTCTCAGGGGCGACCCTGGCGGGAGAGGATCTGCAGAAACCGCCAGGGGAGGCAGCGGAGGCACCCATCGCAGTAGATACCCGGAGATCGTACAGACGCTCAGAAAACTTAAAATGCCCAGGGGGAGATGGACCATATCAGCGATCGCTTGTTGCTGCAACCCATAGATCAGAACCACCAGGGTCAGAATCCGAGCGATATTGGCCACCATTAGCAGGGCCGCATTCACCAGGCAGAGGCCAAACCAGCGCAGGCCAATCCTGCGGCGATCCAGCAGCGAAGCCGCCAGCAAAAACAAGCTGCCCATCCAGAGACTTTTACGACCGCTACAGGGCAGGTCAATTGCGGCAATGCCGGTGTTCAAGACCAGGATATTCTCCGCAGAAATCGACTCCATATGCAGCGGCTGTAGAATCCAGGCCACCACCACCGCGGTGGCGCTCCGGGCCAGGGGGCCAAGGCCGGTGGAAAATTGGAGGGTCAACAGCAGCACCAGGGCAACCGCACCCAGATAGGGTAAGCCTCGTTGCCACAGGGAGGACTGAACCCAGAGGCCCAGCAGTCCATAGCTGCCCACCAGAAAGCAAATCGCCAGCAGCGGGGCTAAGTTGAGATGCCACCGCAGCAGCAGGCTGGCGCTGGCTGCGCCAAATAGCAGCAACAGCGGGATTCCCTGGGGCTGGAACGAAAGCTGAAGGCGATCGCGGGCCCGGTACAGTTGCTGCCCCAGCAGCAGGGCGATCGCCCCCAGAAACAGTCCCCCAAACCAGGACAGGTTACGGGAAAAGCGGGCCATCCAGTCTAGCGCCGCGGCATTCAAATAGATCCAGCTCAACAGCAGGGCAATCCCGCCCAGCCAGGCCAGCCCAAGGCCCTGAAAGAACGCCACGGGAGAACGCTGGGCCAACTTACCATCACAAGTCATGGGAAAAATCCTTTGGGGGGGACTGTTGCGAACCGAGCTTCGGAGTCAAAATCCAGACCTCCGTATACCGTGCTCCTCAATGTCACAGGCGTAAAAATTGAGGAGAAGTGAATGTTCATTGTGCTGAGTTCTGACCCAACATGTTGTGACCTTGATCACTGAGACACCGCTGCGGGAAGGGGGCCTGGGGTCAGCCTTGCCTTTGCGCTAATGCATTTCTGGTTCAAGAGTAGGTTGAGATTGAGGCACCCGGAGTTCAGTGCGATGGGCAATCTCTTGCGCTAGTTTCTTAAAGTCCTGATATACATCCCTAACCGCATAGAGATGAGATCCCATCGCCCCATCAGCGGGTTTAAGATGAAAAATGGGTTTACGAGACTCCTGGGCCATTGGCATTAAGCTTTGATAGTGCTTCAGTCGGGCCAAACGATTAGGATCCTGGGATGTCGGTAAGACCGTTGCCTCTTGTCCTGGAGTGACCTCAAAGTTGTAAATATGAGGAATTCGCTCTATCCACCGTTGAAAGGCTTTCGCAGGATGATCAAAGCGAACGCCGTGTTGGAGAATAATATACCCAATAGGTTGCATCTTCCCCGCTGGTAGCGCAAGGTCTGCCACTGGATTCCTAAGAATACGCTCTTGCCATTCTTTTTTCCAGCGCCTCAGGGTTGGACCCAGATTTTTTAGTCCCTGCCATGAAAAAAGATCTGGTGAAAGCGGAACTACGATATAGTCCGAGGCAATCAGAGCGGCTCGGTTGATCGCGCCTAAGTTAGGCCCTAAATCAACCAGAACAACATCAGCAGTACCAATAAAAGCCGCTTGACTCAATACTCGCCAAAAAGCTGAGATGACTCTGAACGCTCGTTCTTTACGATCAAGACAATCAGGCCACTGAGAGGATAATTCATGCCTACAAAAAGGACTCCAGGCTCTTTATGATTGGGTAGATCGTTTGCAAAAGCACAAATCGACTGTCTTATTTTTTCCCGTCTGAAATTGACGCTTTGCGCTCGACCCGGTCAGATTCGAGATCGCTCAGAAGTGCTGTTAGTTCCTGATCATCCATTTACTAATCTCTAAGGGTCTCCGGACTCATCATAATCATCAAGGGTGGAGTTGCGAATAAACCGCCCCTCAAAAAGACTGGCCTTACACAGACTGGCCCTGAAGGACTGTAGGCTGAATCCTGCCGCTTGGGTATGCTGAACAAAAAGAGTCATTGCATGGAGTCGCTGTTGTCCACAGCCCAGAACGGGGCAGAGCTGTATCATCGCCTTTTTGAGAATATTCAGGCGGTCATCAAAGGGCAAGGTGCCGCTATTCGGAAACTGCTGGCGGCCTTTTTGGGCGGTGGCCATGTGCTCTTGGAGGACTACCCAGGGACTGGAAAAACCACCCTAGCCAAGGCCCTGGCCTATTCTGTGGAGATGACCTACAGCCGCATTCAATTCACCCCGGATTTGCTGCCCACCGATATTTTGGGGGGGACTGTACTCCACCCTCACCGGCAAACCGTTGAGTTTCGTCCAGGCCCCCTCTTTGCCCATCTGGTTCTGGCCGATGAAATTAATCGTGCCTCACCGCGCACCCAGTCTGCCCTACTGGAAGCCATGGCAGAACAGCAAGTCACCCTGGACGGTCAGGTGCAATCGCTGCCTGCCCCTTTTTTTGTGATTGCTACCCAAAATCCCGTGGAGGCACAGGGCACCTATCCCTTGCCGGAGGCCCAGATGGATCGCTTTGCCCTGCAGTTCCAGTTGGGGTTTGTTCCCCCCTTAGAGGAGGTGGAAATTCTCTCGCAGCAGCTTCAGGGGCACCCCGTCGCGGCAGTGCGCCCTTGCCTTTCCCTGGCTGAGGTCCTGGCCCTCAGGGCGCAGGTCCATCAGGTGCGTCTCAGTCGTGAACTCAAGCGCTACATCGTTGATCTGGTTCAGGCAACCCGTCAGCGCCCGGAAATTCAACTTGGAGCTAGTCCCCGAGGGGCGATCGCGCTGATGAAGGTTTCGCAAGCTCTGGCGCTCTTTGACGGCTACGGGTTTGTCACCCCGGATCATGTGCAGGAAATGGCGGTGGCCGTTCTGGCCCATCGGCTGGTGCTCAAGCCAGAATTTGAATGCTTAGACCCTGGCCATTGTATTCGGCAGATCCTGCAGCACATGCCGGTGCCCGCCTAGGCCATGATGGTGTACCTGTCCTATCACCTGCAACGCTGCGCCTACGGATTGCGCCGGTGGCTGGGTCAGCAGTTTACCCCCATGGGGTTGGGAGTCCTGGTCTGTTTAGGGATAACGGCGATCGCGGGGCTCGGATCGATCCAAAGTCTGATGCATCTGGTATTTTTTCTGGCCCTGGCGCTGCTGCTGGTGGCCTTCCTGGGGCGGTGTACCCTTCGCTATGCGGTCCGGGCCAGCCGATCCCTCCCCCCCTTTGGCACCGTCGGCGAGGTGCTCTATTATCCAGTGGTGCTGCAAAATCTGACTCCAACCCCTCAGAGCGGATTAAAGCTGGTGGAATCTCTGCCCGAACCGTTTCCCAGTTTTCGTGAATTTCAAGACCTGCGGCAGCGCTACCGCAACCGGTATCAGCGGCGATCGCAGTGGCGCCGTTATCTGGCCAAAGGGCGCTGGGCCCTGGCCCCCCGCGTCGATCTGCCCCCCCTGTCGGCCCGGCAGAAAACGGAGGTCACAGGCAAGATCCTCCCGCTGCGACGCGGTCGCCTGCAGCTGCCAGCCCTCGCCCTGCTTTGCCCGGACCCCTTGGGTCTGCTGTACCGACGTCAAACCTGCCCCATCGCTCAATCGGTTTGCATTTTGCCCCAGCGCTATCAGATCCCGCCTCTGAATTTACCGAATCTCCGCACCTATCAACCGGGAGAGGCCGTGATCACCTCCGCCGTGGGTGAGTCCTTGGAATTTCGGTCCCTGCGCGACTATCGTCCCGGCGATCCCAGCAACACCATTCACTGGAAAAGCTGGGCGAAGCTGGGTCGTCCCGTGGTGAAGGAACAGCAGGAGGAAACCGCCCTCCATCACGGGCTGATTTTAGATACATTTCAGACGCAGACCCAGAGCGACCTCTTTGAAGCGGCCATTGCCATTGCCATCTCGATTCTCACCCAGGAGCAAGCGGAGGCCACCTTGATGGACGTCATGTTGGCGGCACCCAAACCGCGATATTGGACCGTGGGCCAAGGTCGGTCCCAGCAGCTGCGTATCCTGGAGACCTTAGCCACCCTCCTGCCCTGCCCAGTTCAAACCCTCCATGGCTTGATGCCCCTGGTTCAGGCTCGTTTACCCCACCTGAGCGGGTGTCTGTGTATTCTCCTGAGCGATGATGAAACGCGCTATTTATTTGTGGAACAGTTAGTCCGGCACCAGATTCCCACAAAGGTCATCCTTCTAGGAGACTCGTGGGTTTACCCCCAGGACCGATTTGATCGCTTTCGATCGGATCTCTGTCAAATTCACTTTGTGGCTCTCTCCCAGCTTCAGCAGGATCTATTGCAGCTATGAGGCAACCCATCACCACCCTTTGCAGCCTCGCGCTTTTGCTCTGGGGCTATCAAACCGGCGTCTGGATGTTAGCCATTCCCATGGTGCTATTCCTCGAAGCCCGGGACTTTATCCGGCCCCGCTGGTCCCTTTCCCTGCGTCAACTCAAGGCTGTTCATGTTCTGGGCGGACTGATCTGGCTCGGGTCGATTCTCTATCTGCCCACTCACTCCCCCACGCCCCTGGACTACGCAGCGCACTATCATCTGCTCAAGAGCCTGCCCATTGCCTTTTTTCCCCTGCTGGTCTGCCAGACCTACTGCACCCACTTTTCCCAACAGTACCAGGCACTGCTGCGCGATATTCCCTGGCTGCAAACCCCCATTAATGTTTACTATCCCTATTTCGGTATTTGTCTCATCGCCGCTAGCGCCACGGGCGGTAACGGATTCTGGTTCATGGCCACGGTGGTGGGGTTGGTGGTAGCCCTCCTTGGATCCCTGCGATCGCCGCGTTTTAGTTCCCAGCGATTTTTAAAGCTGGTGGGATTCGCCCTGATCTTGAGCATCCTTGGGACACACCAATTCTACTGGCTGCGATCGCATGTCCAGATCGGGCGCCCAGCAATGCTGACCTCCTGGATTCAATCTCTCGCCCTCCCGACCTGGCTGCAGCCACCGTTCGAAGGCCAAACCCTTGAGGAAGGGATGCAACAAAGGCCGCCCGACTTCTTTTGGGAAGACAGCCCTGGGGCAGGGCGCTCCCAGACCCAACGGTCATCCAATCGGGCTGACCGGCCCTCCTCGGACACAGACCTCAGCCCCCCAGCGCGTCGCGACAATCGTTCCGCCCCGGCTTCTGAGGAGGCTAGCCCCAGGGAGGGGACAGCGCAATCGACAGCGGAAGGTCCCCCGAACCTAAATACCCCGAACCTGAATGATCCAAACCTGAATGATCCAAACCCGAACCGAGAGACGACCCCGTCCACCTTCCCGTCAGAGGTCCCCGCTCCCGCCAGCCCAGCCTCAGGGGCCGCTGCAATCCCTGAGGTGCCTGACCGTCTGCCCTCAACAGCAGATCCTGTCCCTCCAGGGCCGGGGGCGCTACCGCCCCAGATTCAGCAGGCTGCGGGAATGGTCAATCCCGAAACCGCGCGAACCCAAATAGGCAACGTGGGATCGCTCCAGCGGTCCGATGCCCTGCTTTTTCGCGTCACGCCCTCCCCGGATGCCGCCGGCACCGCCCTCTTTCCCCTCCACCTGCGAGAAGCGGTCTACAACCAATATCAAGGGGGGGCTTGGACAGCCGTTGATTCTAAATTTGTCCCGCCACGGTTGGCGCCACGGCGCTGGCTACTCGGTCCCCGGATCAATCCAACGGCGGAAATTCGCGTGTCCATGCAGGCCTCGCCGCCCACGGATCTCTTAAAGCTACCCCTGGGAACCGTGGAAATTAGCGCTCTTCATGGGGCAACCCTTGCCCAGAATCAATACGGGACGGTGGCGGTGCAGGGACAGCCTCCGGCGGTGGATTACCGCGTCCAGTTTGACCCGACGCGATCGCTCGACTCTCCGCCCACGCCCTGGGATCGCCTTATTCCAGCCACGGAACAAAATACCCTGCGAACCCTGGCTCAATCGCTTCAGCTGCAGGATCAGTCCGACGCAGCCATTCTCCAAGCCATCTCCGCCTTCTTCCAGAGCGAATTTCAATATTCCCTCGATCTGCCCGCTGCCACCGCCTCTAAAACGCCTCTGGCGTCATTTCTCCTGGATCACCGCTCTGGGCACTGTGAATATTTTGCCTCGGCCACCACCTTGCTGCTGCGAGCGGCGGGGATTCCGGCCCGCTATGTCGTGGGCTACCTGGTGCACGAATACGATGGCCAGCAATATCTGGTTCGGTTGCGAGATGCCCATGCCTGGGTTGTGGCCTATGTGGATGGCCATTGGAGGACCGTGGACACCACCCCAGGGGGCGGGATTGAGGCCGGTGAACGGAGAACGCCTGCAGCGGCGGAGTCTCCCGCTTCAAATCTCCAGGAAGCCCAGACCGAGAGACCTCGTCAAAGGTCCTGGGACCTGTCCCAAGCTTGGTCGCACCTGAAGGCCCAGATCGCAAAGGGGGGGCCTGCTCAAGCCGGATTTATGGGGCTCATCGGGGTGGCCCTCATCCTGTTGCTCTTTGCCCTGTATTTAATGACCCGTCTCCGTCGTCACCCAGGGCGGCGATCGCCTCAAGGCTCCCGGCCAAGGGGGCGATCGCGCTCAGCTCAGCCCCAGGCCATGGAGCCTGAATTTCACCACATTGAGCAGCGGCTGCGGCAATGGGGACTGCCGCGCCGCGAGGCTGAGCCCGTCATGCAATGGATACAAACCCTGGAGCCGCAGATCCCGGCGGCAATGATGCAGGACTTACGCGGGATGGCTGCCCTCCACTACCGCGATCGCTTTGACCCGCAGGGGCTAAGCAAGGCAGAACGGCAGCAACTCAAGGCGCGTATTCGGCAGTGGCTGGATCAATATCCACCAGCTCCCCGCCCCTGCGGGGTAACCCCCCATAGCTAGGCGGTGGCCTGAGCCTTATCCTGCTGGGTTTTGATCTCCTCTGCCAGTGCTTGCAGTCGCTTGATTCGATCCTCCGTGGAGGGATGGGTCAAAAATAGTTTCATCAGTCCCTCTGGGGAGAGGGGGTTGACGATAAACAGGGGGGCAAAGGCAGGATTGCCATGCATGGGTGCCTTATCCTTCATCAATTCGAGGGTTTCAAGCGCCTGCGCTAGGGCCAGGGGATTCCCCGTGATCTCAGCTGCCCCTGCATCGGCGGCATACTCCCGCGTTCTAGAAATCGCCATGCGAATCAACCCCGCGCACAGGGGAGCAATGACCAGCAAAAACAACAGCGCGATGGGGTTGTTGCTGCGTCGTCCGGTGCGAGAGACCGGAAAATAGAGCGCGCCCAGGGTGAGGATGCGTCCCACATAGGTGATCGATCCGGCCAGGGTGCCGGCCACGGCCTGGGTGAGGGTGTCCCGATTGCGAATATGGGTGAGCTCGTGGGCCACCACCGCCTCCAGTTCCTCTGGGGGCAGCAGATTCAGGATCCCCTCCGTCAGGGCGATCGCCGCATGATCAGGATCGCGCCCGGTCGCAAAGGCATTAGGGGACTCGGAGGGGACAACGTACAGCGTGGGCATAGGAATTCCCGCGCGATCGCAGAGGGTCGCAATGCGATCAAACAGTGCCGGGGCCTGTTCGCGGGGCGTTGGCTTGGCCTGAAAAGCCGACAGTGCTGCCTGGTCGGAATAGTACCAAGATCCAAAGCTGCCCAGGGCGGCAAAGGCGAGGCCGTAGTACAACCCCTGTTCGTTGCCCACCAACAGGTAGCCCGCCAACACAATTAATCCACTCAGCAGCGCTAGCAGCGCCAAGGTTTTAAGCTGATTGATGCTCACCATATTGTTCGCCCCCATATTGTTTGCCCCCATATTTTATTTTGTTTGCCCCCAACTCTTGATGCTCCCCCGATGGTTCGCCACGAGGCTGTCTTCTTGTCCAGAACTGAGTCAGAATTGCCTCCAGTCCATTGTTCTCAAGGGCATATTTCTGAGACAGTTCCGGCACTTTCCCTAGAGCCTGAGGGCCACAGGAGGGGAGGGAACAGGGGTTAAGCCCCGTATTTTTTCAAGCGACCGGCATGGGCCAGGGCCAATCCCATTAAGTCTAGCCCTGGGCGCTGCCCTAGAGATCCCTGCAGGCAGGCGAACTCATCAAAGTGTTTTACTGGGTCAGCCCGCACGTAGGGTGAATGAATGAGCACCGGCACCGGATGCCAGCTGTGCTGGCCCATGGTTGCGGGCGTGGAATGATCCGACGCCACGACTAGCACCTCGGGATTCAAGGATAGGGCGATGGGCAGCAGCTGATCAAAGGCCTCAATGGCGGCGACCTTAGCCTCAAAGTCTGAATCTTCTCCCCGGCTATCGGACTGTTTGACGTGCAGAAAATAAAAGTCGTAGTCGGCCCCATAATGGTGCTTTAGCCCCTCAAATCGCCCTTGGAGTCCACCGGGTGGCGGTGGCACATCCATCCCGATCAGGCGGCTCACTCCCCGATACATGGGGTAATCCGCCAGACAAATCCCCCTTAACTTAAAGCGATCCACCAGGGAGGGAAGGGGCTGATACTGTTCAAAGCCTCGCAGCAAGATCGTGTTGGCGCTTTCTTCATGGTTCAGGATCCGCTGGACCTGCTCTAGAAAAGCGCCCACGTGGGCTGCGGTTTGCTCGGCCTCTGGATGTTGTGCCTTAGGCGGCAGGGGCGATCGCCCGGTTTGCTGAGGGTCGGTATCCTGAATTTCTCCCCTCAAGCCCGTCCCGCGCAACACCAGCACTGCGCGGTGTTCACTCACGGTCTCAAAATAGTAATCGACCGCTAAATTCACCTGCTCGCGGATCCGCTGACAGATCTGCTGATTATCGTCCGTGGCAATGCGCCCGGCCCGGCGATCGCAGACTTTGCCTGCTGAGTCCAGGGTGGCAAAGTTCACTCGCGCCGCAATGTCCCCTGGCTTCAGGTCAAATCCAATGCCCAGAGCCGCAAGAACCCCTCGGCCAATTCGATACTGCAAAGGGTCATAGCCAAACAGGGTCAGGTGACCCGGACCGCTGCCGGGCGTGATACCAGGCCCCACCATTTCTAGCAGCCCACAACTTGAAGATTGCGCCAGCTGATCCAAGTGCGGCGTGTGCGCGACCTGAAGCTCTGTCCCCCCCTGTTCAGGGTCCGGCAGCCCCCCCAGCCCATCCAGAATCAAATAAACAATTTTCCCTCCCTGCTCCCAGGCCAGGTCTTCCCAAACGGTGGTGATATCCATCGGCGAATGTCAGTGCTGCGGTCAATCGGCTAGGGTCATTGTTGCAGCACTTGATCTCAGGAAACAACCGCCAAAAGTATCAAATGTCCGATGTTAATTGTTGGGCCACCTGCTTTGCAAAATAGGTCAAGATTAAATCGGCCCCGGCCCGCTTCATGCTCAAGAGCGTCTCGCGCACCACTGAATTTTCCTCAATCCATCCCTGCTGCGCTGCGGCCTTAATCATGGCGTATTCGCCGCTGACATTGTAGGCCACCACCGGAAGCGTGATCTGATCTTTGATCCGTCGGATAATATCCAAGTAGGCCAGCGCTGGCTTCACCATCACCATATCGGCCCCTTCGGCAATATCAAGCTGCACCTCCTTCAGCGCTTCTCGCCCATTGGCCGGATCCATCTGGTAGGTTTTCTTATCGCCAAACTTAGGCGCTGACGCCAAGGCCTCCCGAAACGGTCCGTAGTAGGCGGAGGCATATTTAGCCGCATAGGCCAAAATCCCCACCTCAATCCACCCGGCGGCATCTAAAGCGGCGCGAATCGCACCGACCCGGCCATCCATCATATCGGAGGGCGCGACGATATCTGCACCGGCCTCGGCCTGGCAGAGGGCTTGGCGCACCAGCACCTCCACCGTGGCATCGTTGAGAATGACCCCGTCGCGCACAAGGCCATCATGGCCCTGGCTGCTGTAGGGGTCGAGGGCCACGTCGGTGATCACGATCAAATCTGGATAGGCGGCTTTAATGGCGCGGATTGCTCTCGGGATTAAGCCCTGGGGGTTGTAGCTCTCGGTGCCTGCATTGTCTTTTTGCGCTGCGGGAATCACCGGAAACAGCGCGATCGCCGGAATTCCCAGCCCCTGAATCGTCTCTAGCTCCACCAGCAGTTGATCGATCGTGTGGCGATCGCAGCCCGGCATCGCCGCAATGGGGACACGCTCACCGCTACCCTCCATGACAAAGACCGGATAGATCAGATCATTCACCGTGAGTGGCGTCTCCCGCACCATGCGCCGCAGTCCCGCCGTTCTTCGCAAGCGGCGGGGACGCATCCCAGGGGCGATCGCCGCTGAGTCCGTCACAGCAGGGGCGGGTGGCGGAACAAAGCCGTCCAATCCAGGAAGCGCCAGGACATTATCGGGAAGAGGATCAAGAGACATCATGAAATAATAACGATAATCATTATCAAAATTTTAGAGAGTTGATGGGCTTCTGTCCAGGATTAAGGAAGCCTGAGCGGGGCAGTGCCAAACGACGGAGAGATTGGCTAGGATAGTGCTCAACTCATTCAACTGCGGGATTATGAAGCATCAACCTCATCTGTTAACGGTTTTGGGGTGTTCCAGCTCACTGGCCCTGGCCCTGACCCTGAATCACCCGGCGATCGCGGCCCCAGCCGACCTGAGTCACGCCCCGGCCCATCCAGACGATGTCCCCATGACCGCTCTGGTGCAGTCCAGCTCAAATCCGATTCTGGATGCCCTGAGCTGTAGCTGTGCGAGCTGCGTGATGGCCCAAAGTCGATCCTGGTAGGGATGGTTAGGCCGGATTGTTAGGCCAGACAGGCCGCTAACTGGGCCTGTAATTCCCCTGGCTTGAGGTTCCGACCAATCAGCACCAGCTGGGTCTTGGGCGCTTTGGGCCAGGTATCGACATTCAGGGTGTAGCGTCCTCCGCTGAGCTGAAAGATGTAGCGGGGGACGTTGTTTTGAAACCAGAGAAACCCCTTAGCCCGAAAAACATCTACAGGCAGGGTTTCCGTTAGAAAGTCCTGAAATTTCTCGAGCTGAAAGGGGCGATCGCTTTCAAAGGACACCGACATAAATCCATCTTGCTCCAGGTGCGAAGCGGCATGGTCATGGGAAGGATGCGCCGGATGGGAATGGTGTTCCTGATGGGATGGGTCTTCCCCATGGGCGAGATCTGAGGCCGGATGCGGAGGGTGATCTGAGGCCGGCAGAGCCGGGTAATCGCGGCCGGTAAAGCAATTGGTCTCTAGGATAAAGCCAAGGGGAACCTGGCTATTGCAAGCTTCCAGAATTCTAGCGCCTGCCTTTTGGTTCATAATCCAGGTTTTGAGTGCTTGAACCTGGGAGGCTGACGCGAGATCTGTCTTGTTCAAGACAATGATATCGCCGTAGAGAATTTGATTCATGGCGGCGCTGCTGTGGAAATGATCCGCCGTGAAGCTGCCGGAGTCCACCAGGGTAATGACCGCATCCAGGCGGGTTAAGTCGCGCAGATCGGTTCCCAGAAAGGTGAGGATAATCGGCAGTGGATCGGCAACGCCGGTGGTTTCAATCACCAGATGGTCGATGTTATCCGAGCGTTCAAGGATCTCGTAGACCGACTGCACCAGGGTTTCGTTAATTGTGCAGCAGATGCAGCCATTGCTGAGCTGCACCATGTCTTCTTCCACGGAAATCAGCAGCTGGCTATCAATGTCAATGTCGCCAAACTCGTTCACCAACACCGCCACTTTTTGCCGGTGCTGATTTTGCAGAATGTGGTTGAGCAGAGTGGTTTTACCGCTGCCGAGAAACCCGGTAATAATCGTGACGGGCATCCCGCGCTTAGGAACTGCTAGGGGGGCCGCTGGAGCCAGGGGCATGGTTATTCTCCTGGAAGTTACTAAAGGGACAAAACAGGAACAAAAAACAAGATTTAGGGGGGCAGGGGCGCGGCCTAATCCGCTGGCGGCGCTGGCTGAGCCAGGGCGATCGCCTGCCGCTGCAGGGCACAAAAGATGTTGTAAAACCCGTTGCTGCGGGAGGGGGTAAGGCTTAAATTCAGGCCCGTGCGCTGAATGAAGTCGGGTGAGAGCGCGCCAATTTCCGCCGGGGGTAACCCATTGAGTCCCGCGACCAACAGTCCCAGCAGCCCCTTGGGAATCAGCGCATCGGCATCTCCCTGAAACGCGACATGTCCCTCCACAGCTTGGGCATAGAGGTAGACCTGAGAGATACAGCCAACGACTTTGTACTGAGGTTGCTTGAACTGGGGGGACAGGGGGGGAAGCCGCTGGGCAAATCCAAGCAAATATTCGTAGCGGCGTTTGGGATGATCGATGCGCTCAAACTTGGCCACGATGGTTTCCAGGTTAACTGGCAGGGCAGGAACAGGCGCAGACATGGGCGATCTCTCCAAAGGGCGAAACAACAGGGGACCGGTCACAGGGGGGCGGCTAAACAGTCGGCCAGCTGCCCCCGCAGCCGTTGGGGGTCTAAATGGCGTCCGATCAGCACCAGCTCGGTTTTTGGCGGCCCCTGCCAGGCGTCATCCTGGAGGGTAATGCGCTGACCGCAGAGCTGAAACACATGGCGATCGCGGCTTTCGGCAAACCACAGGACGCCCTTGCCGCGAATCACCGCCCGCGGCAGTTGGTGCTCTAAAAACTGCTGAAAGGCCCGCAGGCTTAAGGGGCGATCGCTGCTAAATTCAACACTGGTAAAGCCGTCATCTCGCAAATGCGAGGAAGGTCGCCCCTGCAGAGCCACGGCCAGCGGGTCTTGCACCAACACCTCGCGGCGGGTCAGATGCACATCTAAGATTAAGTCCAGCGGCACCTGACCATAGGTGGCGGTCAAAATCCGAATCCGGGGACGCAGAGCGGTGAGATCCGCCGTCAGACCCTCTAGCCGCGCCGCTGAGACACAGTCGGACTTATTGAGAATCAAAATATCCGCGTAGGAAATCTGACGACCTGCCGCCTGGCTCTGGTAGGGGTCTTGGGACTCAAAGGTTTCGGCATCCACCAGAGAAATCACCGCATCCAGACGGGTGAAATTCCAGAGCTCCGTGGCCAGAAAACTCTGCATAATCGGCAGCGGATCTGCCACCCCCGTCGTTTCAACCATTAGATAGTCCACCGCATCGCGTCGGGCCAGAATGCCGAGTACCGCCTCCATCAGGCTGTCGTTAATCGAGCAGCAGATGCAGCCATTGGTCAGCTCCACTTTGTTTTTGTCCTGAGAGCGAATGAGCTGACTATCGATATCAATCTGGCCGAGCTCATTCACCAACACCGCCACCCGTAAATCCACCACCCGCTCCAGGAGCTGATTGATGAAGGTGGTTTTACCGCTGCCGAGAAAGCCCGTAATGACGGCCACTGGCAGCTTGGCTTCAGGACAGGAAGGACGATCAAACATAACCCTATCGGAACTCAGGACGATGCTGAATTAAATCCATAAATTCCTGGCGCGTGCGCGAATCCTTGGCAAAGGCACCGCGCACCGCACTGGTGACCGTCCAAGATCCTGGCTTTTGCACCCCGCGCATCACCATGCACATATGAGACGCCTCCACCACCACCGCAACGCCCTGGGGCTGAAGCAGGCCCTGCAGGGCATCCGCAATTTGGGCCGTGAGCCGCTCCTGGACCTGGAGCCGACGACCATACATTTCGCAAATGCGCGCAATCTTCGACAGGCCAATCACCTTCCCGTTGGGAATATAGGCCACATGGGCTCGGCCTAGAATGGGCAGAATGTGGTGTTCGCAGGAGCTAAATAGATCAATGTCGCGCACCAGAACCATTTCATCGGTGTCCTCCGTAAAGACCGCGCCGTTGAGCAGGTCATCTAGGGACAGTCGATAGCCCGAGGTTAAAAACTTCAGAGCTTTCACCACCCGCTTTGGGGTATCCCGCAGCCCCTCACGGTCCGGATCTTCGCCTAGACCAAGGAGCAGGGTGCGCACCGCGGCCTGCATATCGGCTTCGGTCACTGGGGCATCAGCTGTCGTGGGCGGCAGAGACAACCGCAGGGGGGAGTCGGGGGCGCAAGAATTGGGAAAAAGGGTCATCGTTTATCCTTTATATCAGGCGAGTTAGGAAAGAAAAAGTCCACCCGTTCTTCCGCCAGGGGCAGGCGATGGTGGTAGTAGTCTGCCAGTTCTGCCCCCTGGATGGGATGCTGGCTGGGATTGTCAAAGAAGGCTTTGACCCGGAGATACCGACGCAGACCGGCGGCACCCGCATCGGCACAGGTAGCCGCCAGGAAATCCTCGGGAAAGGTTTCACTCACCTGCAACCAAGCTGCCTGCAAAATTTGTTCAATTTCCACCGATGGCGCTTGATCCATCAGCGCCTCTAGTCCTTCTAAGAGATCGATCACTGGGATCAAGGCTGCGTAGTCCTCAGCCATGACTGAATAGTTCTCCCGCCAAAAAACAGAATGATAATCATTATCATACAACATCGTCTAGAGCCTCAACTGATTTCCAGGGGCGATCGGGTTCTTGGGCGCAGCGGTAGACTCGGACATTATTGCTGACCAACGTAGCTCCAAGACTTAAAGCATGGGCCGCAATCAGCATATCCATTGCCCCGATGACAAGCCCCCTACTTTCTAGATCGCTTCTAATTGCGCCATAGGCGGTCGCAGCAGCTTGATCAAACGGTAGTCTATTTTAGTAAAGGATAGAGAAAATAGCGCTGGACTTGTTTCCTGCAATCTTTTCTCTGATCAGGCGGTTGTACTCGTGGATAAAGTTCCAAATAGCACCAACATGATTTTCTAGTTTCTTAGAGAAGGAGAGTGTTTTCCTCACCAATCGCGACACCCTCTGCCTCAATGTGTTGTTGAACCTTTCGATATAGCTCGTCAAACCACTCTCTTTCCCCACTGCACGATGACGCGTTGCCGGAATGGCTGTTTCGTATGCCTCCCAGTGATCTGTGTGGACTACAGCACACTGCCTGTACACGCCTGGCATCGATTGCCATAATTTCTGCGCTGATTCTCGGGAGCGATGGTCTCCGACCGGCCTTAGGCCATCGCCAATATGACAGCCAATCACTTCTCGGGTCTGAGCATCGATTGCCAGCCAGACCCACTGTTTATTGCCCTTCTCATCAACAAATGACCACAGCTCATCCATCTGCACCTTCAGCTTCCCTTTGGATTTGGGCACGACTTCCACAGACTGAGGCACCGCTGCATAGCAAGTATTGACATAGTGTTGCAGCCAGTTTTTTGAAACATCAGTGGTTCTAGCGATGCCTGCCAAAGGAATTTTCTCTAGCAGAAGGAGGTCTACAAACCCGAGGGTATCTTTATCTTTTGGCTTCCATTGCGGGTTTTCAACAAACTGCCGATTGCAGTCTCGGCATTTGTAGTTTTGTTTACCTCGACGGGTTGTCCCATTCTTTGAAATGTCATGGGAGCCACAAGTTGGACAAGTCATCTCAACTTTCATCTTCTCTACTGGTTTGAAACTACAACAGAAACGCCTTGATTTTCTTCTATCCTTTACATTAATGCACTACCCGTCGGCTTACCTGAAAATGAAGATTCCCAGGACTCTATCGGGGTTTCCTCGTTCCGCACGGGGTGGAGATGCGATTGCCTTAGGACTCCTCTTTACTCCGGGGGCGGGGTGTTCTTAGTTGGTATTTAGACGCTACCAACCCCCGTATGCCCCACTATTCTCGTATCAGCCATTTCGAGAACTATAAATTAACGAAGCCTTCAAGGATTCACTTGCGTTATCCTTAGCAACGCTCGGCTGAGCTTGTCGAAGTCCTTGCCCTAGCCCGCACCCTCTTGTTGGCTCTGAAGATGCTGCGACACTTAACCTCGTCTGCTGATGCTGCCCTCCCATTACTGGTTGAACATTCCGAGGCGGACATCCGCCTGAACACTGGCGGGGAAAGACTTTTGGGAGTCTCTCCAACTCCCCCGAACGACTTCGAGTCGCGCGCATAACGGTTGAGTTCAGCGGCGGCAGATAGCCCTAAACTTCATGGCAGATCACCTAAATACGCCGCTACAACGATTTGTTATACCGCCACGGCTAAGCTAATCAGCGTCAGGCTTCAATGGTGTCATCGGACGGTGGATGCCAACCGCCATGAATCCACAGACGACGGGCTTTAACGATCGCTCCCTCATTATGCTCTAGGTCATTCAAATCTAGGCGGTCGCACGT
>NZ_JTHE03000067.1 GCF_000817775.3 Lyngbya confervoides BDU141951
GTTTTTTACGAGGCATAAGGGAATCTCCTTTGTTAACTGGATTCTACTTCCCTTACACAAAATTCTGATCAGTCTCCTTCATCCATCATTACAATGCATCCTTACAGGTTTAGGACTACCCTTGATGTCACTAAAGCAATTTTTCGAGGTGCCCCTTTAGGATACTGTCACAACTAGGGACTCAGCAGCATAACGGCTCAAATCAGCGGCAGCAGATAACCTTGAACTCAGCGCCAGTACATTTTAACTGTCCGCTGCATTTGAATTGTTAGCCTGTGCTGCTGGAGCAAGAGCTTGGTTATCTCGCATCACTCTAATCAAGAAACGCAGTGCCTCATTAACCGCGTCAGCACTAGGAAACATTTCTGCGACATCCGGTTCTAACCGTACAGTTGCTCCACCAAAACTTTTCCTTCCAGAACCCAACCTTCTGACTCTGAGGCTTGTCAAGTCATACTCTGTCCGCAAATCATCTTCCATTTCTGATTTATCCCTCTTCATAAGATTTTCGTTCGGCTTGTGTCACTTCTCTTGCGCTGATGAGGCGCGTCGAATCGCCCCTTTCGGTATACGACACAATCAACAATCGCCCCTGATTTGACTCTCCAATAATAAGGTATCGCTCCTCATCCTCAGAGTGGTCTGGATCGTAGAAGTCAACATAGAGAGGATCATCAAAAACAGTTTCTGCTTCCTCAAATGAGACTCCATGCTTTGATAGATTACGCTCTGCCTTGTTTCCATCCCACTCAAACTGCATAAAGCTATTGTATCGCTGCTCACTTAAACTGATTGTACGCTTTGGTCTGGAAGAGACTTAATAGCACGGCAAAGATCAGCGATCGAAACAATGGCTATCCAAGTGTTAGCTCTATGATTGCCAGAAAGAATAAGCTCATGGACGATCTCATCTGCGAAAAAACCAGCCTTATAGGGATCTACATGGGCGATTTTGTTCAACGCTTCCCTGAGTAGCAAAGGCTCGAAACCATCTTTCTCGCTGTAAGGTGGTCGATAATTATTTAAGGTGGCAAAGACTTCACTGGTATTGGTGGAGCGATTTAAGGCACCAACAGTTGTATGAATAGAAGGAATGCTACCAAAATCCTGTTCTGAGCGGATTGAAAGCGCTAGCACCCGCAATATTTCAATACCTTTTTCGGAAGACTCTTGTAAGATTTCCTCCCTGCTTTGTTGATCTATTCTCGATTTATTTGTGTAAGCGTCTCTGAAATCTCGACTGAGTATCTCTAGCTCTTCAGCACATTCATGGAATGTTTTTCGTTTCCACATTCTGGAGCCTCCGTCCTAAACAGGAAGTCTCAAATAATACTGGATGTCTAAGCAGGCCAACTAATAATTATACGGACAAGGTCTGATAACTCCGAGAATAGGTGTGTTATCAGACTCAATCCGTATAACTCCGAAATCAGAGTGTTATACGGACAGCATCGGTATAATTCCGATATTGGGATATTATCCGGAATTGACCTGAAATTTGGAAGCAAAAGTTGGGAATCTTAAAACTTTGAAGGCTTTACTTCATAAACATTTCAGGACTTGTCCGTCCATGGCTGAACCTCCTAAGCTCTTTGACCGCATTCATGAGACCTTTCGACTCAAACATCTGAGTCTAAAAACTGAAAAGTCTTATCTTTACTACATTAAGGACTTTCTTCGCTTTCATCACATGCGTCCTCCCCGCGACATGGGAGTCGATGAAATTCGAGAGTACCTCTCCCATCTCGCCGTCAATAAACGGGTTGCAGCCTCTACCCAAAATATTGCCCTGAACGCATTATTATTCCTGTACAAACAAGTCCTCTGCCTTGACCTGCCTTACATTGACAATATCGAAAGGGCTAAACAGCCGGATCGTCTGCCCGTTGTCTTCACGCAAGACGAAGTGCGTCGTATTTTGGCTCAACTTGATGGATTGCCTCATCTAGTGTCCAGCCTGCTCTGCGGTTCCGGTATGGGACTGGGAGAATGGATACACCTGCGGATCAATTGCCAAAGGTCTCTCCCAGCAAGATCTGATGGATCCGATATTCGCACTGTCCAAGAACTCCTCGATCACAAGGTTACAAAGACCACCATGATTGACACCCATGGCTTCAATCAAGGAGGGCAGGGCGATCGCTCGCTCGCCACTGGATGCCTGCGCTTGACTTTAAATCCCTCTCCCAAAGAGAAGGGTAAACTCGCAACACGGGAACGCACTCAGCTTCCAACTTGGCCATAGCGTCCTCTTGAAGGAAGCTCTGGGACAGCTAGAGGTCTGAAAAGGGTAGCGGCCACCGTACCGGATCAGCTTTACGAAAACTTGCAGGCTTTGGCAAAGTTATAGAAGGGCGATCGCAATCTTAAAACTTATTTCCTATCCTGCGTGAGAGAGGAGAACTCAGTCGCTTCACAACCAGGCTGGGCCTAACAGGACGGGATGCCGATCCTGCAACCTGTAAACAATCACGAAAATTTCAGCCAAAGGGATCAGCTTGTGCAACCGTGATAACAGAAAAAACTTACCTGCCTGCTTGCTGTTACCTCATCATTCAAGGTCATGACCGACATCACCATTGAATCCGTCCTTCAGGAAAATCGTACCTTTGCACCCCCTACGGCACTGGCCCAGGCCGCCCATGTCTCCAGCATGGCCCAGTACGAGGAGCTTTACGAAAAGGCCAAGGCTGACCCAGCCGGGTTTTGGGCAGAACTGGCCGAGCAGGAGCTGGACTGGTTTAAGCCCTGGGATAAGGTGCTGGACTGGCAGCCTCCCTTTGCCAAGTGGTTTGAGGGCGGCAAACTGAACATTACCTACAACTGCCTCGATCGCCACCTGACCACCTGGCGCAAGAATAAAGCCGCCTTCATCTGGGAAGGCGAACCGGGCGACAGCGTCACCCTCACCTACGCCCAACTGCACCGTCAAGTGTGCAAAATGGCCAATGTCCTCAAGGATATGGGAGTGAGCAAGGGCGATCGCGTCGGGATTTACATGCCGATGATTCCAGAGGCGGCAATTGCCATGCTGGCCTGTGCCCGCATTGGGGCCGCCCACAGCGTCGTGTTTGGCGGCTTTAGCGCCGAGGCCCTGCGCGATCGCCTGGTGGATGCCAAGGCCAAGGCCGTAATTACCGCCGACGGCGGATTCCGCAAGGATAAGGTGGTTCACCTCAAGGACGCCGTGGATCAAGCCCTGGCCGATAACGCCGTCCCCTCCGTACAAAAGGTGCTGGTGGTGCAGCGGACAAAATCCGAGGTCACCATGGCCGCAGGGCGCGATATTTGGTGGCACGAGGTCGAACCCGATGCCGCCGCCGACTGCCCTGCCGAACCCATGGACAGTGAAGATTTACTGTTCATTCTCTACACCAGCGGCAGCACCGGAAAACCCAAGGGCGTGGTGCACACCACCGCAGGGTATAACCTCTATACCCACATGACCCTGAAATGGGCCTTTGATCTCAAGGATACAGACGTTTACTGGTGTACAGCGGACGTGGGCTGGATTACCGGACATAGCTACATTGTTTACGGTCCCCTGTCCAATGGCGCCACGGCGGTCATGTACGAGGGCGTGCCCCGCCCGTCCAATCCTGGCTGCTTTTGGGATGTGGTGGAAAAATACGGCGTGACCATTTTTTACACCGCGCCCACCGCCATTCGCGCCTTTATCAAAATGGGCAATGATCTTCCCAACGCCCGCGATCTCTCTTCGCTGCGAATTCTCGGCACCGTTGGCGAACCCATCAACCCTGAGGCCTGGATATGGTATCACAAGGTGATCGGCAAAGAACGATGTCCCATTGTGGATACCTGGTGGCAAACGGAAACCGGGGGGTTTATGCTCACGCCGCTGCCCGGCGCCACCCCCACGAAACCTGGGTCAGCCACCAAGCCCTTCCCCGGCATTCTGGCCGATGTGGTGGATATGAACGGCAAGCCAGCGGGGGATGACGAAGGCGGATATCTGGTCATCAAGCATCCCTGGCCCAGCATGTTGCGCACGGTCTACGGCGATGAGGATCGCTTCCGCAAAACCTACTGGGAGCAGATTGAGCCTAAGGATGGACAATATTTTTACTTTGCCGGCGATGGCGCTCGCCGTGATAAAGACGGCTACTTCTGGATTATGGGCCGGGTGGATGATGTGATTAACGTCTCAGGACACCGTTTAGGAACAATGGAGATTGAGTCTGCGCTGGTTTCCCATCCGGCGGTGGCTGAATCAGCGGTGGTGGGTCGTCCCGATGATCTGAAGGGGGAAGACATTGTCGCCTTTGTGACCCTGGAAGGGGGCGCCACCGCCAGCGAGGACCTCAAGGCTGAGCTAAAGCAGCACGTGGTCAATGAAATTGGCGCGATCGCCCGTCCGGGCGAAATTCGCTTTGCCGAAGCTCTGCCCAAAACGCGATCGGGCAAGATCATGCGGCGCTTGCTGCGGAATCTGGCCAGCGGCGCAGAGATAGCCGGAGACACCTCCACGCTCGAAGATCGCACCGTGTTGGATAAGCTACGCCAAGGAGACCCTGAGAGCGCGGAGTCCTGAGGGGATCCTCCCTCAGCTCTGCGCCGGTCAGAGCCCGCGGAAATCTGGGCGGCGGGCTGAGGGGGGTTAGCGAAACAGCTGCCTGATCTGAGCTTTCAGCCGAGCCACCCAGCTTTGCGCTTGCTTTTCCTGCAGCCTTTGGATCTGACTGAGTACGGCCTCATATTCGGTCCGTTCCACCTTATCATCGGCGATCGCCTGCCACCGCGTCAGGTCCTGTTGCAGCACCAGAAACTGTTGCTGAAGTGCGCTCAGCTTTTGCTGGCTGTCCAGGGCCGATCGCTGCAGGGCCTCATGGGTCTCGGGGGCCACCCGCGAATTGGCCAGCTTCATCCAGGTTTGCATGTTAGAAGACAGCTCATGATGGCTGTGTTCCAACTCGGTCATCTGCTGCTTGAGCGCCTCATTTTCAGTGCTGAGGGCCTCCAGCTGCTGGGGATCAATTCGGGTTGCGGCCTCCGCCTGGAGACGCTCATAGTCCTGGGTGAGGGTGGTGCATTGTTGCTCTAAGGCCTGGATCACCGTGGATTTCTGCTGAGATTCTTCCTGCAGAGCCTCCAAACGGTCCGAGTTAGCCTGTGCCTGCGCTTTCCATGCCTGCAGTTGCCCCTGGATCTGTTGAATCTGATCCTCCAGGGCCTGGTTCGCTTGCATGTGTTGGTTCAACTGATACTGGAGCGCGCTCATGGTCTGGGGATCCACTGCCTGGGCTAGCTGATCGCGGGCGGCCGCTAGATCGGTGTTTAAGGCGGCCACCTGTTGATCGAAGTCCCTCTGCCGCTGGGCCTGTTCCTGCTGAACCTGGGCCAGAACCTCTGGAGCAATTTTGGCCTCTGCCTGCCCTCGCCAATAGTCCAGATCCGCTTGGACCCCTTGCACCTGCTGCTCAAGGGCCTCTAAACTCTGCTGCTGGGCTTGGATCTGCGCTAGCCATGAGGCGGAGTCCTGCGAGGGGATCGCCGTCGTGGCCAAGGCTGCCTCGTGATCCTGGGAGAGGACCGGCGGATCCCCCTGGGCCGGGGCCAGGGCCTGATCAAAGGCCGCGGCCAGTTCTGGCGGTACGGTCGAGGTTTTGTAGGCCTCCATGGGAATCGACTCCAGGCGGGTTGCCTGCAGGGGATCGGTATCCCTGGCAATGGCCAGGATGGTTCCCTCCGGGGTGACGTGATAGGTGGCCTCCTCAGAGCGGTAATAGCCCGGATCCAGGTTGCGCTCCTCATAGAGCATGACCGGAAGGCGCTCCAGAACCGTTTTCAGGGACTCGCATTCAGATTTGGTTCCCCAAAAAATCCGGCCATCCCCAAATTCTTCCCAGCGGGGATGATCCCAGGGCGGGAGGCCCTGCGCCTGGGATGCCGAGGCAATCTGACTTAACAGCTGCGGCCATTCGGGAATTCGCGATTCCCGCTCGGCATCGGGCGATCCTTCAGGATAGTCAAAGGCGATCGCAAAGGCATATTGATGATTCATGGTTATTCTGAGGAGCGCAGGATTGTAGGGAAAGCTCACCCCCATCATGCTTGCAAAGCCAGAACTCTCGCAGTAATCCTGAATACGGATCGGACCCGATCCTTTTGTTTCATGACTGGCATCGGCCCAGTCCCGGACAAGCAGGTTCTCCAGACCTGTGCCCCCTCAGGCAAGAATCTTAGATCCTAAGTCCTGGGCGATGGCTGGATCTTCATAGAATCCCGTGCGGGCAGTAGTGCGAATCGCCTCCACCAGTTGATCCAGGGGACGATTCAGGGCACAGCAGGCCACGCCCCGATCTAGCAAGGATCCCTCGGTAAGGGCCGGCTGATCTGGATCAAGCAGCACCAGAACCTTGGAGGGAGTCACGTAGGATCGCGCCTGCACCGAGCGCACCCGCTGTAAAAACTTGCCTAACTCCATATCGGGTAAGGCCGCCCCCACCAGGGCCACATCGATATCAATGGACTCCAGTAACACCAATCCCGTCTCAGCATTGGTGGCTTCGCTGGCCACTTCAATGCCGGGTTGCGATCGCAGCTGGGTTCGTAACTGCACCCGATTGTGTTCATCTTGTTCAATAATGGCCACCTGAATCACGTCATACCGATGCGCGGTGGCGGGGTGATACTGTTCACAGGCCTGGGCCTCAGGGGGAGCGCCACAGGCCGAGATCGGGTCAGAGGTTTCCACAGAATCAATATCGGCGGGGCGATCCTGTTTCAGCTGCGCCAGTTGGGCAGGCGTCAGAATTTTGGATTCATCAAAGCCGAAGTCAATGGTGGTCTGAAGTCCCTGCTGCTTCACGCGCTTGAGATTATAAAACCGCTTGTTCAAGGTGGTTTTCACAAAGGCCTTCAGACAGCCCAGCAGATAGCGACGCTTAAACCCATCGGATTCCAACCCGTATTCCAGGAACTTCCAGCCATAAAAGCGCGCATAGTTACGCATCACCCGCTTAAACAGATCCTCCCGCGTCATGTGATCGGGCTTGAGAATGGGGGTGACAAAGTTATAGTGGGAATAATCGCGCACTTCCACCTTGTCTTGAATATCCTGAAACAGTTCCGAAAAGGGCCAGGGGGTGTACATATTCCAGTTGGCCATATCAGCCTTCCAGTTTCGGGCCATCTGGTAGGTCTCTTCAATGGTTTCCGGCGTTTCGCTGGGAAGCCCCATAATAAACTGCACTTCTGCCAGGATTCCATGATCGCGCAGCAGCTGCACCGCCCGTTTATTGTCGGCAATGGTCGTTTCCTTACGGAATAGGTTGAGGTTCAGCTGGGCCGCAGCTTCGGTTCCCAGGGAAACGTGAACCAACCCGGCTTGCCGGTACAGCGGCAAATCCTTCTCATCTCGGAGGATATCCGTGACCCGAGTATTAATGCCCCAGTGAACCCCCAAATTCCGATCCACCAGTTCATGACACAGGGCCACAAACCGGGCTTTATTAATGGTGGGTTCTTCATCGGCTAGGATAAAAAATCCCACTTGATGCTCGGTCACCAGCTGCTCAATTTCATCCACGAACTGTTTGGGAGACCGAGCCCGATATTTGCGCCAAAACTTCCATTGGGAGCAAAATCGACAGCGAAATGGACAGCCGCGCGAATAGTTCGGGACGGCCACGCGGGTATTCAAGGGAGTGTACATATACCTTGACCAATCCAGCAGCGACCAGTCGGGGCTGAGCGTATTTAAATCGGCAATGGGAGGGTGGGCCGGAGTGGCCACCACTTTCCCCTCCTCTAAAAAGGCCAGGCCCAAAATCTGCCGACGCTGCTGGAGGTCAGTCCCAGCGGCGATCGCCTGAAGCAAATTAACGGTAATTTCCTCGCCCTCGCCCCGGATGATGTAATCAATCCAGGGGGCTTCATGCAGCACCTCGCGGTACATATAGGTCGGGTGCACGCCCCCCATAATCGCCTTGGCCCCTGGGCAAAGTTGCTTCAGGATCTGCAAGGTTCGCTGAGATTGATAGATCATCGGGGTAATGGCAGTCACCAGGGCCACCTGGGGTTGATAGTCCTGAATGATCTGCCCCAAGGCTTCATCCGAAATATAGTTTGTCATGGCATCCACAAACTTAATTTCCGTAAAGCCAGCGGCCTTTAAAGCTCCTCCCACGTAGGGAACCCAGCTAGGAGGCCAATTTCCGGCAATTTCAGCGCCTCCGGAATGGTAATTGGGTTGAATCATTAAAATGCGCATGGTCATCCTCCCTTATATGGACCGCGAGAAGGTGGGTTTGCGATTTTTCTCCAGGTAAGTATCAAAGACCGCCGCAATATTTCGAATCAGCAATCGTCCCACGGGGGTAACCTTCAGGGCATTGGGGGAGAGCTGAATCAACCCATCGGCAGCCAATTGCTGAAGCGCCGGTTGTGCCTGGGAAAAGTAGGACTCAAAATCTAAATCAAAGCCAAGATGGTATTTCTCCTCAATGTCTGCAGGGATAATCTGAAACTGACACATCAGCTCCATAATGACCGTGCGGCGGATAATGTCCGCCTGGGAGAGGGTAACCCCCTTCTCAATGGGAAGCTGGTGGCTATCAATGGCCTGATAAAAGGATTTGAGGCGTTTATGATTTTGCACATAGACGTCGTTAAGCATACTAATGGAGGTCATCCCAAATCCCAGCAGGTCCGATTCTGGTCGCGTGGTATACCCTTGAAAGTTGCGATGGAGTTGCCCCTGACGTTGAGCGATGGCTAATTCATCGTTGGGTTTGGCAAAGTGATCCATCCCAATGTACTGGTAGCCCGCCTGGGTCAATTCCTCAATGGTCATCTGCAGAATTGCCAGCTTTTCGGAGGGTGAGGGCATCTCGCTCTGGGGTAGGTGGCGCTGCACAGGCACCAGGGACGGCACATAGGCAAAGTTAAAAACGGCAATGCGATCAGGATTTAGCTGTAGGGTTTTGTGGATCGTGTGGCGATAGCTCTCCAGGGTTTGAAAGGGCAGACCATAAATTAAATCCACATTGATGCTGCTAAAGCCAGCGGCACGACTCCAGTCCATGACCTCAAAGAGCATCGACTCTGGCTGGACTCGGTTGACCGCCTCCTGCACCTTGGGATTAAAGTCTTGAATCCCAAAGCTCAGGCGATTAAATCCTAAGCTCCGAAGCCGATTCAGGTAGGACTGATCAAGGGCCTTGGGATTGACCTCAATGGAAATTTCGGCGTCTGCATCAAAGGAGAAATGATCCTGGATCGCAGTCCAGAGCCGCTCAATTTGCGCCAGGGTCAGAAAATTGGGCGTGCCACCGCCCCAATGCATTTGCTGCACCCGGCGATCGCCATCCACCAGGGCAGCCACCTGTTCTAGATGCCGCACCAGATAGTCGAGGTAGGTTTCGGCAGCGGGCTTATGCTGGGTGATGACGGTATTGCAACCACAGAAGTAACAGGCACTGTCACAAAAGGGAATATGGCAGTAGAGGGAAAGGGGCTTGGTTTGATAGTTACTCACCGCCAGGGCGGCGCGGAAATCAATGGGGTCAAAGTTCGCCCTCAGCTCAGTGGCGGGAGGATAGCTGGTGTAGCGGGGGACCGGCTGGTCATACTTTTGCAGCAGCGGGGCATCAAATTGAACAGTGGATTGAACGAGGGGCATAGTCTAGGCAAACTCCCGGTGATGGAAGCCCATAGGGGACAAAATTCATAACGCTGGTCTGGATGCCAGCAATCAGGATCGGGCAACAGGGGTTGCCCTCGGGCCGAAATCCCTACGGCCCGAGGGCGGAATCCTTCTAGAGACTGTGCTCTGGAATCCCAACGGGATGCCCCTCATGGGGCAAGGCCTGGGGCGATCGCTCCGTGGCTCCCGGAATGGTTTGCCGGGTTAGCAGATCAAAGACATGCTCCCCAATGGCGGCTTTTACCTCGTCTTCCAGGTCATGGACTAGGTCGCGGTTCAGCTGGAAGGCATAGTTGGCTTCGTCGATGATGCGCTGTACCGTCTCTTCATCAATGGGCAAGGCATCTAGGGCATTGCGATATTGGGCCTTGAAGGCTCTTCTCGCCTCAGGCGTTGGCAATTGCGTAAATTCATGGAAGGCAGTCCCTTGATCCGCCGGCAGGTTCATCGCGGTGCGGGCAATGGCCCGGAGCGCCTGCCCCCCCGATAAATCCCCCATATACCGGGTATAGGCATGGGCCACCAGCAATTCCGGGGCCTTGTCAGCCACTTCGTGAATCCGATCCACATAGACCTGACCCGCCGGTAGTGGACGGGCTGGCTCGTCGGATCCATAGTAGTAGGCCAGATCCTGCGCCAAGGCAGACACCCGCAACAGATCGGGGAAAATCATGGCGCCCACCACCGGATGATCCTTGTGGCGCTGCATTTCTGTCTCTAGCGCCTGATAGACCTCGAACAAGTTTGCCAGCAGCTTCCGGAAGGGATCGCGCTCCACAATGCCCTTTAAAAAGCACTTCATGAAGGCAGTGTTCTCCGCCGCCGTGTGGGATTGTCGAGTTCCTTCGCGTAACCGCTCAGCTAAATGGTGACTCATGTCTAGAACCTCAGTAAGAACCTCAGTAAAAACCTCAGAAACAAGGAGGGGATGCCTGGCAACTCAACGGGCCGCGATAAACCCAGGAGACCCCCCAGAAGATCAAAATTAAATATATAGTTAATCAGCAATAAATGCTGAATGCTTTTTGTTTCTTAACAATAAATAGCCGAGCATAACATCTGGAATTTGCCCAACCAAAGGGCCTTGCATCTCAGCTCAACTCGCTTGGCCTGGGATATGACGGCCCCAGAACAATCGCGACAGCAAGGCTTTATATCTAGATAGTTGTTAAGTTTAATCACCTGAAGCACCGCGATCGCCCCCAGGCTACCCCTCTCCCCCCGCCGCCGGGTTCAAGGCTGGGTTCAAGGCCAGATTCAAGGCCAGGTTCGAGGTTAACTTGAGTGACAAAAGCCGTCCTGGGTTCTCTGGGATTTCTATAATAGGCATGGGTTCCATCGGTTGGAAATCACGATGGTGGAAATCACGATGGTGGAAATCACGATGGTGGAAATCACGATAAAGCCTGGATAATGGATGCTCTGCCTCATCCTCGATTGATCTCTCTAGATCTAAACCAAGTCATCTGGGAACAGGTCTTCCTAGCAGCGCCCCTCGTAATCATTGGAACGCGCAGCACAGAGGGCCGCTACGACCTAGCACCCAAGCACATGGCCATGCCCCTGGGATGGGGAAACTATTTTGGCTTTGTGTGCACCCCCCGCCATCAAACCTTTCGAAATATTCAGCGCGAGGGCGTCTTCACCGTGAGCTACCCCTCCCCCGATCAGGTTTTGCAGACCAGCTTAGCGGCGGGGCCGCGCACCGGTGAACACCTCAAGCCCACCTTAGAAGCACTTCCCACCATTCCTGCCACCACGGTGGAGGGCCTCTTTTTGCAAGATGCCTATTTTTACCTGGAATGCCGTCTGGATCGCATCGTCGAGGGGTTTGGAGAGTACGGCTTAATCGTGGGTCAGATTGTGGCAGCCCACGGCAACCCAGACCTGATGCGCGGTGTGGATCGCGACGATCAAGACCTGATTCATGAATTTCCCCTTCTGGTCTATCTCTGCCCAGGGCGCTATGCCCGCGTCGATCAGAGCTTTTCATTTCCGTTTCACACGGGATTTCAGCAATGATAGTGCGCCCCGACTCCCCTCCTCACCCTTCAGTCCTGCTCGACTTCTTTCATCGCCGACGAACGGAAATGACTGAACTGTTGCAGCAGTTGGTGAGTGCGGAGTCTCCCTCCACAGTTCCCGCTGCCCAGCAGCCGGTTTTGCACATCCTTCAACGTGCGCTGCAAACCCGGAACTATCGAGCGCAGATTGTGCCCGGCCATCGCACCGGCGGACATCTGCTAGCCCGGCCAAACACCCGCTGCCCCGGAGACGAATTTCAAGGCAGTCGCGGCAAGCAGCTCATCCTGGGACATTGCGATACCGTTTGGCCCCTGGGAACCCTGGAGACCATGCCCTTTACGCTGCGTCAGGGCAAGGCCTTTGGACCGGGAACCTACGATATGAAAGCCGGTCTGGTGATGGCGCTGTATGCCTTGGAGGCTCTGCAAGCCTTGTCCCAGAGAGCCCCCCTCGATCCGATGATCTTCATCAATTCGGATGAGGAAATTGGCAGCATTGAATCCACGCCGCACATTCAGCAGCTGGCCAAACAGGTGGAGCGAGCCTACGTCTTAGAACCCTCCCTGGGGCCACAGGGAAAGATCAAAACCGCCCGGAAAGGGGTGGGGCGCTTTAGCGTGAAAGTGCTGGGCAGGGCAGCCCACGCTGGTTTAGACCCCGATAAGGGCGTGAGCGCCATTCTAGAGCTGGCCATTGTCATCCAAAGGCTCTTTCAACTCAATGATCCCGACCGGGGCATCACGGTCAACGTGGGCACCATTGATGGCGGAATCCGATCGAACGTGGTGGCCCCAGAAAGTCGAGCGGAGGTGGATGTCCGCGTGCTGCATGCGGAGGATGCCCAGCGCCTTGCCACCCAAATTTTAGGACTCAGGGCCAGCACCCCTGGGACCACCCTGGAGATTACCGGAACCATGGGCCGTCCTCCCATGGAACACACGCCCCGAAACGAGGCCCTCTGGCAGCAGGCGAGGAGCGTGGCTGCGGATCTGGGCCTGGATCTGGAAGCCGCCACCGCGGGAGGGGGGTCCGATGGCAACACCACCAGCTTACATACCGCCACCCTGGATGGATTAGGCGCGGTGGGGGATGGCGCCCACGCACCAGGGGAGTATATTCACCTTGACTCTCTGATCGAACGAAGCGCGCTCCTGACGCGTCTGCTCCTGCTGCCCTCCTGTGATGCCCCCAGCGATGCCCCCCCGGATCCCTGCCGTGACGCCGGAGATGCCCATGACTAACCGCTATTTTTACAGTACCCTCACCCGCATTTCCGACCTGGAGAAGCAAGGGTTTGAGGTGCAGCCGATTCCCCGCGACCAGTGGGCAACGGGAGATTATGTGGTGGGCATCGTTCAGATCTCCCAGGGGCAGCTGGGACAGGTGGAATTGAGCCAGGGCCGCATGGCCCATGTGATGAACGGCGATCGCATTGTGGGGGCTTTTGGGGTGCGACAGGCCACCCTGGAGGTGGTGGGAGATTGGCGAGCCATCGAAGCCGGGGGCCAGATGCAGGATATGACCTTTGCCGGTATCTTTGGTCGCATCACCTCGCAATCTAGCTATGCGCCCGCCATGACCCCTTTGCAGTACGAGGGCCATGTGCTACGCAGGCAGCAAAAGGTGTGTATGCAGGATTTCGTGATGGCGGGCGATCGCCTGCCGCTAAGGTGTCCTGTGATTTTAATTGTGGGAACTTCCATGTCGGCGGGAAAAACCACCGTGGCCCGCGTCATCATTCACCAGTTAAAGCAGCTCGGGCTGAAGGTGGTGGGCACCAAGTTGACCGGGGTGGGTCGATATCGGGATATTTTAGCCATGGGCGATGCGGGGGCCGACGCCATCTATGATTTTGTGGATGTGGGGCTGCCCTCCTCCATTTGCGATGCCGATCAGTATCGCGGCTGTCTGCGACGTTTGCTCTCCCTGATTGCCGCCCAAAATCCCGATGTGGTGGTGGCCGAGGCGGGTGCTTCCCCGTCTGAACCCTACAATGGATCGGTGGTGCTGGAGGAAATTCAGCCGCAGATCAAGATGTCGGTGCTCTGCGCCTCGGATCCCTATGCGGTCCTGGGAGTGAGCCAAAGTTTTGGATTTCAGCCGGATCTGATTAGCGGAGTCACCACTAGTACCTCAGCGGGCATTGAGCTGGTGGAGAAGCTCACCCATCAGCGCGCCCTGCGGTTGCCCTCCCCGGATGCTCTCCCTGTGCTCAAGGCCCTTTTGATTCGCAAGCTAGGATTGACTCAAGCCTGTGCGCTGGCGTCACCGTGAGGCCCAGATTCTGTCCGGTTTTATTGTTTCATGTCCCTAACCTGAGGATGCAAATATGCCACAACTATTCTGGATCCTGGGGCTAGAGGGTCTTAATTTCACGGATCTCGGAGACCTGACCGAGCTGGATTGGACCAGTATTGCCACCTATGGCGCCCTGGTGCTGACGGCGGCGGCTGTGATTTGGACTTCACTGAAGAACTTGATTCAGTTTCTGTGGCACAAACTGGATGGGATTGTGGGGTTTGTGATCAGCACCTTTGTGGTGTTTGCCCTGTGGTTTAGCTTACTGCGCATCCATGTGAGCATCTCCTTCAATCTGGACAAGGAAATCTTCGATGACTACCTGTGGCTATCGGCCCTGTTATTTACGCCCTACTATGTCCTGCACTACGGTCTGATCAAGGGATTGATCATAGGCTTGGTTCGCAGTATGGAGCTGATGCTCGATTTACTGGTCTTTTCCTGGTTTCCTCAAAAGGCAGAGAAAAACAGAGATAAGTGGCGCACTCGCGTGATTGCACTGTATAATTCCGCCAAGGATAGCCTGGAAAACTTCTGGCAGTTCGGGGTCAAGGCCATTCAAGAATCCCAGATGCCCTTTGGGATAAACTCTCCCCCTCCTCCAGAGGCGGAGAAGATCCCTAAGGCGGAGGACAGCCCAGGGGAGTAGGGATGGGGGGTCAGCCCGGTTTTTCCAGCGGCAGGGCAGTCTGCGGCAGGGCGGCTTGGATCGGACCGATCCGGCCAGCCTCCTGTCCAGGGCCACTCCAGAGCTTACTTTACGTCAAAGCTAAGGCTAAACAAGCATGTCTAAGGTTCTTTTCCTCACGGTTGGGGGTTCACCAGCCCCTCTGATTAGTGCAGTTAACAACCTCCGACCCCAGCGGGTCGTTTTTATTTGTTCTGATGGACCTCGGGGCAGCATCAGCCAGGTGCTTCAGGATGGAACCCCCTGCGAGATTCGGGAAGGCACCACGGTCAAGGATCGCTTACCTAATTTGCCCACCCACCTTCAGTTAGGCGATCGCTTTCATCCAGAGACCGATGTGGTGGCGCTTCCGGATCCGGATGATTTATCCGACGCTTACCAGCAAATCTGCGCCAAAATCCTTGAGGTTCGCCAAACAACCCCTGAGGCGGAGTTGGCGGCAGACTACACGGGCGGCACGAAGACCATGTCCCTGGCGTTGGGAACGGCGGCGATCGATCACCAGGTTTCGCTATACCTCACGAGTGCGAATCGCATCAATCTGATTCGCGTGGATCGCGGTGAAGCGACGGAGCGGGCTTCGACGCTAAAGCCTATCCTGCAGCGCACGCTGCATCAGGTGATTCCCGGCTTGCTTGAGCAGTATGACTATCCTGCGATCGCCTCCCAACTCCAAGATCTCCTGCAAACTTACGAGCTTCCCAAGGAGGACAAGGTTCATATCCGCATGCAGCGCCAGATCTGGCAGGGATTTGATGCTTGGGATCGCTTTGACCATGAGGCTGCATGGCATCTATTAGCCCCTCACATTCGGATCTTGCAGCCTCACGCGCTGTTTTTAAAGCGGGTGATAGGGAGTCGGGCCTTGATTGATCCTGAGTTTACCCCTGAGGAAAAAACGCGGGGGACGGGCTATGAATTGGTGCAGGATTTGCTGCTCAATGCGGAACGCAGGGTTAAGCAGCAGCGCTACGATGATGCCGTCGGGCGCTTATACCGGGCGCTAGAGCTGTTTGCGCAGATTCATCTTCTGAAGGAGTATGGTTTGCGAACGGGGGATGTGGATATTGAGTTACTGCCGTCCCCTCTGCGCGAGGGCTATGAATCCCAGCGCCAGTCTAGAACGGGAAAAATTCAGCTTGCGCTTTTGCAAAGTTATGAGGTGCTGGGGCAGATGGAGGCGGCGGACGCCTCGTTGGGGGGACTCTACCGTCAACAAAAGGAGGCACTCATTGATGCGTTGCGGGTCCGCAATTTTTCCTTATTTGCCCATGGATTTCAACCCGTTGGCCAGAATACATACGAAGCATTTAGTCAGGTGGTGGTGGGGTTTATTCAAGCAGGTCTCCAACAGGTATGTGCCGGGTCTAAGGGGCACCTTCCTCTCCAATTCCCTCAGTGTCTAGATCTTGGCTCAGCTTGAAATTCAGGGCCTTGACCCATTTCATGGCTGTTTAGCAATTTGTTTACGATCCTGCTCTGGGGTACGAGCCTTATTTGATTCGCTAGCGGAGGAGGTGAACTCTATGCTGCTATACGTGATCACCGATGATGTTCCAGATGACCGTCGTCCCAAGAGGGTATCGGATTTACTGGAGGGGTATGGTCAACGGGTTCAGTACAGTGTGTTTGAATGCATTTTGTCTGAACGAAAATATGCTGAGCTTCAGCAACGGTTGCAGGGACGGGTGAAGCTGAAGGAAGATTCTATCCGGTTTTATCCTTTGTCAAAACACACGTTGGGTCGCGTGGATATTTGGGGTGGAGTTGAGTTAACCCAGGTTCAGGGTTCAGTTGTGGTTTAGGTGCTCGATAGCTTGCTAATCAAGGGTTTTAGGAAATTATGATTGATTTTTTTCAACTCGTTAAGGTGGATTTTGCAACCTGCTCGAAATTGGCACTTGAAATCCTTGCTGTGATTAGGTTCTAATGGGGGTGGGCTGACCGCTTGCCTTAAAGCGGACTCATTGGAAACCATATTTCGCCCGCTCTCTCGTCATGTACTGGGAGTGCTGACCGCTTGCCTTAAAGCGGACTCATTGGAAACGGCTCCCCGTTACCGAGGAAGTAATGCAGGAGAAACTCGCTGACCGCTTGCCTTAAAGCGGACTCATTGGAAACCTGGGTCAGCCGTTCTGTGTACTGGACCCGCGTCCATTGCTGACCGCTTGCCTTAAAGCGGACTCATTGGAAACTTAGGCACCACTAATTTAACAGTAGCCTTGTACTTTTGGCTGACCGCTTGCCTTAAAGCGGACTCATTGGAAACCGGGCTGTTGCCAGCCCGTTTTTTAGTTTGTGTTATAGCTGACCGCTTGCCTTAAAGCGGACTCATTGGAAACCCCCACCTTCTCTGGAGGATGGCCTCATGGTAGGCTGCTGACCGCTTGCCTTAAAGCGGACTCATTGGAAACTCCTTTCCGCTGCAACCGGCGGAACCATGTATATGAGTGCGCTGACCGCTTGCCTTAAAGCGGACTCATTGGAAACTTAGGAGAGATATTCCTCATACGCCCAGGAGGAGAGGTTAAGCTGACCGCTTGCCTTAAAGCGGACTCATTGGAAACTTATTGGCGGTGCCGGTAAATCGGCCATGTTCCCGCTGGCTGACCGCTTGCCTTAAAGCGGACTCATTGGAAACTTCCGGAAAGTGCCGCGCGATGCCTGGAATGACAACATGGTGCTGACCGCTTGCCTTAAAGCGGACTCATTGGAAACAGGTAAACCTAGACAACCTGGACGCGCTGTCTAAGTGCTGACCGCTTGCCTTAAAGCGGACTCATTGGAAACGGTCACTAAATGGTGATTTTCAATTTTATTGTATAATTGCTGACCGCTTGCCTTAAAGCGGACTCATTGGAAACATCTCATTGCCTCACTATCCTTCAATGATGGATATACGGCTGACCGCTTGCCTTAAAGCGGACTCATTGGAAACTCATACGAGAGGATTAGCTTGTCTTTTCTGTAGAGTTCCGCTGACCGCTTGCCTTAAAGCGGACTCATTGGAAACACTCGGTCGAAAACCGAAGAAGAGCGCCAATCTGAGGCTGACCGCTTGCCTTAAAGCGGACTCATTGGAAACTTTATTTACCCTGACCAGCCGGTGGTTTATGAAGGTTGCTGACCGCTTGCCTTAAAGCGGACTCATTGGAAACTTGGACATGGTTTTTACCTTTGATAAACAACAACTAACGTGCTGACCGCTTGCCTTAAAGCGGACTCATTGGAAACCAAGGGCAGCCTCCGGTAGTTCGGAGTGGTGACCATAGCAAGCTGACCGCTTGCCTTAAAGCGGACTCATTGGAAACTAGGGGAGGGTAACTAAAGGTTCAACTTGGTTAGACCAGCTGACCGCTTGCCTTAAAGCGGACTCATTGGAAACTCATCACGCCCGTGAAGCGTGAGCTCTGTTTGGCTAAGGCTGACCGCTTGCCTTAAAGCGGACTCATTGGAAACAATTCCTGCTTGTTCATACCTGTTCCTAAAAAGTTAGGCTGACCGCTTGCCTTAAAGCGGACTCATTGGAAACTGACACATCGACCAACCATTCCCGTTCAGCCGTCTTTTTGCTGACCGCTTGCCTTAAAGCGGACTCATTGGAAACTCGTCTCTACCATGCAGAGTGAGTTCGGTCGAGGCTAGAAACTTGCTGACCGCTTGCCTTAAAGCGGACTCATTGGAAACCTGATCAGATCGTTGGCCGCGCTCTGATCTAGATACAGGCTGACCGCTTGCCTTAAAGCGGACTCATTGGAAACTTATTCTTCGTCGATCAGGTCCCAATCCTGATCCTGGGGCTGACCGCTTGCCTTAAAGCGGACTCATTGGAAACGCTTCAGGCTCTGCTGCCACAGAAGCAGCAGGTTGCCGCTGACCGCTTGCCTTAAAGCGGACTCATTGGAAACACGGGGTTTCCCCCGTCTTCTTCTTCCCAAACTATCCCGCTGACCGCTTGCCTTAAAGCGGACTCATTGGAAACTGTCGTATTGCCCGCCTCTATCAAAGCAGGCCGTCCCCGCGTGCTGACCGCTTGCCTTAAAGCGGACTCATTGGAAACTGCTGGCCCCGGTGCCCCGGGGGTACACCCAAATTGTGCTGACCGCTTGCCTTAAAGCGGACTCATTGGAAACCCAGGAATACCTCGGCTTTACCGTCCACTCTCCGGGTCGCTGACCGCTTGCCTTAAAGCGGACTCATTGGAAACTCGTGCCGCACCGATTTTGGGGGTGCCGGTGGGCAATTGCTGACCGCTTGCCTTAAAGCGGACTCATTGGAAACTTCCTTGCGTTACTCACTTGATAGTAGCCTAGAGGCTGCTGACCGCTTGCCTTAAAGCGGACTCATTGGAAACAGCAATCGCGTAGGGGAGACACCTGCGTATATCAAAAAGCTGACCGCTTGCCTTAAAGCGGACTCATTGGAAACTTTACTGTTAAGTGGGGAGGGTGTCCCGTGTGGATACGCTGACCGCTTGCCTTAAAGCGGACTCATTGGAAACGCTTGAGAGGTTAGTCTGGCCTTGACTACCATCACTCGCTGACCGCTTGCCTTAAAGCGGACTCATTGGAAACTACTCTTAGGATTTGCGTCGTGCGTTGTAATCTTTAGGAGCTGACCGCTTGCCTTAAAGCGGACTCATTGGAAACGTTCAAGTCGTGACTCGCGGAGAAACTACGATCTCTGTGGCTGACCGCTTGCCTTAAAGCGGACTCATTGGAAACCGATCGCTCAGTTGAGCTTTGGTCCAGCTCTCGCATGGGCTGACCGCTTGCCTTAAAGCGGACTCATTGGAAACTATAATGTCCAAGTACAAGTATTTGATGGTAAAACCAGCTGACCGCTTGCCTTAAAGCGGACTCATTGGAAACGGAAGCTTTTGACAGTGGCCGTTCTTAGGGTCTGGGGGCCGTCTCTTGCCTTAAGGCGATCGCAAAGTTGTCAGTCCCGATCGCCGTGCCCGTCGCTAAGATCATTAAGGTCTCTAATTTCAGCCTCTATGTTTACAGCGATCGCCCAGGACTGCGGCTATCAAGATCTCAGTTACACCTACGATCACGATCAACTCCTCGAACTTGCCGAAATCCACCAACCCGGACGGCTAGAGCAAATCACCCAAGAACGCGCCCTCCAAGACAGGCGCACCCCTTGGCACATCATCCCCTCCAAAAAAATTATCGACTGGGTGTATCGCCTCGACTACATTTGCGCCCTGGACAGCAACAGCATCACCTTTGGATTCGATGCCACTGAAATCCCTGAGCGGGTCGCCTCCAAACAGCAAACCCTCAAAACCCTGCGCCCCCTGTGGCAATCCCTGGGCGTCTGCAAAGTGGCCGTTGTCCTCCTAATCCCGCCCTCCTCCAGCCCAGATCCCCACTCGCTCAGCTACGTGCAAAGAGACCATCTCGTCGAAGAACTGTACGAACTGATCACCACCATGCATGAAGCCTCCGCCGACATTCAACGCCATATTCTTGCCTGGTAACCCTCATTGCCAATATTCCATCTCCAGAGGAAATAATTCTGCTTAGATCTGAATTCATTATTAAGTAAAGGCGAATTCCTCATAAACATGGGCGAAAATTCCAAAACCGATTCTTTAAGATCCAGCGCCCAACTCTACCTTTCCATCGAAGGGAGTAGACGTCGGGCAAGCCTCTAGCGTCCCAACCCAGCTCATACAGGTGACCTCAATAGCCATTGATAGAGGTTTCCCAGCTTGTTATGGACGCCGATAACCCATCCTATTCCTATGCCCGATCTCCCCTACACCATCATCACCTTTGCACCCGTTCAGGGCTTTATCGAAAAATCCCGCAAACTCAGAGATTTATACGGTAGCTCTTTCCTGTTATCCTACCTGGCGCGATCGCTGCATAATTTCGCCATTCAGCAGCAACTCCAGGTGATTGCCCCCGCCACCACCCATCTCACCCAAGGCATCCCCAATCAACTCATCATCAAAGGCGACCTGCCTCAGGAGCAGGCCCAGCAGCACTTTCAACACACCTGGGCTCAGGTTGTGACCACCTGTCGTCAAACCCTGGAAAGGAAAATCCGCCGCGATGACTACCAATGGAAACGAGCCTGGGATAACTGGAAAAACCACTGCTGGGAATTTTTCTGGGTCCAGTCAGACCCCGGCGGTAGCATTTCCGAAGCCCGGCAGCGCATGAATGATGTCAAACGCGCCCGCGCCTGGACAGGAATCAACTGGGTTGGCGAAAGCTCCACCCTGTCCGGGATGGATGCCATCGCCTGGCCGGGAATGCTCGATCGCACCCATCCCAAATATCGCCATGGATCTGCCGCCACCTTGAAAGCTGAAATCGATGAATTTTATCAGCAGCTGAGTGCCGCGTGGGGAACAGGGTTTTTCGATGAAACCGAACGCCTGAGTATCCCTGAACTGATCAAACGCCTCATTACCCACCCAGAAGTGCAAAATTCCCCTGAACTGAAGGGCGATCGCCTCCCAGAAATAGACAATCTGCAAAATTTTACCGACCTCAACCGCCTCGACAATCCCCGGTGGACCGGCTGGTTCCAGGGCGATGGCGACTCCATTGGGGATTATCTGCGCCGCCAAGCCGGGGATAGCGCCGACCCTGCTCAGGAAGAAGCCGCCATCCAGCCCTTTAGTACCGCCATGATTGAGTGGGCCAAAGACTTCAAAGAAGAGTTTGATCAGAACGAGCCAGGGCGAATCATCTATGCCGGAGGCGACGACTTTTTGGGCGTTCTGTACCAGGGGAACCCCCTCACCCTGGCAGACTGCCTGGACTGGCTGTATCAGTTTCCCGACCTCTGGCGCAGACACCGCCAACCCATCACCGTCAGCGTAGGCTTCGTTTGGGCCGCCCCCGGTGTCCCCCAGCGCGATATTTTGCAACATTGCAAACAGGCGGAAAAATCCGCCAAACAGCAGGGACGCGATCGCGTTGCCCTGCGCATCCTCTTCAACGGCGGCAACCATCTGCAATGGTCCTGCCCCTGGCATCTGTTAAAACCTATCTTGACAGCCTACCGCGATCGCGAAGGTCACCTCCACGATCAATCCCCCAACTGGACCCACCTGAACGAAGATGTCCAAGCCCTGCGATCGCGGCATGCCTTCACCCCCACCAGCAGTCTCATTGCCCTGGAGTTATTCAAGATTTACTTTCCCCATTGCTCCCATCAGGCCTTCATTTTGGATCCCAATCGCTGGTATAACCCCGACCCAGGCAACCCGTTCCAGCTAGATCCGCCCTACCACAGCGGTATTTTGGGCCAAAAAACCGCAGCCTCAGCTCCCCAGGCCGAATTTAACCAGTGGCTGATCGACCTGGCCCAAATTAGTCTGCACCTGTCTCCACAAACCACACCAAAATCGGCCCCCCCCTCTCCGACCGCATCAGGCTCTCATCGTGTTTAAATATCTCATTCTCCTCGATCCCCTTGGCTTCCTCTACGGCAGTTCTGGCCCCTTTCTCTCCCCCGAGAATCTGGTCGGGCTAGCCAGTCAGACCTTTCCCCCCCAAGCCCCAGCCCTAGCGGGATTGGTGGCCCATGCCCTGAGCGAAACCCTCAGCCCCGGCGATCGCCAACCAGCGCTCTCCCAACTGTTTGTAGCTGGTCCGTTTTGGTCCTTTAAGGAAAACCCACAAAACTTCTGTGTGCCAACGCCATTCTGCTATTTAGCCACCACTCCCGCCGATCAGATCACGGCAATGGGCACCGACATTCAGCCCAAAACCCTTGAACAGCTGCAGCCGCAATTTTCTGAAAGTGATCCCCCCCGCTGGCTCCGGGCCAATGGCCACAAGATCAGCGGGAAATTCGACACCCAGACCTGGATGCCCATTCAGCAGTGGAAACAGCCTCACATTGCCTATGGCAATCCCTGGATTAACCTGCCCCACCTGCATCCCCGACTAGAGACCGATCAGCGTCGGGTGGTAAGCGATGAGGAGCAGGGCAGCCTGTTTCTGGAAAATGCGGTGCAGCTGAATCCCCAAGTCTGCCTCGCCTATCTCTCCAATACGCCCATCCCCGACGGCTGGTATCGCTTTGGTGGAGAGGGTCACCTGGTCCAGCTCACCTGTCTGGGTCTGGCCCGATCCACCCAAGCCCTACTGTCTGAATCCCTGGGGCAGACCTTTGCCACCCTCACTCCCGCCATTTGGGGATCTAATCGCTTCTCCCTGCGCTATCCCCCGCAATGGGACCAATGGGAGGGGTCTGTTCACCTGTGGACCGATCGAGCCACCTCCTTTCGGTTTCGCCTGGGAGGAGAAGCCCAAGGTCCCAAGCGCCTTTCCCGAGGACGCTATGCCGTTTCCGCCGGAACGGTCTACCACCTGCCTCAATCCCTGGAGGCTTGGGAGAATTGGCCATACTCCGATCACCCTGCCGAAGCCGAATCTCCCATAGATGCAGAAACCCTGGAGGCAACCTGGTTTCCCACCGAGGGCTACTCCTTCAAACATTGGGGCTGCGGACTGGCTCTCCCCCTCAACCTGTAATATCTCACCCTAACTTTTTTGGTTAATTTTTTAGTTCAGTGATCTATGTACAAACGTGAATATGGCATTCTGCGCACCCTGGCTCCCCTGCATGTCGGAGCCTCGGCTGGAGAAGAAACGGGCAACCTCAACCTCATCTTTCGCGATCAATTTACCCAAACCGGCATCATTCCCGGCAGCTCTCTTCGGGGGCGGTTTCGAGCCGATATGCGAGGAGGGGAAGGCGATGAAAATTATTGGTATGGCCACCACGCAGAGAAGGGAAAAGAAGACGCCACCACAGAAGCGCTCGTCAAGTTTGAATACGCCTCTCTGGTCTGGCTGCCGGTGTTTTGTCCTGGCCAGCCTATTGTTTGGGTCAGTTGTCCAGTCTTACTCAAGCGTTATCAGCAAATCACAGGGATAACGGCAACCCTGCCCAAGCCCTACTCTGCATCCTCAGGACTCCCAGGAAAGCAGACGGGTGATCAGGGCAAGGTGTTGTTCTTTAACCTCGGCTTTATCAAGGTCAAACATCAAGTCGATCTAAAATCATGGGTTCCCTCCGGTGTTGATTTGGACCCTCACTTATTGCTGGTAGTGGATGACGCGGATATCAGTACGATTCATGATATGTCTCTCTATCGCCAGAGTCGAGTCAAGCTCAAAGATGACAGTAAGCAAGTAGATGGCGGCGCATTTTTTAATGTGGAAGCCTTACCGGAAGGGTCTGTCCTGGTGTTTCCAGTGGCCATCAAAGAGTCTTCCCAGGGAACCTGGAGTCCCTTTGGAGGGAATGGAACTCAACGAAAGCAGACCAGCGAATTGTATTTTGGCGGACTGGAGTCGATTGGCTTCGGGCGTTGCCAGGTCGTGTTAGGAGAATAGGCGCGATGACGATGAAAATGTACCACCTCGATCAAGCCGCTCAGAGCCTTGTTTTAAAAGCCCTACAGCGCGATCCAGAATCTTTAAGTCAAGCCTATAAGATGCGTATGGCAGTGGCCTACGGTCTAGAGCGCTTTTGGGGGGAAACGCTTCGACTGAATGGCCCCAAAGCCACGTACTGGCAGGAAACCTGGAATGAATTGGTAGAAATCCTAGCAGAAGCCGGTCTGGCCCTTCCGAACGACCGCCCCAGTGATGTAGAGGGCATCAAGAAAATGGCGGGTAAGTTATGGGCGATTCCAGTGGAAAAGCAACGAATTGCGATCGCCGTACTCACCCAGCTTTGCGACAGCCTTGTCTGGTGGACACAACGCTATAAAGGGAGTCGGTAATCATGGATGCCTCCAAAGTTCCCCTGATGTTCCGTGCCCAGATCCGGGGGCGATGTCAACTCCAATATTTGCCTCACCGTGAAGATCCAGACTCTGTGCTGTGGGTGGATGAATGGGTCGATAAAGCCTACCCCAACGGTCCAGAGTTTGGTGATGAGGTCCAGACGAAAACCTATCAAGTTTCCTGGCGCTTTGTCACCAATGGGGGTCAGGATGAGGGAGTGATTCGGCCTGTGATTGGTGCCTATGGGTGGCCCTTTTATCCAGGGAGCAGCATGAAAGGAGTATTTCGCCAAGCTGGAGAAACTTTGGAGCAAAAGGGTGTAATTCCTCCTGGAACAATCGCGCTCTACTGCGGCAAGGATGACACGTTATCACCAGGAGTGTTGCGATTTCATGGAGGCTACCCCAACAACTTGAATTGGACAGATCAATTAATCGATGTGGTGCATCCGCAGCAAAACTGGCAAGTTGAAACGGAAAACACTAAAAATAAACAAGGAGGTGCCTTTTCCCAAATCTCTCTCTACCAGCCAGAGCTAAAGTTTGGAATTTCTACCACTGATCCTGAAAAAGTCGATTGGGATTTAGTCTGGCAGATTTGGGAAAAGGGCTTAACTCAGGGGCTAGGCTGTCGCGTAAGTGCGGGCTATGGCCAGTTTGAGCACACCAAAGAGAAACCTCTCCTTTCCTTTCATCTTAAAGGGCAAGGTCCAGCCTCAAAGTCGATTGATGACTCATTAGAATTCCGACCCAATATTTTTCGGGCAGCCTTGCGCGGCCATGCCATGCGAATCTTTGGCGGGTTAACCACTGAGAAAAATGCCCGACAGATTGTTCAGCAGCTGTTTGGGGGCATCCACCAGGGCACCCACTGGGGACTATTGCAGATGAACTTCCAGCAAAAATCGTTGAACATTTCTCAGGAGAATGCAACCTATCGAGTTGAGGGAAAGCTGGTTTGGTCACTGACGCGATCGCTCCCAGCAGATCAGTCCAAGGCCTTGAAAAAGCTCTGTCAGAGTTTGCTGCAGTTTGCGATGGTGTTTGGTGGCTTTGGCAAATCTTGGAGAAGAGCTGATCACCGGCTCTTTATGGAAGGATACGAAGACCATATCATTGGCTGTCATTGGCAATGGGCCAGTGACTATGATCTGGTTAGAACCAATCCGGTACGACAGCTAGCGGATATTGCGCCCTTTATTGAGAAGGTTCGAGAGGTCGCCCAGACCTGGATGAGTTTACAGGGCTATCATCCCACTCACAACCAACTGGCACCCTGGCGAGAGAGCTGGCACCCTGACAATGTGTTGGTCTGGGGTCGATTTGCTGGAGATGTAGAATCAAAAGTTCGAGGGGTGGAGGATTGTCAGGCGATTTCCTGGCTGCACGAGCCGTACCGATATGAGTATCGCCAGGGTCAAACCATTCCCCTGACCATTAAAGGTAGCACCGTTGCGGGGGGATTGAACCAGATCGGTCGAATTTGGCATCGGATGTACCCGATTGTGACCCGCAAGAGAGACCCGAACGATGAGGCTAACCGGCTCCCTAAAATCACTCCCTTTTACCTGGAATTGCTCACTCTGTTTCCTGATGATTCAAAAGACTGTAAAAAATTCATCCAATTTCTTCAATCAGAACAGTCTGATTTTGAATGCTTGTGGGGAATTATGAGCAATCAGAGTCTCGTGTAGCTTGAAGTTTGAGGTGTTCGTCAGGGATAATCCTCTCAAAGTCAGAGGAGTTTGCGATTTTAGCAAGGAGACTGGCCAGAGATGCAAGCTTTTATCATAACGGTGGGAACATCCTTACTCTCTAATCGCGATGAAAGCATGGCACCAGAGCAGCGCCGCCCCTGGTTAGGACAACAATCCCTGGGCGATCGCACTCAAGCGCTTGCCTGGATGAATAACACGGATCTCGAACGTATCAGTGCTGAAACTAACACGATTGATCGCTTGGAACCTCAGGAGACCGATGCGATCTTCTTGCTTCGTTCAGATACGGCCTCTGGCCAAGAATGTGCAGAGCTTCTCAAAGCATTCTTGAGGCAGTCGCTTGGCCTAAAAAACATCAAAATTCGGAAGCTACCTGGAATTCACTACCAACTTGACCAGGGATCCTCACTAGAACAGATGGGCAGACAACTCAAGCAATTGATCCTGGATTGCAAAGAACAAAAACAAGCAGTAACCTTGGCGGCCACTGGCGGATTCAAGGCAGAAGCGATGATCCTCAGTGTTATTGGTCATCAGTTATCAGTTCCAGTCTGCTATGTCCATGAACAATATCGCTCACTCATCTATCTACCCTACTTTCAGTCTCCAGATCCGTCTGATGCTTCCCCTGACCACTCCGCAACTGTTTCGCTGCCTTTTTCCGGTCGACCCCGAGACACAGTCATGAATGTCTCTGACGTATCTCATCATCGCCCCAGAACCTGGACAAAGGTTGCTCAAATGCTGAAAAAACAGTCTTGGATCGATCAAGTCTCCTACGATCCCTCTGCCTTCAGTGCCCCGCAGAATGGAGTCAAAACGGCCAGAAACAAAAACCAAGATGGCTGTTATTGTTTCTGGCTGCACTTATACGATGATGAGAATCATAAAATTGCGGTCACCGTAGAAACCACAGGTCATACGGAACAACATCGTGAATATTCCATATTATTTCTCCGAGAGCAAATTGGGCGCCTTTGCTAGATAGTTGATCATCCGGTGGCGATGCTTGCACAAGTCCCGACAGAAGGTTCTGGGCTGCTTTCTGCTTCAGCGGCTCAAACAGCGCTAGCACAGCATCAACCTTGCCCTGCCACTGCAGTGATTCGGCTTGACTGAGACGCTTGCTTGACCCATCCTTTGTTCCAAGTTCTCCACCCGGTGAACCAATAAGCCCTTCTTGCCGTTGGGTGCCTGGGATGAACATCTAGAACAACCCCAGCAGATACTCATCATCCATCGATGTTCGAAAGAAAAAATGACAGCCCCCCCTTGTCAAGGGCGCGTGACCAGAACCAGGCTGAGATCGAATATAGTCTCCTGCACCAAACACCTCATCACCAATGATTAAATCTCCCTCTAACATATAGAGTTCTTCAACCGCAGCATGTCGATGATAAGGATACTGCACGTTAGGGTCTGCCTTGAGAAAGCCGACCAATTCCCTGGTGGTTTCATCCGAGTAAACAATGGCAATCCTAACGCCTGGAACGTCATGCTCTTGCCAATTGAGATCGCCAGATCGGATCGCTGAATAGGAGGGGGTTCGCCTAGCCCCTAGATCAGGGGCGGGCAAGTTCAAGCGCTGAAAGAGGTCATTCTTCAGATTCTGCCGCATGGGCATGAGGGGTTCATGGTAGGGAAGGGTAGTCACCGCTGACTGATACTCTAGCAATTCATCAGCCAACTCCGGATTATTTGCAGCCTGATCCGCAACCCAGGTTCTCTCCGTCTCATTGAGTAGATCAAGAACATACAGAGGTGCAAGCTCACAAAAACAAAAGTTCTGTGCGTCTGGAGGTAATTCACGCATATAATCTTCCAATGTCTACCCTCGGCTAACGTTATCGTCCAGAATAAGCTTCAACTTGTTTAATCCTAACCGAATTCTGGTTTTGATGGTGCCCAGGGCGCAACCGGTATGGCAGGCAATTTCGCTTTGTGATAATCCCTGAAAATAAGCCAAATCTATAACGATTCGCTGCTCTGGGGGAAGCTTCTTCATGGCAGCTCTCACTTGTATCTGCCGTTCTCGAATAACGGCATCTTCAAATAGATCTACGCCGTTTGAACCCGTTTGGATCTCAAAGGCCCCAGACAATAGAGGTTGAGTGGAGAGCGCGCGATTCATTTTTCGTAACCGATCTAAAATCCGACTTCTCGTTAAGGTGAATAGCCAGGTATCGGCTCTTCCCTTATGGGGGTCAAAGCGTGACGCAATCCGCCAAACCTGGGAAAACACATCTAGCACCACCTCTTCGCTCTCTTCAACAGAGTGTAAACTTTTGAATGCAAAGCTATAAATAATGCGAGCATAGCGATCGTAAAGCAGTGACAAGGCTTTAACTTCCTGTTGCCCAATTTGAATGAGCAGTGTAGCATCATCACACTCTGATGACTTATCCATGCAGGGGTGCTCTTATTGGAGGATGATCACGGATTATATCAATATCCAAATCCCAAGGGAATAGGTAGAAAAAATCACAGCAAGGGAGTGCTCAACCCTTAATTTTCAATACTTTTCTGTTTCTATTTTCCATTAGCGTATCTAAGCTAAGACTGATCCATGCAAGTGCCCCCAGGCAGAAGGACAGTGACCGTGGAGGATCTCCGAATTGGAGTCTCATCAGGGTGACAATCGACATCCCCGCAGCGCTTCCCCCAAACAATAAGCCTGTCTTGATCCCAGCCTGAGTGGCTTGAGTGCTGTTGAGCGCTAGGGGTACCATACTTGTAAAAATAAAACTCAGAGTCAAGCCAAAACCAGCTAGTACCAAGGGAGTTGGACTGTTAAAGCCTGGAGATATTCTTAGGAAACAATAGAGTCTTAATTCACTCCGGGGGACATAGTCATCCAGTTAGACTGGAAGAACCCAGCTTAATCGAGTTGCTGCGCTAACAAAGGAAGCGGGAACCACGGGAATGCCACAAAAGCTGAACGAATTGCAGTGGCATGGGCAGCTTCATCGGCACCAATGCTGGCCCCAACCGTGACGAGTGCTGGGGTTTTGAGTTGTGAGATTTCCTGGGTATAGGCGATCGCGGCATCAACTTCCAAGGCAAGGGCCAATTTAGCAATGTTGACATCTGAGTCTAAATTTCCTTCTCCTTTTTGCAGATAAGACGATACATCATAGCTACTGTCTGCAGTAACAGGCATAGCTCCTAGACCTTGAACAGTTTTAGCTAACGCGTCACGATGAGCCCTATGATCCGCTTGGTTCCGGAGTGCTAATGCTTTGACTGCTCTTCCCACCTCAGTATCGCTGAGTCGGCTGGCCGCAAAACTGTAAGCCCAGATAGCCTGATGTTCGTAGTAGAGGGCCTTATTCAAGATCGTTGCGTCGTTGGCAGCGGCAGATGGGGAAGTTGCCGAAGCCGAAGAAGTGAGGCGGCCCGAAAGCCCCAGCGCAGAGAATAGTCCGGCTAAGGCACCCCCCAGAACAATTTGACGACGGGAGAGCGATCGAGTGATGTTTGTCGGATTGAAGATGGGATAAGTCATGGTCATTCCTTTTGCAAGGGTCAGAACAAACAGGTATACGCTAGATTGGATGTCATTGGATCTGTCTAAACAGAATGGATCGCCTTTTCAAGGATGTCGGCAGCTAAAGTTGTGCCACCACTGTGAGCGATCGCTTGCTGCAAACGCATCGCATTTTGACGATAGTGGGGCTGATTGAGCACCTGTTGAATCAAAGCCCGCAGCTTCTCAGGCCTTAACCGAGCGGGAGATAGGCGTTCCCCGACGCCATTCCAGACAATTCTAGCGGCGATCGCCGGTTCGTCATGGGTGAGGGGAATGGCGATGAGCGGAACCCCTTGGGCTAAAGCTTCCAGGGTTGTGTTTAATCCAGCATGGGTAATCACCAGGCTGGATTGCTTGAGAAGCGCAAGTTGGGGCGCATAGGGAACCACAATCGGTTGCCCCGGCAACGTGGGAAGATCGGTGGCGTTGCGATCGCCCAAAAATCTAAACCCGCTGCTTCAACGGGGGCTTGGGCATCCAGGCACTGAAAAAACGTGACCCGATGACCGCGACGTCGCAGTTCCCGTGCCAAGGGAAAAATAGAGTTTAAATGTCCCGTCATCGCCGGAGACAAAATAGCAAAGTGCGTCATGGGTCTAAGGACTCCGCTTGAAGGGATGCCAGTAAAGCCTCAGGATTCCAAAACCCTGTTAACTGCTGAATTTTGCCCTCCAGGTCAATTTCAAAAATATCAATGCCTTCAAAGGTTATTGGTTTGCCCGAGAAAGTTGTCCCTTGCCCCACCCATTTAACAGCGGCTTGATTGCCATTAATGGCCACATACTCCTCGGTTAACCCCAGAGCAGAAAACTGCTGAACAACCTGATCAAAATAGTTCCGTAGGACTTCTTTGCCATACATGGCAGCACGGTCTGCCGGGTCTTGAACCACACAAGTCTCGCTGAAGCAATCCACCATTGCCGTCACCTTATCCTGACTTCGACTCGCTGAAAAATATTGACTGACCGCTGTGGCGATCTGATTCGTGGGTATAGTATTCATGCCTTGAGAGGATCTCCTGGAAGTTTAATCAGCAGTTCAATCAAAGATGTAGCGCTTTTCCACCCAAATACCATAGGATCCGGTGGGTGGAGAAAACCACGGTGCATTCAGACTGGAGCGTCTGGGATTACATGATGTCGAGAGGCAACCGCCATAACCCTATCCATATCGCTACAGTCATGGCCAACGCTCTGATCCATCTCCTTAAAAAACTTGGATGCGGAGATTCCACTGGTAATGACCAAAAAGCGGGCCGTCTGAGAGATAATTCGGAAGGTATGCAATTGTTCTGCAGCCGCACTGACAAAATCACCAGGACGCCCCACCATAGTTTGATCTCCGAATAAAAGCTCAACCTCGCCCTCCAGAATAAAAAAGGATTCCGCCCAGGGATGACGGTGCGGGGGTGGGCCGCTGTTCATCGGCCCTGTTAATTCAAAGACCTGATATTGAGTCTGACTGCCATCCCCCTCTTCTAGGATTCGGAGGGTATCTTGCAGAACCTGAAGAGTCTGCCCCTGATTAGGGGCGAGGAAATTGATTGAACCAGAACTTTGAGTCACCATGCAATTTCTCCAAAGATAAATACGTACATCAACACGGCAGGGCTCGCCTTAGACTTTGCCCAGGGGGGAGTGAACGGGCGGGAGACTTAACGAGTGAGGGGAACGATAGATGATGCGATCGCAAGATCTTTTAAGGTTTTACGGTGGATCTTTCCGGTCAGCCCCTTGGGCAAATCTGCCAAGTAGGTGATGCGTTCCGGCACCTTATAGGCAGCTAAACGCTCAGCAATGAAAGCAATTAAATCCTCGCCATGTATGGTTTCTCCGGCCTTGAGGGCCACAAAAGCCGCAACCCGTTCGCCCCAGTCTGGGTCGGGGATTCCGACCACCGCGGCTTCTCGGACAGCCGGATGCTCATAGAGGACAGATTCCACCTCGAGGGGAGAAATATTGGATCCCCCTCGAATAATCATTTCTTTGCTTCGTCCAACAAACCAGTAATATCCGGCTTCGTCTTGCCAAGCTAAATCTCCAGTCAACAACCACCCCTCGCGAAGCACCTGGCGGGTCGCGGGGTCATCATGCCAGTAGCCCAGCATGATCGCCTGGCTTTGGACCCAAATTTCGCCCACCTGCCCCTGGGCCACCTCTTGCCCCAATTGATTGACTAACCGCAAGCTCATCCCCTCAGAAGCTGGCCCAATGGATCCGACCTGATTGGGGCATGTCGGGCGGTTCATGGTGTAGGGAATCACCTCGGTCATTCCACAGCCTTGATAAATTTCGACCCCAAACTGCTGGTGCATTTGCTGATTGAGCACCGGTGGAATTGCATCGCCGCCCCCGAGGCAAAACCGCAGAGAACTGACATCATAGGCGCTAGCGTTGGGGGCATTAACGAGGGCATTGAACATGACGGGTAAACCCAATAGGCAGGTCACTCGCTGGGACTGCACGGCTTCTAGCACCAGGGTCGGATCAAATCGGGGGAGGAGAACAAGACTTGCGCCGATGCTCAGAGGTTCTAGCAGTTGCAGGGCAAACCCAAAGATATGGGCCATGGGCAGCATTCCCCCTACGATATCGGTGGGTGAGAGTTGAATGGCTGCAATATGATTACGAACCGTGTGGGTTAAAGTTTGGTGGCTGTGGGTCACCCCCTTAGGACGAGCTGTAGTTCCGGAGGTGTAGAGAATGGCTGCGATCGCATCAGACCTAACCTCTGGTAGGACACTGTCTTCAGTTGTGAGTTGGAGAAGGGTTGAGAAGGGTTGAGCCACTCCATCGCATCGGACGTCACCCACAAGATAAAACTGTTCAATCTGGGTTAACTCAGCTTGGACAATCTGCAGTTCCCCAAACAAATCGGCGTGGCTGATGCAAAGTCGGGCTTGGGCATGGTTGAGGATATAGGCAAGTTCGCCCCCCTTTAAGCGCACATTGAGCGGCACTGCGATCGCCCCCAATTTAAAACAGGCAAAGTACAGAAATACCAGTTCTGGACAATTGGGTAACAAAAACGCAACGCGATCGCCGGGTCGAAGGCCAAAGGTCATCAAAGCTTTGGCTAGGCGATCGGTGATCACATCTAACTCGGAATAGCTCCAGGTTTGGGTTGTATCAATCAGGGCTATTTTATGGGGATAGGTTGTTGCACCTTGACGTAACCAATTTCCGAGGGTCATGGCCATGATCTCCATTGGGAAAATATTGAGGGTGTTTGCAGGGGAACAAAAGCGGTCTTGAGTGTTAACCCTTAAGACCCGCGCAGATAATTTGCCCCAGCCTGCGCCAAGAGGGTTGGGCTTGGAGCGCCGCATAGTGTCGGGCAAGTTCTCTCAAGTTTCGATGATCGGCAAACCAGATGGGCGTTGGGTAAATGCGAAAGGGTGCGTACAGCACTGACTTTTGGGGATGATCAAAGAAATAGCTGTTATGCACCACCCCTTGCCCGGATTGAATATCTGGGAGGGGATTGCCTGGGTAGGCTCCCCAACTCGTCACCCCCGCCAAGTAGACGATGCCAGACCAAACATTGACGCCAATGCCGCCGTAGCGGAGGTCAGCGATCGCTTGATTGAACTGGGCGTGATAATCGCGTTGGGTTTGAGCATCGATCAACACCACACAGGATAAATTGCCCCAAATCTGATCATTGGCAAAGGGGACAGCCTGGGCTAGAAAATCCCCCGCATCGCTGGAATCCAAGGAAACTTCTGCCAAGATCCCGCAGAAGGCTTCTTCCGTCAGGGCATATTCCCCAGCCTGAGCTGGCACCTCAGGCAAAATCGTCCAGGGCAGTTCATCCGGGGCAACAGGCCCTTCTGCCCCGATCGGAACAGCTTGGGGATAATGAGACAAAAACGCCTGATAGCGGTCATGAGATCCCGGATAGTAGGCTTTACGCCGGGGAATTCGGCTCAGCTCTTCCTGTACCCGATCGAGAAAGGCTTGCTGTTGTGGCCACCCCTGAGCCGTGACTAACACTTTGGCCGCAACGCAGTTAAAGCTCGCGTTATGGGTTACCATGCTGGCCACTTGTCGGGCTTGGAATCGTAGATCGGCCTCAGACCAATTCCCCGGCACGACAAGGATCGGGGTAACGCAGCCCAGTTCTGAGGTAATGGGTTTAGTCAGCATGGGCGTATGATCAGCTTTTCGTCGTGTTTGCTCTGATTGGGCCTCCCCCCAAACGATGGCATCGTGGGTGCGGTGTGAACCTGTGATGTGAATGGCATCAACCTGGGGATGATGGCACAGATATCGCCCTAATTCAGATCCCCCGTAGGTTACTTCAAAAAAGCCATCTTGCTGGAGCGGCCTCAGGGCTTGTTCCAGAAATGCTCCCATGTAGGCATTCACGGGATTCATTTTCACCAAGACCACTTGATTTTCGGCAAAGAGTTTATAAAGAGCATCCATCGGGGCAATGGAGGAGATATTGCCAGCGCCTAACACCAGACAGAGGGCACCAGCCCGATTGTGGAGATCAACACGTCCTTGGGAGGCCGGTTGCCCAGGCTCAATCCAAACTTCACCGCGAAACCCCCACCACAGCAATCGATCCATCGCGTTATCTGGAAACACCTGGGCGATGGTTTGCCCGTTGGGTCGCTGGCGAAGCGTGACAGGCGTCGGTTTGCCATGGGCTTGAAGGCTATTGATCAACTGTCGTAAATTCAGCAGGGTGGCCACTGGGCCAGCAATCCATTCTTCACCCGCCAACGAGGACTGGGGATCAATCCCCTTGTGCTGGCAGGCGGTTTCAACCCAGGCATCGGCCACGGCGATCACGCCCTGCAAACAGGCTTCTAAATAGTGAATGCGATCTTCTCGGCTAACGGTTGCCCAAACCTTTTTGCGATGCGTCAAGGTTTGGAGTTGGCGATCGACCCTCTCGAATGGGCAGAGGGCAGGCACGTCTAGTTGAGGTAAAGAAATCGTGTCCATAGAGTATAAATCCCCTCAGCAAGCGACTGGGGTGAAGAAGCTGAGAAACCAAAGTCTCTTCCATTTGTTAAGGAATACGCTGGGTGATTGGATTTGGATCTATGGCATTGGATCAGGGTGTGGGGCTGATCGCAATCTTGGTTCCTGCCGCTGCCATCGCTGGAGAAAGCCTAACGCTCAAGCTCCACAGCCGGGGGCTGGACTACGGATCTCAAATATTAAGCGGCCTGTGCTAGGGAGAGAATCAAACTGTAACCCCCCGCGCCGCCAGCGAAGATCCAAAAGCGATGGGTCTGCGGGTCAGGCAGCTCTCCATTCAGAATATTGAGCAGTAAACCACCGGCTAGAAAGGCTTTGATCCAGGGAATGCTGGCCCCCGCGTCAGGGCTGACTTGTGACCTAGTTCTGGCGTAACTACTCAGGCTTAAAAAAATCAGGTCATTTCTGAAGATTGCGAAAAGAGGAGATAAGCTAGTTTTGCAAGACA
>NZ_JTHE03000070.1 GCF_000817775.3 Lyngbya confervoides BDU141951
GGCAACAATTCTGGTCAAAAATCAATCAATATGGCTTCAGCTTTGCAAAAATATAACATCAAATCTTGGTCACACCCATCCTGACAAGCTCAATGCACTGTTAGAGAATATTCCCCTTAATCGCCTGGGACAGCCGCAGGATGTTGCTTCACTGGTGACCTTCCTGGCGTCAGAGGAAGCTAGCTATATCACGGGATCCACCTTCTTTGTAGATGGTGGCCTGCTCTGGAATTACCACGAACAATAGATTCTGAGAACAATAAATCTTGAGAACAATAAATTTTGAGTAGCCCACCGCCTTGAGGCCATTGGGTTTTGCTGGCTCCATTCAATCCCCTACACTATCTATGAATACTCCACTTTTTATTCCTGTGATTCTGGGAACGGCTCGTCAGGGACGCATGAGCGAGTACGTTGCTCGTTTTGTTTGCGATCAGGTCAGTCAGCAACCGAATGTGGAAACTGAGTTAATCGATATTCGCCAGCTTCCGATCACCATTGACGACGCAGGTGAATCCGCTAAGGATGAACGATTCTCCGCTACGATGGGCCGGGCTGATGGTCTGATCCTGGTTGTCCCTGAGTATAACCACGGCTATCCTGGACTACTCAAGTATATACTCGATACTAATTTGAAGGAGTATATTCACAAGGCGGTGGGGATATGTGGTGTGTCTGCGGGACCCTTTGGAGGCACCCGCGTCATCCAAAATCTGTTGCCCGTGATGCGGGAGTTGGGTTTGGTGACCATCTTCTATGATGGCAATTTTGGCAATGTTCAGAGCCTGTTTGACGAGTTAGGCAATCTGCTTGAAATGGCCTACATCCGGCGATTGGAAAGATTTCTCAATGAACTCATCTGGATGTCTACGGTGTTGCGCTATGGCCGAGAGAATATTCAATAGGCGATCAGGAGGAAACCGATGCTGCGAGCCTTGCGAGACCACTGGCCCAATTACTGCATTGAAGGAACTGGTCTGGGTCTGTTTATGCTAGCGACGGCTGGCATTGTGATTCTGATAGAGTCTGCTGCGTCTCCATTGTTGCAGTGGATGCCGGACCCGACAATTCGCAGGATTCCCATCGGTGTAGGGGTAGGGGTGGTTGCGATCGCAATCATCTACTCTCCCTGGGGCAAGCGTTCTGGAGCCCACCTTAATCCTGCCGTGACCCTGACGTTCTTCCGGTTAGGCAAACTGGCTCCCTGGGATGCCTGTTTCTATGTTCTGGCCCAGTTTATAGGTGGCTGGCTGGGAGTGCTGACGGCAGCAGCCCTCTGGCAGCGATTATTTACCGATCCGCCTGTTCGCTATATCATTACGGTTCCCGGCATGGGGGGCTGGCCACTGGCCCTAATCACTGAGTTTTGCCTAGCCTTAGGGCTTATGTTAGTGATCTTGTTTTCTAGTAATCAGCCAAGGTTTTCGCAATACACGGGACTTTTGGCTGGCTGCTTGGTGGCTAGCTATATCGTTTTCACTGCACCAATTTCTGGGATGAGCATTAACCCGGCGCGCACCTTTGCCTCAGCTCTTCCGGCCCAGGTTTGGACAAGCTTTTGGATTTATTATTTTATGCCGCCGCTGGGGATGTTAACGGCTGCTGAGTTGTATTTGAATATCACGCATCGCCCCCCTAGGACCTTGTGTGGAAAGCTGTGTCCGAATCATGAAACACCTTGTCCTTGCCGGAATTGCTGTCGTGATCAAGGCTAGCTGCATCTTTCACTGGGTGGGCACGAGGCTAGATCCTACGCACCCTTCTCTACTCATGACTTAATTATGTCTACTCACTACGACATCATCATCATCGGCACTGGCGCGGGTGTCGGTACGCTAGCCTACAGGCTAGCAACCCATGGGAAGCGCATTCTAGTACTGGAACGAGGCCCTTTTCTGCCTCGGGAGAAACAGAATTGGGATACGAAAACGGTGTTTCAGACGAATCGCTATCACTGTTCTGAAACCTGGTATGACAAAAACGGTCAGGAACTGCATCCTGGCATGAGCTATTTTGTCGGTGGCAATACCAAGGTATATGGGGCCGCGCTCTTCCGACTGCGGGAGAAAGATTTTGAGAAATATACCCATCGAGATGGCATCTCTCCCGAATGGCCTCTGAAATATCAAGACTTTGAGCCCTATTACGACGAAGCAGAGCAACTTTACCAGGTGCATGGCAAGGCCGGACAAGATCCCACAGAACCCTTTCGGAGTAGAGAGTTTCCCTACCCAGCGGTGATCCATGAACCGCGCATTCAGGAAGTCAGTGATGCGCTGGCGGCTAAGGGCCTGCACCCGTATCATACGCCCATGGGCATTCGCCTAAATGAGGCCCAGCGATACCTGAGCGCCTGTATCCGCTGCAATACCTGCGATGGGTTTCCTTGCCTGGTGCAGGCTAAGTCCGATGCAGAGATTAGCGCTGTCCGTCCAGTGATGGGGCAGGAGAATGTGACCTTGCTGACTGAGGCAAAGGTCATCCGATTGCACACTAGCCCCTCCGGACGAGAGGTGACGGCGGTTGAGGTGACGTGGCAGGGTGAACGGCATTACTTCTCTGGGGATCTGGTGGCAGTGGCCTGTGGTGCCATTAACTCCTCTGTGCTGATGCTGCAGTCAGCGAATGATCAGCACCCGAATGGCCTCGCCAACAGTTCTGACCTAGTCGGTCGCAATTTTATGAAGCATGTGTTGGGGTCAATCATTGGGGTGACGCAGCGGCCTAATCCCACCCTGTTTCAAAAGACACTCTCGATTAATGATTTCTATTGGGGTGAGCCGGGGTATGACTACCCGCTGGGCCAGATTCAGACCCTCGGCAAGGTCAGTAAAGAAGCACTAGAAGATAATGCCGCGGCTTACGCCCCCCTGACTCCAGAACAGGTGGCGGGTTATTCTGTTGACTGGTGGTTAACCACGGAAGATTTGCCTGATCCGAATAATCGAATCATGGTAGATGGCGATCGCATCATTCTTGACTACACTGAAAACAATTCTGAACCTTACGCTCACTTAGAGCAGCGTTGGATTGAAATCCTTAGATCGATTGACTGTGGTGAAGCCATTTTGCCGCACTGTTCTTATTTTGTGCAGGGGGTTAAATCCTATGGTAGTCCATAAAGAGTAAGGATCTTTTTTGCCAGAGTTACGTCATAAAAGCCAGAAAACAGCTCAACTCTGGCTA
>NZ_JTHE03000071.1:0-17029 GCF_000817775.3 Lyngbya confervoides BDU141951
GGTCAGCTTGGGTGAGAGTTCGATATCTCCTTGACAAGTTATACAATTAACCGCTGATACAGACTATTCAGGTCAGACAGCCAATTTTTCGAGGTGTCCCCTAGGTAATCCCCAGATCAATCTGACTGTAAGATCAGTCGGTGGGGAAAGACTCAATCGGGTTCCACCACAGCATTCGCCGGGCCTGGAAGGAGAGGACTTGCCTTCAAATAGGATCCTCCTTCCAGGCGTTGGGATTCACGCCCCTGCTAGGTTATGGATTCACCGTAGTCCTGAAACGAAAAAATCCGTGGGCGTTAGCGGGGATACCCGCCCCAGTAGCCTTGGGAATCCTCTCTAGCTCAACGACAATCGCGCCATTGTGCTGATTTTGATTGATGTTGAGATTACAGGCGGGCGGCAGTCCACTACCGGGAGGATAGTAGCGAGCGCCATCGTCTCCGCCAATATTGGTATAGGAATATTCGGATCCGTCGAAGGAAACCACAATGGCACGATTTTCTCCAATGATGCCATCCGGGTGGGCAGTAATGCCGTTGTAGGCGTCTAGGACAAGGGTTTGGTTATCGGGAACGCGATCGCAGAAGACAACATTCTGAGCATCTTCTGCCCCTGAAGACAAAAAGTAAATTGTATATTCAACCGTTTGTCCAGGCTGAACCTCCCCCCCCTCGATCGCGCCGTAAAGATCGGGGTTGCTATCTCCATCCGCATTGGGCCAAAAGGGATGATTATCTTCCTCGCCTGCCCCGTCCACGTAAGCATTTAAGGCGGTACCGTCATTGGGATTGGTGAGTTCACCATTCACAGCCGTAATCCGTTTGACTAGGGCAACCTCCGGCTGGTTCACAAGCGGTGCCGTAATTTCCAGGGGCGTTGGGTCGGGGCGCGCCCCTGTGACCGGATAATCAGAATTAATCTGGGGACCATTAAACCCCAACGGAATATTCCCGAGTTGCGCTTGATTAAACACAATGCTGCCCGCAGGTAAGCCTTCTGTGGCGAGGAAATTATTGGGAACTCTTACCTCAACCGTGATTTCTGAGATAGAGTTCCCAGGCAAGGTCAATCCTTGAATGACCAGTTGCGCAGAATTACCGTAGGCATTAGACTCTCCACCCAGACTAGGGGAAATCGTTAAGGAATTCTCCATAAAGACGCGGGTATCGGGCATCACATCGGTGAAGGAAATACCATTCACAGGCTCTGTATTCTGATTGGAGATTCGGTAGGTATAGGTTACAGTTGCACCAGCAGATGCCGTAGCGGTTCCATCGCCGTTAACCGCTCCGGAAGCCACCGTCTTTTCCAGTGAAAATCCGTAGGGACAGGCTGAACCATCATTGAGGGAGACCGTTCCCAGGTTCGTTGCAAAGGCCGTCCCCACAGCAGTATTGGTATCTAGATCAAGGGTATATTTAATCAGTTTCCCAGATGCATTTTCGTAGGCGTAGAGATTACCAAAAGCATCGAAGTAGAGGGCTCCAGCCTGATTAATCGCCGTCGTCCCGCTATAGGTGGTCGTGAAATTGATGACCGATCCACTGACCGGGTCAATTTTAACAACGACATCGTTGGCATTATCATAGCCATAGATGATGCCATCTAAGGGGTTAAAGGCAAAATCGTTCAAATTCACCGATCGACTCAGGGTCACTGTGCCTGCGCTAGTCGCTGTACCCAGTCCCGTAACATTAATTCTGTACAGGGCATTCCCCGTTTGAAGAAAGTAAACGCCCTGCGCATCCACATCCCCCGAAACGCTATTGACCCCAGAGAATGGCACCCCAAGGTTGCTGACGGTCCCGTCAGAGGCAACCCGATACACAGTGTTTGTGCCCGGATTGTAGCCGTAAATATACCCGTCTTGCACGTTAAAGCCAATGGAATTGGTGTAGGCTGCAATTGGATTTTTTCCCGCCATGCTTGGGATTTGTACGAGCTGCCCCTGGGTGGTATCCACGTAGTAATAGTCAGAGGGGTTATTTTGAGCCAGCACAAATTGACCATCACAGACAAAGGGCGGCCCCGCGGCAGGACTGCTCACGGTGATGCTATCGCTGGCAGAATTATTGCTCATGTCTGAGTCTGGAACACCTGGAGCTGCCAGGTTATTGGATAGATCGCCAATGGTGGCTGTATTCGTGATGGTACTCGGAGGAGTGGGCAGCAGTATCCCAGTCACAAATAAGGTTGCCGAGGCTCCATCGCTTAAGTCTAGGGTGGTCCGAATGGAGTTGCCGGTCCCGCTCGGACTATCACAGGCATCCGTACCAGCCCCAGGAATCGTGATACTGCAGTTCCAGCTCACATTTTTGAGGTCCGTTGGTACACTATCTGAAAACGGTGCATTGAGGACATCTAGGGGACCATTATTGGTAACAGTGATGGAATAGGTCACCGAGTCCCCGCTCTGGAAGGTCCCGCCAGCGCGAGGTCCTGCCGTATGGGTTTTAGAAATTGACAAGTCTGCTCCTGTGGAAGCGGCTGTCAGCGCCACCGCATAGTCCTCCACCTCCCCATCACTGGCCGGGAGGGTAGAGCGCTCATCCTGGTCTGGGGTGCTGCCGTCGTCTGTGAGAACATCGGTGGTGAGACGGAATCGAGCATAGGTACTCCCACTACTACCGATATTGGGAATCGTCCAGCTGAGGGTTGCAGCGGTTGCTCCCGGTGCAACGATGACACTCTGGTGTTCACTCGCAGCAAATTTGTCGTCTTGATCAAGATCAACCCAGGCGTGCAGGGTCGCAGAAACCCCCGTGCTGTTTCTCACTGGAATATCCTGTAGGGTATAGGTTCCCGAAAGCGGAAGATCTGGTAAGACAGTCAGGGCATCTTCATCGTCGGTGACGGATTGGTCGTCGCCATCGGCACCGGCCCCGTTGTCTCCCCCTAACTGAGTTCCCCCCTCCCCATCCGGGGGAATAGTTCCCAGATACAGAGTCGGTTCAGCCTGAATCTGATGCCGAGGAGATCCGTAGAGGCTGGGGGCATCTCCATAGTCACTCCCGCCAATCAACAGGGACTGTAAGAGACTTGCTTCCTGGCGATGCAAACTATCATCGCCATTGAGGGGAAACCCCGCGGCTTCATCGTCAATCCTGTCTCCCTCATCGTTATCGACGGTGTAGAGATCCTGGTTGCTGCCACCATCACTATATTCCTGGTTTTGATTCACGGCCGGATTGCTCGTCGCCGGATCCCCAAGCTGAACCGTGACCTCATCCCCACTGCTCAGCCCTGGGTTGATTTTGACCGGCACGCGAACCTTAAGGGTCCCTGCCGCAGGAATGGATCCGGCGGGCATCCCAAGAGCAGTGGCATCGCCTGTGTTGTTTCCTTCGGGACGAATGGTAATGGGTAGGGAGGAAAAATTCGTGGGAGCGCCCGCCCCACTGGGACCATCGTAATCCACCTGAATAATTTGCACGGCCCCCTGCTGGCTGCCATTGGTGATATCAAGGGTGCCCGGAATAAAAAACTGCGTCGGGTCATTGCCCACATTGGTCACCACAAAGTCAAAGTAGACCACATCCGTGGGATCAATCGTGCCATTTCCCTGGCTGGGGCCAGCCCCAGCGACTGCGCTGGGGGCTTCCACCACCCCAGCGGCGGTCACCGTGATCCCGGCAACTTCTGCCACCGTAACCTGGACGAGATTGGACTCAATGTTAATGCGATTGCTCGTGGCAGGGTCCAGGAAGCTACCGGTCGCCTGGTTTTCAATTACGGTTCCTGGAACGGGACTGGCCGCGAGGACGCGGGTGGGGACGAGACTCGTCCCTAAAAACAACATTCCGGTCAACCCAGACTGCAGCGATCGCCGTCTTGAAGGGGAAAGACCAGCAATCTTGTTCGGTAAAAGCTGTTTCATCGAAAACGGGCGGGACAACAGACAGGCAAGGAAAGAGACTCAGGCAAGACTCCAGGAGTCCCCTGGGCTTAGGGTGGACTATTCGGTGGCAAAAAAATCAGGTAATCACCACATTCACCCCGGTCCTCGATGGATTTCTCCAGACCCACACGGTTCACGAACCGCTTGTGCAAGCGCATCTGGCAAAGACCCAGAGAAATTTCCAAGCAGCGGCAACCCAATCTGCAGCCATTCGCAGCGCATCATTCGGGGTTGCGAGATACTCCCCGCGATCGCACGGTTACATTGCGCGCAGGTTCAGAGGTGCCGTAGTCGGGGTGGGTGGCAATGACGCTAAATTGGGCGCTGGCTTGATCGCTCAATTGATCGCTCAATTGAGCGCCTAGCTCAGCTTCGGATAGGAAAAAGTCAAAGCGTCCGGTTTGGTCCACCGTGGTCTGCGCTACCCTTTGGCTCAAGGGTCCACGCTGCTGAAACACCGATGAGGACTCATCTTGCTGGACTCGATACAGGCTCACAGTGGCCCCCGGCATGGCCACCCCCTCCAGGGAGACCCCGCCGCCAACGACCGAGAATTCTCGACTCAAAAACTCAGGGGCGCTGATTCCCCGATTCGCGGTGTCCAGGTGGCGCTTTGTACTCTCTGTCCTGGGATTTGGGCCATCTCCAACCTGATAGTCGCGCACGGTCGTGTGGCGACGAGTGACCAGATCGATGCTGAGCCCCTTCAAGTTCCGAAACTGATTATCAACAATGATATTGCGACGACTCTGGGGATAGGCGGCAATCACAACCCCTGGCCCATTTTGATCCCCAATGTAGTTTTGCCGGATCTGATGATCGTTCCCCATCAGATACAGCGCCGCCCGAGGAATCTCGGTACCATTTCCGAGGATACGGTTGTCCTGAACGGCGATCGCGCCGCTGGTCTTGAATAAAAACACAGCGCTGCCCGCATTCTCTAGAAGTTGATTCCCTAGAATCTGCGTGCCGCCAATCTGCCCCTCTAAGCGCACTGCATCCGGCATTCCCCGAGCGCCATTCCCGCGAATCTGGTTCTTTTCAATGCGCGTGTCTGTGGCCCAATGGCTGGTCACAATGGCGCTACCCCGATGATTTTGGAGCTGATTATTCGCAATGGTCAGGTGCCGAGCCTCGTAGATCCAAATTCCAAAGGCAGCCCCAAGCGCGTCCCCCCCTGGCGTCGCCGGACCGATCACATTGTCAGCAATCACAATATGCTGAGGCCCAGGGCGATCCTCAGCCCTCCAGGGTCCGCCTAAACTCTCCGCCTGGGGGTGGTGAGTCACCAAAATACTGGCAGAGGGCAGTGCGAAGGACTGTCGATGGAGTGCCCTAAACCCAGATAAATGCAGTCCCCTAACCTGCAGGCGATCGGCGGTTAGGGTGAGGCCACGCAACACCTCAACCCCGGCCTGGGGCTGCAGCGACACCACCGGATTTCCAGGCTCGTACCCGCCTTGCGTGGTTCCATCTATAACCAGATCCGGTGCCGCGATGGCTGGCAGCAGGGTCTGTAATCGAATTGTTGTGTGCTGGGGCGGCAGGTCAAACACAATGCGAGAACCGCTGCTGCGATCTTGAACCTGAGCCGCCTCCGCAGGGCTGAGGGCGGTTCTGGGCAAGGTGCCATTAGCAAGGGCGATCGCTTCTCTGAGCGTCAGCTGATCATCGGGCTGGATCTCCCCGTCTTGGGCGCTGTTCACGGTCAGGGTGAACTGAGGAAAGGGGGCGAGCGAGCGAGCGGGCTGCGCTCGGCCTATTATCCCCCCCAGGCCCAAAACCAAGCCCAGGCCTAACCAACCCCAGAGTTCGTGGAGGTTCAGGGCAGCGGGCAGGGGCGACGGTGTTCTAAACGGAGGTCTGATCATGGCGCAGATCCTGGCAGTGCAATATCTGGGTGGGAATCCTGGCCCCTTTTCAGGGTCTGTTCGGCCCTGTCCGAGGGGTCCTCGCCCCCCAAATTCAACGCGTCCATCAGGGCCTTCAGCTGTGGCCGGTCCAGGGCCGATCCTGGCCGGGAAGCCTCCTCAGACACTGGATTCTTCTCAGCCTCCACGGGGTTGAGGGGTTCGGCCGGGGGCTGGGGCGGCTTCTGGAAGCCAAAGTCCTTAAACAAATTGTTATCCAGCTTCAGGGTCACCCCCACGTAGGGACCGTCGGCTGAGCGTCCATTCCCCAGATCGCGATCGTTCACATCTCCAAAGGCATAGCCAGCACTCAGACGAATATTGGGGTTGAGATAGTAGCCCACCTCTGCATTCAGGCCCACCTCACCAAAGCCGGTACTGGGCTGTCGAATCCAGCGGGCATCCGCAGACACATCCCAGCGCGAATTCACCCGATAGGTGGCTCTGGCCTGGGCAAGGGTGACAGAACTGGTATTCATCATTCCTTCGGCCACCTGGGTGCGGCTCTGGCGATAGCCCAGCTTGCCGTAAAACTCCCAGCGCCAAGTCGGTGCGTAGATGGCTTCTGCGGCCAGCAAATGCTCGGTTGACCCGGTTCCCCGCCCCAGCAAGAGAGTTTCTGGAATCAGGGAGGGATTCTCCCGATACTCGTAGCGGAGGAGCCCCGTGAAGGTGTCATCGGTGGGGTTTCGGTAGGCCAGTCCTACTTTGATATCTCGTGTGATCCCCAAGTCCGAGAGCTTTTGGTTTGCGGCGCTCGACTGATGAAATCGGAACAGGCCCGTGAGGTCTCGGGTAAACTGCCCCAGGGCGTTGGCCGAAACCACGGTATTCGATCCATTCCGGTCAGATTGCCGGTGCTCAATCCTGGCATTCACCTGCACATCAGGATTGTCGGTATAGCTAATGCCCGCACTCATGCTCTGCCCATTGGTCAACGGCAGGGACAAGGCGCCGGATCCAACGGCAAAGGGCTGCTCAAACTGATCGCCCGCGGCGGTTTTAAAGCGGCTTCTAAACACCCGCTCGTAGGAAAGATCCAACTGCAGCCCCCGCGCCAGCTTAATGCCCTGATCAATCCCCAGGGTGCCGCCCATGGTGCGATCGCTAAGAAGGCTCAGTTCTCCGCGCACCGTCGTATCGGAGGAAAAGGTGTGAGATCCCTTAACATCCAGGCTGGTGTAGAAGTCATCCTTAAACTGCCCCCCGCTCAGGTAGGTATTGTTGAGGCTGAGGGTAAGGCTGGGATGCACCCGCCAGTCCAGTCCCAGGGTGCTCCGACTGGGGTAGATGGGATCGGACTTGGAGGACAGGGTTAAATCGTTATAGGCCCGGACACTGAGGGTGCGGGTCAAATCCAGCTTAAACTGACTGCTAATCTGATCCGAGACGACGCGATCGCCGCTGATCCGATCCTGGCGATCGCGATGCACCCAGTCCACGCCCAGGCGGGCCTTACCAATTTTTTGAGCCACACCCGCCCTCAGCGTGGTTAAGGAATTGTCCAATCGGAACCCGGATCGCGGCACAACCCCCGGATCTAGAAACTCCGCCAAGGTGTCGAGGGGGGCGGGCGCAATGCCCTGGTTATCTTCATGGTCGTAGCTAAGCTTCAGACTGGTGCTTGAGGAGACCTTCGCATTCACGCTAGCGCCATAACGCATCTGACCGGGCACAAAGGAGGTGGTGGCGTTGTTAGAAAAGCCGGTATCCGAGGCGCGAAGGTAGGCCTTTCCCTGAACAACATCCAACAAGGTGCCCGAAACTTCCATTCGGTAGGCCTCGCCGCTAATCGGGTCGCTATAATCTAAGCTATTTTCCGAACGAGCATATTCGGCCACGAGCAACCCGTCCTGGCCAAAATTCACCTGGCTATCAAAGCCGTAGAGCTGAAATTTCTGGTTTCCGCGATCTTCGCGAAAGTAGGACCCCGCTAGCCAGATTTCCTCTCCCGGATCGCGATCAAAGTTGTACTGAACCCGGCCCCCGTACACACTCGTTTCCTGGCCAGCGCTTTCAAACCCGTAGGTTACGACAATCCGCCGCACTAACACCTTCCCCTCGGCATCAATATCCGTGCGCTGCACCGGATCGCGAAAGATAAGGGCACCGCGATCGTAGTCAATGTCGTAATCAGCCCCGCGCAGGAGGCGTTCCCGTGCCACCACCGTACCCGGTCGATTGAGTTCCTCTAGCTCTAGATAAACCTCTTCGCTACCGGCCAGGATCAACTGACGCGAGAGGAAATAGGTGCCGCTGGTGCCATCCGGCGCAAGGGTGTCGCGCTGGAAACCCTCCACGTCATTTCCATAGATCCCGGTTAGCTGTAGATTGCCCAGGTTATAGTTGCCCTTAAAGCCATGCAGATCCCGGCCCAACCCCGTAAACAGTTGCGATGATCGATTGAATTCGGGGGTGTTGTAGTCTCCCCAGAGGAAATAGTCAGATCCGGCCCCCCTGACCGGCGAAGTCCGCTCAAACTTTAGATAAACGTGGTCTTTGGAGGGGGCCACCACATCCGTCTGAGAGCGATCGCCGTAGAGGGGATAGAGGGTTTCATCACAGTTTTGGCTGACGGTGCGAAACAGGCCTGATTCCCCGTTGCAGTCCCTATTCAAGGGGCGATCGCTGTTAGCCGCTCCAGTAATCAGCCATTCTCCCCACGAGACCGTACCAAAGGCAGCAATGCCCGCATCAGCGGTCCAGCGATTGTTTTCCTCAGCCGGTAAAAAGTCCCGCAAACTGCCGAAGTAATTGGTGCCCCGGCGTCCTACGCGAAAATCCACAACGCCCGCCAGGACACCGGCTTTTCGCAGCGGGGTAGAAAATTCAAACTGGTGGAATCCCTCCAGGTCGTTGCTCTCGGCCTTGACCCGCACAAACCCAGCCTGAATATCCGACTGGATCTGGGCAGTGAACACGCCGTCCTCTGCTTCCACCTGAAATCCTGGTGCGTCTGGATTTTGATCTACGCCAATAAAGCGGCCAGCGGTGGTGTGGAGGGTGACGCGGCTATCCCAGGTGGATCGATTCTGGTTCGCATCCAGCAACTGGCCTTGAATTGTGGCAACGGAGCGGCCATCGGCAGGAATCCGCGACTCCAGGGTGCGCAGGCGAATCTGGGTGGGCCGTCCGCGCACTTGCAGGGAAATACTCTGGAGGGGGTCACGCTCGCCCAGGCGATGGACCGTGATCTGATTTTCTCCCTCCTGGAGGACAACGCCGTACCAGGTTTGCCGACGGACCCCGAGGGCGGCATCGGTCTCGGTGCGGCCAATTTGCACCGAATCAATTAAGCGACCATTGGCTCGCAACTCGATGGACTCGGAGAGGGGAGCCTGGACAGTGACGGAGGTTGCGGGCTGACCCACGACCGATCCGCTCATGGGCGAAATAATCCTGATGGCCTGGGGATCAGGGGCGACCGCATTATCATTCATGGCGGGTCGGTATCCGCGGAAGATTTGAACGGTATCTTGAGCGGAGAGTTCTCCCGATCGATGGACAGATAGGGTATTGGTCCCAGATTGGAAGTTAAGGTCGTGCCAGGTCTGCTTGACCAGTTGGGTCGACGGATCAATCTGGATTTGACCGATGAGACCCTCATCCATCAGCTGACCATTCAGCCGCAGTTCAATGTCCTCCCCCAGGGGGGATTGAATCGTCACGGCGGCGGTGGGTCCATCCAGCAGACTCCCTGCCGCAGGGCTCAGAATCTGAATTGGCCCCTTTGCCTCGGCCTTCGCAGGAAGCTGATCTGTGGTTTCCAACGGGACCTGCTGGCCCAAGGTTGGAGAAGTTGCGGCTGGAGCGGCCTCCTGCCTTGGGATGGCAACCTGCCCTGGGGTCTGGTTCTCTACGGTCTGGCTCTCTAAGATCTGGCTCTCTAAGATCTGGCTCTCTACGGTCTGGTTCTCTACGTTGACCCCCGCCGCAGTCGCGGGCTGGATCGCTAGACTGGTTCCAGCGATCGCCCCAATCAGTCCTAGGGGAATCCAGGCAGCGGGTTTCGCCTTGGGGTTCATTCCCGGTCCTCCCCGTTAGCGGTGGGCATCACGCCAAAATTCATCCGCACCATCCCTCCCGGCGCGAGGTGCACCAGGCGGGCTGGGCTATTGCGTTCAATAAACTTAAGATTGGGGGCAAGAGTATAGCCCTCCAAGCTTTCAGGGTCCAGTGCGCCCGTACGGTATCCGGGCAGGACGCACTGGACATTAAACAGTCCGTCTTCATCGGTGGTGATTCGATTCCCGTCATCCATCCAAACAACCGCGTTGGGCACCCCAGGTTCTCCCGGCTGCTGTTTGCCATCAAAATTACGATCCACAAAGACTCGACCCAGAATGGTGCCGCAGTCCGAGAGTAGTCCAGGCGTAATGCGGACCCGGTGAATAGAGGGACCATCGAGCACTTCCAGATCGTTGTCCACGCGCTGGGCCGTGACTGTGGCGGAGTTGAGGCCATCTCCTCGAAGCGCATCAGGGGTAAGCTGCGCTCCGTAGACAATCACAAGGGTTTCATCCCTCGGCAGGGTTTCACGACTGGAAAAGGAGAGGGTATTGCCCCGCTGATTAACCGTGAGTTCAATTAAGCGCCCGTCCAATTCCGCCTGCACCATGGAATCGAGAAACTTAAAGCCCATGGGCAGCACATCCGTCACGAGCAGCGTATCCAGGTCGCCGTCACTGATGTTGCGCACTTGCAAGCGATAGAGCACTGTATCGCCAGGGGCTGCATTGGCGCGATCGCCCGACTTCACAATCTCAATCTGATTGCTCTGACAAAGAGAGTTCATAAACTGAACGGCAACGAGCTGAAGACCGATTCGATCGGCATCTTCAATCAGAACCACCGACTGGGTAATCTCCATCTCCCCCTGCATCCCGATGGGAAGACCATCGAGAGAAACCGCCTCATACTGAACCTGCTCGCGATCGTTATCCCCGAGCGGTAAAATATCGATAATTTCAATTCGAATGCGTCGCTGGCTGTAGATAGATCCAGTTGGGGGGTCCACCACCAAAATATAGGTACGCCCAATATCGAGCTGCCCCGTACCGCGATTGAGTAAAAAGCTATAGGTTCCTTCCTCCTCATTGGTGAGCGAGTAAGGATTGCGGTTCAATGTGTTGGGTGTAATGCCCGCAGGGATCTCGTTTCCCCGAATATCTGGCAGCTCCGTGGCAGTGAGGGGCGTTAGCCCACCTAGCTCTGTTCCCGTAGAGTCATTGGGGGCGGGGTCGTAGAGACCCACCTGAAAACCCGTATAGTCCTCTAGAATTTGACCATTGCAGCCGAGAATTTGACCTCGAGGATCCACAAGCGGTCTGAGAATTTCCAGATCAACCGCGTTGGTTTCGCCCAGGCGAGTCCGGGCTTTGTACTGATACTGAAAGCGGGCTCGATTAGAGATGGGAATCTGCGAAGACTCTGTAGCCTGAGGAGTAAGCGGGGTATGACCGTGATCTGCCCCCAGGTCCTCAGCCCGGATCGTCGTAGCGCTCTGGAGCAAATAGATCAGCAAAATGAGGGGACGTAACCGCCTAATCCATGGATGTATACCTTGATAGGAGCGCATTAGCAAAGGAAGAACAAAATGGAGCCTAGGGAGATAGAGCAGGCCGTAACGATGAATCAAAATCTGGGGGGCAATCATCAGCGATCGCCCTGACTGACCCACTGCGGCGCGGCATCTGGGGAAACTTCAGTTCTAGGGCCAGGCAATGAAAACTGTAGCGGATTGGCCCACAGGGGACTGCAAGCCCACTCGGACGTCAGGAAGAGACCCAGTGGAAACGAAGTCTCAGTTCCCCAGCAAAACATCGGAGAATTAGCCTCACAGATGACCCAGGCTGGGTGGGCCTCACCCAATGGCCCACCCAACGGTTCCCTGGTCTGCTTAGCCGTTATTTAACAGCCACTTCAAACACGGCCCGAACCGAGGCCATGGGTTCCAATGACTCGCTGTAGTCCCATCGAACATGGCTATACATCTCAGCAGGCGCGGGCTGCATTTCAACGGTTCCATCTGGCAAGGTCACTTCAACCATGGGCTGAGCCGAGAAACTGCTCCCCCCATCAATGCTGTAGCTGAGTTGAGCGCCATTCGCCTTGGCGGACCCAATTACATACTGAGTCTGATTCGGGACGGGTTGAGTGAGCACCAGGCTTTCAGCTGGCTTGTCTCCGGCATTTTCGCTGCTGAGAACATAGCGGAGTACATCCCCCGGTTCAACAGTGGCGGCGCCTTTAAGATCCTCCCAGGCAACCATTTCCTTGCCTTGGGCATCGGTCATGATGACCTTCTTTTGTGCGGAAAGCACCAGCTTCACCTTAGGCTGCACGATGTTCTGGACGATTGCTTCACCGGCCTTGGCAAGCTCAGCAAAGACGGGTGTGCTAGTCATCACAGGCACCGCAGCCGCTGCGGCCAAAATACCCAGGCCAAGGGCTAATTTACGTTTCATTCTCTCTATACCTCTCGCTAAATATCTGTCATATCGGATCTACGCATTCTCAAAGCAGGGGGGCCAGGACCAGCGGGAATACTTCTAGGTTTCCCCGCTGATCGGCCTCCCTATCAGGGTTACTGAACTTCGCGGCGAATCAGGAAGGTTCCGCTCCCGCCGGGCACCACAGTCCCGACTTCATTCACGTAAGCCTCGACCGTGGCTGAATTTGCCGGATCAACGGTGCCAATTAAGGTGTCATTAGCAGTATTGCCGTCATCCGTAAATTCCCGATAATAGCGCACCGGACCGGTTGAGGCACTGACCCCATTTCGGTGAACCGTGAGGGAGGTTCCCGGCGGATCTGTGAACCAGTTATTGGTGCCAGCATCCCCATCTTCAACAATGGTGAATTCCCTTGCGGTCAACCCCACATTGCCCGAGCCCACCACCGGAGCACTGACATTTTCGTAGGTAATGCGGTATTCCAGGATATGTCCTGGTTCAGCCCTCTGGGTGATGGTCTGAGTCCAGTCTTCAATCACGGTCACACCATCGGCCTCTAGAATACGCGCCTCCTTCACGACTTCCATAAAGCCCAGGAAAGTCCGGTTGAGGGTGATATTGTTAATCGATTCATTGGTATATCCATTGCCGCCGGTATCCGGGAAGGCAATGATGGCCACAGGCACCACATCAAACTCATCGACAGTGACCCCGTTAAAGTTCACAATCACCTGGTAATCAAGCTGCTCACCAGGATCTAGACTTCCCACGTTCACCGGGGTGCTCCCACCATTGATCTCCCAGGCGTTGGTGGTGCTATTCCAGGTATAGGTTGCGGTCAGCGTATCTCCATTTCCAGGATTAGCTGGAGTCGGATCGTAGGAAATGGTCACCTGAGTTCCGTTAGGAATATCGGCATTGGTTCCATACTGACCGGTGACTGTGCTCTCATCGGCCCCTTCAGCCACAGCCGGAGACACCGGTTGCAGCGTCACATTATCAATGCGAGAGGTATTGGTCGAGGGGTTTGCCACCGTGTTGTTAAAGGTCACGGTATCGGTCGCAATCACATCTGGGTCAATCCCGCCATTGGTATAGTCGTCATCATCATCGGTGGGACCCACTGCATCTGGGCGTCCGTCAGGACCATTCAAAATATTGTCGTCTCCGCTCGACTCTTCTCCGGTCAAGGTAATTTCGAAATCTTCACCGTCAGGGCCGACGCCGCTGCTGGTTCCATCATCGGTGCCGTGATTGACCGGATCGGCGATACCGGTATCATTGACCGGGTCGAAGTCTGACCCATCGGCGGCTGGCGGATTGCCATTGTTAAAGTTGTTCGGGTTCGTATCTCCAGATTCGTCGTAGATGATTTGGGCCACGGGGTCGTTATCATCAGCCGGGTCATCATAGGTTGAACCAAAGACCTGGGCTAAGTTATAGATACTTCCTCCAGCAGCGGGTAACCCATTGGTCACCACTTCAAACTGGAAGCCGGTCACGGATGTTCCCGCTGCCAATCGCGCCGGAGCAGGAGCAGTACCGGTATAGATGAAACCAATCCGCCTGACAGCAGCGTTGGCAGGTGCCGCAGTGGTCCAAACGGCGGGAGTCGCACCCGTGGATTGAACTGGACTGGTGGTTTCCGGATCGCTCACGGAGTAGACCGCCGTCCAGTTTGTAGGTGCATTCACGACGCCGTTATATTGGGTCAACTCAGGAATGACATCAGAGACGAGGATGACGTTTGTGCTCACGGGGCCCGATCCACTATCTAACCGGATCGGGGTCTTCTCTAAGTCCTCTGCGGTATATAAACCACTGGGAGAATTCGCTTCCACTCGCAGTGAGAGGTCGTAGGTAATCACATCATCACTGGCGGCACCAGAGGCCCCTGGGTCAATCTCACTGGAGGTTTTTTCAATGGTTGCCAGCGCCAGTGGCTTTTGCTCTGTAGCAAATTCCACTGACTGGAAGGCACTGGCCTCGCGCTCGCCACCACTGGGCGAACCATTCGCCTCCCCAACGTAGGTATCATCAGCCAAATTCACAGTTGCCACATTGCTATCGTTTGCATCGGCAACCTGGTTTTGGGTACTAACACTGTTGTCATTGGGGGGAGTGTTACCCAGGGTGACAGAAACCGGATCTCCTGGGTTGAGGCCCGAATCAATCGTACCGGTCACCACAACAGTCAAAAAGTCACCGGCTCCCAGAGGAACGCCCCCTAAGTCTGCCACAAGCAGCTGGGGATCATTCCCGGTAATGGTCCCAATGGGATTCCCTGCCGAATCAAAGACTTCAATCTGTGTGGCGGTCAGGTTCTGGACAATCAGGTCGTCGAGGCCGGGAATTTGCACATCGGTTGTATCGTTACCCACGTTGGTGACAATAAACCGGAAGTCAACGATATCATTGGCTTCAAAGGATCCGCCATTGGTATCATCAACGCCGTTGGGCTCAACGGTGATACCGGCAATTTCGGCAACGGTTACCGTCACGGTATTGGACTCGGTATTAAATTCTGTCCCGTTTCCATCTTCGTAGGAGGCGGTGGCCGTGTTAGAGATGGTGTCGCCGGCACTGGCAAAGGCCGGCGACAGGATCAGCGGCTGGAGGAGACCCCCTACCATCAGGCTAGCGATCGCCAGCGGCTTGACGAATGGTCGTTTGTTCGGAGAATGTTTACGTAAATTGGGTGTCATGGTTGCACTAGAAAAAAGACCAGAGGAACCTTGAGCCCCGCAAACTGCAAGGCTCAAGCCAAACCCTATTCAGGTTCTTAAAACTCGGGAATGAAGCTAGACTCTTTTTTGAATGAGAAATTTCGCGCAAGGAAAAAACTGAATCATGGCTGAAAAGAGAGTCTGGGAAACTTCCCCAAGGTAGGTGAGGGGTCGGGGAGCGAGAACATAGAAAAATGCCTATGCCACACCTTTACGAGACCTATCAACGTTCTTAGTATGGGCAGCCCCAAAACAAAATTAACTCCGAAAAGCTACTGAAGTTCTACCCCAGGCCGGACCTCGATCCATCTCTCGGCCTGAGGCCTCATCTTTTCTAGCCAGGTGGCATGGTGATCTTGCCGGGGAAGGAGATGCTGACAGCAAGTAGCCGATTACAGGGGGCGAAGATCGGGGTTTTCAAGGGATTTTCTGGCTTCACAGAGCCCACAACACCCCCAACGATCCAATTCCATTGGAGGCGTGGGGCAATGACAACAGGGACAGTCCGGCAGCGATCGCGATCGCGCCTGTACGGCTTTCGCCCACTGTTCAAAGGCTTCACGAGCATCCCTAGGCAGTAGAGAATTAGAGGGAGGTGATTTTTCCTGAACCGTAAGATCCGCCGCCTCCGCGCGATCGGGCAGAAACCCATGGAGGGGCGATCGCCCCCATTGGCTGCTAGAGAAGAAAATATCGACAATGTCCAGATTAAAGCGATCGTTGAGCTTTTTAATCAGATTTTGGCGTTCAAAGGAAAGGTTGTGCGCCCAGACACCGCTGGAAGTTGCCACTTGCAGAACCCGCTTTTGGGTGAGGCGAAGGGGCTGGGTTTGGGCACTCACCGCAGGTCCCACCAGCTGCGGCCATTCATCGAGAAGCCGCTGAAAGGCCTGCTGTTCCTGCCAGTGAGTTTGCCGAAGTTGGCGAATAACACGATTGAGAGATTCAAAACTCATGGGTTTCCCTGCCTGGATGCAGCCCAAACAGACAATCTAGTCAGCTTGCCTTTTATTTTAACGAGCGGATTCCCCAATACTCGATCAATTAAGATTTTTGCTTGCCCACGTCCCCCAAGCTCCGTCGAGTTAGCCCAAGGGAGACCACGTTCCGGCAGAAATCCAGGATCTGCTGCTGAGGCTGATTCCGCCCAAAGAACGTAGCGCCCTTTTTTTGGGCACCCTGATAGCAATAACAACCTATCTAGTGCGGCCCTCCCGGAATAATACCTATGGATGCCTATAAAACTGAAAATCTTTCTACAGACTTTGAAAGTGCCTTTGATCTGAACTCGTCAGGTGATCAGGAGTTAGAGAGTGCCTCTGTCAGTGATATGTTGGTCGATCTCGAGGAGTCGCAACATTTTCAAGATCTAGACGCAGAATTTGCAGATTTCACCCAGTCAGATCTCACTTTGGAGGTCAATCCTGTCGATGAATTTGACCTGGATGGAGATCTAAACAGGGAGACCGATCCGGCGCTGGATTTAGACCTGATGGATGATGGTTCGGATCAGTTCTTTGACCCATCCTCTTTGGATGACAGCCAATCTGCCTTCGAGTTAGACAAGACCGATCCTGAATCCGATGAACCTCACTCTGCGATCGCTTCCCCCATTGAAATGCCGTCCGCAATGGAGGAATGGCTCAGCGCCGACTCTTCCCAGCCAGCCATTGAATCAGAATTTGCCCAGGCACTGGAGTTAGCGGTTGAAACGGAATTTGCCCAGGACACAAAACCGGAAGCGGAGACAGAGTTAACCGCGGCATCGGAATTTGCTGTTGAATCAGAGTTTTTCGTCGAGACAGAACCGGAAGCGGAGACAGAGTTAGCGGTTGAAATGGAATTTGCAGCGGAAACAGAGTTAGCGGAGGACTCAGAGTTAACCGCGGCATCGGAATTTGCTGTTGAATCAGAGTTTTTCGTCGAGACAGAACCGGAAGCGGAGACAGAGTTAGCGGTTGAAATGGAATTTGCAGCGGAAACAGAGTTAGCGGAGGACTCAGAGTTAACCGCGGCATCGGAATTTGCTGTTGAATCAGA
>NZ_JTHE03000071.1:17129-32050 GCF_000817775.3 Lyngbya confervoides BDU141951
CTGTTGAATCAGAATTTTTCGTCGAGACAGAACCTGAAGCGGAGATAGAGTTAGCCGCTGCATCGGAATTTGCAGCAGAATCAGAGTTAGCAGAGGAATCAGAGTTAACCGCGGCATCGGAATTTGCTGTTGAATCAGAGTTTTTCGTAGAGACAGATCTTGCAGCGGAACCAGAATTAGACCTGCTGTGGGCACCAGAAGCGCCTTCGGAACCCGAACCCCTCTCGGAGTTTGAGGTTGATGGAGATCTAGAGTCTTTCGCTGAGGAAGCAGTTGCTCCAGCCGTAAACCCTGGTGCTAGCGAGGCTCCTGAGCTTGAGGCTCTGGAAACTGAAGCCGAAGATCAGGGATCGCGGGTTGCAAAACTAGAATCTGAAATTAGCACACTCAGAACGGAAAATGAGCAGTATCGGCTAGCCGCCGAAGCCCAGATTCAGCCCGAGGATTATCAGGCTTTGCAAGCTCAGGTTCAACAGCTTATTGAGCAAGTCCGGGGCTGGGAACAACGCTATGAAGATCTCTCGCAGCGATTGGAAGAGCAAACACAACTGGCCACAAACCGCATTGATGCTGAGGAAACCCTGAAGCAGCAGCTTAAAGCGTACAGTGAGCAAGTGGAAACCCTGCAGTCCGAAAAGGCCATCCTGGAACAAGCGGTCCAAGATTGGCAACGCCAGGCCGAGTCCAAGATTGACCCGATAGACTATCAAGCCGCTCTCGAACAACTGGAACGCTTGAAGGAGAAACACTCGCGCAGTCTCTGGACTCGCATCCTGGATTGGTTCAAAGGCTAGTCAAGCCCTAGAGCAATCTGGCCCAGTCTGAACGAGGCGATCGCGCCATTTCACAAACCGTTCAGCTCTCCTCCCAGACCCCATCGGGCCTATTCAGAACTTGGGCACCCAGGCACCTTTCCCCAGGCACCTTTGCCCTTGATCCCAATAGGCCCCCTCAAGCTCTGGGTCACCCCTAAGTCGCCCCTGGACTAAGCCCTCCGCGTTTCAGGGAATACTGCAGCCCGGAATAGACTTGCCTATAATCGGGAAAGTCTACGTGGCCTCAAACATTCCGGAGCGACTTCCATGTCCGATGATCAACAACCGACCTTTCTCTCCAATGACCAGCTCCTGTCCCATCTGCAATGGCGCTATGCGGTTAAAAAGTTTGACCCGAACCGCAAAATTGCCTCGGCGGACTGGCATACCCTGGAGCAGAGCCTGATTTTAACGCCCTCCTCCTTTGGTCTGCAGCCCTGGAAGTTTTTTGTGGTAGAAACACCGGAAACGCGGGAAGCCCTCGTGGCCCATTCCTGGGGACAAAAGCAGGTGGTCGAGGCCTCACATCTGGTGGTGTTGGCCATCAAAGCAAAGGTCAGCGACGCCGATGTGGATCACTACATTGCCCGCACCGCAGAAGTTCGTCAGGTTCCGGCAGCAGACCTGGCCCCCTTTGCCAAGGTGATTAAGGATTTCCTGCAGCGCATGGATACGCAGGCGCAGCAGAGATGGGCTAAGCTCCAGGTTTACATTGCCCTTGGACAACTGATGACCAGCGCAGCCCATCTGGGCATTGACACCTGTCCCATGGAGGGATTTGATCCCGATCAGTATGACAACATTCTAGGCCTCCCGGAAAAGGGATACTCGGCGGCAGTGGTTTGCCCCGTGGGGTATCGCGATCCCGCCGATCCCTATGCCCACTACCCCAAAGTGCGCTTCCCCCAGGACGAAATGATTGAAACCCTCTAGAGAAGCGATCCTCGGGTTCTTGATCCTCCGAACCTGACCGGTTAGCCCCGATCTGTGCATCCTGTCAGCAACATTAAAGAGAGGTCAGCTGCGGCGCCAGCGCCTGTGCGGTGTGAATTTCCTGGACCAAGGGCTGCTCAGCCTCGCTAAAGGATTCATAGCTGGCTAGTTGCTGGTCTAGGATATCCGCTGTGGCATCGGCAATGTCCCCCGTCCGCTGATCTAGCCGACCCCGAATCGTCTCAGGGGCAGCGGTGCAATGGAGGATCTGGAGTGAAATCCCCTGAGCCGCTGCAGCGGCGATCGCCTTTTCTCGCAGATCCTGACGATCGTACTTTGCATCTAAGATCACCCGCCAGCCCTGCTGCGCCAGGATCAGGCCCAAGCGCAGCAACTCCTCATAGGTCTTCTGGGTCATTTCTGGGGTATATATCCCGCCGCCAAAGTCCTGAGCCTGGGCGCCCCGCTCCTGCAAGGGAATGCCCGCCAGGTGCTTGCGAACCGCGTCAGAGCGAATTTGGATCGCATTTTTCGTTGCGGCTAGCTGCCGGGCCACGGTGCTTTTCCCACTGCCAGACACGCCCGACATCAGGAAAAGCTGTCCCTGGGGACGCTGAGTATAGCGCCAGGCCAGCTGGTAATAAGCCTTGGCCTTGGCCAGAAACTCTGCTTTAACCTCCGAGGCAATGGCGGGATCATTCAGGGCCAGAGAGCTCACATTTCCTCGAATATAGGCGCGCATACTCAAATACAGCGGCAGCAGCTTAGCACCGTCGTAATCCCCCGTTTGCTCCAGATAGGTATTCAAGAAGGCATTGGCCAGATCGGGGCGGCCCAGGTATTCGAGATCCATCACCAGGAAGGCCACATCGTACATCACATCAATGTTGCGAAATTCCTGGTTGAATTCAATGCAGTCAAAAACCTGGATTTGTCCCTGGAATCGGCAGATATTGTTCAAATGTAAGTCGCCGTGACACTCACGGATTTTGCCCTGGGCTAGGCGATCTGTAAACCAATCGGGATGATCTCGAAACAGGCTGCGCGTGAAGTCGCGGGTTTGATCCAACTGCTCCTGGGTCTGGGAAATGCCAATGAACTGCTCGCTGAGGCCGTAGTTGTTTTCGTCCACCTGCTGCACCGCCTCTACCGTGCCATAGGACTGAATCTCGGCATTGCTTGCGGCTTGGGCATGGAACTGGGCCACCTGCTGGGCCAGGGTTTCCATATCCTGGCGAGTCAGGGCCTCCTTGGCAAAGAGCTGGCTAAATAGCTCCTGCTGGGGAAACTGACGCATTTTTACGGCATATTCAACCGCCTCAGTATCCTTGGCATGAATCTGATACTGTCCCTGACGTTCACCAATTCCCACCACCTCCAGATAAATCTCCGGCGAAAGCCGACGATTGAGGCGCAACTCTTCCTGACAAAACTGGTGTCGCTTATCGAGGGTGGTGAAATCTAGAAAGCCAAAATTAGCAGGCTTTTTAACCTTGTAGGCATAGTCTCCGGTTAATAGCACGTAGGAAATGTGGGTTTGCAGGAGCTGAATGGGCGCTTCGACTGCATGGTCATAAAAGCTGGGCACCAGCATTTGCTGGATCAGGGGGGGCACAGAAGCATCCATAAACGTAAAAAATTCATCACATCCTTGACCCGTCTATTTTAGGGATTGAGCCGCCAAAAACCTAGGGTAGGCCCAGCCAATTTTCCTAGCCCTGAAGCTGCAGCACCGTATCATTGTCCTGGGTCAGGGGCTCACCGGGCTGCCGTTGATGGGCTTCGTAGGTCTGCAAGTAGCGTTGCAGCACCGGCGGAAACTCCGGGGTGTCAAAGGTGGGGTCTCCATCGGCAATTGTGGCCCAGAAATCCCGCAGCTGGGGGGCATAGCGCTTTGCTTCCTGTTCGGAGAAATTTAAGGGCGACTCGGTGAGCATGCGCATCATAAAGTACTCCGAGCGATCGCCCATCCATTGCCGGGAATAGGTTTGAAGATCGGGGCATTCCGCTAAAGATTCCACCCGAAACGACTCAATGTTTCCAATCATATCCCCCCGATGATTGTGATAGAAATGGGCCAGCCGATAGGGATGGGGAAAGCTCACCAGGGAGCCTGTGGTGATATCAAAGATCCCGTTCTGGCTGGTGATGTCCTGGACATGAAGATGTCCCGTGAGCACCACCTGCACCCCGTGACGACGCAGCAGCCTCAGCAGGGGATCCGAATTTTTGAGCATGTAGCGGCGACCAATGGGATGAACGCGCTGCGCTGGAAAATGCTCCAGGACGTTGTGGTGCACCATCACCAGGACAAATTCATCGCGACAGCTCGGCAATAGCGCCTCTAACCATCGCAGCTGCTGCAGGTCTAGGGCCCCCACCTGACGACCGGCCCGATTAAACTGGTTTGAGTTCAAACCAATCAGGCGCAGCCCTGGCACGGGAGACTGGCTGTAGTACAGTGCTGGGGAATTGGGCTGTTCTGAAGCATGGTGGTAGCCAAAGTCGCGGTAGATTTGCGCAAAGGTGGCTGGGGCAATGGCGGTTCCATCTGCCTCTGGCACAGGAATATCGTGGTTTCCGGGAATGACAAACACTGGATAGGGCAATTGGCCCAGGCGGTGAGCGAGCCACTGATGATTCTCCAGCTCACCGTGCTGGGTCAGGTCACCGGGCAGCAACAGAAAATCCAAAGGACAACCTGCCAGGCGATCCAGCACCGTCTCCAGGGCCGGAATACTCCATTCCACCAGGTGAAAGCGGGTGGGATGGTCGTGCAGGGTGTGGGGTAAGCCAATGTGCAGATCGCTCAAGATGGCAAACCGAAGGTCGAGTCCCATCTGATTGCATTCATGTTCGGGTGTCCTTGTGCAGTGTAGCCTATCGGGCCCATGGCCTGGGGCGCCACCGTTCCCCGCAAGGCCTTAAAAGTCCTGGCGATATTGCCGGGGGGTAACGCCCACCCATTTGCGAAAATAATTGGCAAAATGGCTCGGATTTGAAAAGCCGCACTGCAGGGCAATCTCTAAAATACTGAGCTCAGGATGGTTGCGCAACAGGGTTTGCGATCGCTCAATGCGGGCGCGCATCACGTACTGATAGGGCGCTAAATTGGTGGTGTCTTTAAATCTACGGCTAAAGTAAAACACGCTCATATCCAGCACCCCAGCCATATCATCCAGGGAAATTTTTTCACCCAGCCGCGCCTGCACATAGTCCTCTAGCTGGCGAATCTGATAGGTGGTCAAGCTGCCGCGATCGCCGCCGTGCTTGATTTGGAAATGCTGTTCGCTGTAGTGCTCTGCCAGGTAACTCCCCAGGGCCAGGGCCAGGGTCTCCACATAAAAACTATTTTCGCGGGGATCTTGGGAGAGTTCTTCGCGAAACAGCTTCCCCATTTCCCAGATAAAGGGATCATCAAACCCGATCTGGGGGACCAGCCTGGGCAGTGAGGGCAGGTCGCCCTCCGAGGTCATGTGCACCATAAAGTCCTCGTGGAGGCAGATCAGCAGAAAGGACTTGTCCTGGTGCCAGCGGACTTTGCGCTCAAGGTTAGGCGGATAAAGGCTGATTTGCGTCAGGGAAACCGACTGTTTCCGGTAATCTCCCTCCATCCACCATTCCTCTTCCACCGTTTCGCCTAGCTGAATACAAAGGACCGTTGAGGGGGTGGTGTGCAGGGGCGTTTCATGGGGGGGTTGGCAATGCAGTTCCGCATGCAGGGTTTTCCAAAAAATTGGATTACTGGCTTGCAGCGGCGCCACCGGCAATACCTGCTCACTGGTATTGGCTTGTTTTGCATCCAAAACAAGGGCTTTCTTCTGCACGACCCCTGATTCCCCTACCCTAAATACCCCACCAATCTAAGTCAACCGTCCTAAAAGTGCGAGTAGAGTTTTGTCGCAAAATATCGGGTCTTTCCCAGAATTAATGCACCTGGGTGGCGTTCTTATAGGTTTTCACCACCCCAAAAATTCCGTAACATCCCTGGTGAACTTCAAAGGTTTCAAACCCCGCAGCCCTGGCCCACTCCTGGGTGAGTTCTAGCGATCGCAGGCGCATGACCCAGGGTTTCCCCGTGTGGGAGTTCAGGGTCCGGGCAATCAGCTCTAGCTGCGGATGATGGGGTTGAATGGTGTAAATGAGCGTTCCCTGGGGCGCCATGATCTCATAGAGCTGGCGAAAATGATGGCAGATCAAGTCATTATCGGGCAGGATTTCATGCAGGCCGGAGACAACGATGATGTTGGGCGCAGGCTGCACCTGGGCTAGGGCAACATCACTGAAGGCATCGGCCTGCTCCAGGGTAACGCTTACCCCAAGCTGCTGGGCAAGCTGGGTGGCCTTTTCAATGTTTTCGCGTCGATAGTCCCGCAGGGTGGCGCTAAAGGAATCTGCGGGGCATTGGGCTAAAACTTCCAGGTCATAGCGCCCGCCCCCGCAGGCCACATCTAACAGGTATGAGTGAATTTGCTGTGCTCGGTTTTGATCCAGGGTTTCCCGCAAAACCTGCTGAAGAATCTGGCCGCGCTCGCGAATGCCCTTCCAGCCCACGGAATTGAGGTAGAGGCGATCCAGTCCTCGCCCCACAAAGGTGGTGCCCTGGGCACGGTTGCCGTAGACATATTCCAGCATTACCCCAGAATCAAATCCGTAATTCAGGCCCAGCCGAATGCCCTTAGACAACCGGCCCACGCTCCGCAGCAGCAGGCGAAAGATGCCATAGTAGAGGGCTTTGGGGTGCCAAACCGGAAGCGGACGGAAGAGGGTGGCCTCGGAATTTGTAGGGACAGTCATCAGGGGCAATCGCAAAAGGGATTTCAATTCCAGTCAGGACGATAGCAGTCTTTCGAGATTTTCGTAAAGGCGTTCTCTAATTGATCCATAAAGCTTGACTTTTGGCCGGTCCAGTAGAGGGGCGATCCCACCACCACATCGCAAAAGAAGGGCACCAGGAGCGCTTCTCCCTTGGGCAGGGCTTTCCCCAGGCCATGTAAAAAAATGGGAATCACCGGAACCTGGGGATGCTTTTGGCTCAGGTGGGCAATTCCAGTCTGGAAGGGGCGCTTCTGCTCCGGCAGGCCGCGCGATCCCTCCGGATAGAGAATGAGGATATCTCCCTGGGCTAGGGCCGACCCACAGGCTTTAAAGAGCTGGCGAGAACTCCCGCGGCGCTCAATGGCAATGACATTAAAAATCGTCTGAAAAAACCAGGTCCACAGGGAATTTCGAAAGAAGTAGTCCGCCGCTGCCACTGGCCTGAGGTGAGGCAGGGTCCAGATCGGAAACAGCGTCATCAGCACCCAGGTATCGAGATGGCTATTGTGGTTGGCAATTAAGATCGCCGGGCCTTGGGCCGGCAACCCGTCGCGGTTTTGCACCCGCAGCCCCAGGGCCAATAAAACCACCGGACGCACCACCAGGAGAAAAAATAGACCTTGGAGACTCCGATTCATGGCCTCAGCTAGATACCCTTGCCTTGAAGTTACCACCCCTGAAAATCCGACAGCGATCGCAGCAGCTGGTCAATGATGCTCTGGCTCCCTGGGGCGAGGGCCTCTGCGGGAAAGTAGAAAAACACTGTCAGGTGAAAAAACAGCGGTGCAGTGTAGGTGAGGCTATCAATGCGGTCCAAAATGCCGCCATGACCAGGCAGCAAGGTGCCGCTGTCCTTGACGCCCAGATCGCGCTTGAGGGCCGAGAGGGTGACATCACCAATAAACCCGGCCATCGCCAGCAGCAGCCCCAACACCAGCGCCACCGGCCAGGGAAAGGGCGTCAGCCCAGGCGCCAAAGCGATCGCCAGCAGCACGGTGGTCAGCAGTCCTCCCATCCAGCCTTCCCAGGTTTTATTGGGGCTCAGGGTGGGCACAATCCTGTGGCGCCCCAGACTTTTGCCCCAGCAATATTGGGCAATATCGTTGCCTTCCGTGAGAATCAGCAAATAGAGCAGCAGCCCCGCGCCCCCCGCCCCTGGATTTCCGGCAGGGTTGAGCATGAGGAGATAGGCAATGTGGCCCAGGCTAAACACCGTCAGCATCATGCCCCAGTGCAGCGTCCCAATGGCCCGGAGAAAGCCCTCGGTTTCTCCGGAGATCAGCATCCGCATGGGCAAAAACAGGAACATGTAGACGGGCACAAAGATTAAAAACATCACATACCAGTCGGTCCAAACCCAGAGATACTGAATTGGAATGGCCAGGTAGGCGCAGAACAACACCCGTCGATCTACGCGACGGGTGGGAATCAGGGAAAGGTATTCCTTCAGCGAGAGAAAACTCACCAGGGCAAAAAAGCACACCACCGCACCCCGGTTCAGGAGCAGGGCAATCCCCAGACAGGTTAAAATCACCCACCAGGACTGCATTCGCGCCTGCAAAGAGTCCAGATCCGCCTGGGGATGGGTCCATTGCCAGCCCTTGATGGCCAGCGTGGCGATCGCCAACAGCGCCAAGAGAACCACCAGGGTCCACAGAACGTTAGGGGGAGGAAGGAGTAACATCAGCACCCTCCACCGGGGGATAAATCGCGCTTAAGCCACGATTCCAGATTGTCCAGAGGAGCAATCCCATCAGCACCATCCAAACCACGTTTAACCACAGTCCAGGAGCAACCCCCACTGCCAGCAGCACAGCAATGAGGCTAAAGACCACCGCGCGATCGCTTTTGCCCATCGGTCCCTGATACCCGCGCACCGATCCTGTCATAACTCCCAGCACTCCAGTCATTTCCGTGAGCATGGCCAGTATTGTGATCGGCACAACCCAAGCCGCTTGAATGCCGGGCAAAAGCGCAAAGGGCAAATACAGAGCGCCATCGGAAATCACATCGCCTAGCTCGTTTAACACCAGCCCCAGGCGGGAGGTTAGCCCATAGCGCTTGGCTAACAGGCCATCCACGGCATTGAGTCCCATGCGCACCAGCATGACCAACGGAAAGCCCGCCAGGATCAGTCGGGGTTGGGGAACCCAGGCTAACAAACTACCCGATCCCACGGAGAGAACCATGGCCGCCAGGGTCACCTGATTGGGACTCACGCCCCAGGCGTGGATCTGGGCCACGAGCGGCATCAACCCTCGTTGAAAGGCGGGCTTAAGCTGGTAAACACTCGGCATGGCCTCTATTCTGCCCCTTCCTAATCCGTCCCGCTCAGGATGAACTGAATATAGGGACTGAACAATTCCGGCTCTAACAAAAACGAGTCATGACCCAGCTCAGAATGCACCGTCAGGTAGGTCACATCAATGCCATGGGCCTTGAGTTCTTCCACAATGGCCTGCTGCTCCTCCGGGTAAAAGCACACGTCAGAGTCAATGCTAAAGAGCAAATAGCGCTGGTGGGCGCAATCTTGAAATCGCGTCGGCAGGTCCTGGAGCCGAAAGTTTTGCCACAAATCCATGATCCGCAGGTAGCTATTGGCATCGAAGCGCTCCGCAAACTTATCCCCCTGATACTGCATATAGGACTCCACGGGGTGGCTGAGAGCATAGAAGTTCCCGATGAGATTGTGGCTGGTAATTTCCTGCCGGGCGCGTCGCTCAAGATCGGCCAGGGAGACAAAGGTCTTGTGGGCAATCATCCGGGCCAGGGCTAGCCCTTGCTTCGGAGGTTGATCTAGATCATAGTCGCCCTCTTTAAAGTCGCGATCATTGCGAATAGCAATGATCTGCTCAAAGTTCATAATTTTTTGGAGGATCGTTGTCTGCATCCCGGTGGCGATGGGAATGACGGTTCTCACCCGATTCGGGCAAAAGGTCGCCAGGAGCATGGCCAGCATGCCCCCCAGGGACCCACCAATCACTGCATGGAGTTGATGGATGCGCAGATGGTTTAGCAAGTAGAGCTGACTATTGACCACATCCCAGGCCGTAATTCGGGGAAAGGCATTGCCGTAGCGCTTCCCCGTGGCGGGATTCATGGAAATTGGCCCCGTTGACCCATAGCAGCTCCCCAGGTAGTTGGCGCAGACCACAAAGAACTGATTGGTGTCCAGGGCCTTTCCCGGCCCAATGAACTGATCCCACCAGCCCACATGGCATTCATCGGTCCACAGGTCCTCGACGCCGTTGACCTCTGGATTAAATCCCGCCGCATGATGACTTCCGGTCAGGGCGTGGAACAGCAAAATGGCATTACTGGCATCGGCATTGAGTTCACCGTAGGTTTCATAGGCGATGCGCAGCTGTTCTAGCTGCTCACCAGACTCCAGGGTAAAGGGAGAGTCCAGCTCAAAAAATTGGGTTTGAACTGGGCCAATACTGACGCGCGCGGAGGATTCTACCTGAATGATCACAACATGGGATAACAACGATGGGATAAAAACTTCAGCACCGGGGCTATTCAAATTTTAGACAAAGAACTTAAAATCATCCTCCCCTAGGATTGCCCAAGACGCGGCTGCCCCCTGGCCAGGAGCTAGCAGATCCCCTTGAGCCAACCCGCAGCCGCACCGTCTCTACTGGGCCGTGCTTTCCAAAGATCCCTTGAGATCGCTGAGAATATCCTCAATGTCTTCAATCCCAATGGAGAGCCGCACCAGCTCAGGGGTAATTCCAGCCCCCCGCTGCTCCGCTTCCTTGAGCTGGGAGTGGGTGGTGGTGGCGGGATGAATGGCCAGACTCTTGGCATCTCCCACGTTGGCCAGGTGAGAGAATAAATCCAGATTTTCAATAAACCGCTGACCGGCGGCCTGACCGCCCTTAATGCCAAAGACCACCATGGCGCCAAAGCCTTTTTTCAGGTATTTTTTCGCAACCTTGTGGCTGGGATCGCTCTTGAGCCCTGGATACCTTACCCATTCCACCGCAGGGTGATCCTGGAGGAACTGAGCCACCTTCAGGGCATTTTCGGAATGGCGCTGCATTCGCAGGTGCAGGGTTTCAATGCCCTGGAGAAAGAGCCAGGCATTATCTGGGGAGATACAGGCCCCCAAGTTCCGCAGCGGCACCACCCGCATTCGCAGAATATAGGCAAGGGGAGACAGGTCACCAAGGTCATGGGCGTAGCGCAGGCCGTGATAGCTAGAATCAGGCTCGCTCATCAGGGGGAACTTGCCGGAGGTCCAGTCGAACTTGCCAGAATCGACCACAATGCCGCCAATGCCGGTGCCGTGACCGCCCATCCACTTGGTCAGGGAATGCACCACAATATCCGCTCCATGCTCAATGGGGCGCAGCAGATAGGGGGTCGTAAAGGTGCTGTCCACAATGAACGGCAGGCCATGCTGATGGGCCAGGGTGGAAATCGTCTTCAAGTCGGCAACCTCCAGACCAGGGTTCCCGATGGTTTCGCAAAACACCGCCTTGGTGTTGTCGTTGATCGCGGCCTCAATGGCTTTGGGATCAGAAATATCGACAAAGCGGGTCTTGATGCCGAACTGCGGCAGGATGTCGTTAAACATCGTGTAGGTGCCGCCGTAGAGGTTTTGAGCCGAGACAATTTCATCCCCAGACTGGCAAATATTGATAATGCTGTAGAAGATGCCGCTGGTGCCTGAGGCCACAGCCAGGGCTGCAGCTCCGCCTTCCATGGCCGCCACGCGCTGCTCCAGGGTGTCCTGGGTGGGGTTCCCCAGGCGCGTATAGATATTCCCTAACTCCTTCAGGCCAAACAGATTGGCAGCATGTTCGGTGTCCTTGAAGGTATAGGAGCTGGTGCGGTAAATGGGCACCGCTCGGGACAAGGTCGTCGGGTCAGGCTGCTGTCCGGCATGTAAACACTGGGTATTTAGCTTGTAGCTCGCGCTCATCGTAAGAAATGGGTGTGAAGTTGGACGGTGTGCTGAGTTTATTATTTCAGGATTTCGGGGACGCCCAATGTTACAAACTCTTGAGCGACGGCCTGGAGTGCCAGGGTGGCTGGGGCTACATCATGCTGCTGATGGCGTTCTGGGTTACCTGGGCGATCGCCTGATCGGTGGCCTTGGGCAGATGATGGTAGTTCCCCCCGGCCTGGGCAGCCAATTCCTTGGCAAATCCAGTGGAAATGAACTTATTTTCCGTGTCGATCACCAGAAATTTCAAGTTTAAGGCCCGGATTTTCCCGGCAATCTCCAGCAATTCCCCCTTGATATCCGGCTTTTCTCCCGCTTCGGGGGGCTCTCCCAAGGAGGTACACAGGGGCACATTCCCCCGTCCGTCGGTGATCGCCACAATCACCACCTGACCGATGTCTCCCGCTGCGAGGGCATTCATCCCCACTCGCACCCCCTGGGTTAACCCATGGGCCAGGGGAGATCCGCCGCCGCAGGGCAAGGTTTCCAGGCGACGGCGGGCCGCTTCAATGGATCGCGTGGGAGGAAGCAGCACCTCGGCGCGATCGCCCCGGAAGGGGATCAGGGCAATCTGGTCGCGGTTCTGGTAAGCCTCGGTGAGCAGCCGCAGCACCGCCCCTTTGGCAGACTGCATCCGGTTCAGGGCCATGGACCCCGAAGCATCCACCACAAAAATCACCAGGGCTCCGGCTTTACGAGCCAGGCGCTTAACCCGCAGGTCGGACTGCTCCACAATCACCTTGCGATGGGGATAGCGCTGCCGCCGGGCCTTTTGGTAGGGAGCCGCCGATCGCAAGGTGGCATCCACCGCAATGCGGTTTACTCCGCCACGGGGCAGCATGGGCTTGATGTAGCGCCCCCGATCCTGGGAAAAAATTAAGGCGCGGCTCCCGGATTTCCCCTGTCGGGTAGCCGTCTGGGTGAAGTACAGCACCGAATCATCCAGAACCACCCCTTCCGGGTCAAACACAAATTCCTCCGGCAGTTCCGGCGCGTCGTCGGTTTCCGGTGGTTCCTCCGCATCGTCTTGATCTTCGTTCTGGGGCTGATCCTCTGGACTTTCTTCGGAGGAGGGTGGGGGCGGCGGCGGCGGGGGTGGGGGCGGCTGATCCGGCGGCGTTTCAATCACCGTGGCCCGAGGCACAATCACCAGTTCTACGGCCCGGCGCAGATCCTCTGCGGTGACCTCGGTGCGACCATTGAGGGCCGCATGGGCCTTGGCCACTCGCACGGCAAAGAGTTCGGCCCGGTGCCCTTGCACGCCGCCCCGAACCGCCTCTTTCACCAGATACTCAATTTGCTTATGGGTAATGGTCACATCCTTGAGCCATTCCCGCGCTAGGATGAGCTGGGTCCGCAGGCTATCGGTTTCTTCTTCGTACTGATCTAGAAAGCTTTGCGGCGAGTCGGCATAGGCGATGGCCTGATCCACCGCGCTCACTCGCTGGTCAATTCCCAACACCTGATCCGCCGACAGGGAAATGGCAATCCGGTCCAGCAGATGCTCCCGCAGGTCGCCTTCCTCGGGGTTATAGGTGGCAATAAACAGAGGACGGCATTCATGCTCAAAGCTCAGTCCCTCGCGCTCAATCCGGTTGCGGCCTTCGGTCAAGACCGTCAGCAGCAGGTTGGCAATCTGGTCATCTAACAGATTAATTTCATCTACGTAGAGAACACCCCGATTTGCCTCGGCCAGCAGTCCCGGCTGAAACACCGTGTCTCCCAACTTCACCGACTGGCTCACGTCCACCGATCCCAGGAGCCGATCCTCCGTAACCCCAAGGGGAATTTGGATAAAGGGAGCCGGAATCACCGCGCTGTCCAGCTGAGGCTGGCCGTTGTCTAGGGGGATTTTGCCCTCGGCCAGATCCTGCCTCAGGCCATCGTCCCAGCTGGCCGGATCGCTGGGATCGCAGTTGCTGATGGACCCTTTCACTACGTCAATGGGCGGCAGCAGGGCGTGAACCGCTCGCGCCATGACAGATTTAGCGGTGCCGCGCCGACCGGCGATCGCCACCCCGCCTAAGCCTGGGTCGATGGCGGTGAGCAGCAGGGCCAGCTTAATGGCCTGTTGACCCACCACAGCGGTGAGGGGAAAGCTTGTGATTGGTTTAGAACTCAGGGCGGGCATGGTCGAGGATGAGCGCGTCGATGATTTCCAGCATATCGCAGCACCTGCTGCTTCTATGGCTCCTGAGCAAAATCATGGGCGGCGAGTGGGGTGTGGCCACAAGTGCGAGGCCACACCCCACAGTTGTTTCTAAACCATAGAGGGTTGGCCGCAACCCATCTTTGCGGTGCTTGGAGGAGAATGATCCACTCTTGATCGCCGGTTTCGTGGCGATCGCGATCATCACCGATACACCTACGGTATTCATTGCCGGAGCCTTTCCTCTTAACCATTCCATCCGAGTGTGGTTCATCGGCGTACTAACACAATTAAAGAAGCTTCAGAGACGGTTTGAAAAGTCTCTCCAGCCTCTGCATTCGCCCCCCTGCTCCCCAAGTTATAGTTCCGAGGGGTATTCAAGAAAGGGGGGTTCTGAAGGTCAAAGTCCGCCAACATTGGGGGATTTAGGGGGCGAAGGTGTAGATTGTCCAATAACGGCCCAGCCATCAGGAGCGCGAGGGGTAACGTTAAAAAGCGCTATCGGCAGCGTGTTTCGAGCGTCCCGTGCATAGCGTAGTTAGACAGGCAACAGGGCGGAAGATTGACGGAATTGCACACGATCACGAGTCACAACAGCAATAAAAAGTATAATGATGGTATATCTAATATACCGGAGTGTGTGAGGTGTTTGAGTATGACCCAGAAAAAAGCCAACGCAACCAGTCTAAACACGGAATAAACTTTGAGCGAGCACAATTACTATGGAACGATCCTCTCAGAGTGGAGATCCAGGCTAAATCAACGACAGAGCCGCGTTTTATGGTGATTGGTAAAATTGACGGAAAATATTGGTCTGCTATTGCTACCTACCGCAACGAAAACATCCGACTTATTTCAGTGCGGCGTTCCCGTGATGATGAGGTTGAAGTTTATGAATGCTGAAGAACTAGATGCGAAATTTGATGAAGGTGTCGAAATTCTTGAATATTTTGATTTGAATTCTGCAAAGCGTCCAGGATTAGAAACTAAACGCGTTAACGTTGATTTTCCAGTGTGGATGGTTGAGGCTTTAGATAGAGAAGCTCAACGATTGGGAGTGCATAGACAGGCAATTATCAAGACATGGATTGCACGGATATTAGATGAACAAGTAGTCTAACAAGAGACTTCATAAGTAGGTGAGCGTTGAAATCCTCAGTCAGGGCCATGAACTAAAGGGCACCTCGAAAAATAGCCTTATTGACAAATTAGAGTTAATAGGACACCTAACTTTCCGTTGGTCATTCTCAAT
>NZ_JTHE03000073.1 GCF_000817775.3 Lyngbya confervoides BDU141951
ATCTCTCTGTTAGACCAGAGTTTGACACTTTTGGCAACCCCTGGTGATCACTTCCCCAACTGTTATTGAGAAGTTGCATGCATGGAGGCTCCTATCGCCTTCACCCGAGCCAACACCTGCTTGCCCCCCTCACATTCGGGCGTACTGGCAGCAGTGACGAACACCCGCAGCACTAATCCCAGGGTATCGACACTCACAAAGCGTTTGCGACCCTTAATCTTCTTACCAGCATCGTAGCCCACACTCTCGTGGACACAGGCAGCACTTTTAACACTTTGACTATCAATCACCCCTTCTGAGAGCTGTCGATGACGTTGTTGGGCCATGCGTACCCACTCGCGCAGATGGTCATGGATAGTGACCCAGGTGCCATCTAGGCGCCAATTGCGAAAGTAGGTATACACGGTTGGCCATGCTGGAAAGTCCGCAGGTAAAGCCCGCCAGCGCACACCCTCAACGAGCACATACAGGATGGCGTTGAGCACTTCCCACAAATCGACACTGCGGGGACGTCCCCCTGGTTTTGCTTCTGGCAGTAAGTCACTCAATAATTCATACTGGTCACGCGTTAAGTTGCTGGGGTAGTCTTTACTCATTGCCTCACTCCGGTGTTGCTGATGGCTATTTGCAACATACACGGGGTGGGCTTTTCTACCCAAATTCATACTTTTCAAACACGCTCTTAGGACTACCATTCCGAGATTAGGATATTATCCGGAATCGGCCTGATACTTGGAAGTAAAAATTGAGAATCTTCAAAGTTTGAAGGCTTTACTTCATCCACGTTCCAGGACTCGCTCTTCCAGGTCTGAACCGCCTAAACTCTTTGACCGCATCCATGATCCATAAGACCGAGGGACCCCGTGAATTCCCCCTTAGGAGGCAGCCGTACTGTCCATGCTGAACAGTATAGTGTTGAGGCGCTTAGCCAACCCCTGACCACCCTGATACATAACGGCATTGTGGTTCCATTCCAAAATGGGCCGTGCGATCGCCGCCAGCACATTCATCCAAGCCTTGGTGGTGCGAACAGTCCAGGTATAGGTAACGCTGGTTCCTTGATCGGTGCTGGTCAGTTGCCACACCCCGTTACCCACCACCTCCCCCACCGCGATCGCCTCCATCAACACCGGGGCTTGAATGCGGACAACCTCGGTTTCAAAGGTAAGGGTATAAAACAGGGGCATTTTCCAAACAAACCGACGGACATTGCCCAATCCATCCGCGGCACCGGGGTTCAGTTCCTCCACCAAAACCACCGCAGGCCACCACTGGGGCCAATCTTCAGTGTGCTGAATGGCCGCCCACACCGTATCGATGGGGGCGGCAAGATGCCATTGGGTCACAAATTGATAGGCTGCCATGGGTTTCTGCCAAATGATGGTTAGAGTACGGTGTGGATTGGAGGGAGGGTTTTGCCAAGAAGACCTCCTCCATTCATCCACCATCATCGGTGCTCCTGATCACCCCATCTAGATCCGGATATCACAGTTAACCATCCTGTCCAGAGAGAGGATCTAAGTGTAACAACAGCCATAGTCTATTAGGAGGACTACCATGGTTAACAAATTCATCCTAGGCAGTCTCGCAATCGTAGTCTCCTTATCGGGCACTGCTACAAACCAGGTCAGCGCCAAGCCGGTTATCAACCCCGATTTAAACATTGAGCCGGTCACTCGCCCAAACTTACAGATTAAGCCCGTTCCTTTGCTCCGATGCATCGATCCCGCTGCTGAGTCAATTCAGTTTCAAGTGATTCGACGCGATAGTCAGTTTCGCGGCCGAGTTCGGATCACGGGAGTCATCAAAAACGTGGGTTCACTTGCCTACCTCTCACAACCGTCACAACAAGGACTGCTGCTATACGAAAATAACCGCTTGGTTAAAACCTCTTCCTTTCAGAATTTAGCGCCGGGAGCAACGGCTCAAATTTCCTACGAGCGCGACTGGAATTCCTCTTCCCCCGCTGAAGGAGAGTTTCCGCCAACCTACAAGCTGCTGATCACCTACGACCCAGATATTCGCCTGGATGGGAATCCAAATAACGATGACTGTCGCAGCAGTAACAATCAGGCAGTGCGCTCTGGGCAAGGAATCAATGAACTTTTGCGGTAATCATCCTTGAATCAAAAGACCAGGGAGCTCGCTCCTATTGGCTGAGCCCACTCCCTGGTCTCTTAATTGTCCCCTGCCGCCTGAGGTCCGATCATCAGGAGCAAAAACTCGTAGAATGTCAATCTTTTATACAAAACATAAGCAAACAAAATATTTTTTTCATAGACGATATTTTTGGCTTATACCACGAATTTAAATCAGCGAGACGCCTTTGAAAACAGGTCTAAGACCCTCCTCTCCTTCTCTAAAGCCTATCGCCTACCTCTGCCTTATATAAGCAAAATTAATCATAGACAAAACGCTATGACTACTCAAAATAATATTGTGTTTTTTCTATTCAAGATTTCATGTATTGTCATTTTAGTCAGGTTTTTAGGAATCTTTGGGCTTTTGGTGAATATCGACACTATCCTTTCAGCCCATCTGTACGGATAATGTTCAAGAAAATCAATTTTGTGCTCGGAAAAATAGATTTACTATTTCTATGACTCGAATTGATTGGTCATTCACCCTTAGTGCGCTGTCACTAAATTTCTGAGCTTCATTTTGACAATGGCCTGACAACCATTCAGCGTTAAAGACCGTGAAATTCTATGGAGTTAAACAGAATTCTCTGCTCACCAAAGCATAAGCGATGTCGATCTTTCCCGCTGGGCCGCTGCTCGCGATAAGGTCATCATCGAGTCGGGTGACGGTGACATTGCCGAGAGTAAGGGCAAATGCCCATGCCTCCTCTGATGAGTCAAGGCCTAAGCCCCAATGGCAGAACAGTTCCCATAGGTATCCTTTCCCAACGCCCTTCGCTTCAATTCAATCTCAATAGCGAGGCCGCCTATTTCGTTTCTTTGTGTAATGTGAGGAGTAACATGCGCTTTCCGTTTTATAGAGGCTTTTTGAAAAAGCCCGCAATTTTTGCTTGGGCAGCGATCGCGGCGATCGCCACTCCCTTGAGCCCCACTCCCGCTGAGGCCAACGAGGACCTTCTCTACCAGCC
>NZ_JTHE03000076.1 GCF_000817775.3 Lyngbya confervoides BDU141951
GAGGCTCCATCACTCGTGCCTCAGCCGTTGGGTAACCTTGAAACCCCGATGGCTGCGTAAGCCGCTGGGACGGTTACTAATTTTAAGACTTTGGTCTCATTGGCCTGCTGGGGTGGAAACTCAGCTTATAGGCGCTTCAGATTGTACAACTTATTTGGTGATTATGAAAATAAAATTGAATATATTGAACAGCTATAGCTGAGAGTAATAGGTGATGAATCCAGTTTGTTATTTTACGGGATATTTTGTGGATCCAATGAGTGGTTTTTGCAAAGGTGAGGAATATTGCCATGACTGCAATGTCTATTCAACAGGGCTTCTGTCAGACTTTATCCGACCGGGAACTGCTATATATACTTAACTGGACATTCGTTCTTCCGGCTATTCCTTTCACTGCTTAAACTGATTAAGAAGTTACGAACCATTGTAGTTCGATGTTGATTTTTCTGGTTTTTGAAGCTGCTCATCTTTTTGGAGATAATCAGATCCATAGTAGTCATTTTTGTAGTAGGCATTGTAGTAGTAATAACTATCAGACTCATTCCTCACGTTGACCCCGTTAATGACTAACCCGAGAACAGATTGTTGGATGGGTCGTACGATGTCCTTCACCGCTTGAGTTGCAGGTCGATTGGCAATATCTGGACGGGCAATTAAAATCAGACCGTCTGCTAAATTACTCAACAACACTCCATCAGAGCTAACAGTTAAGGGTGGCGAGTCGATCAAAATGTAGTCATATTCCGATCGCAAATTGGAAATAAAGCGCTGCATTTTGTCTGAATCGATCAAGGCCGTGGGGTTGGGAGGCGGCGATCCCGAGCAGAGAATATGGAGGTTCTCAGACTCGGCAATATAGGGAAGGGACTGGAGTGGATTGGCTTCCACCAGAAGATTACTCAGGCCTGAGCGGTTCGGCACCTCCCAAAGTTGGTGCTGAGAGGGGCGGCGCATATCTGCATCCATGAGCAGCACTCGAGATCCCAACTCAGCCATGGCAAGGGCCAGGTTTGCGATGGTGGTTGATTTCCCTTCTCCCGGTACGCTACTGGAGACCACAATAACCTGTAGCCGGTCGGAACGCGAAAACTTCAGGTTGGTGTTGATCATGCGGTAGGTTTCGCTGACAACGGACTGGGGGTCGTCCCGCACAAATAAACCCTTTGACCCCTCCAGGCGATCGCCTACATTGCCTTTGCGAGCGGGAAACAGGGGAACTGTCCCCAGGAGCGTATAGGGGAAAATCGCCCGAACATCTGCAATGCTACGTAACCGGGTATCCCTGGATTCAAGCAGGAGGGCAATCCCTGCTCCCCCCAAAATTCCCAGGACGCCTCCCATCAGCAGATTCATCATCTTTCGGGGGGAGATGGGTCGTTCGGGAACCTGGGCCTCGTTAATGACGCGAGCATTGCCCAAATTTTGATTTTCCGCCAGCTGCGCCTTCTGATAACTCTCTAGTAGGGTGTTGTAGCTCTGTCGAGCCACCTCTAAATTCCGCGTCAGTTCCGACTGCCGCTGTTCTAGGGCCGGCAGATTATTGGAGCGTAGCAAGGAGTTTTGATATTCGCCTTGAAGGGTGGTGAGCTTTTCCTGCATGCTCAGGGTCTCAACATCTGCTTTCACCAGTTCAGTCATCAGCTCAAGCCCAATGGTGGATCCGAGCTCAAAGTTCCCTTGACCTAGCGAACCGGTATTCCCCGCCGTTTCCTGAATGCGTCCTTCCAAATTGCGGTTAACGGCAGCCAGCTTATTTTCAAGATCGATCACGGCTGGATGGGTGGGTTGATAGGTTGTCCGTGCGATCGCCAGCTGGTCCTCGATCTTTTTGGCCTCAGCCAGTGTCGCTTGAATAGTTCTAGATTCACTAATTTTCCCAACGGCGATCGCCTGATCCGAGGAGAGACCCCCAAATTTAGACTGTAGCTGACGCGATCGCTCTTGGGCAACCTGCAGTTGGGCGGTGGTTTCAACCATTGCAGCCCTGAGGTCAGCCAAACGCCTCACGGCTTCTTGTGCTTCACCGCTCAATTCGACGACCTTATACTTCTCCTTAAACTGTCTCAGGCTTGATTCCGCTTGGGAAAGCTGGCGCTCGGCCCGGGGAATTTGCTGGCTGATAAATTGCCGAGCCGCCCGAGTTTGAGACCGATTCACTTCAATATCATTCTTGAGGTAAAACTGCATCCATGTGTTCACAACGTCCGCAGCTAGCTGCGGATCTGGGTCTTGATAGGAAAGTTCAATCACATCTGTCCCTCCAACAGCAGACGCAGTGACTCGTCCTCGAAACGCATCAATTTTTAAGGCCTCATTCCCCTCAGTTCTGAGATCCAGGCTTTGAATCACGTTTTCAAGGATCGGAATCGACAGTAGAACCTGAATTTCGGTTTCAATGGGATTACTTTTGTTGGAGAGTGGACCTGCGCTGAGTTGATCGGCTAACCCCGTCAGTGCAGAGGCCTCGTTGGTCTTGGCGATTAATAGCTGCCCCTTGGACTGAAAAATCGGGGTTTGCAGAAAGGTGAGAACGGCGGTGGTGGTGACAACCGCCGTGACCGTCAGGCTGAAGGGAAGCCAACGTCGGCGTAATGTTTTGAAGATGTCCAGAAGGTTAATTTCATCGTCCGCCTGTTCCACCAATAGATCGGGACGTTCCTCGAAATTGACTTTTGCTTCTGTCATGGAGTTAATTTAAGGGCTTATACCAGTAGATAAATTAGATTCACGGTAAAATCACATTTCTTAGCTTAAAGGACGTGATTTTGCCGGGAAAGTTCTATGGACTGGGGACGAGATAACCGTTCAAATGAGGCCTTTTCATAAAAGTACGCCAATGTTAACAAACTCTACAGAAGTCTGGCGATATTGAACAGAACTCTTTTGCAAATCCAATCGGGGTTGCCAAATAAATAAGGTCTGGCTTTTGACCAGACCTTTGCAAAGGCTAAAACAATCAGCTCAGGGAAGATGAAGAGGCTTGGGAGCCTAAGGGCCTAATTCTGACTCAACTAACCCAAAACCTTCAGAGTTGGGTAATTTTCCAGCAAATCATCGGAGGTAAGCGTGTCGCCGGTGGCCTGAGGAGTCCAGAGAACCTCCAGTGCCAGCATTTGATCTTCAGACACGCCACCGAGCTGCTTGAGTGCGGTTTTCAGGTCTGGGGCCGATTGGATATTCGGAAGGTCTAATTGAGCCTGGGCTGCCACCAGCAAGGTGACCAGAAGATATTCTCCGGGAGCGCTCGAGGGCACGAGGCTGGGATTTTGTGCTGGCTTTGGCTCGCTCAGGCTGCCGCCCACATTGGAGAGGGTCTCGGCCTGAAACTTGCTGCGCTCGGTGAGGGCGTAGCGATTAAACTTCGCCTCGGCCTCGGTCAATCGGCAGGTTTCGGTTTTGAGGTCTGCGTAGGCCCAGTATTCAGGGTGGCGCAACAGCGCCAGGGTGCTTTCCTGAAGCAATTGGGTGAGGCCTGTCGTTGAGGTGGTGCTGGCCTGCAGCGCCAGCTGATCGAGCTCCGGCTGTAAATGGCGCGCTTCTGCCAGGACGCCCACCTGCAGCTCGGCAATGGTGACTCTGGGATTGGAGGAACTGTCCGCAGATTCAAAGAATGACCCGCCGTCCCCGGCGCGGCGAAAGGCCGAAACAACAAAATTGGCGATCGCAATAAAAATCAAAATTGAAAACAGGCTCCCCACACCGCCAAACCCAAAGAAGGGCAGCAGAAAGGGAAATCCAAAGCCGCCGCCGGGGTAGTATCCCCCCCCACGGGGATAGCTCTGGGGCGCGCGGTTATAGCTGCGAGAGGGAAGGGGACGACTCCGAAAGGCACTGCCACCGATGCGTCCGCCGCTCCGCGCCGCCCAGGCTGGAGACGCCTGACCTACGAAGAGAACGGTAACCAAAGCGATCGCGACCAGGGACCGGAAAAGAGTTTTAAGGGAAAATTTTTTCAGCATATCCATGTTGATTGTGCAGCGCAGTCGATTGCGGGAGCTGTGAGGGTTCAACCCTTACCCTGGTGGGCTCCACCCAACGGGAATGGTGAACCAATGATTGTGAACCTTGAATTTTCGAACAAAGTCTAAATTAAACTGGTTTGATTCAACAAACTCTACTCTCAGTGTACCGGGATGCCCTGCAAGGGGGGAGCGCACCGGGTCGAGATCCCCGATCCCCTTGCCGCTGCTAACCACCGCCCACAATCGTGACAATTTCAAGGCGATCGCCCTCGGCTAAGCGAGTTTGAGGCCAAAATTGGCGATGCAGAATCTCGCCGTTGTACTCAATGGCAATCAAGCGGGGATTAAGGTTTTGATCGGCTAGGAAGGTCAGCAAGGGGAGATGCAGTTTGGCTTCTTGGAAATTGCCATTGACTTGAATGCGAATTATGGGGTCTGAATCAGGCATAAAATTCTGAGAAACAGGGCGATTGCGGTGGTTTAACTGGAAATGGGGCTATGAATCCAGCAGTTGCCGGAGCTGAGCCGTCACTTGGTCCGGTTGCGCGGCTTCCATAATGGCTCGCACCACCGCGACGCGCTGAGCCCCGGCCTCCTGCACCTGGGGTAAATTCGCCGCGTTAATCCCCCCTATGGCGTACCAGGGCATGGGGGCATGATCCTGGGCGTACTGGATATAGTCAAATCCCACGGCGGCTTTTCCGGCCTTGGTCGGGGTTGTGAAAATTGGCCCTACCCCAATGTAGTCGGCCCCTTCCTGGATCGCGCGGGCCATTTCCTCAGGATTGGTGGTCGATCGCCCCACAATGCGGTCGGCTCCCAGCAGACTTCGTGCAAGGTGCATGGGGACATCCTGCTGGCCGAGGTGAACGCCATCGGCATCGGCACCATAGGCCAAATCAACGCGATCATTCACGATAAACAGCGCCTTGTAGCGATGACACAGGGCGCGCAGCTGTATGGCTTGGTTTAGGCGATCGCAGTCCGGCAGGTGCTTCTCTCGATATTGCACTAGGCGCACCCCTCCCTGCAGGGCCGACTCGACAATTTCGAAAAGGTTGTTCTGGGGCGAAGTAACCAGGTAAAGTCGGGCCGCCTGGAGCCGTTGCAGTCGAGACTGGCGCGCACCGGCTCCAAGGGCTTTAGGGGAATCTGACCTGCCGGTGGCTGCCAGCACCTGGGACTCAAGGGCGTAGACCTGGTAGCGAAAGGTTTTGCAGCCACCGGCCAGTTCTGGGTCTGCTAACTTTCCGTATTCCTCTAACACCCGCAGAGCCTCTTGAATTCGGGCAAAATTAGCCAGCAGCAGGGCTTCCAGGTTATCCCGCCGTTGTTCCTGGGCATGGGTGATCTGAGTGCCCACGTCCGCTGGGGTATCGCGGGCGGCGCGAAATTCGGGTTGATGGAGCTGGGCTAGGGCCTGGCGCAAGTCCTTGCAGGTTTTGGCCCAGTCCGCATTCTCCAGACCAAAACGGCACCATTCCTCGATAACTCTCAGCCCTTCGCGAGCGCGGTCAAGGTTGGCATCCAGGATGCGAAACAAGGGGGAGGTCGTCATCTCCTTTCCTTAAACGAGAGGGGTGAAACAGTAGGGGTGAACAACATAGGCGCTCAACGGTGAAAGAAACGGGTTGAAATGGGGCAATCTTGAGGACAATTCCCTGGAAAGCAAGGTCCCACCTTGGGAGATCTAGATCTTAAAAGAATCCCTAACGGATCCCTGGGGTCCGTCCGTTTAAAGCGGATTGGCCCCCTCGTTTAAATCTCGAAAACTTCGAGTTTTTTTGAGCGTTATCCGATACAATCTGGCAGGCTAAATCAGCCCAGGGATCTCCCGCCTGGCTTGAGGTCTCCGTCCTTGCTCCCGCAAGGCTCGTTTCATGATTGCTTTCCTTCTCACCTAGGTTAATGTCCATCATGTTGAATGCACTGCGTTGTTCACTAATTTTGCTGTTTGGCACCTTGATCTGGGGGGGGACCCTGGTGGGGGAATCCGCTCAGGCTGCCTTATTTGAGCAGCAGGATGTGGACCAAGACAAGTTTATTGCGATCGCCGTGACGCTCCCCCAGGGCAATCGCCGCAATTTGCTGATTCTGGAGCAGCAGTCCGATGCTCGTCCCTGCTGGTCAGAAGATGCGGCGGGGTCCGGTCTCATTGAGCCGCTGCTTTTAAAGTTTGACTTTACCGGGATCTGTGGCCGCAGTACAGATAGCAACGGTTATTCCATTCGTCAGGCGGGAGAAGATCTGGCCCTGAAATACCGCTTGGCCATTGTGCCCCAAGGGGAGGGGCTGGTTTTGAGGGGAATACCCCTACAGGCCTCGCAGGGGGAGCCCCTGGAAATTGGCCGTGCCCAATCCCAAGGGGGAGAGTTTGTCAAAATTGAGCTTAACGAGGGCTGGAAGTTTACACGGCGGGTATATCAGGGCAAAGCCCTGGGTCATATTTACCTCACCCGTGACCAAGTGCCTGCCCCCGCGGAAATCCCTGTGGCGCAGGTCCCGGCGGAGCTACTTCCGGCCGCAGGAAACCCAGTGGCGGAAGATCCGGAGCCGGAAAACTTGACAAGGGCGATAGGGCTTGACTCCTCAGGAGAGGTTGGACTGGAAGAATCCGCGCTGCCGAGCCATGAGGTTCTGGGGGCGCAACCGCAGGGATCGGCTATTGCCCAGCGCGCAGCCTCAGGCTCTGAAAACTCCTTACCCACCCCCGCAGATCTGGCAAGTCCTGCGACAGGGGATGCCGTGGTGCGGCCCCTGCAAGGCCCTGTTCAAATTCCGGTTCCCGTCCTGTCGGCTCGGTCCTCTTCGACTCCGGCCGATCTCTTTAGCGCACCGTCTTTGGGATCGCTCCCCGCCCCGCCCTCGGGATCGCCCCTGCCCACCTTGAATTCCACCGTTTTAGAGGCGCCGCTGCCCGCCGTTGATGTAAATCTAGGGGGCATTCTCCCGGTTCCGAATATTGCTCCCCTTGGGCGCGTCGGAGCGTCGGAGCCGGATGTATTCTCGCTGCAGGATCTGGCCAATCTTCCCCAAAGTGCAGCCCAAGGGGAGGGGCCGCCGCCGCCGCCGCTGACCGTGGCCTCCTCAATTCGGCGCTATCGCGTTTTTGTCACGCCCCAAACCCCGGACCAGGCCAAGGCCGTCAATGCTCTGGCGCCGGATGCATTTTGGTCGAGTTATCAAGGATCGCGGATGCTGCAAGTGGGAGCCTTTACGCAGCAGGACAAGGCCGATGAAATGGTTCAGGCCTTGGAGCAGCAAGGCATTCGCGCTATGATTGAGTCGTCTCAATACTGAGTCGTCTCAATCCTAAGGGCTTGGCATTAATCGGCAACTCCTTAGCCCAGAGCAACGCGTTGAGTGTCTCCGGCTGAACGAGCGGGACAAGAGACAATAGATTTTTAAACTTTGATAAAGGCTCTGGTTAACCCCCTGTCTTGAGGTTGAAATCCATGGATGAGCTACGTACAGCCTTAGAGTTAGCCAATGACGATGAACTTCAAGATTTGACCGAAATCTTATTTCGCCCGAAATTTAACCCGTTGGACTATGTGCGGGGGACGGATCCCGTTCGGGTGATCAGTGGCGATCGCCGCGCCTGGTTGGATGCTGTGGAGCGGCGGTTTCGCTTTCTGGCCGCTGACGGCTTTACGGTGCTGCGGGGAGAATCCCAGCGCATCAGCTATCGACAGGTTTTGGTGCGCGTCTGTCGCTATTTGAAGCTCAAATATTCACCCGCCTTGAGTACGGAAGATCTGGAGGCGGATATCTTTTTAAATTTAATTCAGCGCAACTGGCGCAACATTCCGCGACCTGACCAGGACGAATTGCTGGGGCGGGTGGTGGCCTCTCTGAGTAAAGATCCCACCCAGCCCCTGCCCTTGCGCTGCAATCCGGATAGTCTGCGAATTCTCCTACAGGGAGGAAGCGTCATTGCGCTCAGCTCAGTGGCCAGGACTTTGGTGCTTCGACAGGTGTCTCGGCAGATGGCTGTCTACTGGAGTTCTGTGCACCTTGCCGGAAAGGCGGCCTTGGTTTTGCCCAAACAAATGGCCCTGCAGCTTGGACGACGGGGGATCGCTGCCGGAACTGCCCGGTACGGGTTAGCCCGTAGCGCCTTCACCGTTCTGGGGGGGATGCTGTGGGCTGGACTCATTCTGGATTTGGGATGGCGATCCATTTCAACCAACTATGGCCGGATTATCCCGATTATTTTCACCCTGGCCCAAATCCGCCTGACGCGATCCCCCGCCTGGGCAAGCGCCTAGCTCCTGAAACCCAGGGCTGCTTCATTCTCCAGCGGTCTGATCAGGCCTTATGATGGGAGGGCTGCATTATGGACCCTTTGGATGACTGGTTTTGGAGTAGATGCCCCAGGGTGGCTGGCGCCTTCGCACTTTAAAATGCTGGCGCTTTTGGTTTTGTTTGCCTGCATCCATAGCGGTTTGGCCTCTCTGCGCGTCCGGGCCGAAAAGGTTTTGGGCGCGCGCCTTTATCGGGTGGGCTTTGCCCTGTTGAGCATCCCCATGGCGGCTCTGCTGATTGTTTACTTTATTCGCCATCGTTACGACGGGGTGCAGCTGTGGCAGATCCAGCCCTATCCCTGGGTAGAGTCCCTGGTTTGGGGGCTGTCGGCGCTATCGTTTCTGTTCCTCTATCCAGCGACGTTCAATCTGCTGGAAGTTGCGGCTATTCAACGCCCCCAGGTTCATCTCTATGAGACGGGGATCATTCGGATTACCCGCCATCCCCAAATGGTAGGGCAGGTGATCTGGTGTGTGGCCCATGCCCTCTGGATTGGCACAACCTTTACCCTGGCGACCTGCTTGGGACTGGTGGGGTATCACCTGTTTGCTTCCTGGCACGGCGATCGCCGACTGGCCGCTCGCTATGGAGAGGCCTTTACGCAGGTTAAAGCCAGGACTTCAATAGTGCCCTTCTGGGCCATTGTGCAGGGGAAACAGTCCCTGCAGTGGGGGGAGTTTTTGCGTCCGGCCTATCTGGGCGTTGCGCTGTTTGTGGGACTGTTTTGGTGGATTCATCCCCATCTGGTGGCCGCTGCCTCCCAGGCGAATGTCTAGAGACCAGCCGGGCGATCTTCAGCCTCATTCGCCTGCGGGGATCAAAAAAAAATTGCAGTCAGCCGGAGGAGGGGTGATCCCATGGGAGTAACCCTGGTAGCATATTTTGTACGAGCGCAAGCTGCGCCTTTAAATAAATCCTCAAAAATTAACTTAATAAATGCAAGCTGCAGTCGGTGAACAAAATTTCCGGGAGGAAGTGATCAACGCTTCCATGCCTGTTTTGGTAAGCTTTTGGGCGCCTTGGTGCGGCCTTTGTCGAATAGTGGAGCCAATGCTACAACAGTTTCATGCCACTAGCGCTCCCGCCTTAAAGCTTGTAAAAATTAATGCTGACGAAAATCTGTCCCTGGCGCGTCTCTATCAGCTCAAGAGTATTCCCGCCCTGTTTTTGTTCGTTCAGGGAGAGCTCGTCTACCGACAAGATCTCTTGGGCGATCGCCATCATATCCAAGCCAGTCTGGCTGAGTTAGTGAACTGTCTGGGTCTAGTGGCCCGATAATGGCTTGATTTCTACTGCTTTAAAATGCTACAACCGCTGGAAAAACGCTTGTCGGCAGGGCATCCCTTCCTTGGCCTGCCGCTCTGTGCTTTGGGAGTAGCCTACAACTCTTAATCTCTTGTTCGCGGACCTCTTCAGTTAATCGGATGTCATGGAACCGTTATATCAATACGCTTGGCTGATTCCCGTTCTCCCTCTGATGGGTGCCATGCTTGTGGGGATGGGACTCATCTCCTTTAATCAATGGACCAACTCTTTGCGGCGGCTGAGCTCCTTTGGGGTGGTTACCTTGTTAGGTGCAGCCATGGCCCTTTCCTTTGGCCTTTTGTGGAGCCAGCTCCAGGGTCATGCTCCCTTCATCCAAACCTTTGAGTGGGCGGCAGCCGGAAGCTTTCATCTGTCCATGGGATATACCATTGATCATCTCAGCGCCCTGATGTTGGTGGTGGTGACCACCGTGGCTCTGCTGGTGATGATTTACACCGATGGTTACATGTCCCACGATCCAGGTTATGTCCGGTTTTATGCCTATTTGAGCCTGTTTAGCTCCTCCATGCTGGGTTTAGTGATCAGTCCAAATCTGGTCCAGGTCTATATTTTTTGGGAGCTCGTGGGCATGTGCTCCTACCTGCTGGTGGGGTTTTGGTACGACCGCAAGTCTGCGGCAAACGCGGCCCAGAAAGCATTTGTGACCAACCGGGTGGGTGACTTTGGTTTACTGCTTGGAATTCTGGGGCTGTTTTGGGCCACGGGCAGCTTTGATTTTCAGGTCATTGGCGATCGCCTCTCCAGTTTGTCCCAAGCCGGTGCGATTTCGGGCGCTGTGGTGGCGCTGCTGGCGGTGCTGGTGTTTTTAGGTCCGGTGGCAAAGTCCGCCCAGTTCCCCCTGCATGTCTGGCTTCCCGATGCCATGGAAGGCCCCACCCCGATTTCGGCCCTGATCCATGCGGCCACGATGGTTGCGGCGGGGGTTTTCTTAATTGCGCGTATGTTCCCAGTCTTTACGGGAATTCCGGCTGCAATGCAAATTATTGCCTGGACTGGAGCCTTTACAGCCTTTCTAGGAGCCTCAATTGCCATCACCCAAAATGACATCAAGAAAGGCCTGGCTTACTCCACCATGTCCCAGCTGGGCTATATGGTCATGGCCATGGGCATTGGGGCCTACACCGCTGGCTTATTTCATCTGATGACCCACGCCTATTTCAAGGCCATGCTGTTTTTAGGATCGGGATCGGTGATCCACGGAATGGAGCCTGCCGTGGGGCACAATCCGGCCCTATCCCAAGACATGCGCTTGATGGGAGGGCTGCGACGCTACATGCCCATTACGGCTCTGACATTTTTGGTGGGCTGTTTAGCGATCGCCGGAATTCCACCCTTTGCGGGATTCTGGTCTAAGGATGAAATCCTGGGAGCCGCCTTTGCCGCCAATCCCCTGCTCTGGTTGATTGGTTGGGCCACGGCTGGGATCACGGCCTTCTATATGTTTCGCATGTACTTTATGACCTTTGAAGGGGGGTTTCGCGGCCACGATCCGGACCGTTTGGCTGAATTTTCCGCAGCCCAAGCGCCTGCGGCCCACGATCCGGGTCATGCCCCGGGTGATCCCCATGAGTCTCCCTTGAGCATGACGCTGCCTCTGCTGATTTTGGCGGTTCCCTCCGCCCTGATTGGCTTTGTAGGCGCGCCCTTTAACAACTACTTTGAAGCGTTTATCTTCTCCCCCACCGAGGAAGCCGCCTCCGTGGCAGAGCTGGCCGCAGAGTTTGAGTGGTCTGAATTTTTGCCCATGGCTGGGGGGTCGGTGGGCATCTCATTAATTGGCATTACGCTAGCCTCACTGATGTACTTAAGCCAGCGGGTTGACCCCAAAGCCATTGCGGAGCGAGTGAAGCCCCTCTACGATCTGTCCCTGAACAAGTGGTATTTCGACGATATCTATGAGCGCGTCTTTGTGCGAGGCACCCGCCGCTTGGCTCGCCAGGTACTAGAGGTGGACTACAACGTGGTCGATGGGGCGGTGAACCTGACCGGTTTTGTCACCATGATTTCTGGCGAAGGGCTGAAATATTTTGAAAATGGCCGTGCCCAGTTCTACGCTCTGATTGTGTTCTTAGCTGTGCTCGGGTTTGTGGTCATCGCTGCCTAGGTTTCGTCCGCGTTCCCCTTGCCGTCTGTGCAACGGGGAAGTCAGTTTGTTAAGAAATATGCTAAATCTCAAACGAACCTTGAAGAAATAGCGCCGTCTTCAGTTTGCTTGATCACAATGGAGAGTGATTTGGGGGAGCCGGGGGATTTCCAGTGATTAGTCCTTTGCCTATGGTTCTTGGCCGGCGCTTTTGTGAAGGTCCGCTGGGCTCTCCTGGCACGTGAATTCTGTCCTGCCCACACTACTGACATATTCCATTCATGAATCTCGCCGAATTTCCATGGTTGACGACGATTATCTTTTTTCCCCTCGTTGCGTCGGCTGCGATTCCCTTTATTCCGGATCCCAAGGGTAAGGGGCGTCCCATTCGTTGGTACGCCCTAACGGTAGGGCTGATTGACTTTGCCCTCATCGTCTTTGCGTTTTACCACTACTACGATCCCTCTCTGCCTGACCTGCAGCTGGTGGAGCGCTATAACTGGATTCCCCAGATAGGGCTGCAGTGGTCCGTGGGGGCAGACGGATTGTCCATGCCCCTGATTTTGCTCACGGGCTTTGTGACCACCTTGGCAATCCTAGCCTCCTGGCCCGTCACCATGAAGCCCAAGCTGTTTTATTTTCTGCTGTTGGCGATGTACGGCGGTCAAATTGCTGTATTTGCAGTGCAGGATCTGCTGGTGTTCTTTCTGGCCTGGGAGTTGGAGCTGATTCCGGTCTATTTGCTGCTCTCGATTTGGGGAGGCTATAAGCGCCTGTACGCGGCTACAAAGTTTATCCTCTACACCGCTGGTAGCTCCCTATTTATCCTGGTCGCGGCCCTGGCTATGGCGTTTTATGGGGATCAAGTGACCTTTGACATGCGATCGCTGGCGGTGAAAGACTACACGCTCACCTTTCAGCTGCTGGTTTATGCGGGTTTCCTCATTGCCTACGCTGTCAAGCTGCCGATTGTGCCTCTCCACACCTGGTTACCTGATGCCCATGGAGAAGCCACCGCGCCAGTGCATATGCTCCTAGCGGGGATTTTGCTGAAAATGGGCGGCTACGCGCTGCTGCGGATGAATGTGGAGATGCTGCCCGATGCCCACGCCTATTTTGCTCCAGCCCTGGTGATTCTGGGTGTGGTTAATATCATCTATGCCGCCCTGACCTCCTATGCCCAGCGCAACCTAAAACGAAAAATTGCCTATTCCTCAATTTCCCACATGGGCTTTGTCCTGATTGGGATTGCTGCCTATACGGACTTGGGCGTGAGCGGGGCGGTGCTTCAGATGATTTCCCACGGCCTGATCGGGGCGAGCCTATTTTTCCTGGTGGGAGCAACCTATGACCGGACCCACACCTTGATTTTGGAAGAAATGGGTGGAGTCGGTCAGAAGATGCCGAAAATTTTTGCAATGTTTACCGTTTGCTCCCTGGCTTCCCTGGCATTGCCGGGAATGAGCGGCTTTGTGGCAGAGTTAATGGTCTTTGTGGGCTTTTCCACCAGTGATGCCTACTCCCTTCCTTTTAAGGTGATTGTGGTTCTGCTGGCAGCCGTTGGCGTCATTCTCACCCCCATTTATCTACTCTCCATGCTGCGTGAGATTTTCTATGGAGCGGAAAATAAAGAATTAACTGAGGCGGAGGCTCTCATTGACGCTGAACCTCGGGAGATTTTTATCATTGCCTGCCTTTTGGTTCCCATCATTGGCGTAGGGCTGTATCCCAAGCTGCTCACGCAGATCTACGATGTCAAAACCTCGGCTCTGGTTTCTGAGATTCGTCAGTCGGTTCCGTCCCTTGTCCGGTCTGGGTCTGCCACCGCAGCTTCCCCCTACGGTCCCCTCTCTGCGGTGAATGTAACCTCCTTGACAGTTCCGGGGATCAGAGGGTGATAGGTTAAACAGGACTTCGCCATAAGAACTCCTGTTTAACAATGTCTAATATCCTCGATCCCTTGCCGGCTATCGATGCAGATACCGTGGTTTGCTGCTATGTGAATTCAACGAGTAAGGTGCAGGTGGCTCGGATTACCAATATTCAAAACTGGTATTTCGAGCGGGTCGTGTTTCCAGGGCAGCGCCTTCTGTTTGAGGCCAGCTCTCAGGCGCTTCTGGAAATTCACACGGGAATGATGGCCAGCTCCATTCTCTCCGATCGCATCCCCTGCCATCGCCTGGTGGTTCGAGAGGCTGAGTCCAGCACTGCTGAGGCGGCCGCTGCCCTCGCCCAGGATCGCGAATATGCCAACGAACTCAGTTTGTATCCCCAGGAAGTGTGACGTCAGGGATATCCAAGATTGCCGCTTAGACAGATGATCTGTGTTGCCGAGAAGCATGAATTTTGCCAGATCTGGCTGGGACTGCTGAGTGTCAAGATCTGTTAAGATATGGTTGCCTTGTTGATGGCTCAGCGCCTCTGCTGACTTTATCTGAACCACTTTTCATGAGCTTCTGGAAAAGTATCTTTAATTCATCGCCATCGGCTTCCACCGTGATTCCCTTGGAGTCACCTTCGCAGTCGTCCCCCACCGAGGCTGATCAACGCAACGGGACCTCAGAACGTCGCATTGTTTTTAGCAAGGATCGCGCCCTAGACCTTTACGAACTTGAGGAACTCTGTGACGCGGTGGGTTGGTCAAGGCGGCCCCTCAGAAAAGTTCGTAAGGCGATACAGCACAGCTTTCTGGTGATGTCCATGTGGGAGGAGCGAGGAACTAGTCGTCGCTTGATTGGCTTTTCTCGCGCCACCTCGGATCATGCCTTTAACGCCACCATTTGGGATGTGGTGGTTCATCCGAAGTTTCAAGGTCGGGGGTTAGGGAAGGCGCTGATGCAGCAGATGATTCGAGAGCTGCGGCGGGAGGATATCAGCAATATCACCCTCTTTGCCGATCCCCACGTGGTGAGTTTCTACAGTGAACTCGGCTTTACCCCTGATCCAGAGGGGATCAAGGGGATGTTCTGGTACCCCAACGCGAAATGATGTTTGCCTAGGGTCGTCCCTCTCCGATACAATAAGATGCTCTGAAAGAAACCAGGCTTGCCCCAGACTGGAACGTTCTGTGCTGAAGGTATTGACGCATCAGAAAATTTCAATAGGGGTGACTAAAAAATATTGATTGGGTAACTGAGGTCATGGCAAAACGGGTTCAGCTAGTTTTAAACGAAAATATTCGCAAGCTTGGAACGGTAGGAGAGGTTGTTGAGGTGGCCCCCGGCTATGCACGAAACTATCTGCTGCCGAAGGGGCTGGCCTACCATGCCACACCAGGCGTGTTGAAATTGGCAGAGCGTCGCCGCGAGGAAGAGCGTAAGCGACAGGAAGCCCTGCGGCAGGAAGCCCTGAAGCAAAAGGAAACCATTGAGCAAGTGGGCACCCTGCAGATTGCTCGCAAGGCGGGTGAGGAAGATACCCTTTTTGGCAGCGTCACTTCGAGCGATGTGGCGGAATTAATCCAGTCAAAAGCTGGGGTTGAGGTGGATCGCCGATCGATTGATCTTCCGGAGATTCGTAAGTTGGGGACCTACTCAGCCACCCTGAAGCTGCACGCAGAGGTGGTGGCGGCGGTGAACTTGGAGGTTGTTGCGGAAGAGTAGGCAGTTGCCGATTCTTAGGGTGCAAGATGTCGGTGTGTGGTTGCCCTCGGAAGGCTTAGACTGTGTACGAACTTGACTTCCAATCTGTTGCTGAACGGTTGCCTCCCCAAAATGTGGAGGCGGAAGAATCGATTTTGGGCGGGATTATGCTGGATCCCGAAGCCATTGGCCGGATTGCGGATGTTCTGCGCCCGGAGGCCTTTTACCTGGCGGCCCATCAGGAAATCTACCGGGCGGCTCTGGCTCTCCATGCTCAGGGAAGTCCTACCGATATCATGTGCGTGACGGCCTGGCTTCAAGATCGCGGCCGACTTGAAAAATCGGGCGGTCAGGGGAAGCTGGCCCAGCTTTTAGATCGCACGGTGAGCGCGGTCAATATTGATCGCTATGCGGCCTTGGTCAAGGATAAGTACCTGCGGCGCAAACTGATTCAATCGGCTAGCGAAGTCTCGGAATTGGCCCATGATACCTCTCAGCCCTTAGAAGCCATTCTGGATCAAAGTGAGCAGCGCATCTTCTCGGTGACTCAGGATCGGACCCGTCAGGGGTTAACGGCGACGGAGGATATCTTAACCTCGACCTTTGCCGATCTTGAACAGCGATCGCTGGGAAAGGTGCTGCCGGGTCTATCCTGCAACTTCTACGATTTGGACGCCATGACCCAAGGGTTCCAGCGATCGGATCTGATCATTGTGGCCGGACGTCCCTCCATGGGAAAGACGGCCCTGTCGGTGCAGATTGCGCGCAATATTGCGGAGATTCATAGCCTGGGCGTAGCCATCTTTAGTCTGGAGATGTCTAAGGAGCAGCTAGTTCAGCGGCTGTTAGCGAGCGAATCCGGGATTGACAGTAATTATCTGCGGGCGGGACGCATCAATCAAAACCAGTGGGAGCCGCTGAGTCGAGCCATTGGGACCCTCTCCCAACTCTCAATTTACATTGACGATACCCCCAATCCTACGATTACGGACCTGCGCTCTAGTGCTCGCCGGCTCCAGTCGGAACTGCCCGGCGGCTTAGGCATGATTTTGCTCGATTATTTACAGCTGATGGGGGGCAGCGATAACGATGGCCGCGTCCAGGAGCTAGCAAAAATTACGCGCGCCTTGAAGGGACTGGCACGGGAGCTCAATGTGCCTGTGGTGGCGCTTTCCCAGCTGAGTCGGAGTGTGGAATCGCGCCAGGTGAAGCGGCCCATGATGTCGGATCTGCGCGAGAGTGGGGCTATTGAGCAGGATGCAGATTTAATTGTGCTGCTCTATCGGGATGAGTACTATAATCCCGATAGTCCTGACCGGGGGGTCTGCGAGCTAATTTTAGCGAAGCATCGCAATGGACCCGTGGGAACCGTCAAGCTGCTTTTTGAACCCAAGCAAACCAAGTTTTTTAATCTGGCTCGATCGGGCTAGTGCTCTTTTGGCTGAACCGGTAAGATGGTAGCTGGCTGTTTGTTGAGGTGAGTGATGCCCTTACTGTCGTTATCTGGACAGCGCCCACGGGATTTAGGGGTGCAGGATGGTCGGCTCAAGCCCTGCCCGAACTCGCCAAACTGCGTCTGTAGCTATGAGACGGATGCAGCCCATGGGATTGATCCCCTAGAGGTCCCCGGTGAGGCATCGGAGGCGATCGCACGTCTGCGCACGGTGGTTGAGGCCATGCCTCGCACCCAGGTGATTGAGGCGAGGGCGGATTACCTGTATGTGGAATTTACGACGGCGTTGATGGGATTCGTGGATGATGTGGAATTCTATCTCGACGGGCAACGTTCCGGAATTCAAGTTCGTTCTGCCTCGCGTTTAGGTCAGTCTGATCTGGGGGCAAATCGCAGCCGTGTTGAGGAGATTCGGAAGCGGTTAGCCGCATTGCTGTGATCGGACCTCTCGTCGATTTTGCAAGGAGATAGGCCTTAGCCGGAATTGCAGGCTATGGGGTTGAGGGGGGCTGCATCCAGCGGGAAAATTGATCTTGTCGCCAGCGGGCGTCTTGAGCGCGATCGCAGTGCAGCTCTAAGACTCGGATCCCAGTGGGTGGCAGTGGATTAATCAAGGTCACTAGTTCCTCCCAGCTTGTCACGAACTGATATTGCGCTCCGTAGGCTTGACAAAGGGCTGCAAAATTGACCCGCTGGGGCGTGGCAAAAAACTCCTCAAAGGGGGGATTAAACTGGGCAATGGGCAGCAGGCCAAAGATACCGCCGCCCTGATTGTTGATTAACACGATGCTGAGGTGACCGGTCCAGCGGGGTCCCTGCAGCAGTCCGTTGATGTCATGGAGAAAGGCCAGATCTCCGGTCAAAAGCACCGCAGGTCGATCTCCATAGGCTAGACCCAGGGCCGTGGACAGGATGCCATCAATCCCGTTTGCCCCGCGATTGAAATAGGGTTGAATCTTGGAGTTGGTTTGGGGCCAGACCCATTCCACCTCCCGAACTGGGGTGCTGTTACTGATGAACAGCGGGGTTTGGGGCGGCAGATGGTGGGCCAATATCCAAGGAATTTTACTCTCTCTCAGGCCGTTTTCCTGGTGCATGGTCTGGGCAATGGACCGGCTGATGCGCTGGTCTAAACGCAGCCACCGCTGGAGAAATTCAGGCTGGTGAGCCCGCGAACGTGGTAAATCTGGGCTGGGTTGAGGGAGGGCGCTAATCTCGATGCGCAGATGGACCGTTGACCCATGGGTGGCATCGAGATTTTGATCGCTGGGGTCGATGACCCATTGCGGAATCTCTAGAGGAGCCAGCCACTGGCGCAGTTCTTTGCAAGTGGGAAGTTCACCTATGCGAATCACCTGCTCTGGTTGCAGGGAGGCGCGCAGGTCCGGATTTCTCAGGGCGATCGCATAGGTGGAGATCAAACAGGGATTGATCGGGGCATGGTTGCGCAGCGGCGAGAGTCCCTCGGCCAGGACCGGCCACTGCAGCTGTTGGGCCAGAGCGGCGATCGCGGCGCAGTAGAGGGCAGGATCGCGTGGTTGGGCAGGACCGGCGATGATCAAGCCTCGATCACAGGCCCGCCAGGTTTGCCAGGGCAGTTGATCCGCTGAGAGTTGAAGGTGGGGAAATCGGGGGGGATCCACCTGCTGAAAAAAGTCTTGATCAGACCATTGATGTTGGAGAGCCTGGATCTGGGCCTCAGGGGTGGGAACCAAGGGATCTCGAAAGGGACAGTTTAAATGCACCGGACCGGGCACAGGCCACTGACATTTTTGCCAGGCGTGAATCAGGGTTTGTCTGAGATAGGTCAGGTGATCAGGGTTGGGAACTGCCAGCTCTGCTTGCCAGACCGGGTAGTCGGCAAATAATTTAAGTTGGTCAATGGCCTGACCGGCATGGCAATGGCGCAGCTCGGGAGGACGATCGGCGGTGAGAATCAACAGCGGCACCCGGCTTTCACGGGCTTCAATCAGGGCTGGATAAAAGTTGGCCCCGGCGGTGCCTGAGGTGCAGACTAGAACTCCGGGCAGACCGCGGCGACGCCCGTGACCCAGGGCAAAAAAGCCTGCGGAACGCTCATCTAAAATGGGGAGGGTTTGCAGCTGAGGATGCTGAGCAAAGGCCATCGCCAGGGGCGCAGAGCGCGATCCTGGCGAGATGACCGCCATCTTGAGGCCCAAGCGGACCAAGGTTTCCACCAGAACAGAGGCCCAGAGAGTATTGCAATTGCTAAAGTCAATGGGCATGAAGGATCTTAGCCGTCTGACGCGTCACACCAGAGCCTCTAGCAGCGTGCGCAGCTTTAGCTCCACCTCAGCCAGCTCTTTTTGAGGCTCGGACCCAGCCACAATTCCAGCGCCTGCATAAAGCCGGGTATGACAGCCGTCGCTGAGGGCTGAGCGAATCCCCACGGCAAATTCACCATCTCCCCGATGGTTAATCCAGCCTAAGGGGGCGGCATAGAGATGTCGATCAAAGGCTTCATATTGCCGAATGTAGTCGCAGGCGCGATCGCGGTGGGTGCCCGCCACTGCTGGTGTGGGATGCAGCGCTGCTAGAATATCAAGAATCTGTAGGTGGCAGGGGGCCGTTGCCGAAACCAGGGTGCGTAGATGCTGAATATTGGCCAGCTGCATCAGATGGGCCGGTGAAGAGGTTTGGGGGCGCATGCCCAGGGTTCGGAGCTGGTTGCAGATAAACTCTAGGACAAGCTGATGCTCATGACCATCCTTTTGGTTATGGAGCAATTTTTTCCCCAGGGAAATATCCTCAATGATGGAATGACCGCGCGGGGCCGATCCGGCCAATACGTCGGTGACCAGATGGCGATCGCGCAGGCTGACCAGCCGCTCAGGGCTCGCTCCCCAAAAGATCTGACCTTCCCCATTGCCAATGGCAAACACGCAGCATTCAGGATAGCGCTGGCGCAGTCGGTGTAAGGTTTGGCCCAGGGCGAGGGGCGCTGGGGTTGTGATATCCAGCGGGTGGGCCAGCACCAACTTTTGCAGTTCCCCAGTTTGGATGAGGGTAAGGGTTTTTTGGATGGATTGCTCAATGGAGGAGGTGTGGGGGCAGCACTGAAAGGGAATCGTCTCCTGGGTGGGCTGAATGTGAAACCCTTGGGCGTGGGTTTGCAATTGCTCTAGTTTCTGCATGAGGGCATCGACCAGGCGATCCAGCTGGCTGGTGGCCTCAAGGGCAAAATTAGCCACCAGTAAGGACTGTCCCTGGTAGGACACCAGTTGCCAGCGGGGTAAAAAAACCAGCCCCGAGGGGAACAGGGGCGGATGATGGTGCTTCGCCTCAAAAAAGGTGAATCCGCAGAAAAAATGAGGACCAGCAAAGGGACAGTCAAGCTGTCCTTGCAGGACGGCTTGATCCAGGCTGGATTCCAGGAACTGCTGAGTTTTCGTGAATCTTTGGGTATTGACCTGAAGCAACAGCTCTGGGGCGATCGCAGCCATCGCTAGGGATTCCTGCGGCTTTTCCCAGTAGAAAAAGTGCTGCTTTGGGTCGTGCCAGCGCTGCAGAACTGCCAGGGGATCGATGGTGGGAATTTCAATGGAGAAGCTGACCAGGCGAACTTGATGGGTCTTTAGACAGTCCTGCTGGCAGGAGGTCAGAGTATTGAGAAAACCTCTGCGATCCTGAAGCAACTTGGTACGAGAAGGACTGACTTGCATTAAATTGAAACGACCCAGTTGAAACAACCCGGTTGAAAGGCCACGAATGCGTTAGACCTAGCCTACAATGCCGACGTGGAGGGGATCAAAATCATTGCAGTTTTATTACAACTCGATGGGGGACCGGACTGATCGGTAAAATTTGAACCAAAGACTTTGAACTGCTCCATGACGGCTCCTCCCCTTGAAAAATCCCGTCGCCAGCTCTGGTTGGCTGCCCTTAAGCCCCCCATGTATAGCGTGGCCGTGGTTCCAATTTGGGTCGGCACTGCAATTGCCCGGTGGGAGACAGGCGAGGTGGACTGGGGCACGTTCACTCAGTTCTTGACAGCCGCGATCGCCATTGTGGCCTGGAGCAACATCAGCAATGATGTGTTTGACTCCGAAACCGGAATTGACCGCAATAAGCACCATTCCCTGGTGAACTTGACCGCCAATAAGTCCCTAGTGTTTTGGATTGGGAACGGCTGTTTACTGATCGGTCTGGGGCTAATTCTCAGGATTGCCTATGATCAGCAGGATATCACCGTCCTGGCCCTAATTGGTGCTGCCTGTCTGTTGGGTTACCTCTATCAAGGTCCCCCGTTTCGCCTGGGGTATCAAGGGTTGGGCGAAATCCTGTGCTTTTTCGCCTATGGGCCGATTACCCTTTCAGCGGTTTACTACAGTCAAACTCAGAGCTGGTCCGGGGTCAATCTTTTGGCCTCCATTCTGCTTGGCTGGGTCACCAGTCTCATCCTGTATTGCTCCCACTTTCATCAGGTCGAAGATGATCGCAAGGCCGGGAAGCGATCGCCCATTGTGCGCTTGGGAACCGCCAGAGGAGCCCAACTGCTTCCGGGCATCTGTGGAATTTTGTTTGGCCTGCTGCTGCTGTTTGTCCTGATGGGGCAGTTTCCCGTGTGGACCTTGCTCATGGGGGGGAGTTTACCCTACGCCGTAAAGCTCTGCCGCTTCATTGGGGCACACCATCATCAGCCCCAGCTGGTGCAAAACTGTAAGTTTATTGCCGTGGCGCTGCATTTCTGGAGCGGATTGCTGCTGGGGCTTGGATTTATGCTCGCGGCTCAGCCCTGGGAGAGTTTTGGGCTGGCCTGATGGACTGGAGGGCGGAGGGCATCAGGGCGGAGGGTATCATGGAAGGCGATGCCGTGATGGGGGTTCCTTTTCCCGAGGCCAGGGGCCAGGAACGGGCTGCTTACCAGGTGGCCTTTTGTCCCTACCAGCGTCCCTTTCGTCGGCCCCTACAGACTCACCATGGTCTCTGGCGGCTGCGGGAGGGTATCTGGGTTTATCTGCGCGATTGCCAGGGACGAGTGGGGGTGGGGGAAATTGCTCCCTTGCCCTGGTTTGGCACCGAGACTCAGGAAGCAGCCCTGGACGTTTGTCGCTCCCTTGGCCAGACGGTCACCCTTGCCCAGATTGCCCAGATCCCCCCTGACCTCCCTTGCTGCCAATTTGGTTTTGGCTGTGCCCTGGAGCAGCTTTTGGGACGGTTGCCCCAGTCAAGCCCCTCCTTAGCCTCGGCTTCGATTTGTGCTTTGCTCTCGGCTGGAGCCTCAGCCCTGAAGCAATGGCAGCCCTTGTGGGAGCAAGGCTATCGCACCTTTAAATGGAAAATTGGGGTGACGGATTCTGAGACGGAACTCCCCATTTTTGAGCAGTTACTGGCTCAACTTCCTCAATCCGCGCGTCTTCGCCTTGACGCCAATGGGGGGCTGACCCAAACTTGTGCAGAGCGATGGCTAGCGGTCTGTGACGCTCAACGATCTGCTTCGCGGGCCGCCGTGGAATACCTAGAGCAGCCGCTGCCTGCCGCAGACGGACCAGCCCTGCTGGCTCTGGCCCGCACCTTCCAGACTCCCCTGGCGCTGGATGAAGCCATTACAACGGGACGGGATTGGGAGAAATGGTTGGCTTGGGGCTGGCCGGGGCTATTTGTGCTTAAACCCGCCCTCATGGGCTTCCCCCAGCAGATCCGCGATCGCGCCAAGGGTTTGACCTCGGCCTTGGTATTCTCCTCGGTCTTTGAAACCCGCGTGGGCCGCAGTGCCGCCTTGCATCTGGCGCTTGAACTGGGGCACCCCCAGCTAGCCCTAGGCTTTGGGGTGGATCACTGGCTCGCGGAATCACCCAGGGTTTCAATCAACAGCTCAATTTTTTCCTGACGACTGCTCAGGAACTGATCACATTCTTGGAGGTAGCGGGTCGCCTCAGCGAATTGATCAAAGACCGCTTCTAAATCCAGATTTCCCGTTTCAATTTGCTCAATAATGGCTTCGACCTTAGCCACGGTTGCTTCATAATGCCACTCTGGTTGGGGCGTTGATTTCTTTCGCGAGGAACTCATAAATTCTCAATAAGCAAGTAGACGTCAACCCAGGGCTACGGTGACTCAATGGCGGTCACCTGGACCTGCACAGTGCCCTGAGCCAGTTGCAGGGTCAGAGATTGACCTACCTGAGCGCTGTGGGCGACCCTGAGCAATTCACCTGTCTGGGTTCTGGCCAAGGCATAGCCCCGGTTCAAAATGGCGTGGGGATCGAGGGCCTCCATCTGCTGATGCAGGGACCGATGATACTGAGCCTGGGTACTCAGACGCTGACGCATAATGCGGATGATCGTTTGACGCAGTCGCTGAAGATGCTGGATCTCCTGGTTCATACGTTGGTCAGGGCGAACCCGCTGTAGCCGCAGGCACTGGGTGCGATGGACCTGGCGCGCCTGATCAAAGCGATCTCGCACAGCCCAGTAGAGTTGTTGTCGGCGCTCCTGATGGGCCTGTTGAATTTCCGTGAACCGTGGCGCGGCTAGCTCTGCGGCTGCGGTGGGCGTATGGGCGCAGCAATCGGCGGCCAGGTCCGCTAGGGACTCGTCTCGCTGGTGCCCAATGCCGGCAATAATTGGGATGGAACAGTGGGCAATGGCGCGCACCACTTGTTCATCGTTAAAGCAGGCTAAATCCTCCGAAGCTCCCCCCCCGCGCGCGAGAATAATCACCTCAGCCCGACCATCAGCTTCCACTCGCTCAAGGGCGCGCACGATGGAGGGGGGGGCTAAATCTCCCTGGACCATGGTGGGGGACAATAATACCCGCAGTCCAGGCGAAGAAGCCTTGAGCGTTCGTTGAATATCACCCCAGGCCGCCGCTGCCGGTGAGGTGACCACGGCAATGGTTTGGGGAAAGGCAGGCAGGGGGATCTTTCGCTCTGGATCAAAGAGTCCCTCCGCCTTGAGGCGATCGCGCAATTGCTGCAGTCGCAGGGCCATCAGTCCTTCCCCAGCTTGCAGCACCTGCCAAACCATGAGCTGATATTCCCCGCGCTGGGGATAGAGGCGAATTCGCCCGAGCACGATGACCTGTTCCCCCTGTTCCGGCAGGAAAACCACCTTGTCCTGGTAGCTAGTCCAAATGACGCAGCGCAGGGTTGCAGGGGTTTCTGGATCGCGCAGGGTAAAAAATAACCCGCTGCGATGGTGGTTTAAACTGGAGACCTCCCCAGTGACCCACACCTGAACTAAATGTGGGTCCTCCTCTAGAAGCGCCTGAATAAATTGGGTCAAGCCGCCGACCGATAAAATCTCAGGCTGGGTGAGTAAATGGGGGTCAAATGTTGCCATGCCTGAAATCGTACCCTTGTGGTTTTGCAAAACACCAGCCTACCAGTGTGACAAATTTACGGACCAGATTGAACTCCAGTGAGTCTGTTTCGAGGTAATATACTTGTACTATAATAGGCGAGGGCTGGGGTTTGAATTTTTAGGATTATCTGAAAAATCTCTAGAATTTGCGCGATCCCCCCTACAATAATGAATCCAACCGGCTGGATTGAGAGAGGGTTGCGCTGATCTAGCGTCACTGTGAGCGTCACTCTGAATGTCTTTGGGATCTTCAGGGCTGTGCCCTAGAGGGCAAGGTCAATTCGCCCGTCGTTTATCACCAATATCGAGGCAGTATGGCACCAGAATCTACAAACAATACAGAGCGCGAAAAGGCCTTAAACGTTGTCATTGGTCAGATTGAGCGCTCCTTTGGTAAAGGGGCTATTATGCGCCTGGGGGACGCCACCCAGATGCGCGTGGCGACGATCCCCAGCGGTGCACTGACGCTAGATCTGGCGTTAGGAGGAGGGTTTCCCAAGGGGCGAGTGGTGGAAATCTATGGTCCAGAAAGTTCGGGTAAAACCACCCTCGCCCTACACGCGATCGCCGAAACCCAGAGAAAAGGAGGCGTTGCGGCCTTTGTTGATGCTGAGCATGCCCTAGATCCCACCTATGCCGCCGCCTTGGGGGTCGACATCGATAATTTATTGGTGGCTCAGCCGGATACGGGAGAAGCGGCCTTGGAAATCGTGGATCAGTTGGTGCGCTCCACTGCGGTAGACATTGTGGTGGTGGACTCTGTTGCAGCCTTGGTGCCCCGAGCTGAAATTGAGGGCGAGATGGGTGATACCCATGTGGGACTCCAGGCTCGCCTCATGAGTCAAGCTCTACGCAAGATTACGGGGAATATTGGTCGCACGGGCGCGATTGTGGTGTTTTTAAACCAGCTTCGCCTCAAAATTGGAGTGACCTATGGCAATCCGGAAACCACCACGGGGGGAAATGCCCTGAAGTTTTATGCCTCAGTGCGGCTGGACATTCGCCGTATTCAGACTCTGAAAAAAGGCACTGAGGAATACGGCATTCGCGCCAAGGTTAAGGTGGTTAAAAATAAGGTGGCACCCCCCTTCCGCATTGCAGAATTTGATGTGGTCTTTGGTCAGGGCATTTCTACCTTGGGCTGTCTGCTGGATATGGCTGAAGAAACCGGCATTATTACCCGTAAAGGAGCCTGGTACAGCTACAATGGCGAAAATCTGGGTCAGGGCCGCGATAACACCATTGTTTACATGCAGGAAAATCCGGCATTTGCGGAGGATATCAATCAGCAGGTCCGACAAAAGCTCGATATGGGGGTAGAGGTTTCGGCCAATACCGTGGGTAAGGAGCCGCCAAAAGTAGAAGAGTTCACTCCCGAACCTGCGCCTCAAGCGTCTGCGGAGAACGCAAAGGAATCTGCCAAATCGAGTCCTAAGGAAAAAAGTAAGAAGTAAAAAACGTAATCAGTGGTGAGGACCTCAGCCATGAGGAGCAAGGTCCCTCTCCCAATTCTGGGAGAGGGATTTAGGGTGAGGGCGACCAGTAAAATGCATCTAACGCATTCCGCTTAGGCTGATATCCCACCAAGAGTACCTGTGAAAAACACTATTTCGCAAAACAATAGGGAAGGTGACCTCTCAAAGCGCAGGTTTCAAGATTAAGAGTTTGCTTCGAGCTTATGCCACGAACGCCGCTGGACCAAGACCAACGTATTAAAGTTAGTCCTGCAAGACCATTCCTAAAGTGGGCTGGAGGCAAGGGGCAGCTATTGCCGGAGTTGATCAAGCGCGTCCCAGAAACCTACGCCCGGTATTTTGAGCCGTTTATTGGCGGTGGAGCACTTTTCTTTGCCCTGGAACCTGAATCTGCGTTTCTTAGTGATATTAACCCCGATCTGGTTAATGTCTATCGTGTGGTAAAAAAGGATGTAGAAAAACTCATTAAAAGCCTAGAAAAACATTACTATTGCAAAGATTATTTTTATGAAATGCGTCGGGCCGATCGCACCTCAACTTATTCCGCCTGGGGAGATGTACGTAAGGCGAGTCGTCTTATTTTTTTGAATAAAACCTGTTTTAATGGCCTGTATCGGGTGAATTCAAAGGGCCATTTTAACGTGCCCTTTGGAAATTATAAAAACCCTAAAATTTTAGATGAACCCAATTTGTTGGCCTGCAGTCGAGTCCTGCAAAATGCCGAAATTACGGTGGACTCCTTTGAGACCGTAGAATTGAAAGCTGAGAAGGGGGATTTTGTCTATTTTGATCCCCCCTACGTTCCCCTAAATGTGACTTCAAGCTTTACGAGCTACAGCAAGGAAGGATTTGATACAGACCGGCAACTTCAGCTGCGGGATGTTTGCGAACGGCTAGATCAAAAGGGGGTGAAGTTTATGCTTTCAAACTCCTCTGCTCCCCTCATTTTAGAACTATACCAGGCGTTTAATCTCTCCCTTGTCCGAGCCAGCCGTTCGATTAATTCTAAGGGGAATTGTAGGGGCAAGATTGCGGAAGTGATTGTCACCAATTACGACCTGCCTTAATTTAGCTGTTTTAATTGAATGATCGGGTTGTTTTACGAGCTGGTGCTGATGCTACGGGTTAAGAAGGGCACCTCGATCAGTTTCGCGGTGGCTGAGCCTATCTGCACTAGGGTGCCAGCCTCTCCAGCTTTTGTTTTCACATAGCCCAGGCTCACGGCTTGATCGCCCCTGGAAGCCACGCTGGTGATCACCCCAACTTTTTTATCCTCCACGAGAATCGAGGTTCCAGGTTCAACGGGGTCAGCGAGAACCAGACCCCAGAGCCTTTGCTTCACCCCGTCGTAGGTATTCAATCGCGCCAGGGTTTCCTGGCCAATGTAACAGCCTTTATTGAGAGAAACGGTGTGCCAAAGTCCAGCTTCCAAGGGGTTGTAGTCTTCGGTGAGTTCGGCATCGGCTTTGGGGCGTCCCTGTTGAATGCGCAGTTGCTCCCAGCCAGATTCACCTAGGGGAGCCGCGCCGGCCTCCCGGAGCGATCGCCAGAGTGATCCTGCGATATCGGCCTCAAAAATCAGCGTATAGCCCGCACTGGCCAACCCCGATCCCTTAGCCACTCGAACCTCCTGGCTCCCAAACAAATGTACCGTATGGTGATGGGCTTGGGTCGGTAAGGTCCAGCCTAAGTGTTGCAGCAGGGCTTCACTTTCCGGTCCAATCAGGCTAAAGGTCCCGGTTTGAGCACTGAGATCGGTGAGTTTGACTTTATCCTGGAAGAAGATGTAACGATCGAGCCAACTCAGGAGCTGTGCCCGACGATTGGGGGAGGTTAGCAGCAAGAGAGAGTCCTCTAGGCAATAAACCGTGACCAGATCGAGGGTTCGGGCCGTGGAGGTGACAATGACGGTTTCGCAGCCCTGACCGGGTTGCAGCGTTTTGATCTCGTTGGTGCTTTGGTTGTGCAAAAACGACTGGCGATCGCGGTCGGAAATTTCAATTCGGCCCCAGTGGGAGCGATCACAGAGGGCCACGCTCTGTTCAACGGCCTGGAGCGCGGCTTCGTCATTGTTATAGGTGTTGATGAGGCTCTGGCCATCGTCTAAAGACTGGAGTTGACCCCCATCTTGAATCTGTTGCTCGCGTAGCGCTTGAATCATGCTGGTTGCTGCTGAGGGACCTGTTTTTTGATGATAAGATACGACCCGTCTTTCATGGGTGTCTCATGCGCAAGCTGCTGTTTCTCCTGCCGGGAACCACCAAAAAATTTCACTGCGGCGGCTTGTTCGCAGAGCAAAAGACGCTGGCCCTAGCGCAGCAGCTCTGTGCCGCAGAGGTGGTGACCTATCGGCAGCGAGAGCCCGATAAACCCTATTTGCCGGATTTACTACAACAGCCGCACCTAGATGACGTGATCTTTGTAGTGAGTTGGGGATTTGATGTTCCCAAGCTAGTGAAAAAACTCACCCAATATCCGGTAATTTACCACGCCCACAGCAGTGAGTATGGGTTTCGGCTGCCGGCCAGGATTCCCATTGTCACCGTCAGCCGCAATACCCTGGGCTACTGGGGCCAGCGATCGCCCCATACGCTTCTTTACTACCTTCCTAACGAAATCTCGCCGGAATTTGCCAATCTTCAGTGCGATCGCGAAATCGATGTCCTGGTTCATGCCCGGAAGTCCTCTTCCTATCTCTTGAATCAGCTAATTCCGGCGCTTAAGCCCAAGGTTAATGTGCAAGTGATTGATGGCTTCGTGGACAGTCTGGCAGAACTGTTCAATCGCTCGAAGGTGTATCTTTACGACTCAGCGGAATATTGGGCGGTGCAGGGGGTCACAGAAGGATTTGGTTTGCAGCCGCTTGAAGCCATGGCCTGTGGCTGTCAGGTGTTTTCCAGCGTTAATCACGGCTTGTCGGACTATTTGGATCCAGGGTTCAACTGCCAGAAGATTGCCGGATGTAGCACAGCGTTTGACGTTCAGCGAATTTTGCGAACCGTCCAGAATTATCAACCGCCTAGCGGGATTGAGCCGTTGCTGTTGGAATATCGCAAGGACAATATTTTGAGGCGTTTAGGCATGATCTTGACTGAACTCAATGAATTTTTTGACCACCAACGTGCCAGCTCGAATGATATTGCACCGCTTAACCTTCAACGGATTGTGGGTCTGCGGTTGCACACACTGGTTTATAAAGTAAAAAAGAAACTTCTTAACCCCTAGCTGATGGGAATGGTAGGCAGTAGGTTATTGTAAAGAGACTGATTATTTTCGATCTCGGTTTCTCAGCTTACCAACAATATTTTAACCAAGGTAGGCTTAAGCCAATTCAGCTAATAGTTGCTTTCTTCTTTTCTTTACGGGTGTGACCAAGATTTGATGTGAGTCATCAGACCTGATATTCTTTAGGGGTAGGCTTCTGTTGGAGGAGATTGGGT
>NZ_JTHE03000077.1 GCF_000817775.3 Lyngbya confervoides BDU141951
GAGATTTCGCTGCGTTTACCATATTTTTCTTGATTTTCTTGAAACTAAGATTATCCTATCTCAATCCTATTCGAGATAATACTCTTTTCAAGAGTTTCACATCAAATCACCCCTGGCAGATATCCCAGCTCTTGCAAAATTATCCTGCAGGATAATGGTATCGGGCCTCCAACTCAGTCAGGATCACAAAAAATCCCAGCAACTCAGGGCTGGGATTCCTAGGTTTCGTTGGAGGTAACTCATGCACCGGTGTCATATCCCTTATAACAAAAAAAAGAGCGATCGTTCCCAGAACTTCAAAACCCCCAACTTAGGACTCCACCATCGTCCTTGACGGAAAAAGTACACAGGGCCCTTAGCCCGGAGCCACTGCCGTACCGCTTGACAAAACTCGGGGCTGAACTGCATCGAGTCGATGCGCCTGTCGGGGATTAATCCCGGTTCATAAAGCTTCTGAGCCACCCCCAGGGTGTGTGTTGGACTGAATTGAATGCGCGATCCGGCCACCTACTGTAGGGCTGAGGTGGTGAAGGGATCCGGGGGCTTCTTGCCCATGAGCTTGCCCTGTGCCTCAAGGTTGATTCTTGAGCGTGCTCCTGGCGTCCGGTATCGTCCATTTGGCTCTGGAATCGCGCCGAGTATATTTACAGCGGATTGCGCCATTGTCCGGGGTAAAACCAAGGGAGTCCACGCCTTGCAGCATTGAGGTTTGTCCAGGAAATGGGGCGATCGATCCTGTGCCAGTGATTAATATCACTGCGATCTAGTATCCCAAGGGTTAAGGTGCCTACACTGACTGGAAACGAATCCGTAATTAAATTTCGCACCGCTATGGGTAGAGTAGCAACCCGACCATTAGACCTCATCGGTAGTGTAAGTTTTAGGATTGATGCCCTATCGGCAAGGGGTTTAGTGGGATCAGGCGTACATCTAGATTAAACCCACCACGGGCGATCTACACACTGCAAGGAAGATAAGTCATGTTAAAGATGAAGTCAGCGCGATCTAATTTTTCACTGACCACCTTATCCGCTGTCATTGCGCTTTCCTCGATCAATATTGTCCTCGCGGATGGGGTTCAAGCTTGGTGTGGTAATGGATGCTCAAGCGACCCTGATGCGGGAATTGCTTGTACTGATTGGGAACCCGGATCGAGTTCTTCAAGCTGTCAGGCAAAGGCAATATGTTCTTCTGAATGTACGGTTTGGAGTACCGCAAATAAGGGAGTGGATCGGATGCTCCGGCTAAAACCGACTTCCACAGAACATGACCTGACTCTGTTTCAACAACAAGTCAAAGGGGTCATAGGTGTGCAGACAATGCCTAAATCTAAGTTCTGGCAACAGGCAAGATGAGAACCATCTTCCCAGATAGTCGTTCAATCAAAGCCCGAACCCCCTGATTTTCCCTTGGGGCAGGGCCTCTAATTCTAGGAGTACTACCATGTCTAATATTCGAATCTCTGATCTTCAGAACACTGGCTATGAACTGTTTTCAGATCCTGAAAGCTACCTCAAAGATCTATCAATGGATGAAACCATCAAGGAAATAGGCGGAAAGCCGAAAACTGCAACCGTGGGTTCTCTGATTGCCACGGGTGTATCAACACCTGTTTGTATGGGCGCTCTGGTCGGTTATACCATTTGGGGCTGAGTTGACGTGCTAGTGCGGGTTTCAAAGGGCAGGAAAGCCAGAAGAATTGCCTATACTGGGGAACCTGCACCTGCACCCCAAGCTAAAACTTCAAAATTCTGACAATATGGGGTGATTAGAGCAAGATCATGGCAAGGGGCGATACGTCCCGCATGACTGGTTTCTATCAGTGGGATTCGCCCAAAACAAGTGCCCTTCTGTTTTGAGAACTGACAAACACAGAAGGGCACCCAAGGGTCAAAGCTTATCGGGACGTGAGAGTAATTAAGCGTCACCCTCAATGTAAAAAAACAAAAGTCCCATCACCACAACGGGCATGAGCCAGCCGATGGCTGGAATCAAAATCCAAGGTAAGAATGAAGCTGCGTAATCGCCTACCATAAATTTCTCCTAAACAATCACTCTAAACTTTATAAGAATCTGAAAACTCAGTTCACGAGTCCACTGAAAATAGCGTCAATTCCGGCAAAGTGATCAAGCAAGAAGTAGGCCATAAATGCGCTGCCTACACCGCCAATGAAAAACCCACTGGCAAACTCATTCCACCCTTCTGAGGTCTTGAGTGAATCCGTTTCGTCCGGACTGTCAGCGGCGCTCTTTAAGGACACGAGACCATGTGCATTCATGGCGATAGTTCCTAATAGAACCAGCGCAATGGCAGTCAGAAAGGCCGCGAGGAAAGGCTCGGCTGCATAATCGCGATTGGTTCCAAAAATGACTTCTGGGCCCACCAGAAAGTAACCGTGAGCCAATCCGATTTCAAGGCCTCGACCCAACGGCGAAAGCCCTTTGCGATATGCGGGGAGGTTACTGATGAGTGCGTTGGCAAAGCCAGAGGCTGAGATAGGCGTAGCGAGATGTCCAGCAAATGGATCACCATTGTAGGGTTGAACTACCTGCTTAAAGCTAGATTCTGCCATTATTCCTAAATTCTCCTTTGAGTGGATACCTTGTTGAGTGGATACCTTCTGGGTGGACTGAAGAATGAAATGATAGCAAGCATTATAAGTGGGGAAGGGTACAGCTCCCTAAAACCTTTCTATGAGCGTTACAAAAATTAAATTTATCTAGCGTTCTGTGCAGTTTTTTTATCTATACAATGAATTTCTGTAAAGCACAATCTAAACGTGTTTTAACTTGATTAGTTTATGCCACATAAGTTGCATAAATAGAGGGTTCTGTATACCGTTGCGAAAAAGGGTATTCGCCCTGATGAATAAGTCAAGGCTTGGGACCTGCGTCTCGGGTGTGGCGGTCGGACCATGGACCCGTTGATTTGAGCGGCGGTGTTGAGTTCATTTTCAAGAGTTTTATTCCGGGTCGTCCGAGGCTGTAGACTGGAACAGTCTGTTTTTCAGGAACCATCCATCAACCTCCAGTCACAATGCCGAGAAAAGCAAAATCTAAGTCCCAGGAACCCTCTCGCCCCCGGTTGACAGGGAAACAGCTGCTGCGCGAGGTCAAAAAGCTGAAGGGATTCAATAAGAGCGGTAAAGCCAAGGCCTGCGGCTACGTGACGCAAACCCAAGAGGGTAAAGAGCGGGTACACCTTGCGGAGTTCATGAATGCTTTGCTGGAAGCCAAGGGCATTGAACTCGATGGTGAGAACGCCCCAAGGCGCGGACGGGGGTTGTCCTATCGTGCCTCCGTGCAGCGCAACGGAACCGTGATTATTGGGGCAGGCTACACGAGAGAAATGGGAATTGAACCCGGTGCCGTCTTCGAAATCAAGACGGGTCGCAAACGGATTCAGCTCTTGCTCGCTGAAGCAGACAACGACGATGAGACTGAGTTTGAAGATGAGGATGGCTTTGACGAAGATGAAATTGACTGAGGCCTGCGGCCAGGGCCATGACCTGCTTCGGGCGCTGCTCACCGAAGTGTGTCCTATCCTTGATCAGTGGACAGACGATGATTGCTGACCAGGAGATCAATTTTCTAAGAGAAGGCCGCAACGGATCAAGGACGGAGCGATCCTATATTCCCCAGAGCGGCAATCCGTCCTTAAAGACCAGCAGTTCGCCGGGTTGGAAGGGAGTCCAGCGTTCGTTATCGGTGAGACCGGTGGTTGCAATGATGGCGACGCGATCGCTCGGGGTGGTTAGCTCCTGAAAATCCACGGTGAGGTCCTCATCGATGAGATGCGCGGCAGCAAAGGGAGCCTGGCGTACCAGGTAGCAGAGTTTGGTGGAGCAATGGGCAAACAGATGTTCCCCGTCAGAGAGCAGGTAGTTAAAGATATCCTGACGGGCGATGGCCTGGGTAATATCTTGCAGCACAGGATAGAGATCCGGAAGGTCGGGTTTTCCCAGGGGAAACACCTGCCGGAGGCGATTGAGAATTTGGCAAAAGGCCTGCTCACTGTCGGTTTGACCAACGGGTTGGTAGAATCCTGGGGCCTGCTGGGACAGATGAGGCAGATCGCCGTTGTGGGCAAAGACCCAATAGTGCCCCCACAGTTCTCGCTGGAAGGGATGACAGTTTTCCAAGCCTACGGCACCCACGGTGGCTTTACGAATGTGGGCAATCACATTTTTGGATTTGATGGGGTACTCTCGCAGAAGAGCCGCCACGGGAGAGGTGGTTGAGGGGGCGTCATCTAAAAAAAGGCGGCACCCGGCGCCTTCGAAAAAGGCAATCCCCCATCCATCTTTATGTTCATCCGTCTTACCGCCCCGAGCAGAAAAACCTTCGAAGGAGAAGCAAATATCCGTGGGCACATTGCAATTCATCCCCAACAGCTGGCACATGATGGATAAGGGATCATTTTTTAAGATCTATCCCTTAGATTGTAGTGCGCGGGAGCGACCTCTCCAAGGGGGCGAGGGGGCGCTAAAACCTGACTCGGGTTCCCGAGGCCAGTTGCTCGGTGGGATGGAGGATGACCCTGTCGTTTTCGCTCAGCCCGTGGATCACCTGGGCCGCGTTGGGGTTGCGTTGCCCAAGGGCGACGGTCCGCTGTTGGGCTCTGCCCCCTTCCACAGTAAAGGCGCACCAGTGGGAATCGTCGACTTGCTCAGTTTCGCAGCGGAAGAGGGCGCTGAGGGGAACCTGCAGGACATTGTCTGCTTCCCAGATCACAATGTGAGCTTCGACGCGATAGCCATCGCCCAGGCGGGTTTCACCCGCTTTTAATTCCGCGATAATGTTAACGCGCTGTTCCTCCACACCGAGGGCCGAGACTTTGGTGAAGGCGGAGGGTTCGATGGTGCGAACGGTGGCATAGAGAGGGTCCCCACCGCCCCACTGGGTGGCCCAGACGCGATCGCCCTGTTTGACCTGGACGGCATCGGTAGAGAGCACATCAATCACCAGTTCTAGATCCTTGGGGTTGCCGATTTCCAGGATGGGCGTCCCGGACTCGACGAATCGGGCGCTTTCCTGCAGCACCCTGAGGACCGTCCCGCTGGCGGGAGCCCGAATGGTCGTGCGAGCGGCTTCATCGGCAAGGCGGGCCAGTTCCGCTTTCACGCTGGCCATCTGGGCGGCATAGACCTCCTCCAGATAGTCTGGGTCGGACTGTTCTGCCTGTAAGATGGCGAGGGCCTCCCGGGCAGCGGCGACATCGGCAGCGGCAGCCTGGGCTTGGCGGCGGGCCACCTCCAGGTCGCGGGCGCGGGTGGTGGCGCGGAGGACGGCCTCTTCGCGGGCTTGCTGAGAGAGGGCCCCCTGGGCTTGCAGGGTGTCAGCACGCTGGCGATCGCGCTCTGCCTGATTCAGTGCGGCCTCTGCCTGCTCGGTGCGGGCCATGGCCTGTTGCTGATTGGCCTGGGCCGCGCGGATGCGCGCCTGTGCCTGCTGCAACGCTTCGGGTTTGGGCCGTTGCGTCTCGACCCCCCGCCGCTGGGCTTCCAGTCCCCGCAACTGCGCTTGGGCCGCGCGCACTTCGCTGGTGAGGGGCAGCGGGTCGATGCGAGCGATCACTTGCCCTGCCGTAACCGCATCGCCCGCCTCCAGGTCGATGCGATCCAATCGCCCGGCCACAGGGGCTGCGACCCCATAGCGCGATCGCACCCTGGTCCGTCCTTCTTCGGTCACGGTCACCACCAGGGTGTTCCGATCCACCGTTGCCACGCTGACCCACATAGGAGACGGGCGCAGCAGCAGAGCCAGGAGAAGGGCGATGGCCAGTCCTGCAAAAACATAGAGGAGAGGTCGAACTGTGGAGGGCCGTTTGAACTTCAAGAACTTCAAGGTGGCTACTCTCGGGTTTTGAGGACAGCAATCAAATCCAGTCGCTTCAGCTGACGGTGAATCAGCCAACCCGACAGTCCCGCCGCCATCAGCACCACGGCGGCAGCGAACAGGTAGGTGGCGCGGTTCACGACAAACGGCAAGCGATAGAGTTCCGAATCATAGGTGCTGGCCAGCAGTCCCACCAGCGCCCAGCCAATCCCAAAGCCTACCGGAATGGCCAGCAGGGTGAGGATGGCCTGTTCCCCCAACAAAATCACCGCAATTTCAGTCTGACTGAAGCCGATGATCCGCAGGATTGCCAGCTCGCGACCCCGTTCAGATAGGGCAATGCGGGCCGCATTGTAAACCACGCCAAAGGCAATGATGCAAGCAAAGATAACCAGGACAGCGGTGAACAGGCCTAGGCTGGATCCGATGGTTTCCTGGAACTGATCAAGGGTGGTTTGGCGCAGGGCAATACCGGCGATCGCGGGCGTCTGCTTGACTTCATCGTACAGATCAGCCATGGCCTGCCGGTCCACGGTCAGATAGGCCCCGGAAAGGGTTTGCCCCTCTTGCATGAGTCCATTGAGAGCATTGAGATCCATATAGGCCGAGACGCCGATCAGTTCGTCCACCAGGCCCATGACCTCAAGGGTAAAGGTCGGGCGCTGACCCTCCAGGACTTCGACGGTGAGGAAATCCCCCGGCTTCACCCCCAGCATATTCCCTAGGGTGCGGGTGAGTAGCACCCCGCTGGGGGGCAGGGCGATGGGACGCAATTTCCGATCGAGCAGGTTGCGTAGCTCGCCCTCGGGATCAAGGCCCTGGAGGCCCGTGCGGTGGCTGCGATGTTCGTAGCGCAGACGGGCCGCCACAGTGCGGAAGGGTTCTGCTTGCATCACACCGGGAAGATGGGCGAGGGCATAGCGGGCACGGGCGGGGCGGGGTTCGTTAAACACCAGGGTGACATCCTCCCGCTGCACCTGACGAAACTGGATGTCGATGATGTAGTGAATGGCGTCGCCCATGTAGCGCCCCACCATCAGAATCGCAATGGCAAGGGCAATCCCGAGGATCGAAAGCAAGCTTTGAACTGGCTTGCGTTCCAGGTTCCGCACAATAATGCGTCCCGATGCCGAGAAGACCCCCTGCAAGCCCCAGCGCTCCACCAGGGTGGGGCGGAATTGGGGTGGGGCCGCCGGGCGCATGGCTTCGGCGGGGGGGAGGGAGACAGCATGCTGCACCGAGGAGAAGGCACCCACCAGGGCGGCTCCACCGCTGAGGGCGATCGCGCTTAAAATCACCCCCGCTCCTCCGGCAAAGCGCAGTACCGGGAACTGGAAAAAGTGGGTGTAATACTGCGTGATCAGAGAACCCAACCACAGTCCCAAGGCCGCCCCCAGGGCTCCACCGGCCAGGGTAATCAGCAGCACCAATTTGAAATAATGCCCTCCCACCGCGCGATTTGAGTAGCCAAAGGCTTTGAGGACAGCAATTTGATCTCGCTGGTTGCTGATGACGCGGGAAAGGACAATATTCAATAAAAAGGCAGCGATGCCCAGGAAAATCATGGGAATGAACACCGCCGATACCCGCAAACTGGCAATTTCTTCACTCAAGAAGCGGTTAGAAATTTGATCTTCCCGCCCATAGGCTCCCAGGCCGCCATAAGGCTGCAAGCGTTGGTCCAGTTGAAACAGCACCTCCGGCAAGCGGGCGCGAGGGGAAAGGGACAGCGCCACATCGTTGAAGGCTCCCTCCAGGTCAAAGGCCGTTGCCAGGGCATCGCGCCCCATCCAGATCACCCCAAAGCGGCGATTGTCCGGCACAATGTCCGTGGGGCGAATTTCGTAGACATACTCCGGCGATAGCGCCAGCCCCACAATCTGCAAGGCCTCCCAGCGTCCGTTGATCACCGCTCCCAGCCTGTCTCCCAGTTCCAGGTTATTCGCTGCCGCAAAGGCCTCGCTGATCAACACCTCCTGCCGGTGGCTGGGATCAATGTAGCGGCCCTTGCGGATGAACAGGTCGTTCAGCATGGGCTGCGCGTCCGCCGGGATGGAGACGATGCGTCCGGTGGCTGGAGCCTCTAACCCCGGCACATCCAGGGTCACATCCACCACCACCCGAGTTTGCACCTGGATCACACCGGGGATTTCAGCAAGGCGGGGGGCGATCGCCGCTGGTGCCCGTTTTAAGGAGGCAAAGACATCTGCCAGGCGATACTCCGCGTAGTAGGTCGCCTGAGAAAGCTTCAGGGACTCGTAGGCACTCATCATCGTCACCATTGCCGTCAGGCCACAGGCCACAATCAGCACGATCGCCAGCACCTGCCCCCGCATGTGGATCAAATCCCTCATCAGCTTTAGATCCAGCGCTTTCATCGGCTACCACTCCAACTCATCGGGGGAAGCTTTCGTTGCATTCACCTCAATGCTGGATATCTCTCCGCTGCGCAGGGAAATGACCCGATCCGCCATGGCGGCAATGCCTGCGTTGTGGGTGATCACGGCAGTGGTTGTGCCGAATTCCTGGTTTGCCCTGGCCAGGGCTTCCAGCACCAGCTTGCCCGTGCGGAAGTCCAGCGCTCCGGTGGGTTCGTCGCACAGCAGCACCTCGGGCCGTTTGGCGATCGCCCGCGCAATGGCAACGCGCTGCTGCTCTCCACCGGAAAGCTGGGCCGGGAAATGATCCAGGCGATCGCTCAACCCCACCAAGGCCAGTGCCTCCTCGGGGGAAAAGGGATGGGAGGCAATCTCCGTCACCAGGGCCACATTCTCCCGCGCCGTGAGGCTGGGAATCAGATTATAGAACTGGAAGATAAACCCCACCGCCTCCCGCCGAAACCGGGTGAGGATGGCATCGTTTGCCTGCGCCAGATTCCGATTGCGAAACCACACCTCGCCACTGCTGGGCACATCCAATCCCCCCAGAATATTAAGCAGGGTTGATTTGCCACTCCCCGACGGCCCCAGCAATACCGCAAATTCCCCTTCATACAGCTCCAGGTTCACCCGCCGCAGCGCATAAACCCTGACCTCTCCCATGCGATAGGTTTTGCTCACCTCCCGCACCCGAAACACGGCCACGGGATTTGCCACCCCCGCTGATGCATCAAGGTTGGATCTATGAGGGCTGGATCTATAAGGGTTGTGTCCCTGTGCATTTGCCATTGGCCTTCCTCAACCCAATGTGTTGATCCTAAGAACCTCCGGTTTGAATCTCCAAAAAATTCATGTTTTTTCAACAAGGCTCAGGGGCGTCAGCAATCCCTTGCCCTGGCCGTAGAGTCCCAATCGTAGCCCTCTAAGCCTTCTCGGCACTTTGCACCAGGTCCGTGACCACCTCATAGGGCTCGTCCGGATAAAAGTGATTTGCGTGATCCATAATCCCAGGCAGGTAGGGCGGATGGGGTGGGCGCGCTTCAGCCTCGGGGTGAAAGGTCAAGGTATTGATCTCTAGCCATCCAGGTGTCCCCTGAAGCTGGGGAGGCTTAGCGATGGGAGTGCCGGAGACGCTGCCCTTGAAACGAAACCGATGACCGGGTCCCACCCTCCCCGTGAGATAAAGTCCATAGGGAGATCGCGCCTCAGAATCAGCGTGCAATGATAAATCGTGTAGTTCGAGCCAGCCAGGAATTGAATGCTCAGGATGATCGGTCATGATGGGTTGCCCCTCCTCGGTTTTCCAAAGAGTGTATCCAAAGGAGTCTGGATCCTCAACTTTTCCAGGCCGCAAGTTTTACAAGATTCAACACAACCAAAAACAGGGCGCGGGACAGCCCATCCCCCCCCGGCGAGAAGCGGCTTAGCCCAGGCGAATGAACTGGATGGGTTTGAGATTGAAGTCCTGCCTCCGATGGGCACCGATGACCAGCTTCAAAACTCTATCCGTAAATGACTGAAATTGCATGAGATATAGCTAGCCAAAGTTATACCTACGGTTACGAGGCAAGAGAGCAAGATAGGTCTAAAGATTGTTTTTTACCCGATCATTTCAAGCCCGTGCTAACATAAGCCCGAAATATCCCACCAGGAAAGGGTTATGGTTCAAGATGTTCTTGATTTGCCGGGTCCTCAAGGAAATACAATTGCAGGAAGCTTACTCGATTTAGGTCGCGATCCCCTGGGCTTTTTGACTCAATGTGCGAGAGAATTTGGAGACATGATTCCAATACAATTGGGTCTCACGTCAGCCTGTTTAGTTACAAATCCAGAATACATTGAGCAAATCCTCAAGAATCGGGATAATTTTATCAAAAGTCGAGGATTTCGAGTTTTAAAGCGTCTGCTGGGGGAAGGATTACTCACGGCGGAAGGGGAGTCGTGGTTTTGGCAACGTAAATTAGCCCAGCCCGTTTTTCAACAAAAGCGAATTCAAGGTTATGGGCGGGTCATGGTTGACTATACCGAACAGATGCTGCAAGCTTGGCACGACGGAGAAACGCGGGATATCCACCAAGAGATGATGCGTTTGACCCTCAACATTGTGATGAAGTGCATCTTTGACAAAGGCGTGGACGAAGGCGAAGCACAGACCGTTGCCCATGCCTTAGATGTGACCATGAATTGGTTTGAGAGCAAGCGTAAGCAAGGCTTTTTAGTGTGGGAATGGTTTCCGCGTCCAGAGAATCTCCAGTATCGTCAGGCGATCGCTGAGATGGATACCGCCATATATGAACTGATTCGTCAACGCCGCGCCAATCCTGAGGCCAGTACCGATCTGCTTTCCCTGTTGATGCAGGCCCGTGACGAGGAGAGCGGTGAGCAGATGGGCGATCGCCTGTTGCGAGATGAGGTGGCAACTCTCATGCTGGCAGGTCATGAAACCACGGCAAATGCTCTATCCTGGACCTGGATGCTGCTATCTCAGCACCCGGAGGTGCAGCAAAAGCTCCAGGCTGAGTTGCAAGAGGTTTTAGAAGGGCGTCCACCCACCTATGAGGATTTACCCAAACTGCAGTACACCCACAATGTCATCAAAGAGTCGATGAGATTGTATCCCCCAGTCTCTATTTTTGGGCGTGAGGCGACCCAGGATACAATAATTGGGGATTATGAGGTACATGCGGGGACGGTTTTGATGATCAGTCAGTGGGTGATGCATCGCAGTCCCCAATATTTTGATCAGCCCGAAGTCTTTCAGCCGGAACGCTGGGAGAACGATTTTGAGCGATCGCTTCCCCGAGGCGTATACATTCCCTTTGGGGATGGACCCCGCATTTGCATTGGGAAGGGGTTCGCCCTGATGGAATCGGTGTTGATCCTCGCGGCGATCGCCCAAAAGTTTCAGATTGAGGTGATGCCTAATTTTGCGATTATCCCCCAGCCCTCTATTACGCTTCGTCCTGAAACAGGTATCCAGGTAAGGTTGAGGCAACTCTAATCAGCCCCCATTGAGACCCATGCCCCCCATTGGGGTTGCATGGGCTCAGGCAAAACCTACGGGTCACCAATCCGGCACAAACCGTCTCTAGGCTTTTCCGGCACTGCCGAATAACCTGATTTTTTGGGCAATAATCTCTTGCATGGCCCCCGTTGATGCCTTCTGACAATCCAGGAGATCACCTTGAGAATTGGTTTTTCCATACTCTCGCCAAAACTGGAGATATTTTTGTCGAACTTCCGTGTTGACGTTAAACTTGCACACTCCCAATTCAATTGCCCTCTGAATCATCAGAGCCGGTAAGCCCGATGCGCCGTGCAACACCAGGGGAATTTCGACTTGCTGCCGGACTCTGGCCAGACGCTCAAAATCTAATCGGGGTTCACTGTAATACTGGCCATGAACGTTGCCAATGGTAACCGCGAGAAAATCCACCCCTGATTTTTCTACAAATTCCCTGGCCTGGTAGGGGTCGGTCATCTTGGCTTCCTTTTCAGACACCGTCATGCCATCTTCGGTGCCGCTAATCCTGCCGATTTCTGCTTCTACAGTCGCCCCCTTCCCATGGGCGAGGGCAGTCATCTGAGCCGTGAAAGCCAGGTTTTCTGGATAGGAAAATTTAGACCCATCAGCCAAAACCGATTGAATCCCTGCCTCCAGAGCCATTTCGATGATGGCCTGTTCCTCGCAATGATCGAGATGAACTGACATCGGCACCTTTGCCGAGTCTGCGGCTTCTAGAAAAAGTGCCATCAGAGGAGCCCCACCGTACTGGAGGACATGAGGCAAAACCTGTATCATTGCGGGGCTATGGTCCGCTTCGGCTGCGTTGACCACTGCTTTCGCGCCTTCAAGATTATATAAGTTGAAAGCACCCACGGCGTAGGAGTACTTTTGAGCTTTCTCTAAAAGGTCTTTGGTGGAAGTCAGCATTCAGGTTTTAGGGCGATCGTGCCTGAATCATACTCTGCGGGCTAATGATTAGTCTATATGGGGTGAACTAGCTTTGGATTGGCTCACTTTTGGTTTTTCTGTGCAGAAGCAACCGCAATCGCGGGGGAAATGCTGCCGTGTTTGAGCTAGGCGATCGCACCATAGGAGAAATTTGGAGACACAGGAGGACGGATGCCCCCCGAAGACGACTGGCCAGCCTATTACTGGAAATTCGGGGCCACGGCAGAGGAGCTAAAGGCGATCGACTATGTGTTGACGATTGGGAGTCAAAAGCCGGAACCGCCCGATATTGCCATCATTATTTGATTTTCCATCCCCCTTTCGGGGGAATGGGTTGGGCGACGAGAGGGCAGGAATTGCAGAGTCTACGGTGTACCGCTAGTTTCTATCCCCTTTCGGGGGAATGGATTGGGCGACGGTAAGGCAACTCAAGGCCCTGTTGACCAAGGCCAATAAAAGTTTCTATCCCCTTTCGGGGGAATGGGTTGGGCGACCCGTGTTACCACTCGAAAGCTTCACGATCTCCGAGGCGAGTTTCTATCCCCTTTCGGGGGAATGGGTTGGGCGACGGGTTGGTTGGCAGTTCGTGTTCCCCTCCGGTGAAGAAGTTTCTATCCCCTTTCGGGGGAATGGGTCGGGCGACTAGTTCGTCTTTCCGACCGGAGAAGAATCTCCGGAGGTTTACCAGTTTCTATCCCCTTTCGGGGGAATGGGTCGGGCGACGATGGCGATCGCGCTACCACTTGCTTCGGTGGGCATCGCGTTTCTATCCCCTTTCGGGGGAATGGGTCGGGCGACGCGGTCATTCTTTCGGCACTCTTCGTTGTATCATCTCGTTTCTATCCCCTTTCGGGGGAATGGGTCGGGCGACGTGCCGGTTGGCCAGCGTTAATGAGGCATGTCTTGGTGTTTCTATCCCCTTTCGGGGGAATGGGTCGGGCGACTTGGCAGGCTGTTCGAGGAGATGAAGTCAGTGTAAAGTTTCTATCCCCTTTCGGGGGAATGGGTCGGGCGACAGATAGGTTGGTCGGGTTTTGGGATGAAATCCCAGAGTTTCTACCCCCTTTCGGGGGAATGGGTCGGGCGACTCAGGGGGGCATCCCGGCCTCCCTACGGTCGGATCCAAGGTTTCTATCCCCTTTCGGGGGAATGGGTCGGGCGACAAATCCTCCGAGCTTGAAGCTCGAGGGTTCTCTTTCCCAGTTTCTATCCCCTTTCGGGGGAATGGGTCGGGCGACAAAAAGAAGTTGATGAGCTTCTTGACGAGATCCGATTAGTTTCTATCCCCTTTCGGGGGAATGGGTCGGGCGACAGTACCGGCTGAAACCCTTACCTAGTAAGGCTCGAATTGGCGATTTTCACACATGTCTAAATAACCTGTCAATAAGACCCAAAATTTTCCAACAAGTGGAATTCGTTAGCCTATCAAACCCTGTAAAATCAATGACTTCACAGAGGTCAACGAAGTTATGCGGTTTTCAAGGATCGGGGGACATCCGTGAACTCAATTATTTTAGAGGATTAAATCTTTCCTTCTCCATCCCTTAAGATTTTATTTCTAATTCGCGAGAATCCTTACTGTGTCAGCGACTAGAGCTTTATTTGTGCTACTAAACATTCCAGAAACACCCGCTTTACCTCACTCATTTTGGAAAATATGAAGAAAAATTTACATTGGGAGGATTCTGGCTACCGCGATCCCTGAGGCAATCCGGGAATGGGCTGCACCTGCAGGGCATTTCTATCCTGCAGCGGCATGGCAGAGGCGCGATCGCCATTGGAAAACGGCTTTTCTAATCTCAGATATGATTGTGGAGTTCCACAGACTCAGTAACATGACGATCCCAGCCCCTCACATCGATATTCTGGAGCAGCTATCGTCTCAGGGTTCTATCGCCAGCTTGAACGCGCTGAAAAAAACACTGCGCGTCTGGTTAATCCTGGCATCCATCGAAGACAATCCGCTGGCATTACCCATCCCCTTTACCTACACCCAATGGCATAGTGCCGCGATCGCCGATCAGGGGATGTTGAACGGCGAGCTGCAGGATGTGTATGAGTCCTCGCTGGCGGATTATTTAACAAGAGTCGGGGAGGTTGATTTAGAGAACTGGATCCAGGATTACTGCGATCGCTACAATTGCACTCCGGAATTCATCGAGCAACGATTAAGAAAGCAAAAACCATTCCTATTGCGAACCCAGATTCCAGAAAATCAGAAACGTTCCTTGGAATATGACTTCCTGCAGCTCAAGGCGCTGGGGTATTTAGAGGAGCTGGATGCCAATGGCCAATCAGTCCAAAATTCGCAGCAGGGTAAACAGGCACGGTACTATCGCAGATCGCCCAAACCGCTCACTCGTTCAAAGGCGATTCAGTCCTTCACCGCGTTAAAGTCCCATGTTCTGAACGGTCGCTATAAACATGTGGATCTGCGTGAACTTCTTGTTATTTTCGAACAACCGATTCAGCAGCAACAGCGATTTTTTCTGGATCTCGATAATGTCGTGGCCATTGAAGCTGGACAAAAGGTGTCCGCGATCGCCCAATTTTTAAAGCACCAGGTGTGGCAACAAAACCCAATCCCGCCCATTCAATTTACCTACAACAGCCGATCCCGGCCTGGTAACCGGCAGATGATTACCTTTCCCCTTTGTCTGTACTATTACCAGCGCGCCCCCTATTTGATGGCCTATGGCCAATCGCCCCAACCTCATCTTCCAGAAATCACCTGGTATAACTTTCGAACTGAGCAAATTTCATCTCCTCGGGTACTCAGTTGGGCAACCCCTGACACGCTGCCTCCATCACTGTATCAGCAGTATCAACAGGATGCTTTACCCACGCCCGACCAGATTATCAATGCCCTGGAATCAGCCTGGGGATTTGAAATCGGCTCGCCCAAGCAGCCAGTTTTGCTGCGGTTCCAGCGCGCCTTCCATGATCAATACATTCACCGCAGCAATCGCCACGAAACCTTTAAACCTCTCAAAACCTGGCAAGCACAACAGCAATACCTGCAGACATTAGACCTGACTGAACCAGAACGGCAAAACCTCCTGGGATATCTCCAGCGCCATCCTCAGGATGCCTATTACAAGGCGATCGTTCGGGATAACGACAACGGCTTGGTGATGCGCCTGCGCGCCTGGGGGCCAAACGTGGAAGTGTTGTACCCGTTTCATTTACGCGATCGCATGGCCCGCGATATCCAACAAACCTACGCCCTCTACCAAGCTGAATCATGAGCGAAACAACCGAACACCCCATCCTGAGCGATCGCTTTTCCGCTGCTTTTGCCTTGGCTGAATCACTTCATCGTGATCAAGTTCGCAAGGGGAGTCAAATTCCCTATATCAGCCATTTGATGGCCGTTTCTGCCCTGGTGCTTGAAGATGGGGGAAACGAAACCGAGGCGATCGCGGCGCTGCTGCACGACGCGGTTGAAGACCAGGGAGGGCTGGACACTTTGGCTGATATTCAACAGCACTGTGGGGACGCAGTGGCTGAGATTGTTCAGGCTTTATCAGATGCAGTTGTGACCCCGAAGCCTCCCTGGCGGCAGCGCAAGGAAGCCTACTTGGAAACGCTCGCGGAGGCCTCTGAATCGGCGCTAAGGGTGGCGATCGCCGATAAACTTCACAACACGCGCTGTCAATGGCACGATTATCAGCGTTTTGGCGATCCGTTCTGGAACCGCTTTAATGCCAGTAAACAGGACTGTCTGTGGCTGCTGGATTCTTTCATTGACCTTTGTCAAGAACGTAGGATTGCCTCTCAGAACTTAGAACAGCTCGAGCAACTGTTCATTTCTCTGTCCACCTATCGCCCTGAATGATTTTCTCTGAAAAATAATGGCACTCAAAACCAAGCAATTCCACTTCAAACATCTGTTTTCACCCAGTAGTCCCTGGGAATTTATGGGTTTTGCGACGCTCTCCTATATCATTGCTATTTGCACCGCTGGAAGTTTGACCTTAAATGTGATCGGTGCAATTTGTGTAGCGACGTTATTTGGAATTTGGTGGATTTTTGATCGGTATCGACGTCTCCAATGTCGCGTCCGGCTGGAGGTGCGATCGCCCAAACCCGCCAAGGGCCTAATCTTGCTCTTGAGTCCCTATCGAGTTAAGGGTGTTGAAAATTTGGAGGAGAAAGTTAAATTTTTGGCCACTCCTGGCGCAGCGGTGCAGGCAAGCGATTTTGACGCGATCTCCATTCAAGCTTCAAATTTATATCCACAACTGTGTGCGATTACCTATCATCAAAAGACGCTGCGGGAAGTTTGGCTGATTTGTAGCGACCAGTCATTTCAGACCGGATTTCTATTAAAAGAATACATTCGCGTGGTGTATGGATCAGAAACAATATCGGTGAATCACCGATCGGAGTATATCGTCAATCCCTATTTTGATGACCAGCTGTTTCGGGTGGCCGAAGACATTTTTGCCACCACAGATATCAAGTCCAGGGCGATGATTGCTGATATCACCGGGGGCTTTGCCACCATGAGCGTCTCGCTGGCGATGGCCTGTGTTACACCGGGGCGGAGAATGCAGTATATGGAGTCACCCCGCGATGACCAGGGCGAACCGATCCAATCCGCGCCGCTGCGCCCGATTGAGCTAGATTTCGATCCAGTCTTACATTGGGGGGACGACCTCACGAGGCAAACCGTTGATTGAGATCAACCACCGCGCATTGCCTTTGTTGATCCGTGGTGGCGGTCGTCACAACCTTAAACTTGGTCGTCCAGGATCCGTTGCTAAAAATACCGTCAATTTCGCCCCTGGATACACGGAAATGAGTCGGCTGGCCTAAATCTGGACTCCAGTAGTAGGTGCGGCAGGTTTTTACGTAGGGGGCTTCGTCTACGATTCTTTGCATAAAATGTTTGATCGGCGATCGCGCCTGTCTCCAGCCATGCTGAGACATCGACGGCTCTTTGTTGTTTGCGGCGGGAGCCAGGGTCAACTCTTCAAACGGAGAAATATGGGCTTCAACCTTGCGATCGCTGTGTAGGGGCAGCAGCGCCAGTAGGTGATCTGCGTATTTTTGCTTGAAGCGTTCATGGAAGATTTGCCCCACGGGAGAAAGGGCCATCTCGTTCCCCTCTTTTTCCACCAGGGGTTCCATCCGCTCGTCCCAGTCTGCGGTCAGACCGTCCTGGCACAGAACCTGCCACTGCAGGATGTCGTGGGTTTCAAAGGCATGGAACCAGTGGTATTGCGCCAGCCAGAGGTTGAAGTCCAGATCAATGGGCATTGGCGGGAACGGAATAATTTCGCTGAACCGCTCGTGCTTATAGAACACTGGAATGCCCAGGGCTTGACCCACTAAAACGGCGATCGCGATTTGGGCTTTGTAGCCGCCGGTGGCATTAATCGCCACCGGTGTCTTTGCGTCTTGATAGGTCTTTCCCAGGGCTTTGACCAGGTTTCTCAGCCCCTGCGTCCGAAATGTTTTGGGATTGCTGTCAATCAATCCGTCGATTTCCACCGTGGCGGTCGTGTGGTGTCCGGGGTTCCGCCGAAAATAAACCTTGAGAATTTCCGCAATTTTCCGCGCTTCCTCGGTGGCGGAATGACACAAAACAATGTGCAGGCTGGGCTGGCAGTAGTCATTCAAGATCAGGTCATGGATGGAATTAATTTCTGCGCCGCAGAGTCGGGTTGAGCCGTCTAAGCGGGTTAAATCTTGGGCAATCTGCTCCCATTGCTGATCCTGTAGATGCTGCCGCAGGCGGTGAATGATCTCCAGGGACAGCAAGGGGCGATCGCGCTCGGGCTGTTTATTCAGCCAGTCTGCGTAAGCGTCATCGCTGGGCAAGCCAAACAGATTGGGCTTGAACAAGCTGGTGCCCACGGTGCAAATAATGGTTTGGGGTTTTGGCATGTGGGGTGCGTTTAAAGACCTCGTGCTTGATTATGAACGAAGCAGCGGGCAATACACACCAATTCAGCGGTCAACGTTGCCCGGATCTGGGCGATGGTTCCCTTTTCTGCGTAGGCAGCCACGTTGCAAAGTGCGAAGTTTGCGCCGTTCCGTCGTTCGTCAGCGGGCATCGCTTTAATGGCCAGGTCAAGGGCGTCAATCAACTGGCGCAGGGCGGCGAGATTTGGATTGGATCGAAGTTCCCGATCCACCTGGGCCAGTAGAGTTGCGTACCCACGGTAGAACTCGCTCGGACACAGGGGGTCATATCGTTGCCCCCACATCGACGGGTCTGAAACGCCCTCGTTGGCGATCCGCGACAGCATCGAATTCTCTAACCAGGCGGTCAGTCGCGTATTCATTGGCCCGCTCCTATGGTGGGGGGAATTTGCCAATGCGCTGTCCTAGCCTTTACCTGGCCTGGGTCAAGGAACGGCTTTGTGGTGTGGTCTCCGTAATGGTGTCCGCAGTCCTCGCAAATATTGCCAGATCCTCTAAAGGCAAAACAGGAGCACAATCGACAGGGGCCAAGACCACACCGGATCTGAGCCTTTGGGGTTGGAAGACTAGTGGGGGCGAATTTCAGCATTTGAATCCCTCCCGAGAAGTTGGAGTGGCAGTTAGCGCGCAATTAAACGAACCCCTGGCCACATCTGTCGCAGTTATGCCAATGATGTCCATCCGCAGGCAGGCTACATTGGCCGCCACAGCCAGAATGGGTCGCCATACAGCTCCCCGCGCTCGGCCTAAAGATTGCTGCACTATTTTCTGTTCTGGGAAAAGTAGTGGATATCTGGAGTTTAGAGATCTCCAGGCTGCGGGGCGATCGCGGATTGGGATTTAGAGTTTTCATCATTTTTCTCCAGTAAATGTTGATGTCCCCTTTCGGGGAGATGATTGGGCAACTCGATCTGGACATCACCACGTTCACGGGTGATGAGAAGTTTTTATCCCCTTTCGGGGGAGATGGTTGGGCAACGAAGCGACAATGGCCTGCACAAAGCCTCAGCGTGATTTGTTTCTATCCCCTTTCGGGGGAATGGGTCGGGTGACCCAAAAAGGTCAAAGAAACCGACTATCAAGCCATTGCCGTTTCTATCCCCTTTCGGGGGAATGGGTCGGATGACCAAAGTCTTGTCGCCCAGTGGCGTAATTCCGACGAACTGTTTCTATCCCCTTTCGGGGGAATGGGTCGGGTGACTCGCCTTCTGAATGATCGGCTCAAGGGCTGGGCCAATCCGGTTTCTATCCCCTTTCAGGGAAATGGGTCGGGTAACAAGTCGCGCCATCGGTGCAGAACTCTCCCTATCCAATCAGTGTTTCTATCCCCTTTCGGGGGAATGGGTCGGGTGACAAGTTTCAACAGTGAGATTCCAGATTTCCCTGAGTGGAGTTTCTATCCCCTTTCGGGGGAATGGGTCGGGTGACGTGACCAAAAAGAACTCTCATCCCAGCTAGCACGACTGTTTCTATCCCCTTTCGGGGGAATGGGTCGGGTGACGTGACCATTAACCGACGACTTGGGCGGGCACAACGTGTTTCTATCCCCTTTCGGGGGAATGGGTCGGGTGACCCGTCGATAGAGGAGGTACGAGGCCGCAAGGATTATGGAGTTTCTATCCCCTTTCGGGGGAATGGGTCGGGTGACGATGGATAGCGGCGGGTGGAGCAAACCTCCGGCACCGGGTTTCTATCCCCTTTCGGGGGAATGGGTCGGGTGACACCCCTTACACTTATGGCCACTCCGGTTCTCGCCGGAAGCGTTTCTATCCCCTTTCGGGGGAATGGGTCGGGTGACCAAGCGGGACGGCCCTTTTTGAGAATAGAGAGCGAATCCCAGTTTCTATCCCCTTTCGGGGGAATGGGTCGGGTGACGGTCACCACGGCGTGGCTGCTTCTCATGTGGGAACTAGTTTCTATCCCCTTTCGGGGGAATGGGTCGGGTGACTTGTAGCAGTTCCAAGTCTAGTTATCAGGATACAAAAAGAGAGTTTCTATCCCCTTTCGGGGGAATGGGTCGGGTGACGTCGTCGGTCTTGACTGTTAATCGCTACCAGTCGAGCGGTTTCTATCCCCTTTCGGGGGAATGGGTCGGGTGACTTTGCACCTGACGCAACAATCCCTTGGCAAAAAGCGGTTTGTTTCTATCCCCTTTCGGGGGAATGGGTCGGGTGACCATTAGTTGTCAGCGCGGACAAAAAGCAGTTTGTCGTTTCTATCCCCTTTCGGGGGAATGGGTCGGGTGACCCTGGAACATTTCTATAGACTTACCGTTTGGTGAGTTTCTATCCCCTTTCGGGGGAATGGGTCGGGTGACCCCAATGGAGAATTGGGCGACTCAGCAGATGCTGGATGACGTTTCTATCCCCTTTCGGGGGAATGGGTCGGGTGACTCTAAGTTGAATCCCCAGAAGCCATCAGAATTCAAGTTTCTATCCCCTTTCGGGGGAATGGGTCGGGTGACCGGATTCATCTATCTATCTTGAACAACCGTTCAGAAGGTTTCTATCCCCTTTCGGGGGAATGGGTCGGGTGACCAGGGGCAACCAGACACGAATGGGGAGGATTTTCCTGTTTCTATCCCCTTTCGGGGGAATGGGTCGGGTGACCATCCCGAAAAGTTCGACTTCCACTTATATGCACAGTGCGTTTCTATCCCCTTTCGGGGGAATGGGTCGGGTGACAGTACCGGCTGAAACCCTTACCTGACAGGGCTCGGATCAGCACTTTTCACGCATGTCTCAATTACCTGTCAATAAACCCTAGCCATTCTCAATTAAGAGAGTTCATTGACCTATAGAACCCAGTAAAATCAATGACTTCACGGAGGTCAACGAAGTTATGCGGTTTTCAAGGATCGGGGGACATCCGTGAATGTAATTATTTTAGAGTAGCAAACTGGCGTGCTTCCATCTCTTTATAAAGTTTTTGCAATTCCTGAAAAGCCTTGTAGGACAGGAGCAAGCAGCGACTTATCCTGTCAGGGAAAAGCGTAAAACTTGATACCTCAAACGAGAGTTTCAAAAAATGTCATGAAAATTTTACATTTTGGCCAGTGCGATGGGGCGATCGCCTCGAAAATACCTCTTCAACGCCATCATCTTCTACCTGCTTGGATCAACCCAGTTGATAGAATCACAGCAACGCAACCCCTTCCGATCCAATCATGGCGTTGAGTTTCCCATGATCCCCCAAGCCCCCCAAATTCTGGCCACCCAAAAATCAGCCCTGAAATGGCCGCCAAACTCGCAACTGGTGGGGCTTCGATTAACGTTACAGCCCAATCAAGCAGACAGCCTAAGCGTGCAGTACGCCGTTGGGTTACATGCCTGGTTGCTGAACCAAGTCAAGCAAGACGACCCGGCTCTGGCCACGAAAATGCACGATAATCAAACCGAAAAAAGCTTTTCCATCTCCCGCTTCCACAGCCTCACCTTCGACCGGACTCAAAGCCTCACCATCAGCCCCAGCCACACCTATGAATGGCAGATCAATGGCTTTTCATCCCCCTTTGTGCAGTGGCTCAGCCACTGGGTCAAACGCCAGCCCAAACGCCTGCACCTCTATCAACAAACCTGGCAGATTAAAGCGATCGCCATCGCCCTTACCGCCACCACCTACAGCACCCTTTGGTCAAGGCGGCAAACCCAGTCGATCAGCTTGAGTTTCCTCTCCCCCACCAGCTTTCGGCGGCATGGGCATCACATCCCCTTACCGAATCCGCCGCACCTGTTAGCCAGCTATCTGCGGCGCTGGAATCAGTTTGCCCCCCGCACCTTTGATCCTGCCCCATTCCTGGACTGGGTCGATCAGCATGTGATGATCAGCCGCCATGAACTCAAAACCACCCGCACAACGGCTGGAAAACAAGGCCTGTTTACCGGCTTTCTAGGAAATATTGAACTGGTCCTCGACGCCAGCGCCCAGCAGAAGCCAGACTTTGTCCGGCTGTTTTATGCCCTCTGTCGCCTTGCCCCCTATTGCGGAACAGGTCACAAAACAACCCACGGCCTGGGCTACACCCGTCTCGGCTGGTCTAAAGCGTGGATGGATCATCTCCCCGCAGTCGCGGAAACCGCCTTGGCAGAGCGGATTCAGTCCCTGAGTGATTTCTTTCTGAGCCAGAAAAAACGCCAGGGAGGCGATCGCGGTCGCAAGTCCGCCGAACTGTGGGCAACCGTCTATGCCCGCCATGAACGGGGCGAATCACTGGTGGCGATCGCCCAGGAGCTGGAGATCCCCTATCAATCCGTAAAAACCTATAGCAAACTAGCCAATCGCGCCCTCCAGTCTGGAGGAGCCTCGTACCCTCATGACTGACTTCAGGCCCTATCAACGTCAGCATCTTTTCCTTTTGGTGGGAGGAAATACGCTACCCAATTACGTCAGTGCCAGACTCTTGGCGGTGGCCCAAGGAAATCTTTATTTAATCCATTCTTCCGGAACACAAACCCAGGCATCCAATCTAGAACAACAGTTGCTCCAGGATGGTTATCAGGTTGAGCTACGGTCCCTGCAAGACGCGGACTCCAATGCCTATAAAATTCGGGAGCTGGTGCGGGGCATTCTTGCCCAAATTCCCACGGATGAGAGCATCGGCCTGAACTACACCGGGGGCACCAAAGCCATGTCGGTGCACGCCTACATTGCCTTTGGACGAGCAAAACGGCAAACACTGTTTACCTATTTAAATCCTCGCGATCGCGCCATCATGGTCGACCATGCCAATAACCCCGCTGAAAAACTCCCAATCTCCGCCCAGGATATTTCCCTCTCGCTACAGACCCTCTTTCAGCTGCACAACACCCCCCTAGCGGACGAAACCCCCAATTCTGCCCATTTACCTCAGCTGAGCGGACTCCTCGCCCAGATATGCTCGTCAGCTCAGACATCCACCCAATGGCGCAATTGGTGGTACCAGTCCACCCTCAGGTATGCCGAGGATCGTATTTTTAGGGACTTTATTGACCTGAGTCGCCTCCCCCTCAAACTTGTGGAGTTTATTCGCGATCGATTGTCTAATCGAAATTCGCGGGTCAAGTCTGCCTACCTAGCCCAGAACCTCGGGTTTAGGTCTGTAATCGAGATGAGCAACTGGTTCGGAGGGCTCTGGCTTGAGCACTATACCCTGGCCTGTATCAAAACCCTTGTTGACAGCCATGGGATTGCAGATGTGGGGCGAAACTTTAAACTGTCCGTCGATGGAACCTACGGGTTTGAGTTTGATGTGGCGTTTACCCGCTGCTACCAGCTCTACGCCCTCTCCTGCACCACCTCAGAAAGACGAAAACTGTGTAAGCAAAAGCTGCTGGAAGCTGCCCATCGTGCCCAGCAAATGGGCGGGTCGGAAGCCAAGGTCGCTCTGGTCTGCTGTAACCTCGATCCAGAAAGCTTGAAGGCAGAACTCAGCACCCTCCCTAATCCAGTTAAGGTAAAGGTCTTTTCTCTGCGAACCACCGTGAACCTGACAGGAGAAATTAGCAACTGGATCGCCGAAGACATAATCAATGATCTAGATTTTTAAGGTGTTGTGCTCCAAAAAACAGCGGATATATACGTTAGATATAGAAAAACTACTGCAACACAACAAATATAAAAGAAATAATTAAAATAATTTTATTCCTGAATTTTAGATGCTAAATTTTCATAAATAAGCCAAAAATTCAGTTGCTTCTTTCTATCGCAATCCTGGCGCAGGGATGACAGCGTGAACATCACGGTATTCTCCCTGCTAGGGGTGTGCCCCGTTGCTCTATCCTTCCCTTCAGGATAAACGCTTTCGAAACTCAAATTCAAGTTTGAAAACCGCTTTTCAAGCCTTCGCCATAATCATCAACCTGGGCGTAAGCCATATCCCCACCCGAGCATCTTCTGACTTTACTGGACCATGACGAACCCCAAAATTAAATTATCTATTGATAAAGCTTTTGTTTGGTGCTTAGCTTGGGGAGGCGAGCGTGAACCACAAGATCCAAACTTCATCAAACAATTTCAGGAAGGGGTAGTCTTCCCAATCCTTGAAGCCCAAGGTGGCGCTTCGAGCGTTTTTCAATCTTTTCAAAAACTTTCCGAAACTTTCCCACAAAGTCAAGCTAAGCTAGAGTCTACTCTTCAAGCTTGTCCAGAGCTATGGACTCAACGCATTGGGTTGGTTTATGGAGGAGCCACGAAAATCAAACAATATGTGTTCGAGTCATCTAAATTACCAGAGGTGAGGGGGGCTTCCGCACTATTAGATCGAATCAATTTGGTTGACTTACCTGCTTTCTTTGGAGCGGCATCTAGGCAAGAATTTCGAGACTGTCACGAAAATCCGACATTTTGCAAAAAAATACTAGATTGGCTCGAAGATTGTTACCCTTCCCTTGCTCAGGCGCTGATTCCAGAGTTAATTATTTATACGTCAGGCGGCAATATCCTGGCGATGTGTCCTCCCGCTTTCACCCAAGACTTGGCTGCTGCGATTGAAAAGCGATACATATCAGAAACAATCACTGCAAATGCATGCGCCGTAGGTGAAAATTTTAAACTAGCAGAATTTGCATGGGGTTTACTGCCGGATTCAGTCAGCGACACTCAGTGGGTCGAGTGGTATCTAAAAAACTACAGACACCCATTGGTGGAGGCGTACTTTGGTCAAGCTAGCAATCGCAGTGGATACCTTGAGCGCTTTCAGCAGGTTAAAAGCTTTAACGAGCTAGTGCGGCGGTTGGCGAACCTATTTAACCAACGGCGTAGTGGTTTTGATAAAGATGTAGCCAGGCTGAGTAATGGGCAGTTACGTCCAAGTCGGGCTTTTCCACCCATGCTTGAGACACATCCTTATTTACATCGAGATCTCAATAATAAGCGAGGCGGCGTCAGTCGAGTCCAGCTTCCTGAGGGTCCCATCTATTCAGATCCCCTGTTGCGAAAGCGTTGGATGGGAGCAATCGCTAAACGTGAAAGAGTTTCTGAGGCTTGGTTTAAATCGAGTGAATTTACTCCCTGGGAGCCGGGAAAAATTCGGAGCTGGGTGAACCGTTTCACTGAATTTCTAGAGACATCCCCTCTGAAAGATCAATATTATCAAGGACTGTCTTCAGAAGGCGTCAGTGAAGCCCTGAATCTTAGGGAAGTAGGGAATGCAAGTATTCCAAAGGGCTATGTTGCCTATATTTATGCTGATGGCAATAACATGGGAGGATATATCCAGAGAAAAATTCGATCGGCCGTCGATTATCGTCAATTTAGTGAGGATGTGTCGCAAGCCACGGAAGAGTCCGTTTACGTTGCCTTGGCCCAACATTTACATCCGCATACGCTTAAACACTTAGAAGAAGAATCAACGCAATCTCGGAACGGCGAAAGAGTTCACCCCTTTGAGATTTTAACCATTGGCGGAGATGATGTGTTGCTGATCGTTCCTGCCAGTCAAGCTTTAGCGATCGCCAAAACGCTTTGCGAAGAATTTGAGAGACGGCTGCTGAGCTTAAATCCTCAATATCAACACCGACTTGAGAAGCCCTTTCGTCATCGCTATTTAGAGACAGCACCCACCAGTGAATGTCTGCTGAGTATGTCAGCAGGTGTTTTATTAACCAGTGACACAACCCCCATTTACTATGCCGAGTTTCTCACCAATCAACTCCTGAAATCAGCAAAACACTATGCTAAATCCTTTGCAGATAGCTATCAAGGTGGAACCATTGACTTCTTGGTTCTTAAAGGGGTGAACATGATTTCCTCCAACGTGAAGTCATTTCGCGAGAACGGCTTAATCAAGAAGGTCGGGAAAAACACCTTAAAGCTCTATGGATCTCCCTATACTTTGCACGAAATTGACGGTCTCATCAAGACAGTAACAGCCTTAAAAAAAGCTGATTTTCCGCGATCGCAGCTCTATCAAATCCGTAGCTTGCTTGAGCAAGGAAAGAAAACCGCAATTCTTAATTACCGCTATTTTCGAGTGCGGTTAAACAAAGCAGGTCAACAACAACTTCAAACTTTCTTTGAAAATACCTGGTGTAAAGCCCGAGAAAATGAAGGAAACCTAGCACCTTGGATTCAGAAACTCAAAGACAAGCCAATCTATGAAACCAACTGGCGTGAATTGGTGGATCTCTATCCTTTTATCTCAGAATCGGAAGAGCGTCCAGCCATTCTCCCCCAAGCTTCGGAGGCCCTGCGATGATTCAGCTCCAGAGTCTAGTCGGCCATGAGCCGGAGAACATTTCACTCTCGATCACCATTCAATCCGCCCTATCGATTGGAGCAGGAGGATCATCGGGCTCACTGGCGGATAAACCAATGATTCGAAAAACCAATGGGCAACTCATAATTCCGGCATCCCACCTCAAAGGTCGACTACGCCATGAATGCGAAAAAATTGCGCGCGGTTTAGGGTGGGAAATCTGCGAATCACCGCAAGCAGATTCCATGTGCCCAAGCTCTCATCATCAACCAGAGCATCATTGCCTTGCGTGCCAAATTTTTGGTAGTCCTTCCCTACCATCAAGATTACTGTTTGATGACTTAGTTTGTCCATTAACCGATTCAACTTTTTTTGAGGTTCTTCGTCCAGGCGTCACGATTAATCGCAGACGGAAAGTGGCCGAGGATCAAAAGCTCTATTTCTTAGAAACCTCCCCTCAAAATGCCAAGTTGTCTTTTACAGGAAGCATTCAACTCCAGCCTGGGTATCCTGAGCAAACAATTCCCCTTGTGCTAGCTGGATTAAGCTTGATCAGGGCGCTAGGAGGGAGTAAATCCTCTGGGCTAGGCTGGATCGCCGTTAATTCGCAAGATTTTCCCACCCCCACAGAGACTGACTGGTTCAAACTTCTCCCGAAGCGAGGTGAAGGATGACCTGTATTCAGTTAGTCTTGAACGCACAAGCCCCCCTTGCCATTGGTCGCAGTAAACCCGGAGGCTCGATTAGTCAGTCAGAAACCTATATTCCAGGATCAGTGATCCGGGGGGCAATCGCCAGTGAATTGATCCGACTGTCAGAATCAGAAAATCATGATTTTTCTACGGGAGAAGATGACTTTAATGCCTTATTTTTAGGTGAAAATGCAGCTATTTTTCAGAATGCCTATCCTGTAGAATATAGTAAGATTCAAAATCCTGCTCTAACTCGGGTGATTCCGAGTACAGCGGCAACCGCCAAATCGAACCCTGGATTCATTGGAAAAGGTGCGGGTGTGTTCGACACGCTGATTGATCGATATTGCGCTCGACTTCATGGCCAAATTTACGATCCAGTTTTTCCGGATGAAGCGGGTGGCCGAGTAGAGCCCCTGTCCGGGTTTTATCAAGAAATTGCTGCCGGTCAATATGTCACCCCTAGCGTTTCAACTCGTTTGCTAACACGGGTAGGTATTAATCGTCGTCGTGCCACTGCCCAAGAGAAAATCTTGTATAGCATTGAGGTGATTAATGAAACTGAATCTGGAAAGAATCATCCAGCCTGTTTCATGAGTTACCTGCATCTGCCTGACCAGTCTTTATGCGATCCTCTGGTCAAATTTCTTGACGGCAGAATTATCCGAGTTGGGGGAAGTGCCTCTAGGGGACTAGGCAAAGTGAAATTAGAGGCAAAGCGTCTCAAGAAAAAGCTTAATTTCCGAAAGCGATATGACACCTTTAATCAATGTGTTGGCAAACAATGGAGGCAATGGAATCAGTTGTTTGCCATGAATGCCACAATTAACGCCGAGACCTTCAAGCAGCTTCGTTTTTTCTCCATTAATTTAGAGTCCGACGCTATTTTGCAAGAGGATTGGCAGCGTACCATGGTATTGTCTCCCCAGCTGTTGCAGGAATTTGCCAATATCCCGAACGACAGTCTCCAACTTGAAGGATCCTCTTGTAGTTATGACTACGTTTCGGGGTGGAATTCGGCCTGGGGGTTGATGAAAGACACGGATTTGATCACCCAAAAAGGTGCCTGCTTTCTATATAGCATTCATTCAGAGCACGAGTGCGACTGGCTTCGTGCCCTCGAACATCTGGAGAACATGGGGGTTGGCGATCGCCGAACAGAGGGATTCGGGCAGATCTATGTTTGCAACCCTTTCCATCTCAATACTCGCGAGACAATCATTTAGGAAATTAATCGTAACTACTCAGGCTTAAAAAAATCAGGTCATTTCTGAAGATTGCGAAAAGAGGAGATAAGCTAGTTTTGCAAGAC
>NZ_JTHE03000079.1:0-4427 GCF_000817775.3 Lyngbya confervoides BDU141951
AGAGGGGAGGCGGTAGGATGCACAACGTTGGCCGGTTCCCCTTCGCCCAAACCTGGGAGAAGCGGGTAGGGGTTGAGGGCTCCCCCTCTAAAACAACCCTAACTGCCCTCCTTTAGCCCGATCGCTTTTCTTTTTACTCGTCCCCTTCGATCGCCCTTTCGTCCCTTTTTTCTTTTTCTTCTCATGCAATCCCAGCGCCACCTCCTCGGCATAGCGCTGATGATTTAGCTCCAACAGCCGATCGAGGACTTCCCGCCGCGCCGCTTCGCTGATGGTAAACCGCAGCCCCTGTTTGGTGTCGTGGAAGCTGTGGTCTAAATTCAGATCGTCCCAGCCATAGGCCGATGCCACGGCTTGATCCATTTGAATATGTAGATCGCGGAGGGTTTGAATGGCTTCGTCTTGCTCGTCGGGGTCGTGGAAGCGGTTGTAGGTTTTGGTTAAGCCCTCTTCTCGATCGCGCATGATGGATTGGCGGTGGGTGTAGTAGGTTTCGCCAATGGATCCGAGGGTGGTGAGGCTTTTGGGGAAGGGGAAGGTTTCAAAGCAATCTGATGGAGTGTATCGCATTCGGGTTTCTAGTGTTGATCCTTGTGCTCTAGACCAATATTCGTGGATATTACTCTGAATAAGCGTAAACATTGAAGTCTTTGCAGAGGATATGATGCCCAGTGCATGAGAATAGACAAAATTACTGGGCTCCCAAGCACAAATGCAGTATTTCGAGACAAGAGGGATGGCTAAAACCCGATCGCAATCCGCGATCGCCCCATAAAGCTCAGGTCTCTTATCCCAAAATTTCCAATAATCATATTCATGAATTTGTTTGCCTCTAGCGACAACTTCATCCCGTTGAGGTTTAACTCTTTCAGTGAGGATGGCCAAACAGTCAGGAAAGTCTGATGCATACGGAGGCCCTTTCGGATTCTCAGGATCGTCATTCTCAGCATCAAGTGGCCAATTAAAGAAATTTATAATCTGACGACTTGGAGATTGATCAGGACGAGAGTTTAGATCTTGGCCATTCAGATAAGGAAAAATGACTTTAGCATTTTCTGGATTTTTTGTGATAATTGATGCTGCTTCGTCAGATTCTAAAATGAAACCCGTTCCCAGTACCACAGTTCCCTGAAAAGATTTGTTTTGATTGGCGGCTAATCGATATGGACTCCCTACAATTTTTCCTGGAACAGTTAGAAAAGCTGTAATGCCTTCTACGATCTGATTCTCAAGTATGTATTTCTGATTCCATTCTCCTTTATGTAGCCATACTTGAGCCACTTCTAGTGATGCGGCTCCTGGCCAAGGCCTGCTAGGCACCGCACGTGGGATAGAAAAACCTCGACTTAGCAACTGCTCTAGACTAACTTCACGAGTATCTCCTTGTGAGATAGTATTTGTCGCTATCAAACCAAGAGTTCCTTGGCTATCAATTAACATTCCAGCTCTTAAAAGAAAGAATCCACAAAGATCAGCACTCCCTTTAACACTATTTGCAATATGCTCACCTATAAAATGACGATAAGTTAAGCCAAGAAAGGTACTAATCTTCTTCCCTCCCTGAAACGGCGGATTCCCCACGATCGCATCAAACCCCTGCCGTTCCCCATCCACAAACACCTCCGGAAACTCCAACTCCCAATGAAACGGCATCACATTTTCATTGCCCAATAACGCCGCCAACTCCTCCGGCACATCTATATTGTCCCGATAAGCCCGCAGCAAAATCTTCCGCGCATCCTCCTGCCGGCTCTTCTTGAGCGTATTAAAATAAGCCGACAGCAGCAGATCACACCCATCCCGCAAATTATTCGCCCGTGCATTCGCCTGAGCCAACAAATACCCCTTCTGCTTCTGCGCCTGCACCGACTGATCCCCCAACGCCGCAATCTGCCGCCGCAGATCAATCACCTTGCCAATATCCCGCCGCACCTGATCCGCAAACAGCTCCTCCTGCTTCACCGTCGTATCCATATTCCAATAGCGCAACTGCTCCAAACTCACCCCAATCAGCGAATCCCCACAGCGCAACGCATGATCCAAAAACGTAAACGGCTTATTCTTTTGCAGCGTAATCAACCACAGCGACAGCTTCGCCATCTCCACCGCCAACGGATTCTTATCCACCCCATACAAACACCGGTCCGCCACAATCCGCCGCGCCACCGCCAGCCGCTCATCCTCATCGCTCGGCAAAATCAACTCCGACACCGCCCCAACTGAGAGCGATCCATCGGGAGAAATTTGAATGACTTTTGAGCCGGAAGTTTTGAGTTTTGAGTTTTGAATGTTGAGTTCCCAGGCTTCCACTAGGCGTTCTGCCAAGTAGCGACAGGTTTGCACCAAAAACGCCCCACTCCCCATTGCCATATCGCAAACCTTCAGCTTCAGGATTTCCGCCGCCGACCTCAAGCGCCATTTCTCTTCCGGCTCCCCCTCAGCCACTCCCTCATATACCAAAGGCTCCAGCGTATACTTCACAATCTCCTCTGTCAGACTCCGAGGCGTATAATGCGTCCCCGTCTGCCGCCGATCCGACCCCTCGGTCACATACACACTCCCCGCCGGAATCACCACCGGATACCCAAACGTATCCTCCCGAAGCAGCCGCGCCCACGGCAACACCCGCTCATATAACTCCTCATCATTGCCACAAGCAATCAACAACCGCTGCGCCTCTCGCGCCTCCAGCCCCCCTCTGGGTCTACCCCCAGAATTGGGGGGCCGGGGGGGCGCATCCCCAGCATCAGCCTCCAACGCTAACGCCTTTTTCAACGGCGACACCCCCCGCCCCGTCTCCTGCCTCAAAAACTTCAGCAACGCCTCCTCACCCTGCCCCCGTAGCCGCTCCAGCTCCACCAACGAAACCTCCGGCTCCTGATTCTTCGTCCCCGCCAACCCCAAAATTGGATCCTCAGACCGCACCGCCGTATGATCCAACAAACCCTCATATACATGGCCAATCTGCTCAATATCCAACGCCCGAAACGACAGCTTCCGCGACTCCACCCCGCCGCTCACCCGCATCTGCAACACCTGCAACGCCTCCAGCAAATGCAACACCGTCCGGTTATTAATCGCCATCGGCACCGCCGCCTCCTGTTCCCAGGATGACCCCACCTTACGCCCCTCCAAAAACGGAAACCGATCCGGATCAAACAAACTCCCCCCATAGGCGGGAATCATCAGCGCATCGTGATACACCCCGCCATACACCGCCCGAAACGTCGCCAACAAACGACACCAAGCATCCTGCTTTCGCTCTAAAATCTCCTCACCCTGCTGATCCGCCAACTCCCGCAACTGCTCCCGCAGCGTCGAAACCGCATAATGCGCCTCATAAAACTCCGTCTCATGGGGTGGAATTAGCTTGTTCTCCTCCGCAAATAGCAAAAACACCAGCCGCATCATCACCGTCAACGCCGCCTCATAGAGCCGCGTCTCCGACACCCCCACCAATAGCTCCCGATTTCGGTCTAGATCAATGCGGTCAATGGACTGCACCAGCACCTCCACCGCCTTTCGTACCTGAAACCCAAGCTGATCCGTCACCTCCTGCTGGCTATTCACACTCTGCGCCAACATCGCCTCTAGGGTTTCTTCCTCTGGCACATTAAAGAACCGCTCCGCCCACAGCAACGACCGAAACGAACGAAGGGCGATCGCCTCCTCCTGCCACAAATTCGCATACCAAGAGATATAGCCCGTCGTCTCCCCTTTCGGTGCATTCACCAACATCCAATGCTCGCCATTGGTAATCAGCCCCAAGCGCACATCACAGGCGTGCAGCAACTCCATCATCCGCGTCGCCGGACTCGCCGCCCACCGCGACCCCTTCACACTCTTGTCTAAATTCTGCTCCGGCGGGAAATACTGCACCAGCAATCGCGGCCTAGACGTTGCCCCCTTCCCTGCATCGGGCGCAATCGGATCCATCACCACCCAATCTGGCCGCACCGTCTCCTGATGCACCTCAAACCTTACCGTCAACCCATTCGGAATCTCCTGCCCCGACTTCAGCACCGCCTCCGGAAACTCCAACGTCTCCGTCAGCACAAACGCCACCCACGCCCGATGAATCTCCCGTTCCGGCTTTAATCCCTGCTGATTATCCTGCCACTCTTCATAAGCCTGCACCAACCGCCTCCGATGCTCCGGTTCATGCGCCTCCAAGCCCTGGGGAAACACCTGCTCCAAAACCGGCAAACTCAAAAACGGCCCCGACGCCTCCACCAGAGACAACCATTCCGCATGATGACGAGCGATCGACATAGACTTAAATCATTAAAACAACAGCAACAAACCAAACCAAGTCAGGCGCTGAGAGACAGGAAGCATCGCCCCCCTCTCCCAATGAGGGGCCGGGGGTGAGGGCCAATACAAAGCGTATCTCCACCTCCCAACGCCCTCAACAGCCTTTCGGCCCA